>JAPPNJ010000150.1:15664-21384 GCA_028818705.1 Candidatus Poribacteria bacterium
CGGAACCTACACCGGAACTACCTCCAGTAGAGGAAGAGATGCCGGCAGATCCATTTGCGCCAGTAATGCCAACAAATGAGTACCTTTTAGGTAAATCGAGGCTTGGTGGACTCTCACTAAATGCTGCTTCTGGAAGAGGATTTATAGAGGAAATTATCCGAGCATCTGGACTACCACTTGAAGCAGATGCCTTGGTGGACCCGATCGTTGATATGATTCCACAAGGGTTTTTCCCGAAAAAGCAGATTCGCCAGATCTTAATGGCAAAGCGTCTCTCTATCTTTGAAAACGAAGCAAAGCACTTAGATTATGAGAACTTCGGAAATGCCATAACGCCTGACTTTGCTGATTTTGCCTATTTGGAGAGAAGTACCAAACATCTAACGCGGGACAACTTACAGGTTTATATGCGTGTTCCAGCGAAGGTCGGTGGTGTCACATTTAATCTCACAGGTGGCGGAACGGTTGAAGGCACCGAGATTACATCCGATGAATTTCAAGCCGATACCATTCCCTATACGTTCAGTTTAGATGAAACGCTTGCTGCGACCAACTTACCGGCATGGCCCAGCTTGGGTTCGCAATTGTTCTCCAGCGTTACACTTCGGTATTCAAACACAGGTCCGAAAGAACAGAACTATATCGCTGTTGATATGCAGCCCACTTCTGGGAAAAATGGGGTTGTGTGGGAAGCAGAAATAGGTATCCCCTCTAAGGGTAGTACCTATTACTATTTTGAAGTGATGCTCGCTGAACCGGTAAAATTTATGACCCTGGATCGCGAAGCAATCGCCGCTATGGATCCAACTACTGTTACCCTTGCAGAATTCCTCAGTAGTGCTATACAGAAAGAGGAAGATGCATACAAAATTGACGGTTGGGCAATGCCGGATCCGCGGAACCTTCAAATCGTGGATCGTGGTATTGTTGATGCACTGTTTACGCCTGATTTAAATCGTGCAATTGCGGATGTATTGACTTCACCGCAAGTCACCAACATAGTCCAAAAAGCTATAACAGGGCAACCTATCAGTATAAACGAATTCTTGGGTACTGCTACACCAAAGCAACAGCGCAGAATACAGCGTATATTGGAACGTAATGCGAATAGGATTGTAACTAAATTTGAAACCGCATTTGATCCGATGTTGGCTTCTGTCTTTACTGTGCCTCGTGTCAATCCACAATCGGAGTCGCTTTGGGTCGCACAGATTGATAACATTGCAGATGGCAACTACTACTTAGGTGCTGTCGTCCGCGATGCCGATGGGAACCCGCTCGATCAGGTACAAGAGGCCTTCACGGTTGATACAAGCGCGCCGGAAGCTGATATTCAGATTATGCCCGGCAGTGCAAACGTTACCGGTTATGAGAACGCGGAAGGTATCTATGTCGCTACTGCTACTGGTGCTGGTGCGGCAACCCTCAATGTTATGGGTATGCCGAAGAGGGCTGATATCGGTCCAGGCATGGGATACCTGTTTTATCAACAAATCGGGTTGGATGCCCATGGCAATCCGCAAAGTACATGGATGCCATTAACGGTTGAATCTACGATGTTGACCTCCAGGATTTGGTCGGCGGTCCTCGAACGCCAAGGAGCACAACTTGCTTCCTTCCTGAAACAGGCGGCACCGCAGCTCGTCGGTGGATTGGATACTGCTGCGATACAGGGGCTTTTGGGTACTATGACGCCTCAGAGTATCTTGGCACTGCTAACACCGGATTTAATTCAGAAGTCTGCCAATCCATTCCTTAAGAGTTTAGAGCCTTTTATTGGGCGTTTTCAGTTGACTGAATCCCAAGCCCAATTGATAATTGATGCGCTGGGTGCTACAGTGGACATCGTCGATCATCTGGTGCCGGTAACCTTTGATCCGTCTGATCATGTGGTAATGCCGATTCAAGGTGCCCACATGCCCCTCATGATGGGTGACTACGGCGTCCGGGCGATGGGAATTGATACCCTCTTCAACCTCGGATCCTACACTGAACCTACCCGACTCAGAATTGTCGCACCAGAGGCTGATGCAGCGAGCATTACAGCTGTCAGTATCGGCGACCGAAACGGTGATGGTGATGCTGATGAACCTTACGAAAGCGGGATCATCTTCGCAAATACTACGGATGGCGTGATGTTAACCGTCACTGTAGATAATCGCACGGTGCACCCCGCATCCGTCAGTGTGGAATACATGGACGCAGATGGCGCGTGGCAACAAATCGGTGAAGCTCGTGAATTGGCTGAAAACGAAGAAGTTGCGATGTATGAAGTCAGTTGGGATGTAACTGACTTTGACGCACTCGTAGCCGCAGGCGACACCGTCATGGTACGTGCCGTGGCAACAAATCGACTTCATCTCACAGGTGAATCAGAGCCATTCGCGATAAAATTGGATGCTGGTGTTCACCCGGTTGATTTCGATGTGCTGGCGCTCGTCCTTGATGCTGAGTCCATTACAAAGAAGAATCCGGATAGTGGTGGCCCGCAAGGTACAGTCACGATTAGTGGGTATACGCCGGAACGGACATATCCTGAAACCACTTCTTTCCAGCTAAAGGTTGCAGGCGAAGTGATTGGTGCGGCCAGTGAATACGAAGTTATCACGGCAGAAGAATTAAGTGCCCTCGAAGGAAATGCCGATTTTCTTGATGATCTCGTTCATACCGCAGCTGACGCTGTAGCAACGGGAATGGCGGAAGCCTCAATCTATCGAGAGTACCCACCGGGTAACTTTGCAAGATGGGCAGTTGAGGTAGATACGACCGCTCTTGAGGATACTATCACTGCTGATAGCTCCGCAGCTCGTGATGCTACTAAAGATGAAAATCAGCATGTGGTGACCGCATCCGCAATAACCGATGCTGGCGAAATGCCGGCACCTGAAGCCGTCAAAAGCCACTTATCGGTTGACAACGTTGACGATGTGGCACCGTTAGGTCCCACAAACATCGTCGCTGTCACTAATGTTGCCGACGGTGTTGCTCCTCAACCTGTTGAAGCGAATGAGGATGGAAGTTACACGGTCGGTGGAATTGTTGATGAAACGGTTGCATCCCCGATGGATATGCTTACCACTGAGCCAACAGCCGATCCGAAAACCTACGCATCTGTGAGATTAATTCAAACGGATGCTGAGGGTAACGAAACTGTGATTGAAGGTGAAGTTGGTGCTTTGGACCTTACGGTTGATGTCGGAATGCTTGAAAATGGGACTTACATGTTCCATGCGCTCGCAGTTGACGAATTTGGTAATGTTCAAACCGATGAATCACCAAAAGCCGCTGTCCATGTGGTGAACTTCCGACTCGCTGATATCACTGATTTGGCGGTCACAGCCGTTGACGGTGTAGATGTAGCGGAATCCCCTGCTGAACCGATCGCACTCCGGGATTCACTCACTGTAGGTTTCATGGTTGCTAACGGCTCGTTAGCCGCTGATCAACTGAGTGCCAGCATTAACGGTGCTGCAATAGCCAGTGAAGGTGCGGAAGATCCAGAAACAACTTTCTCACTTACGGTAATGGAAATTTCAGCACTGCCCGATGGTGCTTATGCGCCAGAAGGTATGGTTACGCAATGGAACGGTTATGTATCCTTCCCGTTGGTGATGATTAACCTTGATAACACTGGTCCAATGATTAAGATTGAGACCCCTATCGAGGACCATACAGTGGATAGTTTACCAACTGTTCATGCCACCTATGAAGATGGTGCGGGAAGTGGTCCTGACAGTTCTGGCCAGGAAGTCTTGGCTTGGGCAACAACGGAACTTCCTGATGGGCCAACTGTTATATTGACACGGATACTACCCGAGCAAGGTGACCAGGATATTATGGTCGACCAAGGTGCCATTGAAAGCAGTGAATCGACATTGGTTTACACCCGCAGCGATCAACTTCCGGGTGGTGCCTACCGCGCAACCGTTCAAGTTGCCGATGTTCTGGGTAACATCGGTGAGGCTTCTGTTGAATTTGCTATCAGCGGCACATTACCCGCTGTTGTGATTCACTCTCCGGCTTCCGGACAATCTGTCATGGACACCAAACCGCTTATCAGTGGTGAGATTTCAGGAGCAGGTGATCTTGAGGTAACCACGTTTACTGTTGACGGTGTAGATGCTACACCAGAGGTAGATGGGAATCGATTCTCGCATACACCTGCTGCGTCATTAAGCAGTGGTGCACACACCGTTGTTGTTGAAGTCACCGATGGTGACGGGCAGACAGCACAAGCGTCTACCTCTTTCACAGTGGTCACAGACACAACGCCGCCTGTCATCTCTGAAGTTGCTCCGTCTGGCGTTGTCAAGGGTGATAGTTGGATAACAATCTCAGCGGTTGTTAGCGATGAGCAGTCCAAGGTTGTCAGTGCCAAGTTTGCTGTAGACGATAAGCCGTTCCGCTCCGTCGCACTCGCGCAAATCGCTCAAGGGCGTGTTGAGATAGCGGATAGCTTCACAGCAGGCACGCACACCATAAAGGTCATCGCAATTAGTGAAGGTGGTACGACCCAACATTCGTGGACTTTCACACTGGAGGTCGATAATGTCGCACCTTCTATTACCTCAATCACTCCGACAGGAACCATCCGTGGTGGACTTCCGACAATCTCGGCGAGCGCCAACGATGAATCGGGTGTTGATGATATGAATATTGTCCTGTGGGATAGCGACGGTAAAGAGGTGAAAGGCGATACCGAAGATGATGGTGAAGACGATGTCGAAGGTATCACGCGTTTGGATTTCATTCCTGAGAAGCCCCTTGATGAAGGGACTTACACGATTGAGGTTCGCGCGACTGATACAATCGGCAATTCTGCCACAGCGAAGGGCACCTTCTCAATCGACTTCGATACTGCTGCTCCGGTTATCACGATGTCATCACCACAAAATGAGGCACGTCTGACCGAACGCCGACCGCAGATTTCGATAACCTACGCCGATGCTGAATCTGGTGTGGATGTCGATTCTATCCGCTTCGTTCTTGATGACAGGTTGATTAACCTCAAGTCGAACCAGAAGTCGGCATCGCAGGTGCTATACACGCCAGATATCGATCTCGCTTTCGGACAACATACGGTCAAGCTTGAAGTGTCTGACATGGCGCAGAAAGAGGGCAACGTCTCTGAGAAGAGCAGTGGCGCCCGCGAAGCGAACATGGCAGTCCACGAGTTTACGTTCTTTGTTGAGAGTGAGGAAGGTCCAGTATTGGCATCGCGTCCAATTAATGCACCTAACCCGTTCAAGGAGAACACTCGTATCTCCTTCACACTGACTCGGCAATCCACGGTGAGTATCGTCATTTACGATATGACCCTTCGACCGGTGCGAGTGCTTGTGGATAACGAGGTTTGGGACGCTGGCGAGTACATTGGTAGGAACGCAATCGGTTGGGACGGAAGCAGTTCATCTGGTGAAGATTTAGCTCGAGGCGTCTACTTCTGTCAGATTATGGTGGCAGATGGTTTTGAACCAGAGTATGCACTTCTCAAACTCGCACTGACGCGCTAAGTAAATGGCAGTCTGCATATCGGGAATTATGCGGTTTAATACCCCTTTTCTTTCTTATCCTAGCGGTGTCGCCGGTCAGTTATGCCGGAGTGGATGCCATGCCACATCTGCGGCTTGGTGCCGGTGCCCGCTCGATTGGCTTAGGTGGTGCGTTCACAGCAATCGCCGATGATGCCACCGCAACCGTTTGGAACCCAGCAGGACTCG
>JAPPNJ010000215.1 GCA_028818705.1 Candidatus Poribacteria bacterium
GTGGACCGCAGGCGGGGCTCATCGTCGGTAAATCGGAATGGATCGAAAAGATGCGCAAAAACCCGATGATGCGCGCACTCCGCGTTGACAAACTCATTATAGCCGGGTTGTCAGCAACATTGCAACGCTACCTTATTGACAGCACTACGGCCGCTGAACAGTTTCCGATGCTCAACCGCTACACCCGCTCAATAGAGACACTCCACACTGTCGCCGAAAAACTCAAAGCGCAACTCCAAGACCTTTTCGCCGAAAAACTCAACATCCAGGTCTCGGAAACCTACGGGCAGATTGGGAGCGGTGCCCTACCTGTTGAGACATTGCCGAGCGTCGCACTTGTGCTTGAATCGGCACAGATATCCGCTGAAATGCTTGCCGCACAATTCCGAAACGCTACAATTCCTGTCATCGGTAGAATCAAGGATGGACTTTTCTGGTTGGACCTCCGGACAGTCTATGAGAGAGAACAGACGTGGATCGTTGAAACCGCCACGCAAGTAGCCAAAACGCTATGAAAATTGCTGGAATCCTTCTCGTCAGTATCGTTAGTATTGGGATGTACGCTTGCACACACCGCAATGAGGATTCACCTGCTACTGAACATCCTGTGGAAATCGTTTCTGAGATTGACGGTGCCACAATGGTCCTGATTCCGGCAGGTACATTTCAGATGGGCTCCGCAACCGGCGATAGCGACGAACAACCCGTGCATACTGTTACCCTCAACGCATTTTATATGGACCAGTATGAAGTAACCAATGCGCGCTACCAAAAATTCGTTGAAAGCACAGGCTATCCTCAGCCACCCTTGTCGCATAACCCGCGCTTCAATGCCCCAGACGCACCTGTCGTCCGAGTGAACTGGCGTGACGCTGCTGCATACGCCGCATGGGCAAACAAACGGTTACCTACTGAAGCCGAATGGGAATACGCTGCACGCGGAAATCTGACTGGAAAATTATATCCCAATGGTGATATAATGACACATACAGACGCGAATTTCGGCAGCACTGGTGGAACAGATCAATGGAAATGGACGGCCCCGGTCGGGAGCTTCCCGCCTAACGGCTATAACCTATACGACATGGCAGGGAACGCATGGGAATGGTGTTTCGACGAATACAACGGCGAATTCTATAGCATGAGTCCAGAAAATAATCCGCGCTTCGGTAGAGAGATCGCGCCTGATAACGAAAACTTCCGGATCCTACGCGGCGGCGGTTGGGGGGGCAGTCCCAAAGACCTCCGCGTCGCAGATAGATGGTATCACCTCTCATCTGGCAGTACCATCGGCTTCCGTTGCGTGAAAAATTTAGAAAAATAGTTATCAGTGGAGAGACCTCAGAAATTCTTGATGCGTATTAGAAACCTCTTTTAACCGACAACTGACAACCGATAACCATTATGGCAGTTTCAGTTCAATTAACCCATGTTACAAAAGCATTTGACACAACGATCGCTGTCAACGACGTAAGTCTGAATATTGAGAGAGGCGAATTCTTCTTTCTTCTCGGTCCGTCCGGATGCGGTAAATCGACCTTTCTGCGGATTGTCGCAGGATTCTACAAACCTGACACCGGCGAATTACGGTTCGACGATACCGTTGTGAACAATGTGCCGCCGCATCAACGCAATACCGGGATGGTATTCCAAAACTATGCGCTCTGGCCCCACATGTCCGTCGCCGAAAATATCGAATACGGACTCACACTTCGCAAACTCGGCAAATCGGAACGAGACGAAAAGATCACGCGCGCCTTAGAGATGGTGCAGATGGTAGACTATCACGATCGCGCAGTCAACACACTTTCCGGTGGACAACAGCAGCGCATCGCACTCGCACGCGCCCTTGTCATTGAACCGAGCGTTCTCCTGCTTGACGAACCGATTAGCAATCTCGATGCCGCCCTCCGACAACAGATGCGCGACGAAATCAAACAGATCCACGACCGAACAAACATCACAATGTTCTACGTCACACACGATCAAGTAGATGCGCTCTCTATGGCGGATCGCATGGCAATCATGCAGGACGGCGTTGTCATTCAGGTCGGCACCCCACGCGAGGTATATCAGTTCCCAAAGAACGCCTTTGTAGCAAGTTTCGTTGGGGAAACCAACTTTATCGCTGGCAAAGTCCAGCACACATCAAACGGAAGTGCGACAATCGAGACCCCCGTCGGAACACTCCACTCTGAAACTATTTATCACGCCTTAAGCGAAGGAACACCCGTGCAGTGCTCAATTCGCCCCGAAGCACTCATCGTCAACAACAACCAGAACGATGCTAACCACGCCGAGAATACAATAACCGCAAAGATTACCGCAGTCAACTACTTGGGCAGGATAGAAGAATACCAACTGGTCGCCGCAGACGTACCGCTCAAAGCCGTGCATTACAATCCCGGCATCGAAACGAAAAAACCTGGAGACACCGTGCAACTTGCAATAGCAGCAGAGGCAATTATTCCACTACCCGATTAAATACTACTCTATTATTGCAGGCGCGCTTTGATGAAGTTTAAGAAAATATTTCGGTAATTCTATATTTTCTCCAGGCCCGGTAGGTTCGGTTTCCTAACCGAACCGGGCTTCTAAAAATTACCGAATTAAAAAATTAATCTTCATCAAACGCGCCGGACAAGGAAATAGACAAAATGCAATTGACCCAGTGCCAACAAGAAGCCCTTAACATAGAAAAACACGTCTGCGTAACCGCCGGTGCAGGATCCGGAAAAACCACCGTGTTGGTCCAACGTTACCTCAAGATTTTGCGCGAACGCGACGTTACACCGCGCGAAATTGTTGCCATTACTTTTACAGAAAAAGCCGCCGCTGAGATGAAGGAACGAATTATTCAAAAGATGTCTGAAGAAGCAGAAAACGCAGGTGTAGAACAAAGTAATTCACTTCAACGTTTCCGCGATGAGATGAACTCAGCACACATCTCAACTATCCACGCCTTCTGCGCAAGTATCTTAAGAGAATTCCCTTTCCAAGCCCATGTGCCAGCCAACTTCAGCATTGTACAAGGCATCGACCAGAAACTCCTACTACAGAAAACCATTCGCGAAACCCTCAAGGACATCGCCACAAATCCTGAGGATCCACACCGTGCAGAACTCACCCGCCTTCTGCAACGCTACGGAGGACAGCAAAAACTGGCGGATTTCTTCTCCAATATGGTCGAAAAACGCGATAACCTTGAACGTCTCATGAAGAAAATCTATAGCAATCCGAACGACACAGAAATTCGCACAAGCTTGGAACGACAGATTCGCGAAGAATTGATGTCAAAGATTGATGTTGCCGAATTCATCCGATGCCTAAACGCTGTTTTGGAAGTTGCAAAAGGGACGAAGGCAGAGAACGCTCAGAATCTAATACAGCAATTAGAAGCACTCTACAAGCAGAACCCAAACTCACCTGAAGGATTGACTTTGCTTAAAGAAATTGGAGATTTAATTACAATCCAAAATGGTAGTATTGCGACAGGCGGCTTTCTGCCAAAAAGTGTTGACAGAACAGGCATTGCGGATCAGATCGCCTTTCTCGAACCAACCGCGAAAAAAATTAAAGACGTTCCACTTCTTGAAAAAGATGACAACAAAAAAGCCGATGTTGAAACCGATACTGAAGATAAAATGGACGATGAAGTTGTGAACGATGACGATTTCCTAATTAGCACAACCCGCGATCTACTCACACTCTACAAACGCATCCTCAAAGACTATCAAAATGCTAAACTCTCGCAAAGCACACTCGATTTCAACGATCTGCAGTTGAAAACCCGCGACCTGCTCCGCGATAACCCAGAAATCCGACAGAAATTGGTTGACCGCTACAAGTTCTACATGGTAGATGAATTTCAGGATACAAATGAATTACAGTACGACTTGGTAATGCGCCTGACAAACAAACTAAAAAGCGCGAACCTATTCATCGTCGGCGACCCGAAACAGAGTATTTATGCGTTTCGCGGCGCGGATGTCCGCGTGTTTAATAAAACGCGAGAAAAAATCGTTGAAAACGCCGGATCGGCTATCTCCCTCAAAGAGAACTTCCGCTCTTTACAGGGGCCCATCAGGTTTACCAATCACTTTTTCGACCCCTTGATGCGGGATGGGAGTGAAAACGAGTTTGAGGTGCCCTATGAATCCCTCATTAAAGCGCGCCCCACGGACGCAGACGGAGCCGTTGAAATTTTTCTCGGGCAAAACGGCACCGAAAACGTAGATGAATACACGCTTATCACAAACCATATCAAAAACATCAAACGCAACGGAGATACGGTATCGGTACGCGGTGAAAATAGTGCGGAAGTCGAGCGACCCATTGAATATGGCGACATCGCTATCCTCATTCGGAGCAGAACACATCTCCCTAACATTGAGCACGCGCTCCTTGAGGTGGGTATCCCTTACCTCACAACAGGGGGCATTGGTTTCTATCAAAGACAAGAAATTTACGATATCTGGAACTATCTCAATTTCCTTAATAGACCCGCAGAAAACCAGACCTCTCTTGGTGGAGTCCTCCGCGGGCCCGCTTTTGGTATCTCTGATACCGAACTCTACGAAATTTCACTACAGGATGGCGTAGACCTCTGGGAAAAAGCGCAGAACTACCAAACACCCTCTGAGCATCTCAGAAACGCGATAGATACCCTAAAAAAGCACCTCGAGATCGCACAGCGTATGCCTGTAAACCAACTCATCGTAACCATCGTTAATGAAACCGGATTGATTGCCACACTGAAAACAGGAAAACAGGGACAACAACGGTGGGCAAATTATCAAAAACTCCTGGAACTTGCAAGAAATTTCGATGGAGATGAAAATACGCAAATTCTTCCAGATTTCATCGAATTTTTGGATACCTTAATCACGGAAGAACCTCGCGAGGGACAAGCACCAGTTGAAGCCAGCAGCGGAGCAGTGCAAATTATGACAATCCACGCCGCCAAAGGGAAGGAATTCCCAGTCGTCATACTCCCATGTCTTAACCGGAAAGGACAAACAGATAGTGAGCCTTTTATCGATGAGGCACTCGGTATTGGCTTTAGCCCGCTTCAGCCAGATGACGGATACAGGAAAACTGAACCCTCAATCATTGCCCACATGAAAAACCGATCACGCGAAAAAGAGAGCGCCGAAAAGAAACGGTTGTTCTATGTCGGTACAACACGCGCCAAAGACCGGCTTATTTTATCAGGAACACTCTCAGACAAAGGCGAAGCACAGGAAATGCTTAAGTGGCTCGACACACACCTTGGTATCTGTGGCGGAGAAGACGATTTATCCAGTCTGCCTTTCAAACTCAACGTGTTACGACAACCCGAAGACAGCACTTCCACGGATGAGACTTTCGATGACATAACACCCATCCAATTTCCAGAATGTCCACCATCAGCCCTCGAACCAACCGGTATTTCCGCAGCCTTCTCTGTCACTGAACTCGCCAACTATGCGCGTTGCCCACTGCGATACCAGTTGGAAAATGTACTACGAATCCCGACGGATGACCAAAGGGAAACAGGTTTCGATGCAACCGAGATGGATAACGCAATTCGCTCTACTCTCGCTCAAATCAGACGGCAATTAGACCCTGAAAACCTTGACACTATCATTGACCAAGCACTTGAGAATTATCCTGAAGCAACGACCGAATCGACAGCAGCACTTCGTACATACGTTAACAATTTTACCAACTCCGAACTCGGAAAAACAGCCTTTTCCGCCGTCAAGACCTACATGAACCAGCAAGTTCACGCAGATATTGACGGACACATCGTTGATGGTAGGTTCGATAGACTTTTTCAAGACAAAGCAGGATACTGGCAAGTCGTCATTTACAAAACCGGTGATCCCCAGGATTCAGAGGCATATCATCCAGAAATGGAACTTTATAGCCTGCTGGCACACCGACGCTACCCAGAACAACCGACAGTAACAATTAATATTTTCTTTACTGAACAGGATCATCACATACAGAAACACTTCAGCGTAGCAGAATTAAAAGAAGCTACAGAACAGTGGCAGAAAAAAATCTCGGCACTGCAGCGGGGCAAGTATAATAAAAATACAGATCATTGCTGTTCTTGTCCCTACGCAAAGCCGAATGGACAGTGTATAATTGCTGAACCACAAGGAGAAAAGCAATGAAAAAATTAGGACCCATCATCGCAGTTATCACCCTTGCCTGCCTTTCAATCTCGGCATGGCAACCCAGTTTTGCAGGCACATGGCGCGACGATTTTGAAGACAAAGACACCCGCGAATGGAAAATCTTTAACATCGACCGAAAGGTTGAGAAATGGTGGATCGACGACGGTGAAGCCGTCGGCGAAATCTTCTTACCCGGCTTCATGAGCCTTTGGATAACAGGCGAACTCTCATGGAAAAACTACTCCGTCTCCTGCCGCGCCAAGTTGGTGGCAGACAAAGATGAACCCCCAACCATCGGACTGACACTCCACGATAGAGGCGAAGAGGATAGCCGCTACCTCTTTTTTATCGATTATATCTTTGGCACCGTCCGAATTGTAAAGGCAGTTCAAGACGATTGGAACATCATCACCTACCAATTTGAAGCAGAAATCGATACGTGGTACGACCTGACCGCCACTATCTCTGAAGATGGCACACTCGAATTTAAAATTGACCATGAGGTATTCACCGCTGTTGACGAAGACCTCTTAAAAGGTGGGCAAGCCGGGCTCGTTGTCGCAGACGGACGCGCACATTTTGATGATTTTGAAATCACTGGCGCAAATATCCCTAACGGTGGCCCCGGAAAACCGCGCCCGGTGGAACCGCGCGCCAAACTCGCAACCACATGGGGACACCTGAAAAGCAGATAACGAGGGTATACGAAAAATGGAGACGAAACAGACGGTTGGCATCGGCGGTATCGGCATGGGATGGATGGGGATGACACACGCCCGCGCATATCGTCAGATTGCCGACATCCAAACCTCATGGGAGGAAGATCATTGGGTCTCAGTATAAAAATCAAACAGACACTCCTTCTCTGCTACTGCTGTCTCATCTTTTCTCTTAACACTGACGCAGAAAGCTTACCAAAATTCACCAACATCACAGAGACAGCAGGCATCGACTTTATCCATAACTCCGGCGCCTTCGGAGAAAAATATCTCCCAGAAACAATGGGGTCAGGCTGTGCCTTTATCGACTACGACATCGACGGATGGCAAGACATCCTCCTCGTCAACGGAAAGGATTGGGAAGGCAACCCGACCCAAAAGCGACAAACGATGGCACTCTACCGCAACAACCGAGACGGCACCTTCACCGATGTCACTGAAGCCGCTGGGCTCGCCGTCCCACTCTACGGCATGGGAGTCGCTGTCGCTGATTACGACAACGACGGCGATCCAGATATCTATATTAGCTGCCTTGAAACCGACCGACTCTTTCAAAACAACGATGATGGTACCTTCGTTGACATCACAGAAGCAGCCGGTATCCATAACCCCGGTTTCGGTACAAGCTGCGCATGGTTCGATTACAATAACGATGGGCATCTTGACCTCTACGTTGCAAACTACGTTGAATGGAGTATAGAGAACGATCTGTTCTGCACCCTCGACGGTATCCATAAATCCTACTGTACGCCTGAATCTTACCAAGGACAGGCGAGCAAACTCTTCAGAAATCGAGGCAATGGCACATTTGCTGATGTCTCCCGCAGTGCACGCATTGAGGATAAAACAAGCAAATCCCTCGGTGTTTGTATCTTCGATTACAACGCCGACGGATTGCCGGACATCTTTGAAGCGAACGACACACAGCCTAATAAACTCTACCAAAACAACGGCGACGACACCTTCATCGAAACCGCACTCGAAGTCGGCGTTTCTCATGACGAAAAAGGGGTCGCTACCGGCGCAATGGGCGTTGATGCCGCCGATTATGATCGGAGCGGTAAGGAGAGCCTTATCATCGGTAATTTCTCTAACGAGATGCTTAATCTCTACCACAACGATGGTGGCTTTTTCATAGACGATGCCCCCGCCGCACAGATCGGAAACGCAACGCTATTGACACTTACCTTCGCATGCTTCTTCTTTGACTTCGATCTCGATGGAAACCTCGATATCTTCACCGCCAATGGACACGTGGAAAATGACATCAACGCCATTCAGACTCAGGTCACTTATGCCCAACCGCCACACCTGTTTCATAACAACGCACACGGCAAATTCAGTGATGTACGCAACAAAGTCGGTTCGGATTTGGCAAAACCGATGGTCGGCAGAGGCGCAGCCTACGGCGATATTGACAACGACGGCGACTGGGACCTGCTCGTCACTACCTCTAACGGACCGGCACACCTTTTCCGGAACGACGGCGGGAATCGTAACGCCTGGATCAAAGTCCAACTCATCGGAGAAACAAGCAATCGCGACGGCATCGGTGCCCAGATTCGCATAACTACTGCATCAGGAACACAGACACAGACGCTTAAGAGCGGTTCCAGTTACTGCTCACAAAGCGAACTCACCGCTATCTTCGGCATAAACAACGATACGCTTATCGAAACCATCGAAGTAAAGTGGCCCAGCGGTGCTATCAGCACACGCAAGAACATCAAACCGAATCAACTCATCCGCATTGAGGAAGTTTCACCGTAAGCATGTTTCCAATCCACTCTCTACAAAAGACGCTGACCTTCATCGCTTCAGTCGCCCCCATACCACCGCAAGTTTTCCTTCTGCTTCAACTGCAAACGCGCCATCGGTCCGCGCGCCATTTTTACCTACCAAATGGTAGGCGTTGCTTGATGTATCTGAGAACGCCCGTGCTCCGATCGGTTCATCAAAATGCCACAACGCAACCGTCTCCGCGTCATTCTCAAACTTTTTCCGCGGCGTAAAACCGCGTTTAGCGATATTGTAACGCGCAACCGTTGAGATGCGAACCTCATCAATATAGCCCGAAAAATGACCCCAAAAATTAACGGAAAATTCCCTAAATTGACACCTATAGTGCGGTTTTGCGGCGTACACGCCGCTGAAAAGTAAATTGGTTCGTCGCGCAGTTCTGCAGCGTGCATTATTGTGCATTGCGTCAGTTCCAATTAAGAAACGCGATACGCTTTACACCCTCTATTATTAAAGACGAATTTTGAGTCAGAAAAGATGCATCCTACAAAAAAAATCGAATGCCAACGCCACAACCCCATATAACCAGTTGGATAGAAGCCTCTCAAACTCACAAAAAAATCGCAAATAATACCGTGAACACCTTTAGAAAAGCCACACACTACCAAACTATTTGAAAACTGTCTTTTGACAATTTGGGTCTTTTATGGTATACTATAACTCACTTTTGAGTAGTATATATTAAGTACATCTTTACCATCATCACAATTTAATTTATCTGTCCGCGAATTCATGGAGTTACATCACGTAATTGGGAAACATCTTGACCGATGGGTTACGATAAATGGGGTAACGGGTTCGTGGAGATACAAATCATGGCTAAATCCATCAAAGCACTCATTACGCCGGAAGTCCTCAAATGGGCGCGTGAAAAACGCATCAGATTAGAGATTGACTACGCGGCAAAAAGATTAAAAATTGAACCCGAAACCCTTGAAACGTGGGAAAACGGGACAGAACGACCCACCTTTGCGCAGCTAAAGAAAATTGCTAAACTCTATAAAATCCATATCTCTATCTTCTATCTGCCGGAACCTCCCACCGATTTTCAGCCACTCATCGATTATCGAGTACTGCCCGAACAACTCGCGACGGATGAGGAACAGGTTTATAGATTAAACGCCAATATCATTGAAGTGTTTGAAAGACGCGAGACTCTCATTGAATTATACGAATTGTTAGAGGAACCACCTCCCGAGGTTACACTGAATGTCAATAAGCAAGAAGAACCAAGGCAAGCAGCCAAAAAAATAACGGAATTTCTGGAGTTCAACAGAACACAACTACAACGTGCAAATGACCCATACGCTGCGTTGAAATTTTGGAAACGGATTGTCGAAGCGAAAGGTATCCTTGTCTGCCAAACCTCTGTGAACACACACCTTTCTGTTGAACTGGAAACAGTACGTGGATTCTGCATTGCACAGAATCCGTTTCCCGTGATCGTAGTAAACCCCAAAGACAGTCCGTACGGACGTATCTTCACACTCATCCACGAGTTGGTACATATTGCTCTTGGAGAAAGTGTCATCCAGAACACTAACTTTGCAGAAGCAAACTCCCCAAATTTGGATCCGATTGAAGTCTTTTGCAATCAGGTCGCTGCCGAAGTCTTAGTCCCAGAAAATGAATTGCTTGAAACAGTAAATTTGGAGACGCTTCAAGAAGATCTAACCGGAACCTCCAAATTCTTTCATGTCAGTCCCGAAGTGATTATGCGGCGATTGCTAACACTGGAAATAATCTCGCGACGTAACTACCAAACGTATAGAAGCCAGCAATTGACAAAGTATAGGGACACTCTAAGACGAAGTGGTGGAGCTGCGCCTTACCCTAATCGGCTTCTCAATACCTCCGGTGAGCATTTCGCGCGAACCGCCTTTACGGCTTATTATGAGCAGAAAATTACGCGCGCTGAACTCGCTTCTGTTCTTTCTAATTCCGACACAAAACACCTTGCTAAAATTGAGAGTGCTATCTTTGTATGAATTCGTTGTTTAATCATGATCAAGTAATTTATAGTATTGACACAAGCGCACTGATTGCTGCCTTTCATGAACACTATCCAATCAAAAACTTTCCTTCTTTGTGGCGTAAGATTGAGACTCTGATAAAAAATGGCCGACTGAAAATGTCACAAATTGTTTTTGAGGAGGCGATGAGAGATACAGAAATCAAGCAATGGTGTGATGAGAACCAATTAAAGCCAGATTTTCAAATGCCAATTGATGAAGCAGTACAGGAGAAAGTCAGTGAAGTGCTATCGGAATTCCCCAGATTGGTGGACAATCGGACAGGGAAGTCAGGGGCAGACCCGTGGGTTGTTGCTTTAGCACTCACCAATGAAAATTATATCGTCCTAACCGAAGAGAACCCTACATACAGTAGGAACAGACCGAAAATTCCTGATGCCTGCACACATTTCCATGTAGAGTGTATCAAAATAGTAGACCTAATAAAAAGAGAAAATTGGATATTTGAATAGCCAGAAAACAATATCGCACTTGATCTTAAATCCTAGATATGCTACGTTACTGAGAAATTTACAGAGATGGAGCCCAAAATACGTGAATTCGTCCAAACGCCCAAACCAAGACGCACTTTACCAAGCACTCAACATCTACCGAGATGCCATGCGACCGTTTATCCTCAGAAACCTAAAAACGGTGCAAGGTTTAGCTCCAGAAGACCGCATCCAAAACGAAGCAGATATAGATATTGGTGATTTTCCACACCTCTTTAGAAAATACTGGCGCGATGCTTTTGAACAATGCTTTGATCCTGATCGCGATGTGCGGAGTGCTGTAGGGCTCATCACCGAGGCGCGAAATAAAGTTTCCCACCCTGAATCAGAAGACTTCGCTCCAGAGTATGCCCTTTCACGACTCCACGAAATTGCAGACATACTCGGACAAATCAATACCCCAGAACAGAAAGGTGAAGTTGAGACCATCCGAGACAGGTTATTAGCCAATGTAACATCTACTGTAGAATCGAAACCCAAACGACCCCGTAGAAAGACAGCAAACCTCAAGTCATGGCGTGATGTTATACGTCCGAATACCGATGTCATTGAAGGCACCTTCCGAAAATCGGAATTCGCTGCGGACCTCCAAGAAGTCTTTGAAGGGAGAGCGAAAACCTCAGAATACGGCGAAACTGACATCTTTTTCAACCAGACATACATCACCACTGGACTCAAGGAACTATTAGTCAATACTTTAAAACGGCTCGGTGGGAAAGGTGGTGATCCGGTTATCCAACTCAAAACCGGATTCGGCGGCGGGAAAACCCATAGCCTAATCGCACTTTACCACCTCATAACAGGCGCAAATATATTGAGAGAACTTCCCACAGAGGGTGAGTATGCGCGGTTACGTGAAGAAATTAACGAAATCATTGAAAAAGCGGAATGGGACCCCGGCACACCGCTCAATGCCAATGTTTCTGTCCTTGTCGGCACCTATCTCTCCACAACTGATGCAGATGAAACCCAACAAGGTGATCCCCTCAATACGCTCTGGGGAAAGATGGCAGAGCAGCTCGGTGGGCAAGATGCCTATAATATCATAAGAGAAGCCGCATTTGAAGGGATCGCCCCTGGCGGAAACCAGTTAGACGCACTCTTTGAACACGTCGGGCCCTCTGTTATCCTAATGGATGAACTCGTCGCTTATGTTCGTAATGTACAAGGCGTAACACGAGAAAGTATCTATACCTTTTTTCAGGCAGTTACAGAATCTGTGAACAGATCTAAGAACGTTGCACTTGTCGCAACATTACCAGAGGGACAAGTACAGGCGGGTGGACAAGGTGGAATGACCGTTTTGGATACCCTTGAGGCTATCCTTGAAAGGGTTGATGCCGTTTCAATCCCTTTAGAAGTGGATAACGCATTTAAGGTTGTACGTAGACGGTTGTTTGGTAGTGTCATTGACGAAACCGAGCGAGATCTAACTTGTGAAGCGTTCCGAAAGATGTACCAGAACTCGCGCGGTGAATACCCTGATAACGTCAGCGATCAACACTATCTGCAGCGGATGAAAGACTGCTACCCAATTCATCCCGAGATATTCGATCGACTCTTTGAGGACTGGGCAGTGATCCCTGGATTTCAACGTACCCGAGGGGTCTTGCGGATCATGGCAACCTGCATCTCCCGGCTTTACCAAGAACAGGATCCCTCCCTGTTGATAATGCCAGCGAATCTCACACTCGACGATCCTGCGCTCGCCGACGAATTCACCAGACTGCTTGCCAAGTCCGGAGGCAATTGGGACCCCGTCGTAAAAGAGGTAGACAGCCACGGCTCTCGCACCGATCAGATCGATCAAAAATCTCAAAGCTTCATTGAAGCCGGCAGCGCGGCGAGACGAATCGCCCGCACCGTGTTCCTCGGTAGCGCAACCGGGCGCGCCATCAAAGGGATCACAACCCGCCAAATTCACCTCGGGGTAGTTGAACCTGGACAAGGTGTTTCCGTTTACAACGATGCACTCAGCAGAATGGCCGGCAATCTCTACTTTCTCTACAATCTTGATGACAGATACTACTTCCACACCCAGGAAAACCTCAATAAGGTCGCTTTAGATCGGGCTGCGGAGTATACCGATGACGAAATCTACGGAGAGATTATCTCACGGTTACAAAGAGCAATCGGACGAGACCCAAGCGTTCAAATCTGTCCCACATCTCCAAGTCTTGTGAAAAACTCCGAAACCCTTCAGTACGTCATTCTGCCGCCACAAGCCTCTCTGCCGAGCCGAGATAAAGAGACTACTAACACAGCGCAGGACGCAGCACGTAAAATACTTAGGTACAGTGGGGATGATGCACAAGATCGCACCTTCAGGAATACGCTCCTCTTCATCGCAGCGCGGCGGGATGACATTCGAGACCTCAAAAATCTCGTCAAAAACTATCTTGCATGGAATTCCATTATGACTGGAGATGATCTACACGGCGCACTTAGCGACCTGACAGGCGAACGGCGCGATCAGACCACGGAAAATCTCGAATCTGCTGAAGATGCCGTAACAACCACCTTGTTCAAGGCATACCGATGGGCACTTGCACCTACCCAAGCAGATGCGCGATCGGATACCTACAACTTCTCTATCGCTGACACAAAACCCGAAGACGGCAGAATTATGAAACGTCTTCGAGACAAATTCATTGAAGACGACGCAATTGTTACAAAAATTGCCCCTGATATCTTCGCTGCAAAACTGCAACAATACGTCTGGAGTAGTGACACCTACCAAGACCACATTGAAACAGACCGTCTCTGGGAACTAATGGCACAAAACGTCTACATGCCACGATTAAGAGACCGGAACGTCTTAACGACCTGCATTAGAGACGGGGTAGAAGCAGGCATCTTTGGATACGCCAGGGCGTATCAGGATGGCAACTACTCCAACTTCCGTTTTGAAGAGCAGATTGGTGGACTCCGAATCGATAAAGGCACCAACGCCGTCCTCATAACCCCTGAACTGGCAAAGTTACTCAAGGAGGAAAGAGACAAGCAGCAGAAACCGCCGGACACTCCCGAACCAGTGCCAGACCCAGGAAAGCAAACGGGAGACGACGCAACCGGCGTTGTGGTCGAACCGCCACAAGCGAAGGGGCCTACGCATGTTGTTGTCACTAAAGCTTTGCAGTTAGAACTGCCTTTTGGCAATGAGATTGACATGATTCAAGACGAGATTGCCCGAACTTTACAAGCAGATGGCGGAAATGTGAAAATTGAACTTACCATTACTGCCAACAAATCAGACGGCTTTTCCGAAAACACCACCCGTGCCGTCAAGCAAAACAGCGAACACCTCAACGCAGAATTCAAGAGCGACTAAAAAATCTGAGGTTTTTGTACCATAGGCTGTTGGTTTCCTGTGGTCTTCCAGTACCATAGACTGTCAGTCTGTGCATCCTCTTTGTACCATAGACTGTTAGTCTGTACCATTTCAAATCCGCTTGACATTTTCCACCGCTTTACAGTATAATACAACTATGGCACAAGACTACGACAATATAGGAAAAAAATTATGGGCCGACCACGCCGAAGAACTTTCGCGATTCGTCCTAGACGAAGATGATGTTGAAGTGCTGGCAGACTTGGGCACCGAGCAGCAGATTATTGAGCGAGAGACCGACATCGTAAAGCGTGTCCGTGTCAACAATCAAGAAGTGGTCCTACACGTCGAATTGCAACTCCGCGATAGCACCAATACACCGATGTGGGCACGGAACGCGCAATATCAGGGATACCTCGTCGGCAAATACCAGATGCCTGTCTACTCCAATGTTATCTATTTCCATCCGAACGCAGGAAGGAATGATCCGGGGGGTTACACCTACACGTGGAACGACTACGAACACACCAATCGTTACAAGGTGATACGGCTCATCGAAATAGAAGGGCAATCGGTTTTGGAGATGCAGGCACCCGGGATCCTACCCCTCACACCGTTGATGAAGCCACCTGCAGGGATGGACCTTAAACGCTGGGTCCAAGAGTGCGTTAACACGACAATGGCAATATCGGTCAATCAGAGAACTCAAGCAGATCTGCTTTACGGAATCTATCTTTTCGGCAGTGTAGTCATTGATGCTACGCTGTTAGAACAACTTATACCGGAGGAACTTATGCGAGAATCTGAAGGTTACCAACGCCAAATGGAAAAAGCTGCCAGAGCGACAACCCTCAAGAACACCTTAACGGTGCTCAATAGAAAATTTCCGGCAGAAGCAGTGAATGCCTTAGCCCGTGAGATGCAAAACATAGATGATTTGCAGCGATTGGAACAGTTGCTAATCGCAGCAGCTGAAGCGCGAAATCTTGACACCTTCACACAAATGCTGCACGAATCGGAACCCGTCGGAAGACAGCAAGCAGTCAACTGATGCAAGAATCTAAAACTTACCAACACCCACGCAAGAGAATTACCAGAGAAACGACTGTCAGACACATCTCGGTGATTCTTAAAACGAACTTCTCAACAGAACTTGTGGATGCCTTAAAACCTGCACTTCAAGATATAGACGATTTAGAACGACTCAAGGATCTTTATCTCCAAGCAATTCACGCACACAGCATCCAAGCCTTCGCACAAAAACTGATTCAATAGACGTATGCCCAATTACCGAAAAAAACTCATTGAGGTCAATATACCCCTCCAAGCCATTAACGTAGAGTCCGCAAAAGACGCATCGCTCACACATGGACACCCCTCAACACTCCACCGCTATTGGGCACGCCGACCCCTCGCCGCCTGCCGTGCTGTTATCTTCGCCAGCATGGTGGACGATCCTTCCGAATGCAAAGACGAATTCCCAACTGAATCCGATCAGGAAGCAGAACGAAACCGTCTTCACAAAATCATCAAGCGACTCGTGATTTGGCAAAATAGCAACAATGAAGCCCTTTTAGCGGCGGCACGTCGCGAAATCGCTATCTCTGTCGCACGCAACAACGGGGAAGACCCAATTGTCTATCGCGAACGGTTTAAAAAAGATCCCGACGCGGTCTTGAAATACCTTCACGACCATTGTCCTGCGGTCTACGACCCGTTTTGTGGTGGCGGTTCCATTCCCCTTGAAGCACAACGCTTGGGATTACGTGCCCGCGCCTCCGACCTGAATCCGCTCCCTGTTCTACTCAACAAGGCAATGATTGAATTGCCTCCGAAATTCCACAACCAAAAACCGATCAATCCCGATGCCGATCCGATGGGAATGTTCACCGGCACAGGCAGAAGTAGAACGCGCGCCCCGTGGAAAGGACCCGCTGGTTTGGCAGCTGACATTCGGTACTACGGTGCTTGGATGCGCGAAGCAGCATATAAAGAGGTAGGCCATCTCTACCCGAGAGCGGAGCTGCCAAATGGCACTTCAGCCACCGTGGTGGCGTGGTTGTGGGCGCGTACAGTGCCGTGTATCAATCCGGCCTGTGGTCTCCAGATGCCCTTGATAAGAACATTCCAATTATCAAAAAAGAAAGGCAATGAACATTGGGTACGACCCATTGTTGACAGAGAATCAAACACAATTTCGTGGATTGTACAGACCAGCAATGAAGGAGTCCCTAAGCCTACTATCAACCGAACGGGTGCCTATTGTTGTGGATGCGGAACTGCTGTCAAATTGGCTTATGTCCGAGAGCAAGCAAAAGCAGACAAGGTGGGGAAAATAATGACAGGAGTAATTGCCGAGGGGAACCTCAGAAAACTGTTCTTGGCTCCCACCGAAACTGATGTCCAAGTATCCCAATCCGCTGAACCTGAACGAAGACCACGTCCAGCAATGCCTAACAATCCAACTTTGGTAAGTGGTCGTGGTTATGGAATTACACATTGGCATCAACTTTTTACGGAGAGACAACTTACAACACTAAATACTTTTACCGATCTGTTATTTGAGATTCACGATCAGATCATTCGGGGTGGAGGAACAGAAGAATATGCCGATGCCATTTGCACATACCTGTCTCTTGCTATTGGAAGAACTGCTGAGAGCGGATGCAGTTTCACATGGTGGGAGAATGTAGGTGAGAAAATCCCACCAGCTTTCCCTCGCCAAGTACTTCCAATGATATGGGACTTTGCTGAAGCAAATCCGTTTTCCACTTCAACACAGAATTGGATAGCACAAGTAGAATGGATTGCAAAAGTTATTCAGAATTTACCCCTTTCCGCGAATAGGGGTGAAGTGTATCAAGCAGACGCAACCACTACATCTCACGCTATCGACGGTCCCGTTATTATAACCGATCCGCCGTATTATGATAATATTGACTACGCCGATCTTTCTGATTTTTTTTATATCTGGCTAAGACCTCTTCTCCGGGACATTTACCCGGATCTTTTCTCCGGAATACTAACACCTAAGGAAGAAGAGATAGTCGCTATACCATCACGATTTGAGAATTCACAACAGCGGTTTGAGGAGTTATTAGGCAAAGCATTTCTGCAAATGCGCCGGCATTGCTCAACTAAATTTCCCACGTCTATTTTCTATGCTTATAAGCAGCAGGAAGAGGAACGCGGTGGAAAAGTATCTACTGGGTGGGAAACGATGCTCGCGGCGACGGTCAATGCTGGCTTTCAGATAGTTGCTACTTGGCCTCTACGGACGGAGAGAACCAGAGGTTTAAAGGCAGAGGTTAATGCCTTGGCATCATCTATTGTTCTGGTTTGTCGTCCGCGCTCTGAAGATGCTCCTACTATCGTACGCGACGATTTCATACGAGAATTGAAAAAGGTGATGCCTTCCACACTTGAACGACTCACGCATATCGCCAACATTAGGCCTGTCGATCTTGCCCAAGCCGCCATCGGACCAGGCATGGAAGTCTATTCGCGCTATAGCAAAGTGACGCGAATCAGTGGCGAAGTTGTTCCAATACGCGAAGTACTCAAGGAAATCAACAAAGAAATTACGGCTTATCATGAAAAAGAGACAGGTGAACTGGATCCCGAGAGCCAATTTTGTTTAACGTGGTTGCAGCAGCACGGTTATATAGAAGGTAATTTTGGAGATGCATTGGTGTTAGCAACAGCGAAGGATGTAGACATTGACACTATGCACGACAAAGTCCTGCTCAAAGATCGGAGTAAGGTTCGACTACTGAAACCCGAAGAATACACCGTGCGCGAAAATAGCGAGAACATGACAGCATGGGAAGGCTGTCTAAGGATGGTGTGGCATCTATCCGGTGTAGAGAAAAGCGGCGGTATTTTTGGATGTACTGCCGTTGCGCGCGCTATGCGCGATTACGAATCTGCAAAGCGTTTGGCACGCGTGCTGTACGCCTACTACGAGGCGCGCGGCGATGCAGAGAGCGCATCACGCTACAATAACCTCGTAACCCAATGGCAATACATCTCGCAATCAATGGGTGAAGCAGAACAGACAGAGCTTGACGTTTAAAAGTAGTAGGCACGCTCCGCGTGCCGTCACAACAATGGATGTTATCCCATGCGCGACAGTGTTACCTCTTACGTTTTACAGTACCAACTTAAGCGAAACCTACATCCCTTTACGCGCGAGGAGATACAGCAACTGCCGACTGGACGGATTGGCGTATACGTTCTGTGGCGCAAAACCGGCACCGAAGGTCGAAACGAATGTCTTTATGTCGGAGAATCCACAACCTGCGTCCGAAGAAGGCTGCTACAGCACTATTCAAACGCACAAAACGACGGACTCCACTCACAACTGCGGATGTTTAGACCAATCATCCAATTTTCGGTAGAATTCACAGAAGATGCAGAAGAAACAGTCCTATTGGAATCCGAGCTCATCCGAGCGTGGAAACCGAAAACCAACCTGAAAATGAATCCCGACAAATCCTAACACGTCCCTTTCCAAATGTTCCACTGTCCGCTGACCATGAATAACACTTGTAATAGCGGTCTCCGAAGGTCCTATATGTCTATTAACCAGACAACAGACATAAGCCAAAAAAATAAATCGTAAGCGGAACGACTAAAAACCGAAGGGTGTGTAAAGTTTTTGGCGCGCGATTATTACAAAGGCGGCCCTGTAGCATAGGAAACCGTTGGTCTCCTGTGCTTCCTATTTTCCCAATCCGCGAAATCCGTGAAAGCCGCGAAAATCCGTGATTCGCGGCGTACTCGCCCAAATGCGACCGGCATTCAGACCACATTCGACAAAATATTTACACACCCGTTAATTAGCGGAATCGTTCAACCCTTCCAAGGTCTTCTATTTTCTCCCAAATGCTTTTGGTTGATGGCTATAGTAAACCCGAAAATAAGTTGACACGCCACGATAGTATCGCATGCTCGTAGGGGAAACCGGGTTACCCAGTTCCTACGGTCCGCGACGTATTCAAATAATTATGGGCTTTACTATAATTGCTGATTACTGACAACTGAAAACTGTAAAAAAATGCAACAACAATACATAAGCAATACATAAGCAATACTTTGACGCATTTTCTATTTGATTACCCAAAAAATACGTCGTATAATTAACACGTGATTTAGAATGCAACGCCCAATACGGCTTATGCAAGGTTCGATACGCTTTAGAGGTGCGGGCGGTCCCCTGACGCAGCGACAACACGGGAACCCAACTTTTACACCGCATAACTGTCGCTCGAAATCTCGAAATATGAGTCCGTGGACAGTCTCTTTAGACTCGCGGCACCAAACAGAGAACGAGAAATCAGAGAAAAAATGCCTACAAACCCTTATGGAGACTGGATTGACGGCACAAATCAGAAAATTATGAAAAAAAAACGCGAAATTACGTCACATTCCTACGGCACACGTAGCTTCTGCACGTCACATGTGACGTTTCAAACGTCACATTAACGTCACATCTTATAATAGATTCTGTAATGACTTACACACTCAGCATCGGTGCGGTTAGAAAGGCAGATCGCATTTGGGTGAGTACACCGCAAAACCGCATGTCAAGGTTTCCGCACTTTCTTTAGCTTGCTATGTGTGTTGACGAAGGGTCTGTCGGGGTAAAAATCGTCTCTATAAGGGAGTGCTGCCAAAATATTTACACACCCAAAACCGAATATTTCCTTGACTTTCCACCAAATATATGGTACACTTAAAATATGTTATGTTCATAACTTTTGCAACACCTTGTTGGCGAGGTTTGAAATCTCACCAGCGGCATACTATACATAGGCTCTCATAGAAAAATCGCATAAACCCTCATATTTACAAAGGAATAAATCATGCAACAGATTAATATTAATAATGACCTGTTAGTTACGCAACGCTTGCCTGACGGCTACACATGGACATTAGCCTCTCGACTATCGGATATGCTCTACATGGCTGAGGAATTATTCGGACCACGAGACTATTCGTACACCATCCTTGGTATAGAGTTCGTAGACGATGGTCCCCGAATTTGGTACCCTGGAAATCGTAAGCATATTATTATTCAACTTGACCCGTCAGCTGCTATAGACATGTCTCAAGCCTGCTATCAACTGGCACAGGAAGTGGTTCATTTACTTGCTCCAACTGGAAGCAATGATGCCAACAATTTTGAAGAGGGAGTGTCCTGTTATTTCGCTGCTTATTATATGAATGAGAGGTTTAGCGAACCTAACTGGCATCCAGATGCTCCGAATTATGAAAGGGTATTAAACCGAGTAGCACCTCTTCTTGACACTGATATAAGCTGCGTTCGCAGACTACGTAACGAGCAGCCTTCATTCTCAAAAATGTCTCAAGAACTAATAAGCACAATATTCCCAAATTTAACTCCAGACAATGTGAATTTTCTGATAAAAAAGTTTGATTGAAACTACGATTAAAGTTATCAATCTGACATTTCTCAAATCTATCAAGGATGTAGTAAACATCACGAGATCATAGG
>JAPPNJ010000048.1:0-9152 GCA_028818705.1 Candidatus Poribacteria bacterium
CCCAGCCACCCGAGTTCGGATCCGTAAAGTTGAGCCAGAAGAGATAGGAGTTGTCTGTATAATCTTCTAATTCTTTAAAGGAATCGACCGTCACACTGTCTGCGCCTTTTGCGAATAACATTGAGCCTTTGCCGTGGACAGCTTCATCCTTGACGATCTTCGCGCCATCCACTATTTCAGCATCATTTCCGCCACCGGTTTCATCTATCAGCTTTCCACCTTTTTCTGCATCGAAACTGAAGTAAAGGATTAAACCTTTATCTTGGACATTTGCGGCATGTGTGGTGAGCACGCTGCCTATTACTAATAGGGCAACAGCGAGTACATACATAACTAAACGCATG
The DNA here is from genome assembly GCA_028818705.1 of Candidatus Poribacteria bacterium. Taxonomy (GTDB): domain Bacteria; phylum Poribacteria; class WGA-4E; order WGA-4E; family WGA-3G; genus WGA-3G. The sequence goes on from JAPPNJ010000048.1 coordinate 345, forward strand.
AGTATACCTCCTCATGTCTGAAACAAAGTTAACATACTATGTGAGTCTCTAAAAAAACCACGATTTAACTCGTGAGAATATAATACATCAAAAAACTTAAATATGTCAAGGAAAATCTGTGTCTGGAATGTGTAAAGATTTTGGGAAAAATAAGGAATAGCTGTCAGAATCAGGATGGACAGGATTTTAGGATTTGCAGGAAAAGCGCCTGTCTATCAATCGTCTTCAACCCTGTAGAATGAATGTGGAACGACATAAGAGCCGCTCCGCATTTTGTGGTATGAAATTAATCACGACGCGTTTTCAGCTGTCCCCACGTCGTAGCGAGTTTGTCTTTCGGTTCGACAGGCGTGAGAAGACCACCCTCCATGACATTTCCTACCTCATCGGCACTGAGTGCTCTATCGTAGACATAAAGGTCATCAATGTAAAAGAGTGCCGAGGTGTAACCCGTTTTACCGATATAGAGTTTTTCTGCACCTTGCGCGTGGCTTGCCGGAACATCCTTTTCATCTACCACTTCACCATCAATATAAAACTTGAATTTGTCCCCCTCTTTGATACCACCAATGTGATGCCAGTCACCGGCTGCAAATTCATCACCTTCTCCTTCGGGACCAACACAAAGACTACCGGCGTTCCCTGGATTGAACCGATAGTGGATATGCAAGCTGGCGCGGTTACAGGTCCATATACCCGGAGAACGGTCAGAACCGGGTGCCTTTTTTGCTATAATTTGGTTCCAAGCACCGGAATTCACATCGGTGAAATTGAGCCAGAAGAGATAGGAGTTATCCGTATATTCCTCTAATGCTTTAAAAGAATCGACCGACACACTGTCATTACCGTCATCGCATAACAACGATCCGTTGCCGTAGACAACTTCATCGGTGGCAATCTCCGCTCCATCAATTACGCCATCATTTCCGCCGCCTGTTTCATCCATAACTGTTCCATTTTTTGCGTCATCAAAACTGAAGTAAAGGATTAAGCCGTCGTCTGTAACCGTGGCGTGTATAGCGAGCGCGCTGCCTACCATGAGGAAGACAACGGCAAATAAATACAACATTAAACGCATGAGTATACCTCCTCATGTCTGAAAGAAAATTAACACACTGTGCGAACCTCAAAAAGAGACCAGCATTTTAACTCATAGGAATATGATATAAGAAAGAACTCAAATGTGCCAACGAAAATCTACATGCGCGCAGAGGCATTCAATTTTCCTGTAGAGGTATTTTTAAATCCCGCTCCTTTCGCTGTAGGAGCGATCTCCAAATTTTACCCACACGGGTAAAATTTGTCTTAGCTTTACATTTTGTGCTATTCAAGCACAATTTGTCTTAGCTTTACATTTCGCGGCTTTTTGGATAAGGGGGATCAAAACTGACAATTGAATGGCACTGTACATCCGCGTATTTTCTATTGACATACCTCTATTTCTGTGGTATGCTAAGTTGAACGCCAATGGATTTAGATAAGTAATACTGAATTGAGGAAGATTGCCCCATTTTATTTTTTCTGAAAGGGATGCGAAAATGAAGTGTACCAATAATCAATCCATCTATGTCGTTGCCATCTGTGGAAGTCTACGGCAAGGCAGCACGACACATGCTGCACTTCAAACCGCGCTCTCGGCTGCAGAAGCGGCAGGCGCAGATGTTGAACTGCTTGATCTTAGCGAATACGAACTCGTTTTTCAAGGTTCTGTTGCCAACGAGAGTGACTACCCGCCGGGGATATTCAAACTGCGCGAAAAGGTCCAACGTGCCGACGGTATACTTCTTGGTTCGCCCGAATACCATGGCAGCTTCAGTGGTGTCCTGAAAAGTGCTCTCGATCTGATGGGGTTTGATGAATTTGAGAACAAAGTTATTGGACTCGTCGGTGTGTCCGGTGGACGGATGGGGGCAGTAAATGCCATTTCTATGTTGCGAACAGTAGGAACTGCTCTTCATGCTTGGGTTGTCCCGAATGATGTATCAATTCCGAACTCGTCCGAGGCGTTTGATGCGGACGGGAACTTACGCGACCCCGAACTAACTGCTCGTGTCAAAGCTGTAGGCAAGCAAGTTACTGAATTTGCTGCGCTTCGGAATTCAGCATGAACATAAAACCAAACGGAAACCGGACGAACAGAATCCGACAGGTCAGATGGACACTATACACGACTGGGATGCTTGGATTGGCACAGATGAATCAGGGAAAGGGGACTATTTCGGCCCGCTCGTTGTAGCAGGCGTTTATGTAGACGCAGAGTGCCGTGAAACCCTCTCAGAATTTGGTATCGTTGATGGGAAAAAATTATCGAATCGTCGTGTCCGACACCTCGCCGAAGTGATGCGCAGTCATTATGAGCAGCATATCATTGTTGTGGAAAAGATGCCCGCTGCCTACAATTCCCTTTACGATGACCTCCGTAGAGCTGGACAAAACTTAAACCATCTATTGGCATCACTCCATGCAGAAGCGATTCACACATTAGCAGATCAAGTAGGAGCGAAACACGTTCTTATCGACAAATTCTCGAAAAATGACCTCATCACGCCGGAGCTAATCCGACGAAAAAATGATGAATCACGCCCACAACATGAAATTTCGCCCCCACTTTCAGGACTTCCTAAGCGCATGTCCTTAGGGGTGGAAATAATACAAGTGCCAAAAGCGGAACGTGATATCGCGGTTGCCGCAGCCTCTATCATTGCCCGTGACGCTTTTCTGAGTGGGATGGAAGTGTTGTCTGAAAAATATAAAATTTGCTTACCGAGGGGTGCGTATCAGGTTATTGACGCTGGCAGAGAATTTATCAGATTGCATGGGAGTCATGCCCTGAGAGATGTTGCGAAACTCCACTTTAGTTTGACAGATGCTGTCCGTGCCTCGCAAACAAGTATGCCTCTTTAAACTTTTTTAGCGCGAGACGAATTATGGAAGAATTGTTTAGTGTTCATTACGCCGAAGTTGGCCTCAAAGGAAAGAATAGGATATTTTTTGAAAAACGGCTCACAAGCAATATCAAGGTTGCGCTGCGCGGCACTGGCTATACTGAAGTAAAACGGCTGCATGACAGAATCCTTGTACGGCTCGGAATAAACGCTGACATCTCTGAAATCAAGAAACGTCTACAGCAGGTCATGGGGATCGCTTATTTTGAACTTGCCTGTTCCACGGAGAGAGACATCACCGCCATAAAAGAGACCGCCCTACAGCAAATCCGGGGACTGACTTACAGGTCGCTTAAGGTTGAAACAAGACGAACAGATAAAACTTTCCCTTTAACGTCGCCACAAATTAGTGCCGAGGTCGGCGGATATCTCATTGAAAAAACTGGGGCACGAGCGGATATGCACAATCCTGATGTAGTCTGTTGGATTAAAATAACACAGAAAAACGCTTATATTTCTACAGAAAAGATTCCTGGGATCGGTGGATTACCCGTCGGTGTGAGTGGTAAGGTGCTCGTGATGCTATCTGGTGGGATTGATTCTCCTGTTGCTGCGTGGCAAATGATAAAGCGCGGTGCAAAAGCCGTTTTTATCCACTTCTATAGCTATCCTTATACGGATAAAGCTTCCTTGGAAAAGGTGATTGAACTCGCTCAAATCTTGGCAGTTTCAAATTACCGGAGTATGGTTTATCTTGTCCCGTTCGCTGAACTCCAACAGGTTATTGTCACAGGGACACCTGCCCCGTTTCGAGTTCTATTGTACCGGCGGATGATGACACGCATCGCGCAACGCGTTGCGGCTCTGATAGATGCCGAGGCACTTGTTACAGGCGAAAGTCTCGCCCAGGTTGCTTCGCAAACGCTAACGAACCTCCGAACTATCGAAGCGATTGCCGACATCCCAATTCTTCGCCCACTTATTGGTGAGGACAAGGCTGAAATTATTGAAAAAGCACAACGGATCGGCACTTTTGACGTGTCCACACGTCCACACCAAGATTGTTGTTCCCTCTTCGTGCCGAAGCATCCTGCGACTCGTGCCTCGCTTGCCGAATTGGACGAGGCAGAATCAGACTTGGATATAGAGGCGTTAGTTGAAGAAGCATTGAATAACCTTGAAAAACAGGTCGTCGGTTAAATCTGTTTTGCAGAAAAATCGTAGATGTGCCTGCCGTTGCATATAGGAAACTGATAGGTAACACAAGATAGCACGGACTTAGACAGATGGCTTTTCCAAAGATATTGCTCATTCGACTCAGTTCTCTTGGCGACATTGTGCTTACAACACCGGCTATCCGGGCTGTACGTGCGAATTTCCCTAATGCGCATATCGCCATGCTCGTGGCGAAACAGTCCGCCGATGTCCTCCGCGAAAATCCAAATCTCGACGAAATAATCACCTTTGACAGGCTTGCCAAAGACAAAGATACGGGTGAGATGTGGCGGATCGTTCGTCTGCTACGCGAACGCAAATTTACGCTGGCTATTGATCTCCAGCGGAAGTTTCGCACCGAGATGCTAATGTATCTCAGCGGTGCGCCTGAACGCGTTGGGAAAGGCTGGCTTTGTACGACCCGTGTCCTCGAACAAGGCAACAAACACGTCACAGCACACTATTTCGACCTATTGCACGCCGTCGGTATCTCGGCGGAAGATCCGAAGTTGGAACTATTTCTCGCTGAATCCGAACGAAGAGATACCGTGCAGCGGCTTAAAACTGCGGGCGTTGTTGATACGAGACTAAAAGTAGGCCTCTTTCCAGGTGCTGGATGGAAGTTGCGAGAATGGATGCCAGAACGTTTTGCTGCCATCGGGGATAGATTGGTACAACATTTCGATGCCAATGTTTTGATTTTCGGTGGGCAGAAGGAATCTGAACTTGTACACACCGTCGCGAATCTGATGCAGAGGCGTGTCATTCCGTTCGCGGGTAATCTTCAGATTAGACAGTTAGCCGCCTGCATTGAACAATGCGATCTGTTTGTTACCAACGATACGGGTCCGATGCACATCGCGACGGCGGTAGGAACACCGACCATATCGCTGTTCGGTCCAGGCAATCACATCCGGTTTCAACCGCTTGGGGCGTTACACGAAACGATCCGCCACGCCGTACCGTGTAGTCCCTGTAAGCAGTTCACAGATAAGTGTAAAGATAATATCTGCATGAAAGGCATTGGTGTAGATGAGGTATGGGATTCCATCTCTCGCGTTCTGGGGGAAACCGCCTAATAGGAACGGAATGGGTGCTTTATCCACATGCCGCCTCAAAAACGCGCAGATGGTTCTCACCAAGTACTTTTCGGATATCTTCATCGGAATAGCCGCGTTCACTCAGCCCTTCTGCAATTTTAATGAACTCACCCGCATCCTTAAGTAAGTCCCCACCACCATCAAAATCCGAGCCGATCCCCACATGGTCTATACCGGCGATGTCAATTGCGTAGGCAAAATGATTGAGAAGCTGCGCCAACGGCGGCATTTTCGTCCAACCATCCAAAGTAATAAATCCTGGGACAAAGGTAATGCCAACAACACCACCATTCGCTGCTAAGGCTTTCAATTGTTCATTGCTCAAGTTCCGTGGATGGCGGCACAAGGTTTTACAATTGCTATGAGACGCTATGACAGGATGCTCCGAGATTTCCAAGACATCCCAAAAGCCTCGTTCACTGATATGGGAAACATCCACAAGCATCCCGAGGCGATTCATCTCTTTGACTAATTCCATACCGAATCGTGTCAAGCCTCCGCCAAGGTCCTCTTCATCATTTCCTGTCGATGCCCATGTATTCGGGTTATGTGTTAACCCAATCGAGCGGACCCCAAGCATATACAACGAGCGGAGAATATTCAGGCTCCGTTCCAGTGCCTCGCTGTTTTCAATGACGAGGACTGCAGCAAGCTTACCAGCTGTCTTCGCTTCCCGAATATCTTTTGCTTGTCGGGCGATGCAGATATCAGAAGCGTGGGCTTCCACCTCCGCATCGAACCACCCGAAGGCATCCATAGCATAAGCGAGATGATTTTTCCATGCGCGCGTCACATCAACAGCGAAAAAAGCGGCATCAATTCCGCCATTCCGCATTTTCGGGATGTTGAGTTGGATGCCGATAGCATCCTCTTCTGGTGGTACTGGACCACGTAGGTAAGCAATGGTCCCAACTGGCTCTGTAGGGTTTTGGCAATGTTCATCAGCAAGACTGACATTACCTCGGCGGATGTGGGCTACGATAGCATCGTTGTGCGAATCGATTACGATGGATTGCTCGTGCAGTGCCGAGATTGGAGTATCTGACCGTGTCTGACTGTTTCTCTGTTCCATAGTCCTTCGTTTTAATCCAATACTGTTTGTATGGTTCGTTCGGCGATATCGGGTGTAATTCGCAACGTTGTCGCAATAGTGTACGGTAGTTGATGATGCGCAACATAGTCGGATAGATTGATGAGCGTTTCAGCAATTGCCTTGGTAGAGACGACAGATGGTTGGTAGTTAATATGCAAGCACTCCAAGGCGTGCCGGTATTGCGTCCACGGTTGGGACTGCAACGCAGCCATCAGCAAAATACCGAGTCCTACCAGCTCACCGTGTAAAACATTTCCTCCATCGCCAGGTGCATTTTCTGCCCTTGTTTCTTCAGCAGAAGTTAGATGGTTTTCAATGGCGTAGACAAAATAGTGTTCGCTTCCCTCTTCAACGCGGCTATGTCCACATAGATGGCAAAGCTGCACCTCCATACAGAGTAGGTCGAGTAAAAGTTTCAGTCCTGTAGGGGTCCCGCGTCCGATTTCCCGCGCGTTATCAAGGAGCGTTTGAAGAAGCGTGGCACCTATGTCAACTATCTGTGGTGTAATCTGCTGCTCGGACGGGTTTTCGCCCATTTTCTCGGCTTCTTGCCAATCCCACATCGCTGTTGCAATTGAGAGGACATCCGCAGCACCGCTCGCTCGCATGGCGGCAGGTGCATTGCACAGGATATCCATGTCTACAATAACGGTGTCCGGCGCTTTTGAAGCGAGATAACGGACACACCCATTTTCTCTAACGCCTGTTGCATCAGTGAGGAAAGCATCCGTTGACAAAATAGTGGGGAGAGCAACTAAAGGGAGTCCATTTGTCGCTGCGACGTACTTAGCAGTGTCAATTGCCAAGCCTCCGCCAATTCCGTAAACCACTTCGCCTTCACACGTTTCGGCGAGTGAAGTTATGTACGCCTTTGTATTTCCTTCAACATGGATAAATTGTCTCGGGTTTATGGCAATTCCGTCGACGACTGCCCATGCTGGTTCTGTTGTCAAAATGATAGCGTCGCGACTGTCACTAATATCAGCAAAACCGCATCTGACGATGCTCGGTAGCCGTCCGATTTGGTCATAAGCACAATCATCTCGCAACATCAGAATCCTCTTACACTATCAAGAGACTTACGTCAGTGCCGACAGATCTACCAGATATATCTGTCGGGAATCTTCGTGAACTGAATCAAAGGTAACAGTTGTCCCATCAGGTGCCCAACGTGGGTGCAGATCACATCGGATATCCCCAGCGAACTGTTCCTCATGATGGAATTCGCCCAAAACAATCTTCCGATTTTCGGCAATATTGTAAACCATTAGTTGCGCCAAACGATGGGGGCCACCGGGGTAGCTATCACAAAGCAACCACTGCCGATCGGGTGAAAACGAAGCATGTCCATCGCGTGGCAGGACACCGCGCCCAAGTGGTATGAAATCGCGTACGCCGTCTGTAAATTCGACGAATCCCATCTCGCCAGATATATCCGAAGAAACAAGAATCCGTGTGGGATCTCGCCAATCGAAGTGCGAAACCCTATAGCCAAATGGGATTTGCATTTCCAAATCAGATCCGTCGGGGTTCACCGTCCAGAGCGAAGAATAAAATCCTGTTTCCCAACGGACCCGGCAGAAAAACAGGAGGCGGGTGCCATCTGTATTAAACAGTACGTGATTAAACCATGTCCGTTTTCCAACTAAACGTTTGTCCTCACTTGCCCGGATGACATCGGCTATAGAGAGAACAAGTTTTGAACTACCATCTTGGAGGTTAAGTTGATATAAGCCATCATTTTCCGGTTGTGCCTCAACATCGTTGGATTCAGTGTGGGTCGCATAACCGACGACAGCACGGCAGTGCGCCATTCGTCCATAGTTAAGCCCGATAGCAACCGGAGCAGTCGGGGACACAGCAGCAATCGCCCCGTGAATTGTGCGAACAGCACCTGTAACCGGGTTCAAGGCGCGTGATACGAGTCTGCCATTTTCCCAATCGTTAAAGGTGAATTCCGCAGTGGATGCATTGCCCTTAACTGTTCCATTGACATTTATCCAATGCATCATACTTCCCTGTTGTAGGTTAAAAGCGGAGGTTTTCGCGTGTAGGATGAATTCATGCGTATCACAACGAATCAATCCAACTCGGGCGACATCTTCGGGTATCGGTCGATGGGTATGAAAATCTGTTTCCAGTGCAAGATGATACCTGGCACTCCCATCCCATGGATTGATACCGTAGTAGCCGAAAAAGTGATGGCTTGGACCAGTAGATAATCTTTTAATTTCCATATTAACTTTTTAGAGTAAGCCTTGAAAACCTCGCGCTTCGTTACATTTTGCGTTTTCTATTTAATTAATAACAGGTTGCGCCACAATTTTGAAACCAAATGCTTATCCTATACGTTTTTACTATCGATACACGGAAAAATGAACAGTTTTGCTAAGTGAATCTAACCCCTTCCCCAATATAAAGTACGTACGAATAACTTTTTGTCCTGTTGACTACATTGCAGGCGGACGATAGGAAAAAATGCAATTTGCAGCAAAAACGGACACAGGTAGACTTC
>JAPPNJ010000048.1:9162-20982 GCA_028818705.1 Candidatus Poribacteria bacterium
GCTCCAGTTGTTTGCTATCGCCGACGGTATGAGTGGTCACGAACGAGGTGACCTAGCAAGCAAGCTTGCTCTTGATGTCATTCAAGAGTGGGGCCAAGCGCAGGCATCCCCACACAGCGATTTAGGTCCCATGCAGAGGTTTGCCGTTTTGAGCGAACTTGCTGAGGAAGCGAATCAACGCATTTACACTGCTGCCAAAAACGGGGGTAAAGCCCGTGGTATGGGAACAACTTTAATCGCTGGTTTCGTCACCTTTAGTTATCTTGCTTATGTCCACGTCGGTGATAGTCGACTCTACGTCTTACGCGATGGAAAACTCACACAGATAACAACAGATGACTCCTTCGTTCAAAAAATGGTCGAACAAGGCGAAATAACGCCTGAAGAGGGTCGTGTTCACGAGAAACGGAACATCATTACACAAGCAATCGGATTAAGACCAACAGTCCCTGTTAATGCTGATGCCTATCCACTTGTCCGCGGTGACATTGTTGTCGCTTGCACCGATGGCTTGCACGACTTAATCGTGAATGACCAAGAAATCGCCGACATCATCGCGTCTGCTGCCAATCTTGAGGAAGCGTGCGACAACCTTGTTAACACAGCACTCGATTATGGCGGTACAGATAACGTTACTGTGCTCCTTGTAAGCGTAGATTAGTTAATACCCGCACCTGCCGGTGCCCACCTCTTTAGAGAGCGCAATTTACTCCTCAGACCGACCTTCCTCATGATCCCCGAAAACCAACGCCCCATCAGGGTCCACACCGTTCTCTGCTGCGTCGTCTGACGTAGACACCAGATGTGCGGGCATCTCCAATTCCGGCAATTCTATGCGTTCTGCCTCAGCCCACAAACGTTCGAGGTTATAGTAAGAACGTCTCTCGGCAAGGAAGACATGAACAACAAAATCGACATAGTCCAATAGAATCCAATCCGCTTTACGCTCTCCTTCTTGATGCCAAGGACGCTGTGCCCAATTCGTTTCAAGTTCTTCAAGGACAGCCTGGGAAATACCTTCGACCTGAATATCGGAAACACCGCTAAAAATTGCAAAGAAGTCCGTAAAACAATCAAGTTCACGTAGATCAAGGATAATTCCGTTTTGTGCCCGCCGGCTCATCGCGGCAGAAGCCGCCGCCTTTACCATTTCTAATGTATTATTTTCTGTCATTTGATTTTCCTTACTGCTCTCAGCTGCTTGCTGTTGGACGAAGCACAGACACCGTCTCTATATTTGATTTAACCATCAGCATTAACAAACATCTCATTATACGTATGAAGCGTGTTCGGATGAATCATCACTCCTTTTTTTAGGAGACGTTCAATCCCTGCACGTGCAACGTGATGCACTGCCCGTTCCAACTCTGTATATGCAAACTTTCTGACAATATGCGCTTCATCATACGTACGCATCGGCTCTGCAAAATCCGCGACGTATAGCACCTGTGAAATAACTCCCATTGACGGACGACCGGTTGTATGGTTGCGAATCGCCTCAAGGACTTCAAACTCGGTTACTCCAAACTTCTCTATTGCCAGTTCTGCGCCGACGAGCGAATGTAAAAGTGAAGGATTCAATTTCTCAACCGGATCGAGGTGAATTCCATAACGTTCCACCTCCGTATACAACGCTTCGGTGCTCATCCACTTTGCACTATCGTGTAGAAGTGCCGCGAGGCTGGCGTGCCAAACATCTGCTTTGTGAATACGTGCCAAGTCAACTGCCATCTCCTGGACGGAGAGAACATGCTGAAGGCGTTTCGTACACAACTTTTCTGAAAGGTACTCCAGAATTTCAATCGACTTCGGGTGTGCTCGGAGCGCTGCCAATGTGGAAGCCGTCCTACTACTTTGTAGATTTAGAGCGTTGTCAGATGTTCCTTGCAAGTTCATATTATGTAAATCTTTACCATTTTAGCTGCCTTCATCATCAAAATCTATTCCCAATTCGGCAAGGAGTTCCCGCTCAGTGTCCGATAATATAGCGTCCGGCAATGGAGTGGTGATAGCGTACTCTTCGTTTAGCCATTTAGCCAGGTCTGCTGACTTACATCGGGCACTACAAAACGGGAAATTTTTCGGTAAAGGTGTCCCTTCTTTCCACACAAAATCGTAAACTGTTCCGCACATACTGCATGTGTGTTGCATATCTTTACATTCCTATTCCGATCCGAAGCGGTGGTTCCGGTTACTGATACAACTCATGGCGATGGATGTACGACCGAACCGTTTCTGGTACAAGATATCGAATTGAAAGCCGCTTTCTGATCCGCTCTCGAATTACTGTTGCCGATATATCAACACCGGTTATTGGAAACGTTGTAACCCGATTGCGAACCTCCGACGGCACCCGATTTAGATCGTAACTCGGACGTGTAGTTGCGATCATAACGCATCGCGCCAACACGTCATCAAAGTCCTTCCAGATTTTATATTCAATAAGTGAATCTGCTCCGATAATCCATCCGAGTTCGCGAGTGTTCCCGTAAATTCGCTCCAAGGCTTTCAAGGTCTCAATAGTGTATGATGGACCCGCCCGATCCAATTCAATGCGTGATACTTCAAAATGCGGATTTTCTTCGATCGCCAAAACTACCATCTGGTACCGGTGTTCGGGTGCAATAATATCAGCATCGAAAACCTTGTGAGGCGGTCTAGCAGCAGGGATAAACAGGATCCTATCATAGCCGAGTCCTGTCCGAACCTGTTCTGCGCTTAGCAGGTGCGCGTAATGGATTGGGTTGAATGTCCCACCCATCACAGCGATTCTTTTGGTAGTGTTCAGCATCAGAATGTCCTGCAGATCCCACTCGATTAGTAAATCCAGCATTTCTCTGTACTGCTTTAAAGTATACAGGTTTGCACGAGAGATGTCAACGGAAAAATTGCGTAGCGTTAACGCCCATGGACACGCACCTTGTAATCGTCATAAGCTCGTTCAATCTGCCTCGCTGATTCTTCAGGACCGAGGAAATGCGCGCCGGTCAGGACAACAGGCGGTTTTCCGCGTTCTGTCAGCAACTCAGCGACCTGACACTTAATCGCATTCACAATGGACAGCGTACCGATACTGGAGGTGGGACCCACCGGATACGCCAAATTTGGGATCTCTACAACGGCATCACCCGGTGGATTGCAGTTGTCAATTGTTAGGTCGGCAATCTCAAACAGACGTTTGCCAGAGACATGTTTCGAGGCAGATGCGTGGCTGTGTGCAATAGAAGTCACCGCAATCAAGGGAAGCCCGTGCGCTTTAGCACCGATCGCCATTTCAACAGGAAGGATATTCGTCCCAGAATTGGAAAACACTATCATACAGTCGTGGGGACCGAAGGTGAAGTTACGTAAGATTACCTCTGCATAGCCTGAAACATTCTCCAAAAAGAGTGCTTGGCGTTGACCGTTGCAACCCACAACTTGATTATGAAAGGTAACCGCTAACTCAACGATAGGGAAGAACCCTGGAAAACTGCCGTAGCGTGGGAAAATTTCTTCAACAGCCATACGGGAATGTCCAGAACCGAATAGATAGACGAGTCCGTCCGCTGCTATTGTTTCCGCGCACATCTCGGAGGCTTGTGCGATTGCCTCAGTTTGTGTCGCTTCAATTTGTTTCAGAACATCTTGTGCAGTGTGTAGATAACGTAGATAAGAAGTGCTCATAATGTTATGTGCTGTAGCCTCGCTCGCTTAGTTATGAAATTTATGGTAGATTCTATAATTACTTAGACGCCTCTTTTGTAGCGCAAACTTTTAGTTTGCGTGCCAACCTTCCACAAACCCTCACTGTGAGGCAAATTTGTGCTACAAGTGTCCATATATTTTTACGACTTACTATAGTAAGAGATAAAGCTAAAAAATTTATTTAAACTTGAAAGAACAATTTGTAAGCCCATGTTGCAGAGCGTAAACACCATTTTATCACAGTCCTGACGTACTTGCAATGCTTTTCAGATTAATAGCAGATTGACTTAAATCGCTGTTTGGCATACAATCATTACCAAAAAAGGAGCAAAAATGAGCACATCGGATCGCCCGAATATTCTTTGGATTTCTGTAGAGGATACAACGCCTCGTTTCGGTTGTTACGGAGATACCGTTGCACGTACACCTAACATCGACCGGCTTGCTGCCGGCGGATGTCGGTTCCCAAATGCGTTTTCGACTGCTGGTGTCTGTGCCCCAAGCCGTTCTGCTATCATTACCGGTATGTATCAGACCTCAATAGGGACGCACCACATGCGAACGACGCATACGAACGAGAACACACCAAACATGCCAACGCCGTATTCTGCGGTACCACCACCTCATGTTAAGACCTTCACCGAATACCTCAGAGGCGCGGGTTACTACTGCACAAACAATAGTAAGACCGATTATCAGTTCACGCCACCTATTACGGCGTGGGATGTGTCTGATAACACGGGTCATTGGCGAAATCGTGAAGCAGGTCAACCCTTTTTTTCGGTTTTTAACCCTACTGTTACGCATGAAAGTGGTATGTGGGAACGGGAGGATCGTCCGTTGACGACGACTACAAACCCTGATGATGTGGAGTTACCACCGTATCTGCCGGATACGCCGAAAGCGAGGCAGGCGTTGGCGCGCCAATACGACAATCTTATGACCGCCGATGCCCGTGTCGGTGAACTCTTAGACCAATTAGAAGAAGACGGACTCGCCGAGAATACCATCGTCTTTCTTTGGAGCGACCACGGTGAAGGACTTCCACGTGGAAAACGGTGGCCCTACGATGCTGGTATTCGCATACCCTTGATTGTGCGATGGCCCGATACCCTCACCCCCGGCAGTGTCAGTGAACAATTGGTAAGTCTGATTGATCTCGGTCCAACAGTGCTCTCGCTCTGTGGGGTGCAGGCACCAACCCATCTACAGGGACAACCCTTCCTCGGAGCAGAGAAGATTGAACGTGAATATATTTTCGCTACACGCGACCGGTACGACGAATCCTACGATATGGTGCGCGCTGTACGTGATAGACGATATAAATACATCAGAAATTATTACCCTGAAAAACCTTATCTGCTCTGGATTCCGTATCGTAATCGACATCCGATCATGCAGGAAATGTGGCGGTTATATGCCGAGGGCGACCTGGAGGGAGATCAAGCAGTTATGTTCCGCTCTCCGCGTCCTGCGGAAGAACTTTATGACGTCGAAAATGATCGGTATGAACTCAACAATTTGGCAACAGATCCTGCACATCACAATGCGTTGGAGCGGATGCGCGGTGCGCTAACGCAGTGGCAGTCAGAATTCGGTGATATGGGTGATATATCCGAAGAACAGATGGTCGCGCGGTGGTACCCTGATGGTATACAACCACAAACAGCGGCTCCGATTTTTATTCCGATTAACGCTGAACAACCTGGTACGACGGTAGCAGACGAGGATGGCGAGTGGTCGGCTCCGCTTGTTTTGCAACTTCACTGCTCTACACAGGGCGCATCAATCGCCTACACCACTGAACAAGGTAATGACGCACATTGGCGATTGTACACCGATCCGCTGCGTATAGCAGAAGGCGAAACTATTGTGCGAGCGAAAGCGATCCGCATCGGTTATCATGAAAGCGAAGAAAACACGATTCATCTTAAGGTTTCATAAGGAGATTATAAATAATGGCGCAACAGAACAACCAAGATTATTTCGTTTATGTAGGCACTTATACACACGGAGATAGCGAAGGAATTTACGTCTATCGCTTAGATGGTGCGACGGGTGCTTTGGAATATAGCAGCAAGATAACAGGCGTTGAAAATCCGTCGTTTTTGGAGATACATCCGAGTGGACAATATCTCTTTGCTGTCAACGAAGTCAGCGAGTTTGAGGGTGAAGATAGCGGTGCCGTTACGGCATTCTACATTCACCGAGATACAGGAGAAATCAGCTACCTCAACCAACGCGCGACGGGTGGCGGTGCTCCGTGTCATCTGAGTGTAGACGCGACCGGTAAAAGTCTGCTGGTTGCAAATTATGGTGGTGGGAGCGTTACTGCTTTTTTAATAGAATCGGATGGAAGGCTCAGTGAAGCCTCTGATTTTGTGCAGCACGAAGGGGCCAGCATCAATCCAGATAGACAGATGGAACCTCACGCTCACTCAATTATGATCGATGCGAGTAATCGCTACGCGTTTTCGCCTGACCTCGGCATTGATAAAGTTCTCATTTACCAGCTGGATGCAGAAAATGGTAAACTTACGCCTAATACACAACCGTGGGCGCGCGTGCATCCCGGTGCGGGCCCCCGCCACTTCGATTTCCATCCGAATGGACAGTACGCTTATGTGATTAACGAACTGGATTCAACCTTCACCGCCTTTCGATATGACGCGAGTGCAGGAACCCTTACAGAATTCCAGACGGTTTCCACGCTTCCCGATGACTTCGATGGCAGGAGCCACTGCGCCGATGTTCATGTCCATCCCTCTGGAAAATTCCTGTATGGGTCAAACCGTGGACACGACAGCATCGCCATCTGCGCGATTGATTCGGAAACCGGCATCCTGAGTCCTATCGGTTATGAGTCCACGCAAGGCCAGACGCCGCGGAACTTTGGGCTGAACCCGGAAGGCACATTCCTCTTTGCTGCAAACCAACAAACAGATACGGTTGTAACGTTTGCTATTGATCAGGAAACCGGGGAATTAAATGCGACAGGACACGTAGCAGAAGTGCCAACGCCTGTCTGTTTGAAAATGCTTCCGTGTGGTTAGGCGCTCTTTTCCAGGAGACATGGAGCCTCCCCTTATATAAAATTAAAAGGAAACACACAACTATGGATTTGACACGCCAGCCTCCACGCCGACCTACAAACCTGAGCATTGCAGGAATTGTCGGTGTGGCACGAATGACAGACAAGGCACGCGCCCATAACGAGGAAACCCTCGGGGAGTATATCTACGGTGAAAACTCAGGCTTGGACAGGCGCGTCTTAGCGTTTTTGGAGATTTCAGCCGACGCATACGCAGCAGCAGCTGAGGAACATGACGATTCTACACTTGGACAATGGGTGCTTGAGAACAGTGGAAAGACCACAGCAGAGATTGCGGCTTTTAATGAGGCTGTCATCAACCAATTGCCAGATACAGATGCAGCGAAGCAGCGGCTCAAAGATCGGCTTGCACAGTTCGCACCAGGGCGTACTGATATTACGACGGCACTTCAATCTATGGCGCTTGATGATTGGGGCAGCTTCTGGCAGCGCGACCTCACCTACCGTCCACCGCGCAGTGCACGCGCTAAAGATGTCGCTGGCATCTGTGGTATTGCACGCATGGCAGATAAGGCGCGTGCCGAACAAGCAGGGAAAATCGGCGCATATAAATACGGCGACGATTCCGGACAAGATGTACGCATTTTAGCGTTCCTCGGAATCTCAGCCGCTGATTTTCAGGAAGCCGCGGTCAACACGCCGAATAACCTTGAACTCGGCGATTGGGTGCTGGAAAACGGCAATAAATCACAGAAGGAGATCGATGCCTTCAACCATGCACTGATAAACTCTGGTCCTAATGAAGACACTCGCGAGTACTTTGAAGCGCGCTGTCGTGAAGTAGATCCGACCCGTACGGACATTACCACCTGGGTAGCCCTTCAAGACTTGGATGATGAGTTGAGCTTCGGCATTATTGATCTCCAACGTCATGCTCCACGTAGTCCCTACAGCACAGATGTCTACGGTATGGTTCATCTTGCCCGGATGATTGACAAGGGACGTGCTGCAAACACGAACACGTTAGGGCTTTATTATTTCGGCGTAGACTCCAGCACAGATCGTCTCGCCCTTGACTTCCTCGGTATCACGCCCGACGAATTTGCAGAGGCACTGAAGACATTGCCAACGGATACGGATGTTGCTACATGGCTGCAGGCGAATTATCCAAAGAGCCAAGCGGATGTAACGGCATATAATGAACGGATGTTCCAACGCGCACCGAGCACTGACGCAGACCGGACATTTCTCATGAAGACCCTCGGACACACGGATATCAAGACGTGGTTTGAGTTTACGGTACTTGATGATGAGAAGACGTTCGCGCTCTAAACAACGCAACAACGAAAGAAGAAACTTATGAAAAAATCGACGCTGCTCCCTTTTTTCATCTTTACCCTGTGTATCTTTCATATCGCACTCCCAACCGTGGTTCGCGGGCAGAGGACTTCACTCGCCCAACAGGTCTTTGAAACGCATAAGGAAACGTTTTTACGGGCGGACATTCACCCAGTGCTTCCAAGCGTGCTTGACACCCTGAACACCCCAATCTTTGAAGTTCTCTTAACCCCGACGCTCATTGACCTCATCGTTGATGAGCCGGTTGTGCTAAAACAACACGTGCCAGGGATAAAAGAGGAATTCATCATATTACTGACAGAAGATGCGGCACTCCGAACGGTGCTTGAAGACGAACAGGTTCAGACGCTGCTCCTAAATCCTGATGCAATAACTGAACTCGCCAACTTGGTTCCGCGCCCTACGACCCTGCTGAAAGTCTCCGGTGATTATCAACGTGGTGTCCCGAACACACCCCTGACGTATCCGCTTCTTGCGCAAGTGCTTGACCAAAACGGGCTCCCGCTTGCTGGATTTACAGTCCTTTTTCGTGTCACTGCTGGCGATGGGAGCCTCTCAGTGGAACAAGCAACCACGAATGTCGATGGCATTGTCGAGAGTCAACTCACCCTCGGCACAACTTTAGGAGCCAACAGCGTGGTTGTAGATGTCTACGGGATTGAGGAGCCACTATCTTTTACCGCGATTGCCGCTAACGTGCGGGTGCATGTCGGGCAG
Organism: Candidatus Poribacteria bacterium; assembly: GCA_028818705.1. GTDB lineage: Bacteria > Poribacteria > WGA-4E > WGA-4E > WGA-3G > WGA-3G. Next base: position 17,978 of record JAPPNJ010000048.1, read on the forward strand.
CCTAAGCGTCCACCGCTGTATTGGATAGACACCGAAGGCGGTATGCTCTACCGCCTCGCGGGTGCCGATGTAGAACACCTGGCACCCAGCGCTCAAAATGTGACCTCTCTCGCCGTAGATACAGCGGATGGTAAACTCTACTGGACGACGCAGACGAGTAATAGGACAGGAGAAATCTATAGTGCAGCACTTGATGGCACAAATGTGCAACGGATTAAGGCACCCAAAATTGCGCCGCTCCACATTGCGATTGATACCGCTCGGCAGAAACTTTATTGGATAAACTCTCGTGGGAACATTCAGCATGCCAACCTCAACGGCAAGAAGACTCAAAACGTCGTCACAGGTCTGGATGCGCCACAGCACCTCGCTGTGGATGCTGTGGGTGGTAAGCTCTATTGGACAAATCAGCAGGATCAGTACTGGCGGAACGCACAAGCGAGCCTTTGGCGTGCCGACCGCAACGGTCAGAACAAGGAGGCATTGGTTTCTGACTTGGGTGCGTTAGGAGGCATTGCTGTGGCGGATGGTAAACTCTACTGGACGGAGCAAACAGGCAGGGAGAGCGGAAAGATTAGACGTGCGGCACTCGATGGCACTGCGATTGAAGATATCGTTACGCTGGCGCGGAGTGTCCCCGTGAGTGTCGCTGTGGATACGGTGGGGCGGAAACTCTATTGGACGAACGCTCGCGGGAAGATTCAGCGTGCCAATCTCAACGGAAAGCGCATCCAAAACGTCGTCAGCGGTCTGGGAGCTCCTGCGAGCATCGGATTGGGCAATGCCCCTGGCGATGCAGTGAGTTCCGCTGCACCCGTAAAGCATGCAGCAGCCCCCGTCGCGACCGGTCTGCATCCGAATTATCCGAACCCGTTCAATCCAGAGACGTGGATCCCCTATCACCTCGCCGAACCTGCGGATGTGACACTGCATATCTATGCAATAGATGGAGCATTAATCCGGACCTTGGCGTTAGGATATCAACCTTCGGGAATGTATCAAAGTCGCCACCGCGCAGCGCATTGGGACGGACGCAATGAACACGGCGAGGCTGTCGCGAGTGGTGTCTATTTTTACACACTCAAAGCGGGGGATTTCACGGCAACGCGAAAGATGCTGATACGGAAATAAGGAGTCCTAACGGATGTGCTTCTCACACTGCTGTCTCATTTTCATTCTCCTCTGTTGCCTCGTTTTCATCGCCTGTGACGAAGCACAGCAGATAATGAAACCTGTAATACCACCCAATCAGCCATCCCAAGACACACGCGGCATACGCATTCAAATCACACCCACAGAGGACGGAAACCCAGGACACGGATTCGGAAACCGCTCCGTCTATATCAACGGCATTGGGGTCCCAGTCCTCAAAGACGATACCCTCAAGATGTTTCCCGTCGGCACGCTGATTATCAAGGAGGTCAACAATGACACCAACACCTTCGTCCAACACGTCGCCACCATGAAGAAAACTGACGATCCAGCCTATGCCGCACATAACGGGTGGTTTTACACCCTCTACACCCGACAGACAGAGACGGCGAAGTTTGTGGGGGTCGGTGGCGATGTTCCCGGTAGCACGAGCGATGGCTGTCATACTTGCCACATACAAGCACCCAAAGACAGCGTCTTCACACAACTCCCCACACCTGACACAGCGGTTGAAGAAGTCCCAACACCCTCCGAACCTGAACCCGAAACCACACAAGAACAACCTCAAGAAACCCAAACGCCTGAAGAAACGGATAATGCGCCTGCAGAACCCGAATGTCCCGAAGATTTCTTTCTTTTCGATGGGGAATGTATACATGAAGGTCAGCCCGGCGTCGGTCCGGGGGGCTAATCTTTGAATAGCTAAGCCATTGAAACACTTAATGAAGGGCGTTTCTGTACCACGGGAATGACGTAACTCCGAATCGTCACGCCAGCCACTGTCTCCGTCTCTACCCTTGGCTTCGGGTGCTCGCGATGATCGAAAATGACATAATACCCTGGGGTGTGTAAATATTTTGTCAGAAGTGGTATACACCTTTCGCCCCGCTGGGGCTTTAGCCCTGGGACTAAGGACATTTCTATACACCTTTCGCCCCGCTGGGGCTAAAGATACTGCTGCAATGAAACCTAAGGACACGATGAAAACGGGCCGATTTGCAGTCGTCAATTTGGATCGCTTAATGCCAAAAACTTTACACACAGGATCATTTAGTTTTACAGATTTACTTTATATGTGTGAACATTTTTCCGCTGTAGGCGGGGAATGCCATTAGGCATTCATACCCGGTTCATGCCTATAAGGCATGAATACCGTTGATTTTGATTCCGAGCTGTGCTCGCGATACTGTGTAGAAACGTTAACTGCTGTAAACCAAAACCAAAATCGTAACCGAAAACTAAATGACCCTGTACTATCAGTAGAAAAGATTGACAGTTTGCTAAAAATGCTTTATCCTTAAAATATTGCAGATTCGTCCCAGAGAGATACTCACCTATACCACGCCAAATGGACGCAGTCCCTATCGGCGCTCGTATACACAGATTAAATTGGAACGAATGAAGGAACAATCACAATGAATACAGATATTAAACTTCAAAAGTGTACAACCCCTTTTAGAGACTATCTTCTTAAAGATCTTGCTGAACTGAAGTTTGCCAAAGGTTATCTCGAAGCTGCGATCCAAGATTTTAATAAAGATGGCAATATCGAAATACTATTGCTTTCGATAAAAAATGTCGCAGAAGCGCAAGGCGGGAGACCTTGTCAGATGGACAAATCTCAGACCACAAACTCTCACCTATCTCCTCGATTCTAAGCACCCGCTGCAATTGGATAAAGTGTTGGAAATTCTCTCCAAGTTAAAAGACTTCCACCACCCAAAGCACGCCATTGTTGATCAAGATTCCACAATATAGAGAGAACAGAAGCGGAAAATGCTGATACGGAAATAAGGAGTTCTAACGGATGCGCCGCTCGCAATACCTTCTCATGCTTATGCTCCTCTGTTGCC
>JAPPNJ010000053.1 GCA_028818705.1 Candidatus Poribacteria bacterium
TCCAAAATGTAGTGCTTGCCATGCCGCCCCAACTGCAAGTGCCTACGGAACCGAGCGTATGCGTTTCAGCGACATCGGTGATAACAGAGAATCCGAGTCCGAAACCTGTCCCCATTCTCTCAGGGGCTAACCAATCGGGGGGAACATGACTCATCTTGATGAGTTCAGCGGTTTTCCTTCCGAGGAGCCGCACGCCATCAAGTTCACCATTATTGAGCACCATTTGGCAGAAACGGAGATAATCCGAGGCGGTCGATTGTAGTCCTCCGCCACCAGAATGGAAAAAACTCAACGGTCCAGTCGCAGCATGGACCTTCTCAATTGCTTGAAGTTCACCGTTTTCCCCGAATTCATATACCTTTGAATATCGGTTAGCGTTTTCAACGCGCACTGAAAAACCGGTGTCATTCATACCTAAAGGCTCAAAAATACGATTTTTCAAAAACGTCTCAAACGGCATACCCGATACGACTCCTACAAGGTAGCCGAGTACATCGGTAGACATACCGTACTTCCACGCGCTCCCTGGCTGGTGGATGAGCGGAATACCTCCGAGCTTTTGTATCATGTTTGTGAGGTCACCGCCGTAGAGTTCTGCTTCTTCATAACGCTGATCGATTGGGTGGCAATCCCTATTGCTGTCATAGATAAGTCCAGCGGTATGCGTGAGTAAATGTTTTATTGTTATCTCGCGCTCCGCATCAACAATGGCACTGCCATCTTCAGTGTAGACCTTCATGTCCTTGAAAAACGGAACAAATTCGGAGACAGGTGTAGTGAGTTGAAAATGTCCCTCTTCGTAAAGCATCATGACAGCAACACTGGTAATCGGCTTCGTCATTGAGTAGAGGCGGAAGATGGTGTCAAATTCTACGGGTTTGGCAGCGGCAATATCCTGCATACCACATTTTTCAAAATGGACGAGTTTGCCTTCACGGGCGATCATTGTCAACGCACAGGGGATTTTTCCGTTGTCAACATAGCCCTGCATGACCGGATCAATACGTTTTAACCGCGAGGCAGACATGCCGACATCTTCGGGGATCGCTCGCGGTAATCCTTCATACATCGTCATCCAAAACTCCTGTAAATGGCTATTGGCTATCGGCTTTGGGCTGTGAGTACTGGGTCATAGGTTGCGTAAAGTCTCTTAACTCATAACTGATGACCCAAGACTCACGGCTCTACGACTGAAAACTCTTATTCCGTGAGTGCCTGATAGGTTAGCGCTTTAAATTGGTCATGGAAAGGATAAGGGTTATTGTGAATCTGCGTCATGAGCACCCCGATTAACTCTTCAACAGGGTCTATCCAGAAGATGGTAGCGGCGGCACCGCTCCAACTGAAACTTCCGACCGACTCCGGCGTGTCTTTGGATTCTTCATCACCGTCATCATCTTTATCACCGGGGTCTTTTTTATCATCGTTATCATCGCTATCTTTCGATTCCTTATCATTTACGACAGCAAAACCGAGTCCAAACCAACCATCGTGATGTGGATAGCGCATCAATTCGACCGTTTCTTTTCCCAATATACGGACACCGTCGAGTTCACCCCCGTTGAGCAACATCTGACAAAAGCGCATATAATCCGCAGCGGTTGAGACGAGTCCTCCACCGCCGGAAGGGAAAAAAGTGAATTCGCCGTTTGCGGTTGCTTTTTTTCCAACGCGTTCGATTCCCTCTTTTTTCGTAAAACTATACAGTGCGGCAAACCTGTCGCGCTTCTCTGGTGGGACCGAAAATGCGGTGTCCATCATGCCGAGGGGTTCAAAGAGGCGGGTTTGAAGGAATTTCTCGAATGGCATCCCCGAGATCGCCTGTACGAGATAACCAAGCACATCAGTAGACACTCCATAAGTCCATTTTTTTCCTGGTTCATGAACGAGCGGGATGTTGGCGAGTTTTTCGACCATATTGGCGAGTTTTGCACTGGAGGTTAAATCTATTACGTTCTCAAAAATTTTCAATTCCTTATAACGTTCATCAACCGGTTTATCGCCCCAACCGTAAGTGAATCCAGCGGTATGCATGAGGAGATGCTTGATGGTTATTTTCTTCTTTGCATCCAAGATTTCCGTCTGGTCTTCGTTGTAGACCTTCATGTTTTCAAATTCAGGGATAAACTTGGCGGCGGGAGTGTCGAGTTGAAAATGACTTTCTTCATAAAGCATCATGATGGCGACACTAGTAATCGGTTTTGACATGGAGTAGATACGGAATATTGTATCTGGCTCGATCGGTTTCTTATTTTCGATATCTCGCATGCCGACGGTTTCAAAATGGACGATTTTTCCGTGTCTCGCTACAACTGTAAGGAATCCCGGCAGTTTCTCCTTATCGACGTAGTCTTGCATGACAGGACGGATGCGTTCGAGGCGTTCGGCAGAAACATCGACCTCCTCCGGCACCGCCATAGGAAGACCTTGCCCGAATGCGAATGTAGTGATAGAGAAAAATAGTAAGTACACGCAGACCAATTTTTTCAATTTATTTCCCTTCTTTAAATGTGAGTTCGATAATACGAAAAATGTAAATGCTGGGATGGCTTCGGAAACCTTTATAGCGAGCAGCGTAGTTACGGTGCGGTTTCCAACCGCACCTACTGGCTCTGAAAAGGCTTATGGGCCCCGTTTGAGGTAGCCCCAACGTGTTGCGAGTTTGCTGCCGGGTTCAACGCTGAGAATTGCAGCCAAGCCGACATCCATGGCTTCCTGAATTTCATCTTTGGTTCGTGCAACGTTGGAGATGCGTATTTCTTCAATGATACCTTTCAACCCGTTTGCGTTATTGAGATTTGGCACGCCGATTGTAATAGGATCGGCACTCTGAAACGTAGCACCATTGGGTGCTTCGATTTCCAATTCACCATCAACGTAAGCGCGCCCCATCTTGCCATCATAAGTAAAGGCGAGATGGTGCCACTTATCGTCGGTAATCTGGGTTGTGGCATCTATACTAAACCCACATGCTCCATTCGCCCCGATTTCCGAATGTAGAACACCCTGATCTACATGAACCCATATACCGTAGTTTCGATTGCCGCATCCTGCCTGCTGTTTGCAGACAATGCCCTGCCACTTACCTGTGGCCTCTTCTACTTTGACCCACGCCTCAATACTGAGTTCCTCTAACTCAAGTTTTTTGGTAGACTCCACGACAACGTAGCCACCAGCATCACCAGGGAATTCTAACCCTGTTCCGAATTTCCCTTTGACCCATTTAGGGCTTCCTTCAAATTTGCCGTCATGACCGTTACCAGAAGCATCTTTCACGACTTTCCCCGCACCTTCTTCAAAGAGCCAAACAGCGACGGTGTTTTCATCAACAGCGGCATCTGCTTGTATACCGCTAATGAGGGTTGCAACTGCGACTATAACCAAAAAACCCGGAACGCTATAGAAAGATTTCAGATCAATGGTATACATAGCCATCTTTCCTCCTTTGTTGTCGTATTCTATCAGAAATGAGGTTTTAAAGTCAAACGCTTTAGCGAGCGGTCAATGGTTATTGGTTTTTAGTTATTGGTGGTTGGCGGCGAGGTTGGGAAACCTCGCCTACCGAGGATAATGGAGAGGACGAGGGACAGGGACCTCGTCAACATAGAGGTGATAAAAATATTGACATGAGTCCACGGCACCTATATAATTTTGCGTATCCCACTGTAAGCGCACGTTGGTGGCGCGAATTATGGGTGGGACACACAAGGAGGCTGATATGGCAGAACGTATTAAAATGGGGTTGATCGGATGCGGTGGGATGTCCGGGGCACACATGAGAGCGTACGAGGAACTCTGGTCTAAAGGACTTCGAGATTATGAAATCGTAGCAGCGTGCGACATTGTATCGGAAAGTGCCGAAGAACGCGCAAGTCAGGCATACGCATTCCAAGGCGGTACGAAACCGGCAGTCTATACAGAACTTGATGAGATGCTGGCGAAACACCCGGATCTGGAGTGTGTGGACATCTGTGCGCTCCATAGTGTGCATCACACACTCGCTGTGCCTGCATTGGAGGCTGGAAAGCATGTTATCATTGAAAAGCCATTTGGTATCACAATGCGGGCATGCAAACTGATGATGGACGCAGCGGATCGAAATGATAAAATTATCTCTGTGGCGGAAAACTATCGTCTGGCACGCATCCAACGCACACGGAGATGGGCAGTTGCGCAAGGACGTATCGGCGATCCACGTATGTTCTTCTGGATTGAGGTCGGGGAGAACTTGGGGAAATGGGGCTGGCGCAATTTTAAGATGGACGCAGGCGGCGGTTGGGCGTTAGACGGGGGTGTGCATTTCACCGATCTGATGCGTTTTATCCTCGGCATGGAAGCTGAGGAAGTCTACGCCATTAACAAGGCTTATGAACCTTTCCGCTACGACAATCCGGCAGAAAGAGAAGGCGGTTATGCAGTCGATGTTGAGGATGCGATGATTGCTACTATCAAGTTTGAGCAAGGCGTTACCGCGCAGTGGACTTGGGTCGGCTCGGCACCGGAACACAACTTCCGTCAACATGCTGTTTATGGCAGCGAAGGCGCGCTTGATTGGAACGTAGGATTGGTGCCACGTGGCGGTGAACCGATTTCTAACGACGATTTGATGAAAGAATTCATGGATAGCCTCAGCGATTCGGAAAAGGAATACTACTTCCCAGGCGGCGTTGAAGATACAGTAGCGATTGAACTGAAATACTTCGCCGACGCGATTCGGAATGGCGGTAAACCTGAAGTTGATGCTGTCGAAGGCATGCGGTCTGAAGCCATCTGTATGGCAGTGTATGAATCGGGATGGTTCGGTCGCCCTGTGACGATTGCGGAGATTGAAAACTGTGAATTGGAAGGCTATCAGAAGGAAATTAACGATAAGTTGGGAATTAGCGATTAGCGGTTAGCCGCTGGCGGTTAGTTAGACAGGCGAGGAAACCTCGCCACTACAATGAAATGTTCTATCCAGTTTCAAATTGGGGTATCTGCTTTGATAGCGGGCGAGGAGACCTCGCCACTACGATGAAATGTCCCTCAAATTCAAACTGGAGGAAGCACTACTACTTATGATGGATTGAAACTATGGATCGATTGAAAGGGAAGGTTGCTATTGTTACGGGTGCCGGCAAAAAGGGTGAAGTTGACGGGACCGGATATGCGACATCAATGCTCTTCGCGCGAGAGGGCGCGAAAGTGTTATTGGCGGACATCTCACCTGAAAACGCCAACGCCACACTTGCAGAAATTGAGGCAGCAGGTGGTGAAGGTGCGATATTTATCGGCGATTTGGCCACAGAGGCAGCCTGCGCTGGAATGGTAGAAGCTGCCATCGAACATTTTGGGAAAGTGAACGTTCTGTTTAACAACGTTGGGCTCGGCGGTTCTGGGATGGTCACACAAGTTGACGAAGAAAAGTGGGACAGAGTGATGGACCTCAACCTCAAGAGCATGATTATGGCGTGTAAACACGCTATCCCTCGAATGGCTGAGGCGGGAGGTGGCTCGATTATCAATGTCTCATCAATTGACGCCTTACGGGCGGGTTCCTCTCGAAATGTGCCGTACGCCGCTGCGAAGGGGGGTATGATTTCTGCAACAAAGGTGATGGCGGTTCATCACGGACGGGATAAGGTCAGGGTGAATTGTATCGCGCCTGGACATCTCTATGCTTCGTTTCCTGCACCGTATCTGAGCGAAGCAGAACGAGAGCGGCGGCGGCGCATCGGCCCCTTGGGAACCGAAGGAACGGCATGGGACGTGGCTTGGGCGACCGTTTTTCTCGCCAGCGACGAGTCGAAATGGATTTCTGGGGTTATTATCCCAATTGATGCGGGTTTGCTTGCTGCAACACCGCTTGCTGTCGTGCATCAACTTGACGAATAATGTACAGTGAGGCGTGTATATTTCAATGGATAGGTAGTAGGATTAGGACGATTCCCACAAGTAATTTATGTTGAATTTTGCTGTCTCATCATCACCGACTACCCCTTCCAGACGAACTTTTAGATCTAAAAGTTCCGCGGACTGAGTTGGATAGAAGAACTGAATCCCGTTCTCGCCACTGGTACCAATGAACTGTGCAAAACCAGTTATATCGTTGTCTGTTAACAGCTTCCCATTGATCGTAACTGCTACGCCGCTTTCGCTAAGCGCGGGTGGATTGTCAGGAGTTGTTCCGTCTGGATAGTATACCCAGATAATCCATCCGTGTCCATCATCCGAATTACCATCATTGTCATTACCGTTGTTATTATTTCTCCCGCCTCCGTTATCCTCGCTATTATCGTTGTTATTATTTCTCCCGCCTCCGTTATCTCCATTATTATTGTTGTTATTATTTCTCCCGCCCCTGTTATCCTCGCTATTACCGTTGTTATTATTTCCCCCGCCTCCGTTATCCCCGTTATTATTGTTGTTATTTCCTCCGTCTCCGTTATTATTGTTTCCATTATCTCCGCTGGCATCTGTTAAGGCTTGTGTAATCCGGGCTCTCTCTGCGCGCAAAATGGGGTTCCCTTCATGATAGAACAGATAAAGACGTTTCTCAGGATAGATATGGATAGTAGATGGGTTGGTGGCATCTGCGCCGTTCTGTGTTCCTGGTATAAGTTTTATGCAAGTTGAACTGAGATCATTCTGAAAGCAGATAGCATTTCCATCTGTTGCAACAAGATAGCGGTTTACCTCAGGCACAGTCAGTACCGTAGTTGTATAACGCATATCGGAGCAGCCTGTGATGCTGAAAACGATAATTAGGATTCCCAAGATGCTTTTCACGGATATAGGTTCAATTTTTCTCCTCATCCCAAAACTTGCTGCTGTTATTTTTCTCATGACCCTACTCCTACGCATACCAATTTTGATTGACGATTTCTTTTCCTCTTAAAAGAGTCTACTTGTTTCTGGTTATGCCCAGGGCAATTAGGAAATCGCATCTACTGGATATGGATGGAAGGTGCAACTGATGCGTGCGATATAAATTTTTAGAAATGGTATTAGAGACTACTACAGTGGGCGTAACCGGAGGATATTTGTGCTATTGTCAGATTCCACGCTATTTGCGTTGATGTAGAACATTGCTGTATTGCCTGGAACGACACCAACCACTTGAATTGCTATCTTCGGTGCCTGCGTTTCGAGCGAAAATTCAACACCACGCCTGCCATCATACCTATCAATTTGCGTAAAGTCGATTATATCCAGGTCCCTTCCGCTATTCATCGGCATTCTCGTTCCTTCAACGACCCTAATATCAAGTCCGCTGGTTCTTGGGGTTTGCCCACGGTTGGCTTCACGAAAAGTGTCTGGGTAGTATATCTGGACAATCCAGTCTTCGGGAACATAGTTCCGATTGCCATTGTTCAAATTATCAATATTTGAGGGCAGTTGCGCTCTCCCTGATGCTACCAATTCTTGCACAATTTGGCTGGTGTCCATGAGTCTCTTCGCTTCCAAAATAGGATGCCCTTGATACTCAAATACATAGACGATGTTCGTTGGATGAACGTGGACAGTAGGTGTATAGTCTATATCTGTCAGGTCGAGTTCTGTTGTATCCAATAACAGTTTGACGCAGACTGTATCAAATCCATCCTGAAGACAGACTGTATCCTGTTCAATCGTGTTAAGATACTGGTCTACATGACCGGCTGTTAGCACAGGACCTGAATAAGGAACATCGGAGCAACCCGTTATACTGACCAGCACAATCAGAAGACTGCTGGTTAAATTTAGAAGTATTGTCAATGCCTGTGTTCGAGTTTTGCCGCACTGTTGAACGGATATATTCCTAATTTTCGTATCTATTTTTTTCACAATGCTGCTCCTTTGGATTTTATTATTGAAACCACGTTAGTTCGCTATTCTCTCCGGTTCATATCTTGAAGAGTTTAAATCAGACGTATCCTAAACGCTATAAATAAACGATGGAGCCTGATGTTAGGTTTCACTAAACCCAGAAAGAGTCGAGGCATGAAATTTTTGAGAAACACTTATGAACAGGGACTTTCGTCCCATCACCTGTTATTTTTTTAGTTCGCTCCAGCGCGTGGTGAGTTTGTCCTTGGCAGAAATTATCCCTTTCAAGCGACTGGTCGCTAAGGTTTGTCGTTCTCCAGCGAAAGATACGTCCTCAATCTGGTAATAGTAGACAACATTCGGTTCTGCGGTGGTGTCGGTCCAGATATAAGTATTCCGTTCTGCTGCTGTGCCTGCTCCTGGAATAAGATGTGCGTTGACGGTTTTGAATTCACCCGTTTTTGTTTGACTTCGCAAGATATTGAATCCAGCGTTGTCCACCTCAGACTCGGTGGTCCACTTGATGATAACTGTGCCTGCCTCGGTGCGTTCGGGCCGGAAGTGAGAGAGTTGTACAGGTAGTGCTCCGCCGGCGTGGATACCGGGGGTCCCGTAGTCGGAACTGATGCCATACCAATTTTCAATTTTCTTTTTCGATAAATACGAGAACTTGGTCTCTGCTGCCGGGACCCATCCCTTTCGCTGGGTGCCATCGCGTCCTATGCCTTTGGCAGAATACCTTCGGATGATTGAAGTGCGGTCACCATTTTTCGTCCAGCCATTGGGCAGCTGCCATGCCGGTTTATCAGAAGTCCGGGTTCTCCCGTCAAGGTTTCCGACCCTGTCGGCGAGTTCATTTTTCCCATCGACGAGTTGGATGTGGAATCCTTTGCTCGGATTCAGGAAGGGATCTCGCCGGCTGTTCATACCAAATTCTGCTGCGAGCTCTGTGTAGACTCTGAAAACACGGGTAGCTGCGAAATGGTTAGTGTCAGAGTTTCTACCACGTGCCGAAACGATTAGCACCGTCTGATTCGGCGGAATGGTTTTAACCTCGCCTTTGTTCTTAAAATTAATCGTCCCGAATCGTGCCATCGTGGGCCACTCTGGATCGCTATAGTTTTCAATAATCAACTCCCAACCGTCATCAGCATCCAAGGAAACAGTTTCAGTATCAGAACTGTTGAAAATTTCGATCCACTGAATTTCATTCACACCCTCATCGGTAGCGAACATAATTTCGCTGATAGTTACTTTCCCTTTGAGGTTTCTAACACTTCCCTGCCGAATTGTTTGGGGCCCCACGGTGTATGTGCCTTTCCGAAAAATATAGGCACCAGTAGGTGTCGGATCAACTATTACCGCTTCCACACTTGGCCCGGGGACAATCGTTACTGTCCAGACCTTTTTCGTGGTGTCCGATGAGAGCCCATCCGTTGGGATATATCCACCCTTGACATCAATATCTGTGCGCGTGAGGGTAATTGCTTTTGTTGAGGTTAAGGTCACGGTAAAGGGTGCCTGACCGCTAATAGACATATCGTCTGATAAGGTGAGAGGTGGTGCGGCACTCCGAACTATATTGACTACTATTGGGTCAGCCGGGGCAGTAGCTTCCAGACCCACGACGTTAGGCCCTACCAGTCTACCAGGGGTTCTAGCAGCATCGCGTTTCACGTCTATACGGACCCTATCAATATCACCTTTGGCAGTGATTGTCACTGTGTACACACTACCGGCAGCATTAGCGGAAACAGACGTGGCTGTTGCCCCGTCCAGCACAACTTTGTCACTGCTATCTGCGGCAATTAATTCGATATCATCAATACCAAAGCCGGTTACCTCAGCATTAGCATCTTGAGCATCCTGAAATGTGACTGTCAACTCAATAGGAACGGATTCAGTCCTGATGCCGTATACCTGTATACCCGCTGTGTCTTCATCCACATCTGTTACCGACAGTACGGGTGTCACAACCGCAGTTGCGGGTGTTGCAACAAAAGCGAGGCCGGCGACGAGTAACATGGTAAAAACTAAGGGGAGCACTGATTTATTAAAGAACACGGTAATTTTCCTCCTCCAAACAAGATCGATTCAAAAATATGTTTTGAGCTCTGACATGGTGGTCTTTTCCTATGAGATGCTATTCCAAGTGGGTACGAATTTGCAAAGTCTTTCTCTTAGCAATAACGTTATTTCGCTTAAGGGTGTTACAAAAAAATATGCCAATAGGTGTGTTAAATTTTGTCAGGAGTCAGGAAGGAGGTGCGTTCGGAAAATTGATATGATGGTGCGGTTGGGGAAACCGCACCTATCTTGTTGGGAAATCGGTATCAGAACTGTGTGGGAAAGTTGCCGCGGGCGGCATCCATAACTTCGCCTGTAATCTCATCGTGCCCGTTTTCTTTGGCGAAACTTTCAATACCCATCTTTGCCATGGGACGGACAAAACTGGGGATCCGCTCTAAGCGTTCCAACGCTTCTGGTGTCCAGATAGGTCCCGTCGGTTCGGTAGGTATGGACTCTTCCTGAAAGGCATCGGAGATAACCGAGGTAAACGGGCATTTACCACCTTCAGCGGTCTCATCCGGAACCGTTCCTGAGGAAACTTCGTTAGGCATCGCGTCGCTTTTTGCGGTTTCTAACTGTGAACGTACCATCTGCATCGGCTGCGCAGACTCGCTGTTACCACCGAGTTTGAGATCCAAGGATTTCAGCATTTGGGTCTCCCACGGATTGAGGAACATGGCAATTTCTGCAAAGCAGTCAGGACATTCAAAGAGTGCTGTCACGGAGCCTTGTTCGGGGCGGGTCACGTCTTTAAACTTCATTGCTGTGTCGCAGTCTGTACATAAGAATTTCATATTTTTAATTTTCCTTGCGGTTCGGTCAGAACGGGGTTAGAACTTGAAGCACCCTTCTGTAGACCTGAAGAAACACCCAAGCAAAACCCCTCCATTTCATTATGGACTACGAGTCTCGCAGCCAATGTGTTACGAAAAAGGCACAGGTTAACAGTCTATGCTAATCCAAGTTGCCACCTATCATAAACATAGCACTCCGCTGGAGTGCGGTCCCTTAAATATGCAATTTCTATAGACATATCACCCCTCTGGGGTAAGGAGAGGGACTGAAAACCCTTTTCTGGGATGTGAAAAATCTATTGGTAGCAACCTGGGTTATGCTACAAGTTTGGTTTAAAAAAGTCTTGGATTTTTTCAGCGACTTGTACGACTATTTTACTTGCGGGGGCATCCGGGTACACATCAACATAAGAGGTGCCACAGTCATTGGAATGTGCAAGACGAGGATCAAATGGAACACTACCGAGGATATCCTGTTGAAATGCCTCGTCAAGGGATCCCTCAGTGGAAAATAGAGGTTCCTCTTCGCCACAGTGTTGGCAAACATAGAAAGCCATATTTTCAACAACACCGATAATTGGGACCTTAAGAATCTCTCTCGCCATCGTCACCGACTTCTTGACAATTAATTGCGAAACTTCAGATGGAATGGTTACGACGACTACACCGCCGAGGTTAGGGATAAGTTCTACCACATTTGGAAGCCGGTCGGTTCCGGGTGGCAGATCAAGGAGTAGATAATCCAAGTTGCCCCATTCGGTGTCAGCGATGAACTCTCGCAAGGCACCGACCTCCATTGTACTACGCCATGTAAATGCATCCTTCTGAGTATGGGCATTCCAGAGCACTGGAGTATCGTCTTCTGCTAGGAGTAGATCCATGGAGATTAGTTTGGTACCCAGTGCGGTAATCGCAGGTTTGACACCTGTAGGTGTGTATTCCAGTGTGGCATTGCGTACACCCATCATCTTGGCAAGCGTCGGTCCATTAATGTCAGCATCAACGACCCCAACAGTATTACCTCTTAACGTAAGAGCAGTGGCAAGGTTAGCGGTGAGCGAACTTTTTCCAACACCACCCTTTCCACTCATGATGGCGACTGTGTGTTTGACGGAAGTAAGCCGTTTCTGGAGGCGGTTTACCTGTGCCGTTACCTGCCCAATAATATTAGACCCGGCATCCCTTGGCAATTCTTTGTAAGTTTTCATTTATAGTGAATAATCCGAGTTGCTATTTAAAAAACGTAGGATACACATACCGCCCCACTGGGCTGCCGGTGATGAAAATAACCGTTTTTATTTAAATTCTATGAGGGTGGTGCATAAATATTGCTTGTAGGGGTGTTTTTGCTTGGGTATTTCCCCTAGGTCTCTCAACCCGCAATATGAACGCATAAAAAATCTGATAGAGGGCGAGAAAACCTCAAATCAGAATCAAAATCAACGGTATGAAGCCCCTATGGGCTTCACCGGGTATTCATGCCTTATAGGCATGAAAAATCAGAATCAACGGTATGAAGCCCCTATGGGCTTCACCGGGTATAAAGCCTATAAAGGCTTTACCGGGGTATGAATGCCGTATGGCATTCACCGCCTACGGTGGGCGCATATCCTAACGTTTGGAATAATGCACCACCCTCATTTAAATTCTATAAACATGCCGCCCTTACAGGGCTGGATTCTTCGTTTTGACGCGTTTCTATAAACATGCCGTCCCTACAAGACTCAAGATAGGTTTTGAGGTATGCAAGGTTTGTTCCTAAAATCCGGTGCGGTTAGAAACCGCAACTACCGCCTCTGAAGATCTACTTTGAGGCCCCGATTGCATAGAGTGCTTCGTAACTACGTAGATAGAGTGCCTTGTTAGTGATAACAGGAGATGCGGCAATGGTCTCGCCCATGGAATTGCTGGCGACAACTTCAAATTCACGTCCTGCTTTCACAACAGTGACAACACCATCCCGAGATGTAAGGTAGATATATCCGTTTGCATAGACAGGTGAGGCACGATGTCGATGCCGATGTGTTCGCTCGCGGTAGAGCTGCTGTCCAGTTTCGGCATCAAGACATATTAGGTCCCCGTTTTCCCGACAGAGATAAACCAAGCCATCATGGATAAGAGGGGAAGGAACATCTGGTGTGCCTTGGCGGAGCTTCCAGCGTTGCCACTTGCTGTTAGTGACATCACCTTGTGCGGCAGGATCGATGCCGACAACGGGTCCGTTTTTCGCCGAGGGGACGACAATTAGTCCTTCTGTTGCAACAGGGGAGGCTACGAATCGGAGCGTGTAGTTATAACTCCGCTTGGGATTTAAGTCACCGCATCGCCAAATTTCGCTGCCATCTTCAAGGCTGTGTGCGGTAACATAATCGGCACCGTGTACGACGAGATATTCACGTTCTGCATCACGGTAGAGAATAGGGGAAGTGTAGGCGTGTTCACACTCCTCGGTTGCATCGCTTTTGCGCTTATGTTTCCAGATTTCCTCGCCGGTCATTTTGTCAAGCGCGAGCACAAGCCACGCGCCGCTGTGGATGAGTTGCATGTAAAGCCGATCTTTGTCAAGGAGTGGGGTTGTTGCCATGACAAAGTAGAGGTTAAATCTGCCGTAACGCTTGGCGAGATTGGTATGCCAAACCTCATTTCCTTGAAAATCATAACAGACGAGATCCCCTGTTCCAAAGAATGCCCAGACATGCTCGCCGTTCGTTACAGGGGATGGCGCGGCAAAATTACCTTCACCCCTACGAACAACTCGGTTTCCACGTGCTATAGTCCGCTTCCAGAGTTCTTCACCTTCAGTGCTAATACACATCAAAACCAGTGCGTCGCCTTCAGTGGAGGTGAGGAAAATGTTATCTTCCCAAACAACAGGTGTAGAGGCGGCTGCACCAAGGAGTGGGAAACGCCATTGGACATTTTCGGTTTGACCCCATTGAATCGGGACATTGGTAGCTTGGCTGATACCGTCGTTGTTTGGCCCGCGCCACCGGTCCCAATTATCGGCGAAACTGTTGTTTATAAGGATGAAAGCTATGAGTAGAAGGGTTAGCGTGTTCCTCAACATAAGTTTTTGCATAATGCACTCCATCTTCCAGCAGATCTTGTTGTGACACTGTGTCTCTACTAAGTCTTAGCGCTTCTGATCCGTCCACAAACCACGATCTGGTCCGTTCCACTGATAGGGGATTATTTTTGATAAGGTTCCTAATCTGTACTCCAAAAAAGCAGACTCTGTTTCTATCACATAGCCTTCGTTCGTGAAAATAGGGAACTCTAATTTGGAGAGCACATCAAAAGGTTCTATTTCCAGACATACGTCAAGCTTACCGTCCACTGTCTTATAGAAAAAATCGGCGGAATGGCTTTCATGTTTCAGAATCATGACGACCCCGGACTGTATAACTTCTCCGTTAGACGAGCGAACCTTTAATCCGACGACAAGATTGTTTGGTGGTGGGGGATCCGACTGCACTTTAAACCACAAACCGTGATGTGTTCCCTCCGCAACACCTTCATTTGGACCGATGATTTGAAATGTCACAGTTGGAATATTGCTCATTATCTACTCCTCTATTTTACAGTGGATTTTACGATTAACAATACACTGTGTACCGGCGAGATTAGAAACGTCGCCTACAGTCAACCCACAATTGCCGTCTATTCTTGATTTGGCTTCTGATAGTACTGCCCAAGCACCTCATTAGCGAGACTTCTACCGTCCTCAATGACGCGTGCGGCGAAATCGAGGGTAACTTCGGTAACGTTGTTCTCTTGTGCACGTTGCTCAATTCGCGTTTGTGTGATATTGCGCATGAACCCAGCAGGCACGAGGTTCAAGCGTTCAATCGCTTCTTCAGTCCACTGTAATGGACTTTCAAAACTTTGACCGACTTCAGCAGCGTTTTGGGGGTCCGTAGCCTGTGATTGAATCAACACCGAATGCGCGTGTGGCATTCGGTGGGTTCTGAGTTCGGGTGCATCTTCACGGACTGCCGCGGCTTCCCCCATGCTGTCGTTAACGATCTCGGTTGCGAAGGCGTTGGTGATAGTTCCAAGCTTTTGGGAGCGTGCGGATTTTTCGATCCGTGCTTTGACGTTGCGACGCATATAGCCGCGTGGCACACGACGGATCGCTTTTTTCGCCTGTTCCGACCACTGGAGTCGCACCCCATCAAATGTTTCCTCCTCTGCAGCACCGCCTTCGTCCACGGCAACGTGTTCCAAGGAATCCTTATCGACCATCTGGAACCGTTCGGGTGCGGCACTACAGACGGGGCATTGGACGGGCTGTTGATTGTGTGCAGCGTAGCCACATTCCCCACAGATGTAGGTTTGCACAGCATCTGATGCGAGGACCTGCTGTTCGGCAATCTCTTTAGCAACACGCGTCAGCCTTTCAGAAGCGCGCTCTGGCATAATCGCCTCCATCGCTTTGTCGATGACGCTTTCGGTGATAACAGAATGACCGCGCTCTATGGCAAACCGATGCACAGCTGTCTTGGCAATGCCACGCACCAAAGGCGGAGCTTTCTCCATTCTATCTAATGCCTCCTGCGTCCAGACAAGGATTTCTTCAGCTTTTACATCAATCTGTGGGAAATAGCGTTGACTCACCAAAAGGACATTGCAAGGTGCGAGGCGTAACAGGTTCTCAGCGGTGCTACCGATGTCTGCCTCCTGTTCATTGTGGACCCCGATTCTACCTAAAACAAGGAGCCACGGATTTGTTTTTCGTGTGTATTGTAAAATCTTTTCGTAGGCTTTTCCATCAAGCAACGTAATTTTTAGGGCGTAGTTGTGCTCCTCTTTTGCGATAGAGCGTGCGACTTCCAGATGTGATTGATAGATCTTCGCCAATCCGGTATCAATTACTTCTTCGTGAAGTTGCTCCTGTTCTTTAAATCTGAAAGTTCGCGCGGCGCGTTCCGTAAGCACATTGACCACGGAATTAAAGACGATATAGTGCAGATAGGGATCGTAGACGCCAACGGCTTCGACCTGTTTGTTGAACATTTGTCCGAGTTGTATGGCTGTTTTCAAGCCTGAGAACGATTCAGGACTCCCATCAATTCCGACGAGGATATTACCATCATGTTCTTCACTTGGATCAAGGTCTCGCACAACGAGTGTATCGGTATTAATACGACGGACGACGCGTTCACAGACACCACCGATAAGGCTATCCTTGACAGCTCCCATGCCGAGGGCACCCATAATCACGAGATCGTAGTCGCTTGCCTGAATGTCTTCAACAAGTTTTATGTAGTGTTTGCCTTCGGGCATTTTCGGCTCAAAGGGGATATCAAGTTCAGCACACTTCTGTTTCATAACCTCCAGATAGGAATCAGAGATAAGCTGTAACCCCATGGTAATGAGGGTATCGTGAATTCGGCGTTGTTTTTCGAGTTCTACCTCGTCTTGGTACTCCTCTGGCAGGGTATATTCCATCTGTTTAAAGCGGACATCGTGCATTTTTGCGGCGTAAACGTGCGAACCGACTAATTGGGAGCCGAATTTCTTGGCGAACGCAATTGCTAAAGCGATACTTGCATCTGAATAGTCCGAATTGTCAACAGGTACGTATATTTTTTTCATTTTCTTTTCCCCAGTTGTTATTTATAGAAGATAGCCATCAGGGCGTTCACTCCGTTCACTTTCAGGTCGCTGCGCTTTCAGCAGTCAGTAAATCTTATGGCAGTTGAAAAGGGCTTTCTCATGGCACAAACTCTTAACTGACCGCTGACGGCTAAAACCCTGACTGCTATTCATCGGTTTTGTAGCGAGCACCCAAGAAACCACCGAGCAGATGTGCGATGAGTGTTGGGGTCCATAAATAAATCATCGCTGTTTGCCACTCCCAATCGAGGATAAAACGTCGCGCAACGATGTTAATCACAATCGGAATGTAGAGACATCTACTCCAAGGACGGCTTAATTTTTTAAAGCGGACCCGGAAGAACCCAAACGGGAAGTGAATCACAAAAGCGGCGATCGAGATTAGAAGGTTCAAATCCTTTATTTTTCCAGGAGCGTGCTAAGATCGCGCCGTAGACGTAACATCGCCGGTTTACTCCGACTGTCATAGCGTCCATAGATACGTCTGTCTGAGGTTACGAGAACAAACCGTGTGCTATGCAGGAGCTCGGTCCCGTTGTGTCCGGCGGCTAAACTAAAGCCGTCTTTTGCTAATTCGTAAATATTTTCCTTTTCACCAGTGAGAAAGTGCCAGCGTCTGCTATCAGCCCCGTATTCCGCCGCATAGTGAGAGAGTACCTCCGAGGTATCGCGCTCCGGATCCACAGAGAAGGAGACGAAATAGACTGGATCAGCAACGAACTCGGATTGGAGACGTGCCATCTCCTGTGTCATCGCCGGACAAATTGTTGGGCAATTGGTAAAGATAAAATCTGCAACCCAGACCTTGCCTGCCATATCCGATAACGCTAACGACTCTCCCTGCTGATCGGTTAGGCGAAAATCTGGCACGCTAACAGCGCTCTCCTGAGATGCTGTTATCTCCGGTTTGGTATTAAACGCTGACCATAAAGTGGCACCCGCAATACCAAGGATGATAATGCCGAGTACTACCCATATTAGGGTGCTTTTGTCAAGCCGTCGTTCCAACATACTTCTAATGTTCAGGAGGTTAAAACAACCTCAGGTAGAATACTGAATCCCCACAAAATTACTGCCGCGATACGTGCTCTGCGTAAATTCGGCGATTGCTATTGCCACCACCGCGATGACCCATAAATTCAGCGGATTGATGTGGCTAAGAAAGGTCAGCAATTTTACGTTCCTGGATGTTCCCAATATTTTCCACACTCTGTTTCACTATTTCACTCCTATAGCCGCATCAAAATTTTGCCAAATAGGTGCAGCAAGCACGTATTTTAGCAAGGCGAAGTTAGTGAGCCGATGTATCAACGACCTCTGCCGGTTTCTCTATTCCTTCGTGCCGGTCATCTGATGTAAGGTCGGGCATCAATGCAAAAACGAGAAGCACGCAGATAAGAAAAGGTGTTACCACGATAATCGCCAATGTTCTCCTCTCAAACTTCAGATGCATAAAATAGTTAGCAACCAAGATTGCTTTAGCACATGCAAGCCCGATGAGTAGTATAGCCTTGAGAACAGTCGCGTAATCAGGGATTGCGACAGCAACTTCAATAATAGTGAGTGCGAGGAGCCACCAAAAAATATTCATGTATTTCGGATGCTCTTTGTGTCCGTCCTGTGCCATTTTTCTCTCCTTCTACAGTAGATAGATGAAGGTGAAAACCATAATCCAAATAAGATCAACGAAGTGCCAATAGAGCCCGACGATTTCTACCTCATGGTTAAACTCAGCTGTATACCTGCCGCGCAAGCCGTTTATCAAGATAACAATGAGATAAATGACACCGCCGGTTACGTGCATTCCGTGAAAACCCGTGATGGCGTAGAAAGTGGGACCAAATAGTGTTGAACCGCTAATCGCTGCACCTGACAATCCATGATCGGGGATACCGGTGAGTGTCAATCCATGTTTAATCAGGTGGGTCCATTCATAAGCCTGCAGCCCGAGGAATATAAAGCCACCTGCGATTGTTAACGCCAAGAATGTACACATACGCGAAACATTTCCGTTCTGAATAGCTTCCAGTGCCTTCACCATAGTGACGCTACTACATATCAGCAGGAATGTCATAAACGCTGTCAGGTTAATGCCGAGAATCTCGTCTGGTGGGACCCATCCGACTACACCGGCACCTGCTCGGAGCGCCGCGTAAGCCGCCAACAACGCGCCAAACGACATGGTATCCCCGACGAGGAAGATCCACATGCCGAGTTTACCGAGGCTGTCCGGCGTAAGCGAAGGTTCATATACGTCTTCAGTGTGTTCCACTACAATTTAACTCCTTTATTTGTTAGTTATCAGTAGTCAGTACGGGTGCTACGCACCCTTTCAGTTATCAGTAGTCAGTTTTCAGTTAAGACGGTTTCTAATGCGTAGAAAACCTTTCTTTAACTGATCACCGATTACCGATAAGCGATAACCATTCCAATGTAAGAAAATCGTGCCACCCACGAGACCGAAAACCGCAAACGGCATCGCCATCATAAAAAGGATACTCCAATTAAAACCCTTATTGATAGGATCATCAAGGTCTTTACAGCCGGGACATGCCTCAAGGGACACTGGTATGACAAGTATGACGAGTACCAAGATGGAAGTCCATAACATAAATCTTTGCATTTCAAGGGTTCCTCTCACAGTGTTACAAGAGATACACTAAAACATAAAGAATCGGCCAGAGTGCGACAACATAAATCCAGTAAATCGTACAGGTATCAACGCCGACGTAACGATCGGCGGAAAAACGTCCTTTCAATGCCATGCCAAAAACTATGAATAGCCATATAACAGCACTCAGCACGTGAACCGCATGACATCCGATGAGCACATAAAAGATACCGCCGTAGACTCCAGATTGGAGCGTGAGACCGTTGCGAATGAGCTGCACCCATTCGCTGCCTTGCACACCGAGAAAGAGGAGCCCAAGCACTCCTGTGATCAATAGCCAACTGCGGAGCTGCTTTAAATGGCCCTTCTGAATTGCTCGGCGTGCTTGAAACATTGTGTAACCGCTGAGTAGGAGCAACGCCGTATTGATGCCGGTTACCACGCGTGGCAGTTCAATCCCAATGTGTGACGGCGGGGGCCAGGTAACATTTCCGACCCGAAATACAAGAAACGTACCGATGAGACCTGAGAACAGCATCGTCTCAGCACCGAGCAGGACTAACACGCCTAATCGTGCGTTACTCAAAGATGGACGTTCGTGTATTTCAGCGTTATTATGTGCCATCATTCCGTGCTCTATTTCGGACAACTCGAAGAACGACCTCAACGATTGCTGCGATAATCAGTAGCAGCCCAATGACTCCTAAAACTGGTGTACCAATACCCTTCACAACTTTTTCAACGAGCGGGGGTGCTTTGCTGCCTGTAACAATCGCCGTCGTTGCGATGATAAACAGTCCTGCAAACAACAGACACAAGATAATACCGAGGCGACGATTTCGTTCTTTTAACAATTGCTTCTGAGCGCTGCGTCCTTCGTCCTTGCGGTTTTCGTCTAAGTTAGGCGTTGACATTGGGGTTGAAACCGCTCCTACAATTTTTGTTCGGTATATGGCAATGGAATCAAGGTCAATCTGATAATCTTATACATCATGGTTCAGACCATTAGCATACCGCCCTGACAACGGAAGGACAACTCAGATTCGATAGTTTAAAAAGTCTTGTCCAACGCCATCGTGATAAATACCACGGGCAGATAGATCAGTGATGCGTATAACAGATAGCGTGCGGCTTTCACTGAACGTGTACGTGCTAAGTAGATACTAGCCGCCAAGAATGCCACACCCGATATCAGTGCTGTGAAGAAATAGACGCTACCGGCAATGTTGCACAACGTCGGTAACAAGCCTATTCCGAGGAGGGCAACGCAATTAACCACAATTTGACGGCATGTGCTCGACCCATCTGGATGAATGACCGGCAACAGACGGAATCCCGCCTTTGCATAGTCCTCACGGTAGATATAGGCGATTGCGAGAGAGTGCGGAAGCTGCCACAAAAAGAGTATCGCAAATAGCACCCATGCTTCGCCTGTCAGTGCGTCTCGTGCTGCGACCCATCCGACGACAGGTGGGAGTGCCCCTGGTACTGCGCCGATAAGCGTACATAAAGAGGTCTTCCGTTTGAGAGGTGTATAGAGCAGCAGGTAACTCACAACTATCAGCGAGATAACGAAACCACTCAACACATTGACCACAAATGTTAGATAGAGCATCCCGCTACCCGTGAGAGCAGTGCCAACAAATAATGCCACCAATGGACTCATCCTGCCATCAGGGAGCGGTCTTCCTTGCGTCCGCTTCATCTGTGCGTCTGCATCGCGTTCGAGGTACTGGTTAAGCCCTAATACGCCCGCCGCCGTTAATCCCGCGCCGATAAGCGTATGCAGGCATAGGAACCAATTCACAGTCCGCGCGCCGAGATAGAAGCCAGCAGCGGTCGTAATGAGTATCATCACCACCAATCGCGGTTTGACGAGTTCAATTAAATCAGCCACGCGATGCGCAAAAGTTGTATGCTTCGACGGTGGATTTGTCGGGTCTCCATCATCTGGTAATGTTGCCGTTGTTGAACGCATTATTCTTTACCTCATTCTGTAACTAAGTCACCACTCGTAGGGACATCAGCGGGAACCGAGGCATCGGTAAATCTATAAATTTTCAAGGTCAAAACAAAACTACTAACTAACATGAGTGCACCAACTGCGACGTGCGCGGTGGTAATTGTTACTGTAAGTGCGCCTGCGAACGTTTCGCCAAGAGTCGTCAATTTCGCGAAAAACGCGCCTGTGCCGAGCATCAACTGGACAGCGAGGAGCCCCAGTAACAAAAGTGCCGACGATGGAGCGATCCGCTGTGCCGCATCATTTGTCGCGAGAATACGTCTCGCCAGTAAGAAAATATGCAGTGCGACCAAAAATGCAAAAAGCAGATGCATATCCAGTCTGCTTCCGGTATGCCGTAGGATTGCCCCGAAGATGAGCTGCACATAAATGAGACATGTCGTAATCAGACTCAACCTTCGCAGCGCGGGCGAGGTGACCTCGCCCCTACGGGTCGGGGGCCTAATTTTATTTTGCCACCAGTCGCGAGAGGTGAACCAAGCCATCCCACAGAGGAGGGCGAAAAAGGCTTGTGCGAGACATGCGTGCACTATCGCGAAATTGCGATTAATCTGTGTGACCCGAAGTCCACCAAGAACGCCTTGGACAATAACAGCGATGAGCGCAACGAGTCCGATCCATTTTAGCCACTTACGGGAATCTTTTGCTAATATGAAGACAAAAAGCCCGACTGTCAAGAGCCCAACGAGGGAACCCATGAGTCGATGGCTATGCTCATACAGAATACCCCCTACCATTTCGGACAGTGGATAGAGAAACATGTTATATCCGAAAGTTGTTGGCCAATCGGGGACAGCCAATCCTGAGTCGGTGCTTGTAACAACCCCACCGATGACAATCAATAAGAAAGTCGCGCCTGCAGTAAGGCGTGCCAATCTGTGTAACCACGGGCTATAATTACTGGTATCGTTCTGCATGCTGCATTTCCACAGGCGTTCAGAGAGG
The DNA here is from genome assembly GCA_028818705.1 of Candidatus Poribacteria bacterium. GTDB lineage: Bacteria > Poribacteria > WGA-4E > WGA-4E > WGA-3G > WGA-3G. The sequence goes on from JAPPNJ010000053.1 coordinate 21,851, forward strand.
CGCGGTTGAAACCACGCCTACGGTTGTTTAGTCGCCGCCTGTCGCGGGTGCTTGCTCAGGTTGTGTCTGTGGAAGCCAATCATTTTCTTCACCCGGGACGCTATATTCATAGGGACCGCGGTAGACGGTCGGAATTTGACCGAAGTTGCCGTGCGGCACGGGTGTAGGTGCTTCCCACTCCAGTGTATTTACCTGCCACGGATTCTGTTCGGCGACTTTTCCACGGTACATGCTCCAGAAGAAGTTAAAGACGAGTATCAGTTGTGCAACACCAAGCGTGAATGCACTCATCGTGATGAAGATGTTCCATCCTACAAACCCTTGAAATTCAAACTGCCACATTAAAAACTTAATCGTTGTTGGTTCCGTTAGGAATTCGTACTGCTGCGGATTGGAGATTCGCCGCATGTGTCCACCGACACCGAGAATATGCATTGGGAAGAATGTGCAGTTGAACGCGACAAAAGTCAACCAAAAGTGAATTTTGGATAACACGTCGTTCATGTAGCGTCCGTACATCTTCGGGAACCAGAAGATGATGCCGCCGAAAATAGCGAACAGACTTCCACCGAACACAACATAGTGAATATGTGCCACAATGTAGTAGGTATCGTGGATGAAGATGTCAACCGGCGTATTTGCCATGTAAATGCCGCTTAATCCACCTATCACGAACATCGACACAAAAGCGATACCGTGGAGCATCGGCGTTGTAAATCGAATCGAACCTCGGAACATTGTGCCGAGCCAGTTAAATGTCTTGATAGCTGACGGCACGGCAATGAGCATCGTTGTTGTCATGAACACAGAGCCGAGTCCGGGCCGCATTCCACTCTGGAACATGTGGTGTCCCCAGACGATCCACCCCAAAAAGGCAATAGCGATTATTGCGTAGACCATCGAACGGTATCCGAAGATCGGTTTCCGTGAAAAGACAGCGATCAACTCGGAAGCGATACCCATGCCCGGTAAAATGAGGATATAGACCTCTGGGTGTCCGAAGAACCAGAAGAGGTGCTGCCACAAGAGCGGGTCACCGCCGCCTTCCGCTGTAGCCGTGAAGAACGTCGTTCCCGCAAGCCTATCAAAGATGAGGAGCGCGAGCGCAGACGAGAGCACCGGGAATGCGAGCAACAGAAGAATCGCGACGACGAAAAGGGACCAGATAACAAGGGGTAACCGGAAGAACGTCATCCCGGGTGCGCGCATATTGATAATCGTCGTGATATAGTTAATAGATCCGACGAGTGAAGAAAATCCCTGAAAGAGCAGACTGATTGCCCAGAGATTTTGTCCCCAGTCAACACCTGTCCATTGCGCATCAGAAGAGAGGGGTGCATAGCCTGTCCATCCGGCAGCTGCGTGCCCACCAGGGACAAAGAACCCAACTACCATGACAATCGCTGCAACGACTGCCAACCAAAAGGAGAGCATGTTGAGAACAGGAAACGCCATGTCTCGTGTTCCAATCATCAAGGGAATCAAGAAATTTCCGAAAGCACCGACCAAGATTGGAACGACGACGAAAAATACCATAAGAGTGGCATGCATCGTAAACAGCATGTTGTAAAATGCGGGTTCAACCACACCATTAGGCATGTTTACTTCAAGCCATTCCTCTTTTTCGGATTCATAGATGCGTTCCCACATCCTGTCAGCACCTGTGACGACCTCGCCTTCCTCCATGTATTGTGTGGAAGCACCGATGATAGGCAGTGGTCTTTCGGGATAAGCGAGCTGCCATCTAAAGAGGAGGGCGAGCCCACCACCGAGGAAGAACATAATCAGCCCGTAGATAAGAAACTGTTTGCCGATCATCTTGTGGTCGAGCGAAAAGACATATTTGCGAATAAAACTTTCTTCGTGATGATGTGACGTATGTTCGTTATCGTGCATATTTACTTTTCTCCTTGAGCCTATTGAGGCCATCTTTCTTGCAGCCAGGCATCGTAGTCCGCTTGCGTATGCACATTGAGGTATCCAAGCATTCCAGAGTGTCCGAATCCACAGAGTTCAGCACACGGTATTTCATAGCGTCCTGCTTTTGTCGCCTCAAACCAGACATTGATAAATCTATTGGGCAATGCGTCTTGTTTGAGCCTTAATTGCGGCACAAAAAAACTGTGAATAACATCCACGGCGGTTAACCGGATATGTACGACGGCATTGACTGGTACATGCAGTTCATTTTCCAATGTTAGGTCGTCGTCTGTGCCGAGTTCGTTATCGGGTCCAGGATATGTCATATCCCAGTTAAATTGTTTTCCGCTGACCTGAACAACAACGTCTGGATTATCAGGGAACTCTGTAGGAGATTTAATGTTATTCCACTGTGGGTAACTGAACATCGCCAGTCCAAAGACAATCACGGTGGTAGCGGCTGTCCAGACAATTTCAAGGGTCGTGCTTCCCTCAATGTAGTGTGCCCTTTGACCTTCCTGATGACGATATTTAAACAGGAAAACGATAAGGGTCCCCATGACAAGGATGAACACAACAAGGGTAATATAATAAATTACGTAAAAGAGGTTATCAACGCCTTGCCCGAACGTTGATACGTTCTCAGGGAGCCATTGAAGCATCAAGTCCTCCTTTTAATGGCTATCAGCAATCAGGTCGCTGCGCTTTCGGCTGCCAGTAGAGAGGTTTCTTAATAAACCGGGGTCTTCTTTACCGACTGCTGATGGCTGACGGCTGACTGCTATTCAATTCGTTTGTGCAGAAGCGGTGAGCGTTGCTCCCACGTAGGTTAAAACACAAAACAGACCGGTAATCAGCATAGAGAGTGCCCAAGGTGGTCCCTCTCCAAATGCTTTTGCGGTGGTGTCAAGGTAGAGGCTGTGGCGAAAAGCTGCGAGCCCATACGTTAAAGGATTGAATTTCATTATCCATGCTAACCAACCGGGGGCGCCTGTGCTCGGAAAAAACGCGCCAGAAAGAAGCCAAATCGGAATTAGCAGGAGATTCATAATTGCATGAAACCCTTGCGTCGAGTCCATCCGCCACGCGATGAGCAGTCCGAGGTTTGTCAAGCCAAACGCCAAAAGTGCCATCACACTGCACGTGAAAAGGAGCGATGCTGCACCCAACTGGATGCCAGCCATGGGTGCGAGTATTAGGAGTAGCACCCCCTGTAAGAGTGCTAACGTCGTCCCACCTAATGCTTGTGCGAGTACAATCCGCCACCTTGGTACGGGAGCGACGAGTACACCTTGCAAGAAGCCTTCGCGCCGATCATTCACGACAGAGATTGTAGCGAAAATAGATGTAAAAAGCAAGACTAAAACGACGATACCCGGATAAAAGTATTCAATGTAACTCTGTCCATCGACCGACCCTGCGGGCTGAAAAGAGGCACTCAAACCACTACCAATGAGAATCCAGAAAACCAAAGGTTGCGCGATAGCACTGAAGAGTCGACTTCGTTGTCGATAAAACCTGATAATTTCGCGCCACCATATTGTTGTAACCGGCAGCAGATTTTTAATTTTCCTTGCGGTTCGGTGAGATAGGTTAAGCACACACCCACCTCCCCGTAGATCTGAAGAAACACCCAAGCAAAAACCCCTCCACTACATTACGGGCTTGCACCTTTGGATTCTTTTAATTTTCGCTACCCTTCCTCTCCACGAACGGGTTTCCTGTCAACTTTACGAACACGTCCTCTAATGTCGGCTTCCCGAACCGAACCGTCTGAATCTCACTTGGAAACGCGGCGACAACATCTCGAACAAATTCATGCCCGCGTTCACACTCAACACGGAGCTGACCATCCCTCAGCACGGGTGAAACACTGAACCTTTCAGCAATTGCGGTGGCGAGTGTTTCGTTAGCTTCACCTTCTATGAGCACAACATCACCGCCGACCTGTGCTTTGAGTTCATTGGGTGCTCCGAGTGCGACTAACGTACCTTTATCCAAGATACCGATCCGATTGCAAGCCTCGGCATCATCCAGCAGATGTGTTGTGAGCAGCACAAGGATGTTTTCTGTGTCGGCGAGCACACAGAGATAATCGTTGAGTTGCCTGCGTGCGGTTACATCCAATCCGCTGGTCGGTTCATCAAGGAGCAGAACACGGGGGGAATGGAGCATCGCTTTTGCAACTTCAACCCGCCTTTGCAAACCACCCGATAAGACTTCAACGCGATCTGATGCCCTGTCGGAGACACCAACGTATTCAAGGAGTTCTGCGATCCGACGGCGCAAGATTTTACCAGAGAGTCCATAGAGATGCCCGTGATGCCGTAAATTCTCGGTAACAGTCAACTTGACATCCAGCCCTGGATGCTGAAAAACAACCCCCAACAGGTTGCGAATTGCCTTCACCTCGGTGGTTAGGTCATATCCGAGGATACGAACAGTGCCCGACATTATCGGGATTAACGTGGAAAGGATCCTGAACAGGGTCGTTTTCCCACTTCCATTCGGTCCGAGGAGTCCAAAAATCCCGCCGCACGACGCCTCAAAACTGACATTATTAAGTGCGCGCCGTTCTTGATAACTATGCGAAAGATTTTCTATCTCAAGTTTGTTTTCCACTTCCGAAGTTGGCGCGCTTTTTAAGCGCGCCTAAGCATAATTCACAACTGCCTGATATGTGCAAGTTTATTGAAGTTTCAGCGTGAAATCTTGCATAGCGGCGCCGCCAGCCTCAACAGTAACGGAGGCAGGGGATGCGCTATTGCTGCCACAGGCTTCATGCCAATAACCGAGTTTATAGGTACCTGCGGGAACATCTTCAAGCGTGAATTCACCCTTCTCGTTCGTTACAGCGAAATACGGATGCGGTACATAGGCAATCCAAGCCGACATCCAACCGTGAATGTCGCATTTCACGGATACAGGACCTTCAGCTTTCTTTACTCCAGCAAGCGGCATTTTCCTACGGTTTTTTGTCTGCTGTTTGTTAACCGGCTTGTTGATGCTACTGAAGATATGGACGTTGTGATTAACCTTATCGGTATTGAGCATTGTCAACCGAGCACCCACTGGAACAATCTGGACATGTGGACTGAATTGGCAGCCCTTCTGGTCCATTTCCAGTTTGGTAGCTTTATCAAAATCTTTGCCCTGCGAAATATCGATCAGATAGACAATCGTATTTTTTAGACCGCTGCCTTCACCGACGACGACAGATTCATCGTATTTCTCGGTAGCACCACAAACCGCTTGGTCCTTGGTGATCTCGAGCATTTTCATTTCAGGCATGTCCCCTTCAAACTTCACTACGCCGCTAATTGTGCCACCATTGCTAACGCCTCCAGCAGAATAGGATTTAGGAAATACTAACATTTCCACTTCGCCTGCTCCGCTGTCAGCCGCAAAGGCACTACCAACATAGCAACATGCAAGAAACAGGGCAAGCCCTGCTAACAGATAGGTTTTCATTTTTTCTCCTTTTAATTATAGTTTTCAGTTATCGATCCTTGAACTGAAGATTGATTACTCATTATTATGGTAAATTTTACAATCCACTATGCTTCTGAATTTCTACGCTGCACGGCTGCACGTAAACCGACGAGCAAGCCGAGAGAAAGAACAGCGATCAAAGGCGGATAAACGAATCGCCTTGAGGACGGAACAGGTTCAAGGACGAAAGTATACCAACTTGTCATGACCCGTTTTGTGCCAACATCACCGTTTGAACCATCCCATGCAGAGAAAGCAATAGGCACAAAAATACCGGGATCAAGTTGTAAATCCTTTTTGTCATCGGTCCTCAACGCACGTTTCACCCACAATTTATATCGTCCGTCCGTATAGGTGCCTGTTGCTTGCAGATCCCCCTGCACTTCTTGGACTTCAACATTATTGACCCCTTTAGCAGTAAGTTCAGTCACCTGCTCAGGCGCAGAGGCTTTCCACTGCCAGACATAGACCGGGAGTCTCCCACCGTATAAGAAATAGGGCTTCGGAGCAGTCGGACCTTGTGGCACTCTCACAGGAAATTGAACTGCCAATGCGTCCTCAAGAGTCTCGCCAGTCTCCTCATTCGTTTCATCAATCGTGTGGGTTCGGTCGTCCCATATAAAGAGGAAAGCGACCTCTGTATCGTTGTAAAACGATTTGACGCTTACGGCATCGATTGTTGGGTTAAATTGCCGCGGTTCAATGACAACCTGTCCGACAAGAGGGAAGTATCTGGACTCAAATGTTTCCCATGCGTCGGCATCGATTGTAGGCAATTCGCCTTGAATGTATTGTGAGCGAAGGACGTTATTTCCAATAGCAGGTTCCGGACGTTGTTCAGGCATAAGCGACTTCACGTAGTTCGCCAAATGCCAACTTTTTTCGTAGACGACCTTCATTGCGTTGTCATAAATCTGCTGCTCATCTGCGCTCAGCTCCAAGCCTTCCACTCGATTGAGGGCGACGTTGACAGCCTCATCCATTTTCTCATAAAACCGCTCAGATTCCCCTTCTTCTGCCTCCGTCATTTCGTCTTTATTTTCTAATTCAGTGAGGCGTTTGGATTCTTCCGAGGTCAATCCGAAATGTAGGAAACTATCCCCTTCAAATGCGGGCATGGGTGAACCAGCGATCCCGCCGATGAACCGCTTGAAGATGTCTTCAGTATCAGAACCACCGCGGTAATTCCAGCCGTGTGTCAGATTTGCGGGCCATGTTTGGAAACCCCATTCATCAGTCAGTGTAGGAGCGGATGTACCATCGCCACGTCCAATGTTCCCGTGGCACTCTATACAACCGAGTTCGGTATAAAGTCCTTTTCCGATCTCAACACTTTCTTCAGAATAGGTGATTTGTCCCGCCAAAGTAATTTCCCGTGGCGGTGCCTCACGTTCTTTAAACCCGTTATGAAACGTTTTAATATAGGCGACGAGTTCCCAGCGGTCATCAGCACTCAGAGAGGTTTCCCATCCAGGCATCGACGAGCCGGGCATCCCTTCGGTAATAATGTCATAGAGGTCCTGATCCGTTGGGAGTTCTCCGGATTCCGTAGAACGAATTTTATACAAGCCACGTGTAAAATCTCTGGGTCTCGGGAGTAGATTCTCAGCGGCGGAGCCGTCGCCTCTGCCTTCTGTACCGTGGCAGTGTGCGCAGCTTTCCTCATATACCTCTTTTCCTCTCTCGGAAGCCTCTGGCGCGTTCTGTGCGTGTGTTACGACACAACAGAGCGTCCCTACTACTATTCCGATAATCAGCATCAAGAGAGCAATACTTCTGTTTCTCATTCTTAATGTGCCTCCCCAAAGGTTCGTGGCTGATAACCGGTGTAATCAGATAAAAAGAGGATAACGTCCCAAATTTCATCTTTTGTCAAGTAGTCTTCCCAGATAGGCATTGCAGAATCCCAAGGTGCGCCAGCAGCCGGCAGTCCGGGTCCACCCTTGCTAATTCGCCAAAAGAAGAAAGATTCTTGGAAGTTCGGGATAATCCCTGGATCTTGGAAATTAGCAGGCAGAGGCTGGAGATAGGGGGCGAAATGCCCTTGTCCGTCAAGGTGATCGCCATGGCAGTAGAAGCAGTTTTGATAATAGACGCGTCTTCCGTTTTCGACATGTGCCTTGAACGCCTCTGGATCGTCCTTTTCATAGTGCCGGAATGGGTTCACAACATCTTGCATTGTGCCGATAACTTCATCCTTATAGGTTAATTCAAGCGGTGGCGATGGATGTGCGTCCCGCGGACTTCCGGGTGGACTTGCTCGCTGTGCGATAATTGAGTAGGTATAGCCAAGTAGAAACAACGGGATTAAGACAACGATAACGCGTCTGCGGACACGGCGTCTATCATCCACGAGCGTTTCACGAATAGGCCGCAGGAACTCTCGAAAGAGTGAGTCCTCGACAGAGATATGCACCAAGATGGCGATTATAATCAACCCCATATACATCGCAATCACACTGGCTGGTATCGGCACGGATATAACGCTTCCAATGACGAAGCGCAGTACGAGCCAAGAACCGACCAGGATTATAAGACATATTGTGAAGAGCGACAGTCTTTTCATGGTGTTTTTTCCTCCTCTATACAGATGTCGCCCCTACGGGGCTGAAGTAAAGAATTTGTTTTTTCACAGTTGTCTGTTATTCGGCGGAAGCATCATTTGTCTCTGCTGGCACTGCTTCCACTGTCGCGCCAGTAAGTGTGCTTAAGAAAGAGAGCAAATTAGTCATATCCGACACGGATAGGAGCAACGGAAAATTTTCAGGCATTGGTGAAGTAATCAGTAACTTCTTGCCAGAGGCATGGGTAAAAGTAACCTCTTCAACATCAAAAGTATCAATTACCTCTTCACTACCATCAACGTTTAAGACGATTTCATCATCGTCTATTGTACCAGAAATGTGAGCACCGACAATTTCGTCGCCATCAAAAGTGAGAACGGTCAACTGGCTTTTGACCTCTGTTTTAGAGAACGTCTTATCTTCGCCGTTAACTTTAAGGGTCACCGTCTTGTCAGTTTCTGAAACAATGTCCCCGGTTACCGGTGCATCTGCATCTGTGGGTGTTAGCGTCAAGGTAAAGTACCCCTTCGCTTGCAGATCGGAAAGTTCCTCAATCGGTTCCTCGTCAAGTTCACTCAGCAAGATTGTGTGTTCCTCTTCTACGCCATCTGCGGTTTTGGTGCGAACGACAATTTGTTCTGTATCCTGCGAGACAAGCGTTCCTTGATAGGTTGTTCCGTTGGCGCGGACGGTCACAGCACCGTAACCGCTCACAATTTGCACACTTGGCAGCAGGATTGATTCCTCAAGATACCGCATGTCGTTAAAGGCGGCAATTTCGGAGAGATCTGGTGCAGTGACGACTTCAAAGTCTGTAGTTGTTTCACCCGCTGCGGGGCTTTCTATGCCTTGTACTGCATGACAAGAGATACACGCCGCACTCACAAAAACCTTCTTCCCTTGTTCTACATCGCCAGTAAGTAAAGGCGGAAGTGCTGCTGCTGCGACTGCGGTGTCTGCTCTATCTATCGGCTCATCAAACGGGGTGGGATCAATCTCGCCGCCCTGGCTCTGGAGATAGGCGATAACCGCCTCAATCTCTAACTTGGAGAGAGCGATAGGTGCTTTCCAAATCTCCGGCATAATCTTGCCGTATCCCGGAACAAGATATTTATCGGGTTCGTAAAGCGACTCAATAAGATAGGTTTTCGCATCCGTACCGGGGACACGGCTGGCAGCGTTAATACCGATGTCTGTTAGATCGGGACATCTCCCTTTCGGTGCGGAGGTATCCACGGTATGACAAGCACTACATTGCCCTTTTCCGTTAAACACCAAAGCACCTTGCTCAGCGACTGCCTCCGGGTCGCTCCAATCCAGTTCGGTTAAATTCACGGCTGTGGAACTCTCTGGAACGAGGCTCGCGACAAAGGCATAAAACCATATCACGGCAAGCGAGAATGTCAACAATTTCATGACGTTGGACCACAAGACGATGTTTATAATCACTGAAATGAGAAACCAGACTGACCAAGGCAGCAGGTTCTCCGAAGCGATCGGAAACGCGGATGCTCCAGCAATATAGGCGATGAAACTCACCACCATTAAGATGAGACTCGCAATTTTTATGAGCGTATTTCTTGACATCTTTTAATTATTCCTTGCGGCTAAATAACGTGGGTTTGGACTTTAACGTGCCACTCTTAAATCCGCTCTCCATTTCATTACGAGCTACGCATTTTGTTCTACCGCTTTCTAACTATTCCCTGCGGTTAAATAACATGAGTTTGGACTTTAACGTGCCACTCTTAAATCCGCTCTCCATTTCATTACGAGCGGGCTTTTGATTAAGTACATCAGGGTTAAGTGCCAATTTTGGTTCGGACGCTGCTGTATCCTTAATCCAGGGTCACCAACCCCTTTCCGTAGCAATTCTTCCCGCTATTAGTCATCACCTTCAGCAGTAACAGCGGTTTCGGTAGCAGGCACTGTTTCTTGCTTTTTCTTTTCACCCCATAAACCGAGCCAGAAGATAAATCCAACGAGCGCGAAGAAAACCACCATGATAATCGCCACCATGTTCACTGCCTCGCTGAGGAGCGGTGTAAACGCATCAGGCGATGTGTCCTGCATAACACCGAAGATGTGCCACGCCTCTCGAAGCCCTGAACGCGCATAACCCATCAGTCCCATCAGAGATGTAAACGTAATTGCGATGAGAATCAAGACGTATTGTGAGCGGTCTGTCATTTCTCCCCAATTAATACTGCCAGATGTCGTCGCTTTGCGGTACATGAAAATGTCAACGACGGTGACAACTGCCATAACCGCCAGTGCAACCAGGACCTGATAAGGCGTAAGAATATTAACACGCAAATCTGTTGGGACGGTAAATCCGACAATACCGATGACCACAATTACGACCACTGCGAGGAAGAAGATCGCAGATATGGCGATGTTACCGACTTTTTTCCAATTCGCTATTGGTATTTTCCCGGAACGCCGATAAAAGAGGAAACTCAAGAAAGTAGTGAGGATAATGATGTTAACAGCCGTATTTTTGGCAGTCATCAAGCCAAACAGTCCGAGGTGTGGGTGGTTTGCACCGCCCATCGCGCTCAGCTCACTGGCACTTGAGATTTTAGAGAGTGTGCGCGGGGTCATCCAGATTGCAACACAGATAACGATAATGGTAATCATGTAGGGACGGTAGCGCGCATAGATCTCGGCACCTTCAATTCGTCCCATGCCTGACCAGAGGTAGTAGTTCGCACCAATAAAGAGGACCCCAATCATGACTGCCTGAATGATAAATAGCCAAGAAAATAGGCTACCCATCATGTTAATGCCCATCGTGTTGTTGAACATGTAGATTTCCCTGCCGAGCCAATAGCCAAGGAAAGGTAGTGGTATAAGTCCACAGAGTGCGATGAAGTTGCCGGTATAGCCCATCCAATCGTAATGCGCTTTGTCCTCTTTGGTTTTGGCGACGAGGAATCGGAATGCAGCATAAGCCGCTACAATTGAACCTCCGAAGGCAATGTTTCCAACGAGGCGGTGGATATTAACTGGCATCCACGTAAAATTGTTGACGGCATCCCAAAGGGTGCCCATGAACTCGCCCGTTGTTTCGTTATGAAGCGGGACCATTGTATGGCTTGTAACACCTTCCATAGCAGCTTCAGGTGTTAGCTCCGAATCAGCAGCCAATCTTTCTTCTATCCAAGATTTGCGTCTCGACTCAGATAGTATGCCGTACTGGGTTGCAGGACTGGTCTGGTAACTGAGCCATGCGTTGGAGACAAACATAATCGCAGTGCCGAACACATTCAAGAGTACACCGAGGAAGAGGTGCCATCCTTTATGGCGTCCTTGCATCTTATCCCATCCGTAGGAGTAGAGGTAAAGCGTAAAAGTTTCCCCGAAGAACAGAATGACATAAAAGATCATCGTCGGTCCGAATATGCCACTGAGTTTCGACATTACTTTCGGATAACACCAAATGAGGATGAAGACGAGCACACCACCGAGTAAGGCTGTTGTCGAAAACGCGCCCATACAGAGTTTAATAAACTCTTGCGCCATCCGGTCATATCGCATGTCCTTTGTCTTCCAGCCGATAAATTCAATGATAACGGCGAACATCGGGACACCGAGAATAAAGGATCCGAATAAGAGGTGGAGCTGCGCAGCAATCCACGCTGCACTCCGGCTGCCGATTTTCGGGAAAGGACGATATTCTGCCTCGGTCACGTCTTGGGCAAACACCGGGGCAACCGCTAACAAGGCATAAGCAGACAGGACGCAAATAAGTATGAGATAGAGTCTCTTTTTAGATATTTTCATCTTTTATGGTTGTCAGTTTTATGGGTTGTGGGTAATGGGTGTAAGAGATGTTTGGCAACAATTCACCATCACTTTGAATATTCCAACGGGGTGGATTGTTACAGCGAACCTCTTAACTCAAAACCCAAAACCGATAACTATTTATCTGGCGCGTTTTTTGAAATCAGCACTCGTAAAGTTTACAGCAATATCACCACTCGCTGGCACTTCAACGGTTTTGTTGGCTGAACCGAGTTCTTCATGCCATGCGACGACACGAACTCTACCGGCTGGCACATCGGCGATCGAATAACCACCGGTATCTGCGGAATTCTCATAGTCATCCGAATTGATCCATGCGCCATCAGCATCTTTGTAGCCGGTGACGGTGAAATAGTTGCTGTTAACAGCAACAATGTAACCTGTCATCCAAGCGTGAATATCGCATGTGAACTTAATTTCTTCAGGTTTCTCGATTTTGTGTGGGATGACTTTGCCGGGCTGCGGAATCTGATAGTTTATAGCGTCATTCTTTTTGGCGTGGGAATGGACATTGTGGGCGACCGGATCGCTGGAAGTAAGGTCAACGGTAGAACCGGCAACAACCGCAAGGACGTGTGGATAGTAAGCACATCCCTTTTGGTCCATAACAGGGTTCTTATCAGGGACGGTAACTTTAGCACCACGGACGCGGGCGTAAATGACAACGTTCTTGATCCCCTTGCCTTTTGAGACAACGAGTGCTTCGGATTTTGTGCCTGTCACAGCGTCAATGCAATGTTGATCTTTGGTAGCTGTTAAAGCAGGACGCGCGGGTGCGTCCCCATCATACATGACGGTACCAGTGATGGTGCCTGCGAACGCAGTACTTGCGAGCATTGCGCAAAGAAGCAGGATCATTAAAACCTTCATAATTTCTTTTCTCCTTACGTATCTTATAGTAGATTTTACAATATAACTATACACTGTGAGCCAGCGAGGTTGGAAACCTCACCTACAGCGGAATGTCTCCGCTTCTGTTTACATATTTAAATTTATCCTGCAATATATTAACACTACAGAATTTTAGAATGCAAATAAAAAGACCTAAAATTTTTTATAGCAAGTTTCGGTTTTAAACCCCGACGAAAATTTTATACACCTGTCGCCCCGAAATCAACGGTATGAATGCCTGATGGCATTCACCGGGGGCTTTAGAGGATGGTAATCACTGGTTTCTATACACCTATCGCCCCGCTGGGGCTTTATAGTAGATGCCGAAAATAAGTTCACACATCTTCTGATAGGAGCGATTTCCGAATCGCGACCCCAATTCCCCGAGAGTTTCCCAACCCACATGGCGAGGGGACCTCAAATCAGAATCAACGGTATTCATGCCTTGAATCAGAATCAACGGTATTCATGCCTTATGGCATTCACCGGGTATGAAGCCCGTATGGGCTTCACCGGGCATGAACCGGGTATGAATACGAATCAGAATCAACGGTATTCATGCCTTATGGGCATGAACCGGGTATGAATGCCTTAGGGCATTCCCCGCCTACGGGGTATCTGACAACCTGAGTTTGTTCCGACAGTGGGCTGCAGCCCCTTGAAATAATGAACCACCCTCAGTTAATTAAGGACGAAACATCTCCTTAATATAGTTGAGAATCTCCCGTTGCTCCTCATCGCTGAGGTAGTAGTAAAACGCTGGCATATCGTCTTTTCCTGAGTTGATGCTATCCAGCAGCTGCTCATCATCATGCATTTCCCACAAACTATTATCTGTTAGGTTTGCCGGATCCAACTTTTTGAAACGGCCGATACGTCCGCTGCCTTGCCCATCGTTCCCGTGGCATCCTGCGCAGTATCGGGCATACTTGTACTCAACCGCCGACTGATACTTCGTACTCGGATCAACCTGTTTGCCCAACCAGATAAGTCCGTTGAGCCACACAATAATCATGACGATAACAACGGCAAGGTGTCTCATATAGGTCGTTCCGCTTCGCTTCACTTTTAGCAGTTAGCAATTAGGTGTCAGATGTTAGTTTCTAAACGCTAGCTACTAACCACTATATGCTAACTGCTAACGTCCTAACGATATGAGGTAATCGCGCACGAGTCGAATCTGTTTTTCAGCATCATCGCCAGCATAGCCCTCAAGCGGTATATGCTGTCCACCGACGAGGGGCCATGCCTGAGGCATTGCTGTTCCGGGTTGGAAGGATTGCGGATCCTTCATCCAATCAATCAGCCAATCCGCCTTGAGCCGTTCTTTCGCCAAGGCGAGATCCGGTCTCCCTGCTTTGTCACTCCCTTCAGGGATAACTTCGCCCTGTGAAGGGTGACAGGAGATACACTGGAGCAGGTCAAAAATCTGCTTACCGACCCGTAATTCAGCAGCTGTTGGCGTCGGCGTCTCCAGCGTTTCGTATGGGAACGGTTCATCATCAAGGGCGGAGAAATACTTGACAAGCGTTGTCGCTTCGTCATCCGACAGTCCAAATGATGGCATCCGCACTTTGAGTCCGTAGCGAATCTCCGACGGCTCCTTGAGGAACGCAAACAGCCAGTCTGGATAGACTCTTGCCCCTTCAGCTTTTAACGGTGGTGGCGCAAACTGCTTGGCGTTTGTCTCATTTAACCCTTCGTGTGCGACAATAACATCAATATAGTCGCCACCTGTGCCTTCAATTGCATGGCAGCCCGTACAGTTATATTTTTTAACGAGTCGCCTACCGGCATCAATCTGGTTGAGTTTCTCGGACCGGTTATGAATATAACTGAGTGGATATTTCTCAGGTTGGAAACTCTTCAAAAGGACGGCAAGCACCCTGGCGTCTTCGTCGTTAATATTGAAGACAGGCATACGAGAGACAATACGGCGGGTTTGGTAACGTCGTGGGTTGGTTACCTTACCAAGTGTCCATCCGGTCCAACTGTGTTCAATGCCTACTGTGTCGCCGAAGTCCAGTTCATCGGGCATTTTCGCACCGAATTCGCCGAGATCCGCTCCGACTTTCGATTCGTTCTCAAAACCGGGAATTTCGTGGCAGCCGAAACATCCGTAGGTTCTGACGAGTGCCTCACCCTCGACTGGGTCAGCTTCGCCGATAGATTCGCCAGATGCATTGGGTGTTGCTTGCTGCAAACTCATTAAGTATGCGACGACATCGTCAATTTCGCTATCACTCAGCCGTAAACTCGGCATACTCGTATCTGGATCGTAGGCTTTCGGGTCCCGAATCCACTGACGGAGGTAGCTTGGCGTAACTTTTGCGCCGACGCTGTCAAGTGCAGGGGCGAAATCGGTTCCCAAATCACCAACGGCATGACATGTGAGACAGCCAACAGTTTTGACGGTCTCTTCGCCTGCTTCAATAGCGCGTTGCGATTCAGAATAGGTTGCACTGGATTCGTCGAGATTCGCATCCGTCATCTGTGCAAGGTAAGCTGCGATAGATTTCACCTCATCAACGATACGAAGCACATAACTATCGGGATAGGGATACTCTGTACCGTCATCTGTTTTAATAATGATACCGCTGGCAGTTTTAGTGACAACACCGGTACGTTGCCCGCCATTCTTGAGGTAGACGACTTGCGTCATGCCATCGGCAGGGAAGAAGTTAGGCATTGTTGTATTCGAGAGATATGCCTCGGGTTTCTTAATCCAACTTTCAAGCCAAGTGGTATCTTTTATTTTGCTGCCGACTTTCGCGAGCGACGGACCGACTTTGGCGATGTTTTCAATGGCACTATAGCCATCTACAGCGTGGCAGCCGTGGCAGCCAAGGTCTTCAAAGAGTGCTAAACCTTTTGTGAGATGAGGGGCATAATCTACAGGTTCATCTGTGTCAGGAGCCACGCCGTAATCTAACATCATTACGCCATCGTGGCAGCGACGGCAGTTAGATTCCATATATCCCCCTGTCTCTTCGGAGGTTCTACCGGTATGTTCATCCATCCCGAGTACAGGAGTGAGCCAATATTCAGCATGCGTTAAGGCGTGCGCGGATTTCGCTGTAAGTGCCTGTCCTTGTCCACCGTGGCAGAGCATACATCCGAATCTATCAACAGGGTGTTTAGCAAGGAGAACGTCGCGATGGGGGTGCGTCTGGAGTACCGAACGATAGCCGGTCTCATAAGAGATCTCTACTTCGCCGAAGACATCTACGTCACTGAAGATGAGCGTACCGTTTTCTTCTAATGTATATTCATCGGGTTCGGCATCAAATCCGTCAATTATAATAGATTCACTACCTAATTTAACACTTGAATGTTTGAGACGATGGACAACAGGATTTTCGCCATCACCTTCTACTTCAAACATCTCTTGCGCCGATTGTTGGTAACCGTCTCTATCGGCAGAGAAGTGACATGTAGCACATCTGTCTGCGGTATGACTGAAGTCTTCAAGATAGTATTGAACGATGGTTCGCGTTTCACGGAAAGGATTTTCCAAGAGACTTCCGAGAAAGGTTCTTTTAATCCCGCCGACTGAATGTAATTTTTCCTCAAGACGCGCGACTTCGTCGTATTTTGCTTTGTCGGCTTGCAGTGATGCCAGGTCTGCTTGTGCGGTGGCAATACCTTCAGCGATTTCTGGATCGGTAGTGTTATATTTCAGCGCAATGAGGTAGGTGCTGAGCGCGCGCGAAGGGTCGTCACTGTTTTGATAGAACTGTGCTAACGCCTTGTTTACGTTTGCGAAGGTAGCTTCTGCTGCCAAGACGGCTTCGGTCAGTTCACCTTCAATCTGGGATTCATAATCCGCTAACTTTTTCTGCCACTTGTCAACAGTCTCATTGTGTCTACCTTTCGCTTCGTGGAGGCTATGCTGATATTTATAGTTAATCGCATCTGATTCGCTCTGCCGGAATTTGCGCTCCTGGAGTGCTTCGTCGAGTGCGACCTGTGCGTTCTCCACTTCTTTTGTCAATCTTCGTAATTCACTCGGGTCAGGCTCTTGAGGTGTGGGGAGTTCAGGCAAATCCGACATTGCATTTGCCAATTCCGCCTCTGTCTTCTCATACTCGTATTGATAAAACTGCTGCTGGATCTGCTTCCACGGACGGCGGGTAATCATCTCACTCCAGAATCCCCAAATAGTTACCAGTCCTAACAGTGCGGACAAAATAAAGAACAAAGCAGAATACGATTTATTCTCAGCAGGAATTTCTTTATTGCTCCTCACGAAATTTTCTACCTCCATTTATTAGCACTTAGGGCGTGAATCAAAATCAGAATCAACGGTATGAATGCCGTGTGGCATTTCCCGACTTCGTTCACTGTTAGTGGTTAGCGGTTAGTCCCTAACACCTAATCGCTAACTGCTAAAGGCTAAGGCTATCTGCTAATTAAATGTTGAACCACGGGGATACCCAGATATATTTCACATTGAAGAATATACGCAAGATCATTTTTATTGGCAGTGCGAGCATGGTTAAGAACAGAAATGAGACGACGACATATCGAACGAGACCGAGTTCCTGCAAGAAACGACTACTATTTCGCTTCCATAAGTAGAAAATCGGACCGATCGAGAAATAACCCGCTACAACGATGAATCCGAAGAAGTTAGCAGTGTTTTCACCTCGAATGCCGAAAAGATAGGATAGATTCACGTTCGTTAGCGGCACGACAAGGTGCGGATCCCACGCTTCCCACGGCGCGAAGAAGTTCCATCCAGGTCCTCTGAGGAATGTACCGACAACCATCAGGACGATCCACAAGATGATAAAGCCGAAGGAAAATACTGCGAGGGCGAAGGGACGTTCCTTAATTGTATAATAGCCTTTACCCTTGGGATTAATATCAATGTAGGGAATAGCAATCAACCCGGCAATAATCAATCCTGGTAATACCACGCCTGCGATCCACGGGTCGAAGTAGACGAGCATCTCCTGCAGGGCAAGGAAATACCAAGGTGCCTTAGAAGGGTTCGGCGTTTTTGTTGGATCGCTCGGTTCTTCAAGCGGTGCGTCAATCATAATCGACCAGACACCTAAGACCAACATAGTAATAATTGCGCAGATAAACTCGTTTCGGCACAGATAGGGCCAGACGTAGACTTTATCGTTGAGGGCTGCATCTGAAGGGACACCTGTTTTGTCAGTCTGGCGTGCCTGCCGGTATGAAAGCCAGATGAAATAAGGTATCAAAAAGAGAATAGCAACAATGGGGACATTATCAGGTTTCGTCACCAGTGCTATAAAATGCTCCATATTCTGCTCCTTTTTATAGCCATCAGTACGGATTTTTTCAAAAAAAAAATCCTTTCAGTTATCAGCAGTCAGTCCCAAGAGATAGTGGTGTATCATAGCCGCTTAACGGACAGCTGACTACTGACAGCTGATAGCCATTTTATAGAGGTCCGGAGATACCGCCGTCTTTACGCACACGCCAGAAATGCAAAGCCATCAGGACGCTTGCCAAAAGTGGCACAGCGACGCAGTGTAAAATATAGAACCTCAACAGCGTTGAGGGTCCGACAATCGTGCCTGCGAGCAGTGCAAATCGGACATCGTTTGATTGCGTGATGTCTTGCGGTGCAAATGGACCTTCGTGTCCCAAAACAGGTGTTGCGCGAGCCATGTTTGTACCGACAGTTACTGCCCAAAATGCCAACTGATCCCACGGCAAGAGATAGCCGGTGAAACTGAGGAAAAACGTTACGAGTAACAAGATGACCCCGACAGCCCAGTTGAACTCCCGTGGTTTCTTATAGGAACCCGTCAAGAAGACCCTGAACATGTGCAGCATGACCGAAATAACCATTCCGTGTGCTGCCCAGCGATGCATATTGCGGAGGAGCATTCCGAAAGGTATGTCAAATTCGAGGTACTGTACATCGTGGAAGGCATATTCAGCTGTAGGACGATAGTAAAACATGAGGAGTACGCCTGTGACGGCTGTCACGAGAAACATGAGAAAGGTGATGCCGCCCATACACCATGTAAAACGGAAGTTCAGCGCGTGCCGAGAAACCCGGGGAGGATGGAGATGCAACCAGACGTTTTGGAGGATTTGTAGGGTGTAGCGACGCCCCGTGTCTTCATATCCGTGGCGGAACATAGAGCGCCAGATATCAGAATTGGTAATTTTTTCTTTCAGCCCTTTACGTTCTTCGTTCATACTTTCTATCGCAGGCTTCGACGTATAGATGCGCCGAAATGCCTTTTCTGCCTAACCGAAGCCAGGCGCGAATGCTCTCCTTTCTTCAGACCTTCAAAAAGGAGCCTGGGTCGGTCCACTGCCCCTTCTCACCTAAAAACTTCACAGACTTATCGATTTCGATTTGACCATCTTCTGCCAATGTAATTTTAACGCGCTCAAGGGGTCGTGGTGCGGGACCTTCGTAGTTAATACCCTCTCGGTCGAAACCGCTACCGTGACATGGACACTTGAATTTGTTTTCAGACCCGAGCCACCGCGGTGTGCACCCGAGGTGTGTACAAATTGTTAAGAGTGCATAAAATTCACCATCCTGCTTCCGGACAACCCAAACACCGAAGGGTTCCTTTTTATACTTCTCGCTAACACTACCGGGTGGATATTCTGCTGGGAATCCTGCTTTAAAGATAGAGGATGGTTCAAACAACACACGTGGATACAGATAGCGGACCAATCCGGGTCCGAAAGTCAAACCTAATGCTGCAACGAAATTTCCCCAACCGAGAAATTTGAAAAATTTACGACGAGATACCACTTATACCCCCGATTTTGTAGGTGGACGTCTACGCGTCGGCTCCACGAAGTAAAGGTAAACTGCCTACATTATAACCTAAACCGAAACAAATGTCATTAAAATCTTTTCACTTGAAAGTCTGCCGTTCACAGGCAAACACACTCACCAACTCCAAGGTGATTTGATAAAAAACACAAAGTCCATTTCAAGCAATTTTGCATTTTTGGCGTTAATAATTATAACATGTCTTCACAAGTTTGTCAACCGTTTTTTTAATTTTTTTAAGGGCACTTATTTTTCCGTTTTCGGCTGTCAATTTTCGGCTATCAGTAGTGGGTGAGAATGGCAATCGGCAACCAGTAGCCAGCGATTGGCAATCAATAAATTTTGTTCACTTTCGTGACGATTTGTGCTACAATCTATCTCCTGAAGGTCTTTAGTTTACGAAATTAATGCTGATGGAAAAGGAGAATAAGGATGGCTCGTTTTATAATCAGTTTGATCGTCATAGGTTTCATGTTTGCACAAGTCGGTAACGCGGAAATCGATCCCGGATCTATTGTCGGTGCGTGGTTGTTCGATGAAACGGGTGGAAAAGTCGCCAAAGATTCGTCCGATAACGGCAATGATGGCGACCTCAAGGGTGGTGCCAAATTTGTAAAGGGTAAATTTGGTAATGCTATTGAACTTAATGGCAAGGACGGTTGGGTGACTGTTCCAGAGATTGGACCGCTTGAGGATTTCACGCTCATGAAATGGTTTAATTCGACGGGACGCGTCGGACTGTGGAGATGTTTCTTTAACCGAGACGGTTGGTCTCCGGGTTTCGTCCATTATCAATTCCGGCCCGATAACAAGATGGAGATGGCGATCCACTCTAACAATCCTGTGCGACATCCGGGTTGGCCCAACTCGAAATTCACTGCGGATAAGGATATTTTGAATAAATGGTTCCACCTTGCAGTTGCTTACAGCAGCAACGATGAATCGGTTCAGGTTTACTTTGATGGCGAGCTTGATGCGGAGGGGAAATGGGGACCCTTGCCCGGAGAATTTGGACCTGGACGTATCGGTTCCTGGGATGGCGGTGGAAGAGAGTGGGAAGGACTGTTCGATGAAATGCTACTCTTCGATGTCGCACTTGAAGAAGACGATATTATAACGCTCATGGATAACGGGTTAGAAGCCACGCTCGCTGTCGAAGCGGTGGGTAAACTTGGAACCATTTGGGGAGAAATTAAGGCGGGACGGACGCAAAATAGATAGCGTGAACGGTGAATCGGTAATTTCTGATAGGCGTGCTTGGAAAGCGCGCCTATTCAATTATCCGCGTCATTTCAATATCATGACTTGGACGCAAGGAAATCAGAATTTGTCCACGATTGCAACTTAAAATTTTAAATATCAATTATGTTAAGTCGAACTCATCGGAAATCCAGTGTAAGATGTCCCCTGTCCGGCTCTCAATTTCTTCTTGGCCCCATCCATCTTTTTTGATAGTTTCAGCGACATCTGCAGCAATGAGAAGTCCAGTTCGTTGATAGTCATCTGCCTTTGACTCTGGGGATTTATCTCCGAGTTGTGAGTTGAGTTGAGGCGGTAAGATTAGCAAGTTTCCGAGCCAATGACGATGATCGTAATTACGATCACTCGACTGTGGGGAAATGTGTTCAATGGATCTTGAAGGGGATTCTTGCCAAATCCGATTCCACTGCTCGTTAGAAAATGTTTGTCCACGCTCTTTGGCGAGGTGTTCCTCGTAGCGACACAATAGATAACGAAGTTCTGGCTCCCATCTGTTATAACAGTCAGTCATGTAAAGTAGATCGTATGCCACATCAATATCGCAATTGTAGTCTGCACTGAGCCTCCGTATTTTTTTTAAAATGTCATCGCTACTCAAATCTAAGTTGTTCTGAATTTCGCAGGTTAATCGAATAAAATTTCCTTTCTCGTTTCGCGCATCTTTACGATGCAAACCAAAAATAAGATAACTTGTTTTTTCCCATAGATTCAGAAGTTTTCTTTCCTCTGCTTCAGGAAAATCTCGTAGCATGATCGAGACGGCTAGCAATCTTGCGTGCTGAACTTTGATTACAGGTTGCCTCATCTCCTCATATAGTCGATTGAGGGTGTTGACAACCTTTAAGAGCCAGCCTGAGATTTCAATGGTTTTGGCGACGCTCCCGCTTACTTGATGTATTAAACGACCCACTGCATCTTTTTCACTAAGAACCTTGCTTACTGAGGATCTGAGTGTTGCAGCAAATGTGAGAGCTTCGGAGTCTACCCCTTCACGCAGCCCCACAGTTCTATAGAAGTTTCCCCAAATTCCATGAAGTTCGTCTATATGTTCATTGCTATTACCCTGATTTCCCTGAAATGCAGCTTCCATGAGTCTGTTCTTTAATCTCTCCAAAAAAGATACCTCAAGCCCTCTGTTGTTCAACACCTCAAAAGTAGTATAAACGGTTTCCACTTTATGAATCTGATAGAATATGAACCAGAGTTGATTCTTAAGTGTTCGTAAGAGTTCCATTGGATTCTCCCACTGATCGACGAAACGTTGGCATTCATGGATTGCCGTTAATAATTCTCGATCTGCAAGCGTTTTGGCTTCTGGAACTGGTGGGCAAGTTCCATTTCTGAGAAAATTGGCAAAGTATCCACTTCCATCGTGATTAGTTCGCAGCAAGATGAGACTTACCTCATCGGACTTAACGAGAAGTTCTTGAAGTTCTTGAAGTTCTCGTTCAAGAGACGACTTTTGGATAACCTCATCGTTGGTAGCGAAGCCGACTCGGATTCCTAACCACTTTGAACCTTTCTCAATGGTAAGAATTTCTCTGTCAGGATTGTTCAGTAACAATGCAAGCTTTTTGCGATAATCTTCAGCAAAATCACGAGCGTTGTCAAGCGTTGTTGTCCATCTACAATTTCTATTTGCTCATAATCAGCACTTCCGATTGGGACTTTACATTGATGCAATCCGACGACAGTTGCCATAAAATGTGAGTCGCTCAACTCAAACATCAAATTCTCAATGTCCTTGAACATATCCCTACGTTGTGATGATTGCCACGAATATGCACGCTGATAAGGAGGGATACGGAACAATCGTTTCTCAAGTAGTTGGGCAAACGTTAGTAATTTCGGCTGATAATCAAACATTATAATTTTCTCCTTTTGTCCAACTCAAATTTACGCCTACTTTTTTTCCGTCTGTTATTAACGCACTATCAGTTGGTTTCGTCCGTTATATCCACACCAATGTGAAAATAAAATTGCCAATTCAATGGGTTTTTCAACCAAAAACAAGTAACCCTCATAACGGCAGACCCATTTTCATATGCGTATAGGCGTTATGTATTGATGGTGATTAGGTTTACAGCAATTATGAGAGATCTCAGTCTAACAAATTTGGATTTGAGATTAACACAGAAATTACGCATAATTCTGATTAGCGACAATTCTTTTGAGAAATTAACAGACTGAATACCTTGTTGGGTATTATGCTATTGTTTAACCACAAATATTACATCCGCTTCGGTCGAGTAAGTTTCGCTTTCCCAGAGGAAATCCAACTGAAAACCAGTGTTTTGATTAACTCTAGTCAGATAATTAGTTACGTGCTCTGCAATTAAGGATCTGGCCCTTTTCAACTTCCAAGAATTAAAAAAAACTCTTTTATCTACCAACACCAAAAATAATCGGTTTGAAGCGTCAAAACGCCGTGTCCCCTGGTTTTCATACAACCATTGAATTAGAGACTTCGGATTCGCGACACAGTCGTCCAGCAGCAACTCTCGATATTCTTGTAGTTCGCTTATCAGTTCCCGAGCACTGTGTTGTGGACTGTCATCAAGTTTACGCCATAAATCTGGAATCAATACTGACTCTGATGTCGTTTTGTCAAATCCGATGTTGAGTTGCCGAGCTAAGCCTTTCATCAAGGTTGATTCCGGACGAAAACCATGGGATTTGCGACAGGCTTTAATGTATCCTTCAGGCAAATAGGTGACTTTCAAATCAAAAGGTTTGTCGTTGATGAAAAAGTCGATTTTCTTTATTTGTCCAACCGCTGGAATCACATTGACGTGTTCCTTAAAAATATCCTCAATGATGATAGAAGTCCAATGATTATACCAAGAAGCCAATACATAAGCCCGCAAACTATTATGAAGATTACCTTCTATCTCGTCATGCAAGGATTCATAAGAAGTAATCTGTTTCACATATCTGTTAACAATCGTTGCTTCTAAACTGTTCTGATGTAAACCACCCCACTCAAAAGACTGGATTTTGTACAACTCATTGATTAACTGCTGTTCGTTATTACGTCGGATTTTTCGTTCTTTTTCAAACAACTCTTGTATAACATCATCTATACCTTTAGATTGGATAGCCGATCCATAAATAAACTGAAGCCATTCCCTTGATTTAAGGTTTCCTATCTGTAGTTCAAATTTGTTAATTAGGTACTCAAGATATTTTTTTCGCGAGAGGGAACGCAATTTCAAAAACCGCATCCCCTCATCTGTTTTCGCAAGTTCACGAATTTTATCGTTGTTATAGAGATTCACTGCGGTGTCAAAGTTTAACATCTTCAATAAATCTCCTTCGGATGGCGGGTTGTCCATCCATTTGTAACTCTAAAAGTATCTATGATGCGGATTCGATATTCCTCGCTCATGGTCTTGCCATATAGCAATACAAAATCAGTTTTTAATCCCCCTTTTCTGTTGTCTTGAAGAATCGACCCAGCAGAATATGCTACAGGATAACATCCAAGATAGGCGAGACCTGAAGTGGCTTCCAATTCGTGTAGACTATCCCAATAATGCCTCGAACGCGTATTAAACATGAATGCCAAAATTCCATTTTTTTCCAGAACTCGAGCGCACTCATGAAAAGTTGACGCTAATTTTTTCTTATAGGCAAGTATGTCTTTACCACGTTCTTTTGCGTCTGAGACAACAAGCTCCTCTTCATAGTTTGATTCAAGACCAATGATACCATTCCACATTTCGCTGAGTTCTAAATAAGGGATCCTGTCTCCATGAGGCGGATCTGTTAAAACGACCCTAATTGTACCCGTTGGAATATCCTTCAGAAGGACTTCAGAGTCGCCCTGCTGAATATAAGCTGTTTGATGTTTATTTATGAAACATTTTAGAGAGGGCGAAATTATGACCGGTTTTGTTAATCCTGCTTTTCCAACAGCCTTTAACAATTTTTGAGCTTTGGTCGCGTAACAATTCCACGCGTTTATTTCAAAGTGTCGTGCTGGTTGCCAATATCCGACAACCCAACTTCCTACCTCAATGGATTCGCGATCACTAAGAGAATCCATTCGCTTATTAATTTTTGCTTTTATGTCCTTGTTTTTATTTCTTTTTGAAATGGCGAAAACCATCTTGGACATCTGCCCTACTGATGCTGAAAGTATTAGGTGCAGAGCCCTTTTTAAGTCCCCAGAATACAGTGCTATTTCAGCCTTGATTAAGTCAATCGCTTGTAACGCACGTGGGGTGAAAAGTTCTGCAAAGTCATAGGTCCTCTGTGAGTTAATCCGCGAATTGTCAAATAAACGAAGCCTCCTTAGTAGCCGGGGTTCGTACATTTTCACATTTTGGAGTCCCTCTATCTCGTTTTTAGTTGGGTTAAGCTCAATTCGCCTTCCACCTCGTTTTGTCCACACTCGCGTTATTTGGTCATTCTCCCATAAGATATGCGTGACGAGACTTCCATCCGATAAGAGGTACATAGAATTGATAAGTGCCCTAACGCGACTCTCAATGCGACAAACAGCATCTCTCAAATCTATATAGTCTGGTGCCTGTAGATAAAGCTTTGTTAATTCAATGCTGATTGGGTTGACATCAAAACCAATAAACCTGCGCTCTCGATCAATGCACTCTTTCGCTATAAGACCAGAACCAAGAAATGGGTCTAACACAATACTATTGGGATCTGTTAACTTCTCTATCAGAAATCGCCATGCTTCAATCGGCTTTTTTCCCCAATATTTGTGGAAACTAGCGAATCCTTTGTACCCGTCTGGTAAGCTTGTACCACACGTACGAACAGAGGATAAAGGGGTATTGACATCCGCATTTCCATCAAAGTCAAAGGTAGTTTGCAAGTTATCAGACAATTTTTTTACCCTTCAAAATTCGTTGATTGCTCACTGTTTTTAAGTCCTTTTTTCTTTGCTGTAACTTTTCAAGCCTTGCTTTCCTTCCACTTATTGATGGTTTGAAATTCACCCGCCACCATATAAGCAGTTCAGGATCATCTCTATCAAAGAGATATTCCGTAAGCAAGGCTTGAAACTTTGTATTTCACTTGGTTAGTGGATAATCTTCACTTTAAGAATTGGGCTATCCTGTATAAAGGCTTTGTCGTTAATCGTTGCAGTACCCCGGAATTTGAACTCGTAGGTATTCGCTTTCAAAGAGCTAAGTGCCTGTAGCGGAACTTTGATTTCAGTCTCGTCCGGTGGAATGGTCGCCCCTTCCGTAGTGAAGCCTTCTGGCACGTCAATGGGTGTCAGCGTGAGTTCATCTGTAAAGCCGCCCTGCCGGACTATCGCTAACGTCAATATCGCCTCTTTTGTAAAGGGCATTTCACTTTCGGTTGCTTCGGCATCTGCAGTCAGGTTTGCTGCGATAGCGACGGTTCCACTATCTTGCACAGTAACCGTATCATCTTTTGCCTTTGCTGGAAAGACAATGCTAAAGCGTAAGGGGTCAACCGTTACAATGAAGGGGGCCTCCATGACAGTCAAAGGGATAGCAGGCGTCGCTTGTTTCACTGTTTCGCCATTAACAGTCGCTGTGCCGGTAACCGAAATATAACTTGTGCCGGGTATCGGCAAGACAGAAAATTCTTCCCTCCGCTCGAAACTCCCAGCCTTAACCGCAAGCGTTGCTTCCGTTTCGCCTTCAGCAATAGTAACAGGTTTTGCAGTAACAGGATCGGGCAGCACGGAAACGCGATTCGGGAGTCCTGATACCGATAATTCAATGGGACCGACGAAGTCATCGCGTCGCTTGGCTGTCACGTGGAGGTCAACCGATTTGTTGTGTACAGCACTCAATCCGATTTCCGCGAGCGTGAGTGTGAATTCTGGGGCATCCATCACAGTCAACAGGATCGGAGAAGGAGTAGCGATACGCTCTATTTGGCGATTACCAACAGCACAAACTCCGACCACGGAGAGCGGCATCAGTCCGAGTGGAGCGTCCCACGGCGCCGTTATCGTGAGCATCGCTCGGTTTTGATCCGGTCCAACAATAGTGGGACTCACATCAAACGTTTTCGGAAGAGCCGGACAGCGCAGACGAATTGGACCGTTAAATTCGTCGAAACGTGTAACATCAACTTGTAGTGTAACACTACTGCCCCTGCTGACGCGCGGGTTATCGAAAGGAGATGTTTGGTTCCGCTCGTTAAGGGCAATCACATTAATTTCACAGTCTGGTTCCAACGGACGGATGTTCAATCGGTAGGCGTAGGTTTCACCGCCTTGGTTATTCAGATCCCGAATGGTAATAGCATACTTTCCAGCTTCCGCAAAATTCCAGTCGATACGTGCATCGGCAAGTGCATTAGCATCGACAGGGTCGTCATTCACGATCAAGACCTGTTCTTTTTCATCACCCCACGCCATCTTTTCCGAGGCTGCTCCCATCGGTTTTCCTTGACCGTATAGTGTGAGTAGTGCATCAAGTTTCGATGACAATTTCAGTGCCTCTACCTCAAAAACAAGGAGTTGCGGTTCTTTAATCTCGAACGAAAACCTGTCCACATCGCCAGATTTGTCGATTTTTCCGTTGAGCGTTATCGGGGTCGTCACAGCATTCGCGTTTCCAGCTGTGTTATTCGGTTCAATCTCTATTATTTCTTCCCAACTTCCGATAGCGAAGGGACGAGCATTGGTTGCCAATCCGGAGGGTGTCTGTACCCGCAGAGATTGTTCGCCTGCCGGTGTTTCGGCACCTATTGAGACCTGTATAGACTCCACGGTCTCAAGGTTCGCGCCAGTAACAGCGATTGTATTCTCGGTGCCGCGGCGTCCACCAAGGGGAAAGACTGTCTCAAGATAAGGTAACTCACCAATGCTCAATCGATAGCCATATCCATCTCCGCCTTTGTACCGAATATCGCGGACGTGGAGCGTGTACTTCCCTGTCTCAAGAGATGTGTAATCCAGCACGGAATCCAAGCCGTCCCCAAGTCCGCTGTTGGCAACCTCAGTTCCGTTAGCATCTCGGAGAACGAGGTAGGAATCCAAGAGTGAACCGATCCGCTGCGCAGCCACTTCGCAGATAAGCCGTGCATCCTTTTTCAGTTCAAAGGAGAAACTATCTTCATCGTCAATCGAGTCAATCTCACCGTTCACTGTGACAGGCAATGCAAGCCATTCGGTGTCCATTTTAGGCATTTCAGCTGTCTCCTCTTCGACGACTTCTCGCAGGTTTCCAACGACGAAACTGCCTGCGTTAGAAGCACCATAAGGCGTAACAACGCGTATTTGTTGGACACCAAGTGGAGCCCTGGAAGAAATCGTCAAAACTGCGACTAACTGTCCGTCGGTAGGAATATGCCCGGAAACGCCATACCCCATACGCTGATGGCTATGGGGACCCCCATTGAAAAGGACAGCAGCTTGCCCGGTTTTCTCCTTAATTTCGGCAGTGATACCGCTCCCACTGAACCAGACCGCCGTTGCCGTGCCGAGATTTGTGCCTGTGATTGTGACTTCTACGCTTCGTCCTTGCTGACCGCCCTGTGGATAGACAGTTGTCAAGGTCGGTTGAGTTGTTAAGGTCGGTTGTACCTGTGCGGACGTGAAACTAACTGTCAGGAAAAAGATCCATAGAACGAGAAAAGACTGTTTTGTTAAGAGACGAGAAAGGGGCGAATGAACCCGTCTCCTCTGCCGAAATAACATGTTAGGCATTGTCGATCACCTTATGTTTTCAGTAGTGAAAAGCCTGCTCATCAGCAAGCATTTATGGATTCGATCAAGTCGATCAAATCTATTTTGCTTTACACTGAGCAGGCTTAACAAAAATCGGTGTTGATTACGCTATATCAGCGACACAACCGTAAAACCGTTTAGAAGAGTCCTGCAATCGGTTCGCCTTTCACCAATTCGCGTGGCTGATCCAAATGATTGTACACGATGGTGTGTGGATCGATACCGAGTGTATGATAGACAGTCGCGAGGAGGTCGCGCGGATGTACAGGATTCTCAAGCGGTGTCGAACCGGTTGCATCCGACTTCCCGTAAACCTGTCCACCTTTTACACCTGCGCCAGCAATCAAGCCCGTATAGCAATAGGGCCAGTGGTCGCGTCCATCAGGTGCGTTGCTGTTACCGGAGGTGCTAATGCCCATCCGCGGGGAACGTCCAAATTCACCGACCGCCAAGACGAGGGTGTCTTCCAACATGCCGCGTTGATCCAAGTCTTCCAGCAGTGAAGATACAGCACTGTCTAATTTCGGGCAGTGAAGGTTCTTCAGCGGACCGAAGTTGGTTGCGTGTGTATCCCATGCTGTGGTATTCGGATCACCGTTAGCAACAGAAGGCCAGTTCACCTGTACGAAACGGGTGCCTGCTTCGACCAAACGGCGAGCGAGCAGTGCGCTTTGTCCGAACGTGTGTCTACCGTAACGATCCCGGACTTCGTCTGGTTCTTGAGACAAATCGAAAGCATTGCGTGCTCGTTGCGACAAGATGAGGTTGTATGCCTTCTCATAATACTCGTTCAAGGCGTAAGAGTCAGCAACCTTATCAATTTCGGGCATCCCTGCGTTAATCGTCTCAAGGAGCGTTTTCCGGCGTTTCAGACGGACGGGTGTCACCTCTGGTCGTAGACTCAAATCGTCGAGATTAATTTCCTCATTCGGGTCCTGGAAGAGGAAATAGGGATCATACGCTCTACCGAGGAACCCTGCGTTTCCACCTTTACCGATGGTATTGCTTTCCTGCATCGGACGAGGCAGCTGCACAGCCGAGAGCATCGGTTCATCGGGTGGACGGTAATTGGAGACATGCGATGCGACATTCGGATGGTCGGCTGGGGACGGCGGATCAAGTTGTCCCGAAGGCGCGACCTTGTCCGGCGTTTCACCGGTCACCATCTGATACATCGCAGCGGTATGATTAAACAGTCCTGCCGGTGTGTAACTGATGGAGCGGATAAGAGTAGCTTTATCCATCACCTGTGCTAAACGCGGCATTGTCTCAGACAACTGAATTCCCGGTACATTGGTCGGGATCGGACTAAATTCACCGCGGATATTCGAGGGTGCTTCCGGCTTAGGATCCCAGATGTCAAGGTGGCTAGGACCGCCTTGCAAAAAGAGCAAGATGACGGAGTTGGCTTTCCCCCATCCGTTGAGCGGCTTGGAGGGATCAACTGTCGTATTGGCTTTTGCCTGGAGTGACAATACCTGTGGCAAACTAATGCCGAGCATCGCCGCACCACCGACACGCAGAAATTCACGCCGCGAGAACCCGTCACATAAACGTCCGGGTAGTTGTGGTAACGATAACATCTATTGTTTCCTCCATTGTGTTGGTGCTACTTCCATATCTGGGTGCGCTTTGTGAACGCTCTACGGACAGATTACGGAAGTAGCCCAATCCGTATCAATTTTAGCGATTGAATAAGAAAGCGGGACTGTTAATTAGTGCCCACAACAAGTCTTGCGCGCCCTCTTCCTTCGACTCAGCATTTGCGAGATGCTCAATCGCTATTGCATATTCGTTCTTATCTGGTAACCGAGAAAACGTTGCGAGATATAACTCCTCAACGAGAACCCGGTCATCTTGATTCGTTTCGATGAATTGTGCGATACGTCCTTCTGGATCGATGAGTGCTTCGGCAACCGTCGGTCCATTAATGAGATTCATTGCGTGTGCGAGGCTGACCTCTGTGGTCCGTTCACATTCACAAGAGGTTTCGCGTTCAGGTCTACCAAATAACTTCAAAAATCCGTCATCTTTGACCTTGCTGTCCGGCAATTGCACGGCTCGGAAGTTCTTCGGCACCTCTTCAAATCGCGGTCGGCTCCCTGTTGCGACGCCGATAGCATCTAACAGCTGTTCTGCCGTCAAGCGTCTGGCGACAGCATGTGAAAAGTTAATTGTATCAGCCTTGTTCCACTTGTTGGTTTTGATGCTCTGTTGATAGGTTCGAGAACGGGTGATTGTCTTCATGATATGCTTTATGTCAAATCCACTGTCCACGAAATCCTTTGTCAATGCATCAAGCAATTCAGGGTTGCTGGGTGGATTACTTGTGCGGATATCGTCTACAGGTTCGATAATCCCGCGTCCCATAAAGTAGCTCCAAATGCGGTTCGCACCTGCCAGAGCAAACATCGGATTCTCTTCAGAGGTGAGCCACTCAGCCAACATCTCACGCTTACCGTCGGCTTGCGCTGCAACTTCTCCGAATGGGACTGAGGGTTCAACAACCGCCAAAGTTCGGGGATGTTTCACAGGCTCTGGCGTATAATTGGCGTAGACGATTTCATCACCGGGAAGTTGTCCTGGCTTGATTTTGACATCCGCGAAGAACGCACCGAGTTCGTAGTATTGGTTCTGCGTCCATTTTTCAAATGGATGGTCGTGACATTTGTTACACGAGAATCGAACACCTAAAAAGAGCTGCGTCGTATTCTCCACGGCGGCAGTATATTCACGAGAGACACGAAAATAACTCGCTGCAGGATTCGTGTAGGTGCTACCCGTAGCGGTAATTAGATTATGCACAAACTCATCATAGGGACGATTCTCGGCGATGGCTTGATGGATCCACTGCTGGAAGAGCCAGACGCCACGCTCACCAAGGAATTTACGGTTGGACTGCAACAGATCTCCCCATTTGTGTGTCCAGTGATCAACAAACTCCGGGGTCTCAACGAGGGCATCAATGAGTTGCTCTCGTTTTGTTTTCGATGCAGTTTTGTCGGCCAGAAAACTTCGAACTTGCTTGGGGGTCGGTGGAATACCCGTTAAATCGAAATAGATACGCCGCACAAACTCCTCATCTGTACAGAGTTCGGAAGGTAGCACTTTCATCCGTTTTAGCTTATTGTGAACGTGCGTATCGATATAGTTATATTCCGGAGTCTTAACCCATTTGTAGCCGCTCCTGTCGCCCATCACAATAATGTTGTTTGTGCTATAGGCACCTTCATAGCGGGTGAGAATAGAGGTTTCACCGCGGCGTTCTGCGGTTACGACACCTTCATCTGTGACGTTTGCCACTTCAGTAGCACTACTTGTGAATTTTGCCTCGCGAGTAACATCCCGTGTTGTTCCATCCGAATAGTGTGCGATGACTATAAGTTGTTGTTTCATACCGGGTATCGCGAGTTCAGCGGAATCGGGGACAACTTCTAATCTTTGCACGCGTTGCGTCGTATGAACATCAGGGATAGCACCCTCGGCGATCCACTGATGGATGACACTATAGTCTCGATTTCCTGGGACCAATACCTGTCCACCTTTGTGTGGCACCTCGGATGTCGGTTTCAGCAACATCAGGCTCTGTTCGGGGAACGCTCTGTTGAACCGCCGTCCAGATATATCCTCAATTAACAACTCATAATCAAAATCGGGATCGTAGCCACGAAGTGAGAGTTTGAATCCATTTTTGCCTTTCGCTGCGCCGTGGCACGTTCCGTTATTACATCCAGCATGGCTCAGAATAGGCATGACATCTCGCACAAAACTCACAGGTGGTGCCTCCATGCTCTTAACATTCACGGATAATTCGGTACGCATGCCCTTGACGCTAACGGTAATTTTCGTTGTGCCAACTGTCATCGGAAAGATATAGCCATCTTCATGCACCTTCACAAGCTGTGAAAGAGGTGTCAGCGCAGCCCACGGCGTTACATCTACCCATGTACCATCTTTTGTCTTACCTGACACGAGCACACGCCTACCATCACGGGCGTGTTCCAATGTCAATGACTCCGGATGAACCCTCAACTCCGTTAAAGCGACGTTTGCAAGCCAATCTTGCCCCGTCGGAACCTCTGCACTTGCGGTTTGCGCTACCTGATTCCACCCCGTTAATTGGAATGCGAAACAGATAAAACACACAACAAGGAGCGTTGTTACAAAGTTAAACCTGGGTTTCATCAAAAACTCGGCGTGAGACCCCCGACTGTAGCGACAGAGGAAACGCCGTCCTCCTTAAATCTGATTTTTAGCGATTGGGTTCTCGCTTAGTTATTCTCCGTTGTTGAAAAAACGCGTTCTACCTAATTTGTAGCGAAGTGAGAAAATCTATGATCGTCGTTAGCGTGTAGTAAGTTATCTTAGCATTTGTGCTGATTCTGTATCAATAGTTTAGAGTTTAGGTAATATCCCAGAGCAAAACGGTATGGTCATCGCTCCCACTGGCAAGAATGCCGCCATTGGGAGAATACTTAACGTTTCTGACACTGCCTGTATGTCCTGTGAGTGTGTCTTTAGGTTCACCTGTCTCAACGTCCCATAAACGGATGGTATTGTCGTTCCCTCCGCTCGCGACAGTTTTACCATCGGGCGAATATGCAACGCTCCAGACATAGCCTGCATGCCCTGTGAGTGTCGTTATCAAACTCCTCTTGTCTGTACGCCACAACCGAACTGTACCGTCAATACTTCCACTTACAAGAATTTCTCCATCGGGTGAATAAGCGACTGAATCAACGATATGCGTATGTCCTCTAAGGGTCGCTCTATGCTTTCCAGTAGCGGGATCCCACAACACAATAGTGTCGTCCCCTGTCCCCGCTGCGAGCGTTCTGCCATCAGGAGAATATGTGACACACCTGATAGAGTCTGCGCGCCCTTTGAGTGTGTCTTTAGCCTCCCCAGTGGCAGCATCCCACAACCATATTGTTCCATCCGTGCTTCCACTGGCGACGGTGGCACTATCTGGAGCATAGGCAACACTCCTCACAGCGTCTGTATGTCCTGTAAGCGTCGCTGTCGGAGACCCACCGATTGCGTCCCATAGTACGACTGTATTGTCTATACTTCCACTGGCAACCGCAGTGCCATCAGGCGAAAAAGCGACACATCTGACATACTCCTTGTGTTCAACAAGGAGATTAAGTCCGAGTCCGCTGTCTACATCGTAGATCCAGACACCGATATCACACGCGACCGCGAGTTGCGTGCCATCCGATGAGAATGCTATATCTCCAGTTAGGTTCCCTTGATCGAGACGTGCTTTTGCCCCTTCAGGTAGATTCAATTGTGATTCTGTTTGTGCGTCCATATTTTCCAATGATTTAAAGTGTCCTATTTGGGCGGAACTACAACCAAAACTTATATATTATTAATATTCCATATCTTCGTGTAATTGTGACGTAGAAAATGTCACTGTGACGTAGAAAAATCAGGTGGCACGCGAGGATGTGACGTTTTTTGTATTTTTCGCCTGTGTCGAGTTATCAGGTTCACAGTAGAACACCTCGTTCTACTTCTGATTCTTCAAGTGCCCCCATACTATCGGCAGTTTACCGCTGGCGGCGACATCCGCGAATTCTGATTCACTTGCCAACCAGTTGATGACGTTTTCGGTAAGCTGCTCCAACTGGTCGATATCTTTGTTATTCTTATGATAATTTGGGAGCCGCCAGTTCATGTTGAAGACTTTACCCTTACCCGCCTTCCAATAGCCGAACGCCGCAATCCGGTCACCCCAATCGTTAGCAGGCGGTCCCCACGCGTTGGCAAGCGTAATAAAGTCCTTCCAAATTTTGTCGTAATAGTCGCCGCTCTTTGGATAGCCTGTGGAATTAACTTGGATTCTATCGTCTTCCTGCGGTTCCTTCTTGTCAATGCTCTTGAGTCCTTCTGTTAATCCTAACGCAACCGTCTCTTTAAGAACAGTAATACCGACCGCAATACCGTCTTCTGCAACGGGACCGAACTGACGTGCCACTGCTTTTTCAAGTCCGAAGTTGGTCGCGTGCCGGATCGCCCACCCTGTTAAGAGGACAGCACCTCCGCTTTCGGCGTAATCCATAAACGCGTCAATTTCTGGGTCAGACAATTCCCCCGGATCGGTATCGCCTTCATGCCACCAAACAACCCCGAACTGCTTGAATGTATCGCTCTTCAAATCTGCTTTGGCGAGTAACTCCGTCTTGAATGTTTCTTCAGCAAATTCCAACGCTGGCGCGGTGAAGGGACCGTTATCGCCGAGATAGACAAACCCGAGTTCTACTGCAGCATTGCCTATATTTATACCAAAAATGAGAAGAAATGTCAAACAAAATACAATTGGGCGAAATTTGTAAGCCAAATCTTGCGATTTAAAAGTTCGTTCCATATCCGGCTCCTCTTATGCAACGTGGCGTGTGAAAACACATAATGTCACTCCAGTGGCAGAAAATTCGGGTTGTCGCGGAATTTGCGAAGGCGTTCATTTGCGGCTTTCACAAAATTCGGCTCAACCTCGAATCCGATGAAATCCCGCTGATGTCGTTTACATACAACTGGACAGGTCCCGACGCCTGCAAAGGGATCCAAAACCAGATCGCCCGGTGATGAACTTGCCAAGACAATCCGCTCGATTAACCTTTCGGGTTTCTGGATTGTGTTGAGTGCCTTCCTACTGACCAATTCCTTTGATTTGTAGGTTAGTTGTTTTATATCTCCCCAAACGTCGCCTGGATTCTTGCCTTTTGGATTATATTTGGTCTTTCCAAATTTACCGTTGGTTACAGATGGCACATTTTCACACCGATTCCGATGTGCTAACTCAACGAGTTGGGCAACTCTTATTGCATCTAAGTTATAGCACTGCGGTTTTTTGCCCTTGATGAAGTAGCAAATAATGTCGTAATTATTGGTGTAATTGATGCGTCCCTGTGCGAGCCGACTCGGTTGGTACCAGACAATCTTTGAACGGAGATTTAAAAACTGCCGATAGTCTATAAAGTCGATGCAATCTGGTTTACCGAAGAGGTAAAGTGCGCCACCCTCCTTGAGTTTGGGTGCAAAACTTTCGATGAGTGTAAGATTAAATTCCTGAATTGACGGAATCCCATCCCACGGCTCATCCGTCACGCCATACGGTCCATCACACACAATCAAATCCATAGAGGCATCCTCTACCTCTTTGAGTAGACTAAACGTGTCGCCACAATGGATGGTATTGCGTTCAAGCATAATTTGGTTCTCTCAACTCCACCCGCAGGTTCAATCTTTACTGGCGTGGTGTATCGCTTTTCCAGCAACTATTCCGAGCCCAACGAGAAACACTACAAGTGCAGAAATTGGAATCCATTCCATCACAAAACCTCCAATTTATCAATTTGAGGTTTTGTCAAAAATCCCAATTGCGCAGGTTTTACATCGGTCCCACCCGTCGTGGTCCTATGTCCATGGCAAACATAGAGGCATCAAAATTTCGCTTTATCAATTCCATTTTGATGTTTTGCTTCACTGGTGTATGCCAGAGATTGTTAAACTCGTCCGGGTCATCAATAAGATCGTAGAGTTCACCTTCATCGTGTCCGTGATATACTACCAATTTGTAACGCTCATCTCGGTACATCGTTGCGAAAGAGTGATCCGGCAGATCAACGGCATCGTAGTACTCGCATCGGACAAAGTCGCGGTGATAGTCCGCATCCACCTCTCCTCGGAGAATGGGCAGTAGCGATCGTCCGTGCATTTCGTCAGGCACCGTTAACCCTGCTAATTCCAAAAGGGTTGGTGCTTTATCAACGAGTTCAACGAGCGCATTGCTTCTCAAACCGCTCACAAATTGTCCTTGCCATGAGAAAATCAGTGGCACCCTGACTAAACCCTCATAAAATCGGCACCCTTTCTGTATTAAGCCGTGGTCGCCGAGTGTCTCGCCGTGGTCGCTTGTGAAGATGATAACTGTATTTTCTCGCTGTCCCGTCTCTTCCAACGTTTCAAGGATCCTGCCCAATTGTTCATCAACGAGCTGAACCATGGCATAATAGGCGGCTATGAGCGTCTTAGCATCCCTTGCGCCGACAGCCTCCGCTTCTTGACGTGGGGTCTGGGGCAAGATCGGGCTACGGATGTCTAATTCATCTGGCACACGCCCTTTGGACTGAAAATCGATGGCTTGCAATCGAGTCTGTTGTTCAAGATCACTCTCTCGAAAGAGCGGTTCCGGCATCTCCGCTGGATCATACTGTTCTCGGTGCGTCTGCGGCGGATTGAACGGTGGATGCGGATCGTAGATGTTGACGCTCGCGAGCCACGGCCCATCCCGTTCTTCACGGATGAACTCTATCGTTTTCTCGGCACACCAAGTCGTCTGATGTAATTCTGCCGGCACGCCTTCTGGATTCCGATTCAACTCACCGAGTATATATCCTTTTGAACGGACCCAATCTGCGTAGTCATGCCCCTGCTCCCAGTCATCGCGTGGGGCGTGGCTGTATTGCCAGTAGCGATACCCGTCGTCCGTGCGTGGTTCCACGCGACCGTAAGCACTTGCGAGATGAAGCTTGCCGATCAGTCCACAATCATATCCGATGTCTGCGAGAGTACGCGTCACAAGCGGATACGCTGCTGGAAAGAAATCATTTCCGTTACGAAGCGCGTGCGTTGCACCCGGATACATACCTGTGAGAAAACTCGCTCGGCTCGGTGTACAGATAGGGCTCTGACAATAGGCATGCGTGAACGCTACCCCATCCGCTACTAAACTATCAATGTGCGGTGTTAATACATAGGGATTGCCTAATGCGCCGATTGTGTCGTAACGTTGCTGATCTGTGCAAACCCAGAGTATATTGGGTGCCTTAGCAGCCATCGATTAGCCTCTTTGTGCGTGCTATTGAGTCGTCGCGTTAAATCCGGTCTCTTTAACAATGTTTGCGAGGTCAGCGGCAGTGACAGTATTCTTACGGACCTTAATGATTGCCTGATTAGGGAGAGAAACTTTAACACTGATAACGCTTTGGTGATGTGTAAGTGCATCCTGCACTTTTGCGACACAAGCCCCTCACGTCATACCTGTAACAACCAAAGCGACATCCTCGCTGCCCGCTGGTTCAATTGGTACAGACATAAAGGCGTTCAGCAGTTTTCCAGAAGCGGTGTCAAATACCCGAATCTTTCCGTCGAAACCACCTGTAGCGAGTTGTTTACCATCGGGATGGAACGAGACTGCAAAGACGCCAACTGCATCGCCCTGCATAGATGCCAACCGCTTCCCATCTTCTACGTTGTAGACGCGGGCTTCGCCACCGGCGCAGCCTGTAGCAAACTGACTGCCGTCTGCTGAAAACGCGTAACCCTCAATCGAACCCGATTGCGCTTCATAGGCTTGGATGAGGTTAAAGTCGGTATTGCCGACATCCCTTTGGATCTCGCGAAAAATCTTGTAGAGGCGAGGTATTCTATCTTCACCACCACTTAGCACCTGATCTTCAGTGGGGTGTCGTGCGATGGTATTGATTTCGCCGTAGCCTTTGTTACTGGAGTTGATGTCGTCAACAAAAGAACCGGTGCTTACTTCAACCAATTTAAGAGCGGTATCCCGTCCGGCACTTACAAAATGCGACCCATCGGTGGAGAAAATTGTACCGAAGACCCAGTCGCTGTGGTTATCGAATTTAATCAGTTCTTTTTCATCTGTAACGGAAAGGAGACGCACGGTTTGATCTGAACACCCGAAAGCAACGCGACTGGCATCTGGTGAGAAAGAGAGTCCGTACACGGTGTCATAACTGGAGCGCATCGCTTTAATGAGGGTATTCGTCGCGGTATCCCAGAGTTGTATTTCACCAAACTGCGCTGGGGATCCACCCGCTACTCCTAATATCTTTCCGTCTGTTGTGTAAGTGAGTGATTCTATGCGATGTGCCTTGCCTACCAAGCGCGCTTTGAGTTCAAAATTCGTTGTATCATACAATAAAACTTCGCGGAAGCCAGAAATGGCAAGCGTGCTACCATCGGGTGAATACGCGATAGCGGAGACGACGGGAGGTACTGTGTAAGTTGGATAATTTCCTTCACCCATATCATCGACTTCGTCGGGTGTGTCGTCGTTCGCACCTTCAAGGATCCAACGTCGGAAAAGTTCAACTTCTTCAGCGGAAAGCGGTTCCATGTTCTGCGGCATCGCGGGTTCATCACCGGAAATGAGCTTAATGATGAGACTTTCATCGGGTTTTCCTGGGATGATTGCCTCTCCCGCCATTCCGCCCCGTTTTAGGTCGGTATAGGTTGTTACAATCAGGTCGCCATTCGGATCACCGGGGTGATGGCATCCTTGACAACTCCGTTTGAGAATCGGGACAATTTGTGCATGGTAGCTGACTGCTGAACCTGAAGCATGATTGTCCGCCGTTACAAACGGGCCCCATACTACAAAACAGAACAGATATACTGCTAAATGAATCATAAACCTCGATCGCGATTTATTCATATTTGTCGAAAACCCTCCCACCCGTTACGGTGTGGTTCTATAGCAAGCTGCGCCAAGAATGTCGTGGTTAACATATTTTTGCAATAATTATACCACATTTTCACAATGAAATTCAAGAAAAAAATCGTGTCAAATATTTCCAGTTGACATCTGTTGAAAAATAGGATATACTTCTTTTGCCTAATATAATCCAAGTTGCCAGTTTGTAGCATAACCCGTTGGGTTAATATAAGGCTATATTTTCCTATGAAACACACTTATCAAACAAATCGAAGGAGATTTTTTTCATGAAAACAGATTTAGGACGTAAACTACAGATTTTCTACATTGGAAGTCTCGTTTTAGCATTACTCATCATCGGCTTCACTCACAGCGGACAACTCGCAGATGCGGCGAATGCCTATGAAATTGACACTGCCCATTCAATGATAATCTTTCGCGCAAAACACAAGGGCATAGCTTATAACTATGGCAGGTTTAATGAGTTCACCGGCGGGATCACAATGGATGAAACCGATATATCCAAAAGCACCGTGGAATTCGAAGTAAAAACAGCAAGTGTTGATACCGCCAACAACAAACGCGATCAGCACCTCAGAAGCCCCGACTTTTTCAGCGCGAAGCAGTTTCCGGTCATTACCTTCAAAAGCACGGCAGTGGGTATGAAGGAAGGAAAAGAAGATGTGCTGGAGGTTACGGGTGATCTTGAACTACTCGGGGTTAAGAAATCTATCACCGTAGATGTTGCTATTACAGGAAAAGGCACAGGACAGCAGGGAGAATCCGTGATTGGATTCGAGAGCGTCTTTACGATTAAGCGGAGCGAATTCGGTATGACCTACGGCACCGGTGCCGTCAGCGATGATATCCGACTTACGGTTGCTATTGAAGCGAAGCAGAAATAGAAACATCTATCGAGTTACCAAAGAGGGTAAATAGCTTTTGGGGTAGTATGGAAGTGGCGTATAGATAGACGTTATACGTCCTAATCTACTGTTGGCGTGCTTTTTAAACGCGCCACCCCATAAAGCACACAGATGGAGATCCGTGATGTTTCCAACCAAACAACTTTTTTTCAGTTTACTGCTACCAACGATTATCGGCGGTGGGATTTTCATATTCGCGAGATCTCGCTCTCCCAAAGAATATGCAACTGTTAGATACGAAAGAGGACAAGATGGATTCATAGGTTGGCTTATCGCTGCTGCACTGGGTATTAGCTACATAGTCGGCTATCTCGGTTTGGAGGGGTTGCCAGCATTTCCGCCGCGTCAGGGAATACATTGGCTCTGTTATCTCGCTATTATCGGGTTGATCGTAGGGGTTTTTTGGCATTTGCCGGTGTGGGGTCCGATAGCACAGGTAGCACTTTCTATTATTATACCGCGTCTCCTCCTCACTACAACATTTAAGTACACATGGGGACCCATTGCAGGAATTATCTGGTGGGTGTTTCTCGCTGTTGCTATTTTTATTTTTTGGCATTTCATAGAGCAGAGTTTTAGGACGCTACCGTCTGGTGCGTCCGGTCCGTTTGTCTACTTTGGACTTTGTGGAGGAACCGCCTTAATTCTCGCACTTTCAGGAAGTTTGCGGTTGGCACAACACTGTGGGATTTTAGTGGCACTCTTCGCAGCGAGTTGGATTATTATGCTCGTCCTACAACGGGACAGGAAGCGGTTCGTTTTTCCACGGGGCACCTCACCGGTTGTAACACTTCTACTTGCTGGCATCTGGATGAACGGTTATTTCTTTGCAGAGGTGCCGACGGTGAGTGCTATTTTGTTAGCGATCTCACCCCTCTTAGCACAGGTCGGACGGATAGAGGCAGTTCAGGGACTCGGTGCGCGGCGTTCTATCCTTGTCCAAGTAGGAGCCATCGCGCTGCCTGTTATTATTGCTATAGGTGTTGCTGTTGCCCGTTCTGGCTTCTTCGGTGACAATAACAGTTATTAATAGAACGAACAAAAAATCGAAGAAGCTTGTCTAAATATCTAAGAATAATTTCGTAAATAGCGGGACCTATCGGTAAAGAAGCGGTCTATTTTGCGTGGTAAAAAAGATTTGATCATCCGCTCGGTTGGGATAAAAGAACATACATTTGGAGGCAAAAATGGGTTTGGTACGTAATTTGAACTTTCCTATCATAGCATTTCTGCTTGGCATCTTGATCCTCTTCAACGGTTGTGTAAAGATGGAGGCGACCCGGAAAGCGGATTGGGAAACCCATTTCACAGACTTGCACTTCGTCAATCATAAACAGGGGTGGATTGTCGGGGAACAGGGGCTGATTATCTATACAGCAGATGGCGGCAAAACGTGGAAGCAACAAGAAGTTGACACAACAGAAGTTGGATATCGTATGCCCGATGCGACTTTAGATTTCAAAGCGGTCTACTTTACCAATGCAAACTACGGATGGGCGGTCGGCGATGAAGGATTAGTTGCAACGACTGATGACGGTGGTAAACATTGGACCTTGCAACGAAGCGGGACGTCTGCGATGCTCCTTGATGTCTATTTTGCTAATTCAAAAGAGGGCTGGATCGTTGGCGAAGACTCGGATGTTCTCTATACCGAGAATGGCGGAAAAGAGTGGAAACGTTATGAATATGTCAGTGAGTTCATGCTTAACGGGGTCTGGTTCGTAGACGATTCAACGGGATGGATTGTTGGTACACACGATAGGATCTATCATACCAAAACAGGTGGAAAAGAGTGGCGGGAACAGAGCAACCGCTTTGAAGGCGAGCGTGACCGGATGATTAACGACAATAAACAGGTCTTCTTCGTTAGCGATAGTGAAGGCTGGATTGTTGGCAGTGATGGCTCGATCTTTCATACAACGACAGGTGGTATAAACTGGGAACGTCAAGACAGCCGTATTCCTCTTATTAATGGACACGTCCGAGATACCATCAATAGCATCCATTTCACAGATGAAAACTACGGAGTCGCTGTAGCAGATGTTGGTTTTATCACGCGGACGGAAGATGGCGGGGACAACTGGCAGTTGATGGATAGTGGCACGGAAAACAACTTGACTGGAATCCAATTTACGACCCCTACGGAGGCATGGGCAGTTGGATGGTACGGTACCATTCTACATACAACAGATGCCGGTGCGACCTGGGAGATGACCAGCGGCACGACCGCCAACGACCTACAGAATGTCCAGTTTACCAACGCGAACCGCGCAATTGCAGTCGGTAGGCGTGGAACTATGGCGGTGACCGACGATGGTGGTCAGACATGGAACGAAATTGAGACAGATATTTGGGACGGTATCTGGAATATTTATTTCGCTACCGACAAACACGGTTGGGCGGTCGGCGAACGCGGACTCATCGTCCACACCAACGATGGCGGTCTAAACTGGGAACGTCAGCGTAGCGGTTCGGCATTTACGCTCCGTTCCGTCCACTTTATTAGTCCTCAAAAGGGTTGGACTGTTGGAGACCTGGGTACCATTTTACATACAATTGACGGTGGACAAACGTGGCTGCCACAGACTGCTGTTGGAGATTTCCTCTCCCTTATGCTAAAAGGCGTATTTTTCCTTGATGAAAAGAAGGGTTGGGCTATCGGATGGCCCGGTGTCTGCCTTGCGACCGAAGACGGCGGTTTGAGTTGGACCCAGCAGACAACGGGGACCTTTAATGAACTCTATGCAGTTTACTTCACCGACGAAAATACAGGATGGATTATTGGACAGTTCGGTGAAATTTTACATACAAAGAACGGGGGTGAGAAGTGGAGTTTCCAGCGTAGTGGCACGCGAGAGAATCTCAATAAACTTTACTTTGCTGATGCACAGCACGGATTAATTGTCGGTGATAATGGCGTGATGCTCACGACCCTTAACAGCGGTGCAAAGTGGGAACTTCAAGAAAGCGGCACTGACAATGACCTTTATGGGTTAGCACTCTCCCCCGATGGCGTTGTAGCAGTAGGCAAGGGTGGAATTGCGATGCGCTATTCCGTTGAAGAGACGGAATTACCTGCGAAACTACCACCAGTCGCCGAAGAGGTTGAAATTGTCACTGCTGAAGCGGATACCGATATTGAACCTATTGTTTACCATTGGGATATTCTCCGACAGGCAACTTGGAGAACAGACTTTGCGGATACTCATTTTGTAGATGCGCAAAATGGATGGGCGGTCGGCTCGGATGGCGCAGTAGCACATACCACAGATGGCGGAAAAACGTGGCTTCCGCAACACAGTGGTGTTGACGAAGATTTGCGAGACGTAGAATTCGTTGATGAAAAACATGGACGAATCCTTGGTGCTGGTGTCTTGCTTCAGACCGAAGATGGTGGTGAAACGTGGCAGCCAATTCTCCAATCAACCAAGCAAAACCTCCCACGTGTTAGCACAATGCACTTCCTAAACGCTAAAGAGGGATGGCTCGGTGCCAGGATTGGGGAAATTTTACACACGATCGACGGTGGCAAAACGTGGAAAATCCAAAAAACTGGAACGACAACAGCAAGTATCACTGACATTCATTTCATCAACAGTCAGGAAGGTTGGGCAGTCACGCCTCAACGTCGCGATGGTGGATTTATTCTCCACTCCGTTGACGGTGGTGATTACTGGAAAATCCAAGCAAAGACGAACCAGCCTGGTGTTGCCGTCCACTTTGCTGACGAAAACCGCGGTTGGGTAATCCTCGGTAACGGTAACTCCTTACTCAGTGAAGATGGTGGTGAAACTTGGAGATTGCAAACCACAAGCCAAAGCACAAGCCGTTTACGAAATATCACCTTCCGCTCTCATACAGAGGCATGGGCACTTGGTGGCGGTGGTGCTTATGTCACCAATGATCAGGGTCTGACTTGGAAAGCGGTTCCTGTTGATACGGGAGACGAAATAGGCGATGATATGTCCGCTATGGGAGAATTCAATCCCTTCTTACTCGAAGAATCCGAATTAGAATCCGAAGAATCTGAAGAAGTGGAAGAAGAGGTATCGGAGGGACCGACGCTGACATACGACGAGACACCGGAAGAAATTCAAAATCGGCTTCGGGCACAGAGACAACGTCCGGGACGTCTTGCACCTGAAGGTGAATTGCCCCCTAACGCAGAACGAGCGACGCCAGAACGCCAAGCACAGCAACAGCCGCCTCCACCGCCACCTGAACCTGAAAGAGGATTCGGAAGACGACGCGGTGGACAGCGAATCGCCAGTGTTTACTTTCTTGATGCGGAACAGGCATGGGCAGCCGGCAGAGCAGGCAGTATCTATCACACCGTAGATGGTGGACAAACATGGGAACGTCAGCTCGGTGAGTCGCAACGCAGCGATTTCCGAGAAATCCTTTTCTACGACGATAAAAATGGGTGGATAGCAGGAGATGGCGGTATTTTATTGGAGACCCAAGATGGTGGACAGACGTGGGAGTCCCTTCCAAGCCAAACACGTCAACGCCTTATCGGTATACACTTTGCCAGCCTTGAACCGAAATGGGGCTGGACAATGCAACGCGACGGCACTGTTCTCTATACCACAGACGGCACAACTTGGACAGCAGGGGACACGCCCGAACAGCCGCCATTTATGGAAGGTGATCCTCCAGGGACATTCTCGCTGAACGATGTTGATTTTGGAAAGTTCTCTGAAGGCTGGGCGGTTGGTAGAATGGGCTACATCATCCATAACAAAGATGGCGGTCCGACGTGGGCACCTCAGCGCACCACTGCAAACGACACGCTCATGGATGTGGATATGTCATTTGCACCCCTCGGTTGGTCTGTCGGGCAGGCTGGTGTGACCCAGCGAACCATCAACGGTGGTGAGTATTGGCGGATGCACGAAACTAAGTCGAATTACGATCTCAATGCCGTTTCCTTTATCGCTAAACGTACAGGATGGGCGGCTGGTGAAGCCGGTATTATCTTAAAGACTACCGATGGTGGTTTCAATTGGGCGCCTAAATCGACCG
Organism: Candidatus Poribacteria bacterium; assembly: GCA_028818705.1. GTDB lineage: Bacteria > Poribacteria > WGA-4E > WGA-4E > WGA-3G > WGA-3G. Next base: position 66,672 of record JAPPNJ010000053.1, read on the forward strand.
GCGTTAACAAAACGCTTCACGGTATCCTCGCACTCTCTGAAAATGAAATTTACGCGGTTGGTGAAGAGGGGATAATTATTCACTCAACTGACGGCGGTGAAACGTGGGAACAAGAACACACCGATATTGATAATAACCTCTATGTTATTACACGTGCCAAGGACGGTAAAGCGTTGTGGGTTGTTGGGCAGTGGGGTGTCGTCCTTCGCCGGAAGTTAGAAACCCAAGAACAGATGTCAATGCGGTGATATGGAGGCGTTCATGTCATCTATTGCGGCAAGAACTTATCTGACCCCCGAAGAATATCTCGCTTTTGAGCGCAAGGCGACGACTAAACATGAGTACCTCGCTGGAGAAATAGTCGCGATGTCAGGCGCAAGTTTCGCGCATAATTTTATCACTGGGGATATCTTCGGTGAACTTCGCTTCCAGTTGAAAGGAGGGAAGTGTAGAGCTGCCACAAGTGATATGCGTGTCAAGGTCAATAAAACAGGATCCTATTTTTATCCCGATGTTGTCGTTTTTTGTGGTGAACCTCAGGCAGAGGATAGTCAATCTGACACACTTCTCAACCCGACCGTTATAATAGAGGTGCTTTCTCCGTCAACGGAGGCACGTGACAGAGGAGAGAAATTCTGGCATTACCAGCAACTCGCGTCCTTGCGGGAATACGTCCTTGTCTCTCAAGATCGGGTTTGTGTTGAGCACTATCTTCGCGAAGGCACTTATTGGCTGCGGACGGAATTTCGGATACTTGAAGATGTAATGTCGCTTGCTTCAATTGAATGTGAGTTGAGTTTGCGTGACATTTACAGCAGTGTTGAAATGGAGTAAAAAAACTTGATGCAGCCAACGCGTTCCTCTACTCAAACCTCGAGATGTCTCTGATAAGGGGGTTAAGGGTTGTTGGAGAATTTCAAAGTAATTCTATAATTTACCATAGTTTGTGCCTGTCAAGTCGCAAACTGAAAGTTTGCGCTACAATTCACTTGACCGAAACCGCAAGGAACGTTAAAAAAATGAGATCAAAATCCAGCAAAGCATTACTCATTTCGGTTTTACTGCACCTCGGTGTCGGGGTGCTCGGACTTTTCTATTGGTTCGGTACGAACCCACAACGAAATACTGACAGTATCAATGCCCTGCTTATTATGGAAGAAAAACCGAAAGTCAGGCGCGTACAACGACGCAAACGTGTAGAGATGATGCGGAAAAGGACTCGCGATACCAACCAACCGCGCTTGAAAATTCTCACGAGCAATCAGCCCGCCACGACCCGCGAGGTTGTCTCCGCAGCGGAACCGGCACCTTTTCAAGCCTTTGATAATAATGATCTGAGTGAACCCGTTGGACCGACTTCAACGTCTGTTGAATTTGACAATACACCACGTGTGCAAAGGGTGATTGAACGTCCTTTCAAAAAACGACCGAAGACCCAAGAACGTCCTAAAAGTAGGTTAGTGAAGTTCATTGAGGCACAAGAGGGACCACAGCGCATCGTTTACTGCATTGATCTCTCTACGAGCATGCAAAACCTTCCACCGCACAAACTCAAGCGGATTATAGACCTCATGCGAGATTCACTCACTTTCCTCGAAGCACACGACAGTTTCAATATCGTGGCATTCAGTACGGAGTTAATCGTCTATCAAGAAGGTTTTGTCCCTGTAACCGAAGAGACGGTTGCCACATCATCAAACTATCTCGCCAACATCCAATCCCAAATCCATACAAAAGGGACCGACCACGACATGCTAACCGCCTTGACAGAAACCGCGAAGACCACGCCTACCCTTGTTGTCCTCTTTAGCGACGGTATTCCTACCACGATTGCCGGAACGGATCTTAATCTCGTCGGCGAGCACGCTACGGGGAACGGACGTATTTTCGCCATGGGGACCGGAATGTCACCGAACTTCCCCGGTGCAGTGATGCTGAGGCAACTCGCGACCGTCAGCGAAGGCGATCTCTGGCTCGTCGATAGAATACGCAGATAAGGAAAATTAGAAAAACGAAAACCAAGTCCGTAATGAAATGGAGGGCGGACTTAAAAAGAGAACGTTCAAGTTTCAGTTCATGTTGTTTAACCGCAAGGAACATTAAAAAACATGCAACAAGCCGTGCTCACACGTGCAGAAGAGATTGCTAAAGGTCTCTATCCGCACCAGATAGAAGGTGTTGCCTTTCTGCTGGGGCGTCGCCGTGCGCTCCTCGCTGACGATATGGGACTTGGCAAAACCCGTCAATCCGTCATTGCAATGGTTGAAGCAGAAGCCGAAGGTCCCTATCTCGTGATTTGTCCCGCGTCTGTCAAACGGAATTGGGCACGTGAAATCCAACTCGTCCTCCCCGCAGCCGAACCTGTTGTCGTCGGACCCGAACCTCTCCCGCCAACCAATTTCCAAGACTGGGTTATCATCAACTACGAGATTCTCGGTAAGCATCTGGACGGACTCCTGGCGTTTGACTGGAAAGGTATCGTTTTTGACGAAGCGCATTACCTGAAAAACCACCAAAGCCAACGCAGTCAGAATGCTGCCAAACTGGTGAAGTCAATCCAGCATGAACCGATCGTCCATGCGCTCACCGGTACCCCGATGACGAACCGTCCCCGCGACCTTTTCCCGCTCTTGCAACTGATGAATCATCCACTTGGTAAAAGCTTCCTCAGTTTCGCCAAACGCTATTGTGATGCCTATCAGGGAGAATACGGATTAGTGGCAGATGGGGCAAGCAACATTGAGGAGTTAGCCGTTCAACTTCACGGGGTGATGCTGCGGCGCACAAAAAATGAGGTATTGGATCTTCCGCCTAAAGTACGAACATGGTTGGACGTTGAACTTCATCCGGTTGCAATTCAGCACTTTAATAACGCCGTCCGAGAGTTCTTAACGAAATTTGATGCCCCGGAACCCATAGATGTCTTTGAAAACACGACAGAAAATTCGGAACGGCGGCAAGCAGTTGGCAGGCTTACCACTGCGCGGCGAAAACTCGCTTTCGCCAAGTGCCGCCACACTATCAAATTCGTCGAGAACGCTCTGGAACAGGGCGAGAAGGTTATCCTCTTCACGACCTTTCTGAATACATTAGAGCGTTTCCACAAACATTTCGGCGATCAAGCTGTCTTTGTCTCCGGCGAGGTTCCGGTAGAAGAACGGCAAAAACGCGTCGATCGGTTTCAAAATGACGAAAACGTTAAACTTTTCATTGCCAACATGCACGTCGCTGGGGTGGGAATCAATCTAACGGCTGGGCGACAAGTCGTTTTCAATGATTTGGATTGGGTGCCAGCGAACCATTGGCAAGCGGAGGATCGTGCTTACCGTATCGGACAAACAGGGACGGTTAACGTCACTTATATGATAGCACGCGGGACAGTAGATGAATTCGTCAAAACTGTATTGGAAACGAAAGCGGCATTGATGGACGCTCTCGTCGAAGGTACACTGTTAATAGCAGATGAAAGCGGCGAGGTTCAAGCCGACGTTCTTAGCGAACTCAAGCGGATGATGAATGCGCTCTCCGTGCATACCAACGCAGTGGAAACATCGCAGCTCCTTGACGTGCTTCAACAAGCGAGCAATACCTATCTTGAAGAGAACGCTGCACATCTCCGCGAAGCCACTCGTGCGCAGCTTCGCCCGTATTCTGAAGAAGCCATCCGCACCCTTGCACAAGTCCTTGCGGGTCCAGATCGGAACATTTATCAGATGGAGAGTTCGTCCCAAAAAGGCAAGTTTTACACGCTGGAGGTAGTTGGGGTTGATGTAACGTGCGATTGTCCAGGCTTCACACACCGCGGTAGCTGCCGACACGTTCGTCCGCTGAAATCCGCGATCGTCTCAGAGAAACCGTTACCAAAAGGGTATCAAAAAGTATCACCCGAATTTTCTGCTTGACATCCATCTAAAAATCTACTAAAATCGGCATAAATCAACACACGGAGGCGGACCGATGAAACTAACTATAAGCGTAATCGTCCTGCTCTGTTGCCTCTTACCGATAGCAACACGGGCAGAACTGCCGCTCGATGCTCTTGCTATCTACATGTCCTTTGACGACATTCAAGGCGACAAAGTTATGGACGGTTCAGAAAATGGGAATCACGGAACGATCATGAAGGCATCCGTTGCAAAAGGTAAAGGGAAATACGGCAACGCAATGGAATTCAAAGGCGGAGATAATCACGTCCTCATCAAGAGTTCTAAGTCGCTCTCAATCGCGGACGAGGTCACGATTTCCGCTTGGGTTAATTGGAACGATGCGCCTGGCAACGGCTGGTTGACCGTGATGGCAAACGGGATGCAAGGCGGACCCTGGGAGAACTACGGACTCTTTGTTAACCGTGGTAGCCGTTACTTCTATTTTACGCTCTCTGCGGGTGGTGAAGGTGCCCATAAGACAATGAATTCCGGTGCCGGTACGACTGAACCTGAAACGTGGATGCACTGTGTTTGTGTCTATGACGGCAAAGATGCAAAAATCTATGTTGATGGCGATTTGGCAAATCAGGCACCGCATGGACTCAAATTGGTTGCTGGAAAGCAGGATTTGCGACTCGGTCATCGAGGTGGAAGCGGACACTGGTACAACGGTTTGCTTGATGAAATTGCGGTGTTCTCAGTCGCCTTAGACGAAGACCAAGTTAAAGAGGCGAGCGGCAACATTGACGAGGCACTTGATGTTCAGGCACGTGGAAAACTGGCAACGACCTGGGGTAATATAAAGGCAAACCGATAGTTTAATATTTCAAATGTGCCTTGTATTTCTTATACGGAGGTGCAACCGATGAGATTACCTATAAGCGCAATTGTCTTACTCTGTTGCCTGTTGCCGATAGCAACATGGGCAGAACTACCACTTGATGAACTCGCCCTTTATATGTCCTTTGACGACATCCAAGGCAACAAAGTTATGGATGGTTCGGAGCATGGAAATCACGGAACGATCATGAAGGCATCCATCGCAAAAGGTAAAGGGAAGTACGGCAACGCAATGGAGTTCAAAGGCGGGGACAATCACGTCCTGATTAAGAACTCTGAGTCCCTTTCAATATCGGGTGAGGTCACGATTTCCGCTTGGGTCAACTGGAACGATGCACCTGGCAACGGCTGGTTGACCGTGATGGCAAACGGAACGCAAGGTGGACCTTGGGAGAACTACGGGCTCTTTGTCAACCGCGGCAGTCGCTACTTCTATTTTACACTCTCTATAGGTGCCGTTGCGGTGATGAATTCTGGCAACGGCTCGACCGAACCTGAGAAGTGGACGCACTGCGTTTGTACCTATGACGGCAAAGATGCAAAAATCTACGTTGATGGCGATCTGACAAATATAGTAGGACATGGGGGAAAACTGGAAGCCAGAGATCAGGATTTGCGGCTCGGCCATCGGTTTGGAAGCGGACACTGGTACAATGGCTACCTTGATGAGATCGCAGTGTTCTCAGTCGCTTTAGACGAAGATCAGGTAACGGAAGCGAGCTTCAACATCGAGGAGGCACTCGATGTTCAGGCGCGTGGAAAACTGGCAACGATCTGGGGCAAAATGAAGATAGGAAGATAGCCTGACCTATCAGGCATGATTTGTGTTCTTGTATGGTTGCAGTAAGAAGCGTTTCTAATATAGAAAAAGGGCGAGATGGATTTCAGCAGAGATTTTCGATGCGGTTTTTGCTCCATCTTGCCCTTGTTTTTGTATGCCTTGCCTGTTCCGAAGAGGAAGTATCAGAACCGCCCGAAGGCATGGTTTTGATCCCTGCAGGCATCTTCCAAATGGGGAGCACTATCGGAGACGTAGACGAGGTACCTGTCCATACGGTCGAACTCGATGCATTTTACATGGATCAACACGAAGTGACGAACGCTGAATATCAGGCTTTTATCACGGCAACCGGACATCCAGTTCCACGTGGCATCGGCTATACGGCTGTTTATGAACTTCTCAAAAACGATTACGAACCGTGGCGTGACCCAGATTTCAATCACCCAAACCAACCTGTCACAACCGTAACATGGTTTGATGCTGCCGCCTACTGCGAATGGGCAGGTAAGCGGTTACCGACGGAAGCGGAGTGGGAAAAAGCTGCGCGCGGGGGGCTGGAAGGCACACGTTATCCTTGGGGTGACGCAGAACCCAATGACACAACTGCTAACTTCGCTGATAACCAAACGGAATTTGAATGGCGGAGTGCCGATGTAAATGACGGATACCTTTTTACTGCCCCTGTTGGCACATATCCACCCAACGATTATGGTTTGTTTGATATGGCGGGAAACGTCTGGGAATGGTGCGCCGATTGGTACAGTTCAACGTACTACAGCGATGCACAAGATAAGGAGAGTCCACGCCAAAATCCAAAGGGACCCGATACGGGTGAACGGCGTGTTCTGCGCGGTGGCACATGGTATCGCGCTGCACATACCATCCGCAATGCTGAACGCATCAGCGATTACCCGAACAACAGTCTGAACGTCGTCGGTTTCCGATGTGCGATGGATGTCCCTTAACCTACTCCTAAACTGAAGACCTGGGATTCTTTGTTCCTTGTAGGCGAGATTTCCAAATTGTGTCCCGGGGAATGCCATAAGGCATTCATACCGTTGATTTACGGACACAATTTGTCTTTGCTTACATTTCTCGACTCCTATCAATAATTCTTGATGAACAATTCTTTGCCTTTCGCGGCACTACCCTTTCGATAATTATTCATACCGTATTGTAATGTCCATTCCTGAATCTCAGCAAAATCAAAGAGTTCTCTGATAACAGGAGAATCGTCGTAGGTAATCAGCCACTTGTGGGAACACATCTTCATATTCTCGGCGAATTGCACATGGTCAAACGCGGTATGTAGCTCACCTCTGACGCCGTATAGTTTTGACTCAGCTGCTTTCCAATATGGCGGGTCCAAAAAGATAAACACATCTTCACCATCGTGAAAGAGCGTATCGGTATAATCTGCATTCGTGATTTTGACTCCGGAGAGATATGGACAGATGTTTTTCACACGTTCAATAGACGAATCCGTGAAACGTCTCTCATAAGCAGCTTGTGAATACCCCCCAGAATCCACGATACCAGAAAAGGTAATACGATTAAGTATGAAGAAACGCACGGCGCGTTGAAACTCACACAGGATGTCTCGATTCTGGTTCAGTTTATCCTTCGCACGTGTTAATTTTTCAAAGAGGGCACGGCCGTCTGTAGTGGTGGTGTGTGTTTCTGTCAGTGTTTCAATCAGGTCTGGTGCGTTATCTCGGACCTGTTTCCAGAAACAGTAGAGATCGTAGTTGAGATCATTGATCCAGTAGGATTTGATACGACTCTGAAAAAGACTTCGGATTGCAAAAAAGACAGAACCGCCACCCACGAAAGGCTCGCGAAATTCCGATATATTCACTGGAATCAGCGGTAAAATCTGTTTGAGTGCCCTTGATTTACCCCCTGGGTACCGTAGTGGACTTTTTGCTAACTTAGCCATGACGCCCCGTTATCCATATTTGTAGTTTCTTATTTTCACGTGCTTCTTGGTTAAGTAAAACAAGTCTTTTTTGATACGTTTGTGTCAAGCGATTCTCCGTACAAAAACTAAATACATCCTCTGTGGCACAAGGCAAAAATAAATGGGTATCAATATCCAAACATTTCACTACTTTAAAGTGTAGCACGCCTTGTCTGCGCGTTCAACATTCACCAGAAATTTTAAGTTTCACTTCATTCTCGGTTTCCTGTACATTTTAACGAAATTATCCTACCTCATTCCAACCTTTTTTATGAAAATTTTCTCCTTGACATCTATCCTAAAAATCTTCTAAAATGAACACAGCCATACTTGAACAGAAAAGAATATTGCAAACATCATTCCTTTTAAGCACTCCCGGGGAATGCCACACGGCATTCATACCGTTGATCGCGGAGTGCCATATCTATAGAGGAAAATAGAAAATGTCACAAACTGATGCAAACCAACCCAATGTTATTGTTTTTTTCACCGACCAGCAGCGGTGGGACACTTCAGGGTTGCACGGCAACCCACTCGACCTGACACCCAACTTCGACCGGATGGCACAGCGTGGCACGCACGTCCACCGATCTTTCACATGTCAACCCGTCTGCGGTCCAGCGCGTTCATGTCTCCAAACGGGGTTATACGCAACCCGCACCGGATGCTTCCGAAACGGTATTCCGTTGTCTCCGAACCTCAAGACTCTCGCGCATCACTTCGGTGAAGCAGGTTATGCCACCGGATACATCGGCAAGTGGCATCTCTATAGTGGTGGCACTGGACCAGGACCCGTACCAGCGGAGCATCGTGGTGGATATGACCATTGGTTAGCGTCTAACGTCCTTGAATTCACCTCCGATGCGTATCAAACAACACTTTACGATAACGACAATAAACCCGTTGATCTCCCCGGCTATCGTGTGGACGCGCTCACCGATGCGGTGATTCGTTACGTTGACGGTCATAAAAATGAGCCTTTTTATCTCTTTACATCATACATTGAGCCACACCACCAAAACCACCTGGACGATTATCCACCACCAGACGGGTATCGGGAGCGATACACAGGGAAATGGATACCGCCAGACCTTGCGGCACTCGGTGGCTCGACGCACCAGCACTTAGGCGGTTACTACGGTATGGTGAAAAGGTTGGATGAAGCACTCGGCAGGCTTCTGGACGCCCTCAAAAGTCTCCACCTACTGGATAATACCATCATTCTCTTCACCTCCGACCACGGGTGCCATTTCAAGACTCGGAACGGTGAATACAAGCGCTCATGCCACGAGAGTTCAATTCGCGTGCCGACTGCATTCCACGGCCCCGGTTTCATTGGCGGCGGACAACTTCAAGAGCTCGTGAGTCTCGTCGATCTTCCACCGACGCTTCTCGATGCAGCAGGCTTGGCAGTGCCGGATGAGATGCAAGGTCGTTCGATCATGCCGCTCCTTCACGGAGAAGGCGATGACTGGCCAGAGGAAGCTTTCGTCCAAATCAGCGAGGCACAAGTGGGTCGCGCTGTCCGGACCCAACGCTGGAAATACGGTGTAGATGCCCCACATAAGAACGGTGGTAGCGATGCCGGGTCAGATCGATATGTCGAGCAATACCTCTATGACCTCCAAGCAGACCCGTATGAGTTACGGAATCTCATCGGATTGCAATCGCACGAACCTGTATCGGAGGTAATGCGTGAACGGCTCATTCGACGGATGCTTGAGGCGGGTGAGGAGAGACCAACGATCGAGCCAGCACCGACCCAAAGAAGTGGGCAACGCATTGTATCTGAGGCAGAAGCAAGAAGTTAATAAGAAAGGTCTGAACTGTGATTTTTGTGATTACGAGATTTGTGTGATGTAAGTCAGATAATCCGATGAATCCCGGTTCTGCTCGACGCTATCACTAGTTGACCGCATCACCACGGTGAAGATATTTTCTTGCAGGTCAAGACGTACAATACCTTAGTTGTAGATGCCGAGTTAGATCCCGATTATCAGTTCTGGGGTGTTTGCCGGGGTCCTACGATACATTACTAAGAGATTATCGGGGACGATTCACTCTACCACTGTATGGACTGCGATCAACGGCTTCACATAGAACGCAAAGTTCCCCAATGAAGGAGGCAATACAAAAAAAAAGTGTTGAAGTATTTTCTGTATGTCTGTTTCTCGCCGACAGGCAGAATCAACCGCGCAGGATGGTAGCTTTTTTGGGTTTTTCTTCTCTTGTCCCAGATTTTGTATGTTTCTTTGCACACTGTGATCCCTCCAGATGGGGTGATTCTCAATATATTCTTATTGTGCGGGCTGCTCAGCGGCGTCAACTTGCTATACTCCATGATTGTGGTGACAGTCAAAAGATTGCAGGATACAAAACGTTCCGGCTGGAAGGGGTTTTGGGTGCTGACCCCGACTTTCGGGGTTTTCTACATATTCATCGTCTGTGGATTTTTCAAAGGCACGAAGGGCGAGAATAAGTATGGTGACTCCAAAGACCTGAAATCATTCACGACGGATGGGTTAACATGATAGATGAGAGATACAAGTATTCGGAACTGACAGGAAAGATAATCAGATGCGCGATGAACGTGCATTCTACCTTGAGGAATGGGTTTCAAGAAGTTATCTATCAAAAGGCTCTAGAGATAGAAATGGCAGATCAGGGTATTTCTTTTGCGCGCGAATTTGAGATGCCTATCTATTACAAAGCACAGCAGATAGGGACCAGAAGAGTTGATTTCTTAGTGGAAAACTGTATTTCTGTTGAATTGAAAGCTATTATTCAATTAGAACGTGTTCATCTGGCACAGGCTATTAATTATCTTGAGGCTTATAATTTGGAAGTGGGTTTGTTAATAAATTTTGGATCTGAAAGTTTGGATTTTAAAAGGCTTACCAACAAAAAGTTCAAACCAAGGATCCAATGAAAGTCCGAACTGGGATTTGTATGATTACCAGATAACCCTGATTTGCCGTTTCCAATATCACATAAATCAATAAATCACATAAATCATAGTTCTGACAGATAATTAGAGGACTATAGCGAAAAACATGAAAATTACAGATGTTAAAACCCTTGTCATGGGGACGAGTTGGCGCAATTTAACATTCGTCAAAGTTGAAACAGACGAAGGCTTGACCGGTGTCAGCGAGGTGCGGATGAACAACCGCACGGACGCACTTGTCGCCTACATTGACGGTGCGAAACGACGGCACGTTCTCGGTAGCGATCCATTCAACACCGAAGATCTCTATCAACGTCTGTTCCGCGACGACTACGGTCGTGCTGGTGAAATCGTCGCAACCGGTATTAGCGTTATTGAGATCGCATGCTGGGATATTATCGGCAAAGCACTCAACCAACCCGTTTACCGTTTGCTCGGTGGTGCTTGTCGTGATAAGATTAAAGCGTATGCCAACGGTTGGTATCGCGTTGAACGCTCACCCGAAGAGTTCCATGCTGCCGCCAAAAGGGTGCTTGAAAAAGGTTATCGTGCCCTCAAGTTCGATCCATTCGGTGCGGGTTATTATGAACTCCCTTATGAAGAGAAACTGAAGTCTGTTGAACTCGTTGAAGCCGTGCGTGATGCCGTCGGACCTGATGTCGAAATTCTCGTTGAGATGCACGGTAGGTTTAGTCCGTATATGGCGATCGAGATTGCCGCAGAGTTGGAGCAATATCAGCCGAGTTGGGTTGAGGAGCCTGTGCCGCCCGATAACATTGCAGCACTCGCAAAAGCCGCTGAGAAAATTAATCTACCTGTCGCTACTGGCGAACGACTCCACAATAAATATGAGTATCGTGAATTGATTAACCTACAAGCGGCAGATATATTGCAGCCGGATATCACACAGACCGGTGGTTTTTTGGAAACCAAGAAAATCGCAGCAATGGGGGATATGTGCTATATGACTGTTGCGCCGCATAATGTCGGCGGTCCCGTCTCTACCGCAACCGCTTTGCACTTTGCTGCTTGCACGACCAACTTCAAGATTCAGGAACACTTCAACGATTTCTCCGAGGCATGGGTTAAAGAGGCAGCAACAGGATGTCCCGAAGTCATTGACGGCTATTTCAGCCTGCCCAACGGACCTGGACTCGGTATGGAACTCAATGAGGATCTGATCGCCGAACACCCGCATCGCGAAGGTTCGTTTAACCTCTTTGAAGACGATTGGCACAAACGTGAGTATTAGTCTGAATTATAATGAATCAGATAATCCTACGAAACAGATAGGAGTATATTCAGAAACAGATGAGTTTTCACTATAAGGACGGGTACCTCTACTGCGAAGAACTAAGAGTGAAAGACATTCAGGAGCAGGTGCCTTACAGTCCATTCTATCTCTACAGTCTCGCCCAGTTGGAGGCAAATTACGCTGCATATCAGAAAGCACTTGAGGGACTCGACTCGATTATAGGCTATGCGATTAAAGCCAATAACAATCTCAACCTTCTCAAACGTCTCAGTGCGCTCGGCAGCGGCGCGGTACTTGTTAGCGGAAATGAACTGAAGGTATCGCTTGCAGCGGGATTCGATCTGAAACGAACTATTCTAAACGGTAACGGGAAAACGCTTGAGGAACTCAGTCTCGCCGTTGAACACAGCGTACTCATTAACATTGACAGTGAATTTGATTTGGCGCATATTCAGCAGACAGCAAAGCATCTCGATAAACCGGCAGATGTCCTTATCCGCATCAATCCAGATGTGGATCCGGGCGTCCATCCTTATGTCTCTACAGGCATGAAAAATTCTAAGTTCGGCATCCGCAATGAACGGCTTGATTGGTTTTTGAACGAAATTCGTAAGGATAACCTGCTGAATTTAGTTGGCGTCCACTGCCATTTGGGTTCCACAATTAAGGAAGTTCGAATCTTCCGAGATGCCACGGAAATTATGGTTGCCTTTATGCGTGCGATTCAAGCAGAAGGCTTCTCTGTGCGCTATCTGAACATCGGCGGGGGTTTGGGTATCGATTACGAACGCACGGGTGAGGAAATTCCGACGCCTTCTGACCTCATCGACTCTATTCGAGATCTGCTGCCTGAGGATATTACGCTTATTATTGAACCAGGTCGTTCACTCGTGGGGAATACCTCTATCTTTGTGAATCGTGTCACCGGTGTGAAGACCAATGGTAACAAGCATTTCATTGTTACCGACGGCAGTATGTCCGAACTTATCCGTCCGAGTCTCTACGATGCCTATCAACACATTCAGTTTATTGAACCGGTTGATGGGGTGGCTGAAACGTACGATATTGTCGGCCCTGTCTGTGAATCTTCGGATTTTCTGGGCAAAGGGCGTGTGCTTCCCACACCGCATGAGGGTGCCGGGCTTGTCGTTTGCGACGCGGGTGCCTATTGCCACGCCATGAGTTCCAACTACAATCTAAAGATGCGTCCTCCGGAATACCTCGTTGACGGCAACAGTCTTACCTGTATCCGTCGCGTTGAGACGTTAGACGATTATCTGCGTGTTTTTGATGTATAGATGTATTTGGGCAGGTGCTTATGCCTGCCCACGATCCCTACAATCGTTCTTCCAAAAACGCAATGCCTGCTTCCAAATCAATCTCGTGTTCGCCCTGAAAATGATCCAGTACCAACCGATCGGGTCGTCCTGATGCGGCATAGATTTTCTCCAGTTGCTCAAACGCTTCCAGTGCATCAGCCTCAATGAAACACATATCGTCGGAACCGATCTGCGCCATACACGCCCGCGGTGCTATTAACCCCGCTACATCAGCGATTTCGCCTGCTTTCCGAAGCCCAAACATAAACTGCGAACCGCACGTATTTCCGCGCCCGCGGTCGTTTAGTGCGTCCACTAATGTGCTAAGATAACAGACAATAACCGCCGCCTTAATCCGCCGATCCAAGGCGGAGATATACGTGGTCATCGTACCACCAAACGAACATCCCATGCATCCCAATCGACGACCATCGACTTCAGGGCGCGATTGGAGATAATCCAAGCATCGCTGTCCATCTGAGACATTTAGCTGCAGCAGCTGGTAGCCGAAATATCCGAATGCGAGATAGGCGACGTTACATCCGTCGCGGCTGGGACGACGCACCCATTCATCTCGGTCCTTTCGCTCACCGAAGCATCGCCAATCCGGAGCGATTGTAACGAAACCACGCCGCGCCAATTCCACAGCATACTGTTTCTGATAGTCCTCTACAATACCGACCGCGCCATCTTTACCGACCCCATGTCCGTGTGCACACAGTACCGCCGGTGCCGGATTGTCTGCACTCGCTTCCTCAGGGATTAAGACGTACGCCGGAATCGAAGAAAACCGATCTGGGTTGAAGATAATTTTCTCCCGCGTGTAGCCATCATGCTGTGTTTGCTCCAGCGTTTCAATTTCCAACGGTATCGCTTCCGGTGAAGGTCCTAAGTCTTTAACGAGATTGCGTCGGAACCCCTTTCGCCACACCTGCCACTCGGCTTTTGTCGTGCCATTGAAGTGAAGTGGTGGTGTTGCTTTCAGAAGCTCCTCAACACCCTGTTCTGCTGTTAAAAAACGCCCTACTGCCATAATTGTGTCTCCTCTCGCTCATGAGGTAATTTCTACGGTAGACATGTCACGTATCTTTTCATTTCACTATCTATATCTCAATTCAAGGAAAAGATCAACCGTTATTTTCCGTACGGGAATTTGCCTTGACTTTCGCGAGTCCTTGTGCTAAAGTAGTGTCATGAACGATACATTGCTCAGCGTCCAGAACCTCAAAACTTATTTTCGCACCCCGAAAGGGCTTGCGCGTGCAGTCGATGGCATCTCTTTTGACATCAAACCGAATGAGATTTTTGCCCTCGTTGGTGAGTCGGGCTGCGGTAAAAGCGTTACTGCCCTCTCCATCATCCAACTCGTTGCGAAACCTGCTGGGTTCATCGCAGATGGTGCTATCTATTACAAAGGACAAGACATCACACGACTCTCTGAAGTCGAGAAACGGAAGGTTCAGGGCAACGACATCGCCATGATATTCCAAGAGCCGATGACCAGCCTCAATCCGGTTTTCACAATTGGAAACCAGATTTCAGAGGCAATCCGACAGCATCAAAACCTTCGCGGGACTGCGGCGAGGACTGCGGCGATTGAGATGCTTGATCTCGTCGGTATTCCCGAACCTACTGTCCGCTACGATGAATACCCGCACCAGATGTCGGGGGGTATGAAACAGCGCGTCATGATCGCCATGGCACTCTCCTGTCGCCCAGGACTCCTCATTGCGGACGAACCGACGACAGCGCTTGATGTTACTATCCAAGCACAGATTCTCGAACTCATCGAACGCCTCCAACAGGAGTTGCAGATGGCTGTGTTGTTAATTACGCACGATCTCGGAGTTGTTGCAAACATCGCCGACCGGGTTGCCGTCATGTATGCCGGGAAAATCGCTGAGATGGGGACATGGGAACAACTTTACAAGACACCACAGCATCCGTATACAGTGAAACTCTTGGAATCAACACTGGCACGCGATAAACGCGGGATGCAGCTGCATACAATTACGGGCAGAGTCCCAAAAGCCACCGAGTATAACGACGGCTGCCGATTCGCTGAGCGGTGTCCGACAGTCATGGATGGATGCGAAAATATCCTTCCAACGTTGCAGACTGTCAACGGAAATGAACACAACGTCGCCTGTCACCTTTATAACCCTGAACCGCCTTTCAATATGACTGTGGCACCAGCGACCAAACTCGAACGTGAAACAAAGGTTGATCAAGAAAACAACGCATTTCCAACACAACCGACAGAGACACACTCCCAACTTCAAGTGAAAAACCTTTGTGTTCACTATCCGATCCAGAAGGGAATTTTGAAACGAACAGTTGGCTACGTCTACGCTGTCGATGATGTTACGCTCGATATTCCACGCGGTAAAACGCTCGCGCTCGTCGGTGAATCTGGATCGGGTAAGACTTCCCTCGGAAAAGCCGTTCTTCGATTGGGTGTGCCTGTCAAAGGCGATCTCATTTATGACGGAACTAATATCGCAGCGGCGAACCGGGAAGAGTTGCACCCGTACCGGCAACGAATGCAAATTATCTTCCAAGATCCATACGCGTCCCTTAACCCACGGATGACCGTAGGGGCTATTATTCAAGAGGGAATGCAGGCACACAACATCGGTGGTTCGCCCGATGAACGCCACGCACGGGTCGCAGAGCTGATGCGCCGTGTAGGTTTATCACCGGATATGGTAACGCGCTATCCGCACGAATTCTCTGGCGGGCAAAGACAGCGCATCGGTATCGCGCGTTGCCTCGCCATCGATCCAGAGTTCATCGTTTGTGACGAGGCTACCAGTGCACTCGATGTGTCCGTGCAGGCACAGATATTGAATTTGCTGAAATCGCTACAAACAGATTTTAATCTCACTTATTTGTTTATCACACACAACCTCTCCGTCGTTGAGTACTTTGCGGATGAGGTAGCAGTGATGTACCTCGGCAGAATCGTTGAGCGTGGGACCACAGAGGAAATCTTCGATGCGCCTAAGCACCCGTATACGCGGGCACTTCTTTCTGCTGTCCCGAAGATGGATGCCCAGACCGGCGTCGAGAAGATCCGATTGGAAGGCGATGTGCCCTCGCCTATCAACCGTCCACTCGGCTGTCATTTTCATCCACGGTGCCCAGAAGTGATGCCTATATGTAAAGACAGATATCCAGACGAAACAGATTTCACGCAGACGCATTCATGCCATTGTTACTTGTATCAAGATGGTCGTTAGTTGTCAGTTGTCGGTCAAACGTAAGTGCCACAGGATCTATCAACCGATAACCCATAACTCACAACCCATAACCCATAACCATAAAAATATGCCAAAAATCAAAATACTTTCTGCAGATGTTGCGAATAAAATCGCCGCAGGCGAAGTTGTTGAACGTCCTGCCTCAGTCGTCAAAGAACTTATTGAAAACGCCGTAGACGCCGAAAGCACCTCGATTCGTGTCGAAGTTCGTGCGGGTGGGAAACGCTTGATCCGCGTTTCGGACAACGGGAGCGGCATGGAACGCGAGGATGCGCTCCTTGCCTTAGAACGCCACGCGACGAGCAAAGTGAATCGTATCGAAGATCTTGAGCAGATTCAAACGTTTGGATTTCGGGGTGAAGCGTTAGCAAGCATTGCTTCGGTTTCGCAATTTGAACTCCTTACTCGGACGACCGATGCGCTTATAGGAACGAAGGTGAACGCTGACGGTGGTGGCGTCCGATCCGTGCAAGAAAGTGGATGCTCTCCAGGCACACACATGTCGGTTAACAATCTTTTTTATAATGTGCCAGCACGCCTAAAATTCCTGAAAACCGATACTACAGAGATGAATCACGTTACGAATCAGGTAACATGGACGGCTCTGGCGTATCCGAATATCCAGTTTTCACTGACGCACAACAGCAGATCCATTCTCGATGTCCGCGCGTGTGATTCACATCTGGAGCGAGTCCGTCTCCTATACGGCAAAGAGTTTGCTGAGAATCTCATCGAGTTCACAGAGGAATTGCCTGATTTGAAGATGTACGGTCTACTCGGTAAACCCGAATTTACAAAAGCGAACCGAGCGTATCAACTTTTCTTTCTCAATCAACGACCCATCCGCAGCCACATCATAAGCGCAGCACTCACAGAGGCTTTCAACTCAATGGTTGCCAAGGACCGGCAGCCTGTTGCCCTGCTGTTCCTAACGCTTGAACCTGAGCTGGTGGATGTCAACGTACATCCCGCCAAAATAGAGGTACGCTTTCGGAACGAACGCACAATTTACAGCGGTATCGTTCGGATGCTCCGCAACGCCATTCATAAAGCGAAATATATTCCTAAAATCGAAACGCGTGTTGAACCGTCACAATCCGAGGAAAATGTTAAAAGCCGTGACGTCAACCTATCACAACCGGTTTCTACATCGCGCCACGTATCACAACGCACAACATCTATTCCACACACACATCGAACCCAAACACCATCTGTCTCTCCACATCAATCAGAAGACAGCAGCGCAGCAGCCGAAGCCCCTGACATGCCGGAACCGCAGACCGCTGTCCCGCCAAGAGGGGTTGTTGTGCAGCCACCACAGCAGATTCCTGAAGAAGTGAATCTCAGTCTACTCGATTTTGAAGACGTCCAACTGAAGACGAATCTTTTTAAAACCTACATCGTCGTTGAGGCGAGAGATAAAATCTTCTTTATCGACCAGCACGTTGCCGCTGAGCGGGTGCTTTACGAACGCTTCGTCAACCAGATGGAAACCGATGGTATTCCTGTGCAAGGGTTGCTACTGCCAGTAACTTTAGAGGCGACCCCGCAGCAGCTTGGCACCCTCAAAATTCACGGCGACATCTTCAAGAAACTCGGCTTTGATTTGGAAGAATTCGGTGGGAATACTATCCTGATTCGGGCGATTCCCTCACCCCTACCCACACGCATTGCCGCACAGACCATCACGGATCTGCTCGACAAACTCCCAGCAGAGCCACATACCGAAGTGCAAATCCCAGAAGCGATTGACAACGCTCTGATAACCCTCGCATGCAAATCGGCTGTCAAAGCAGGGGATTCCTTGGACACAAAAGAGATGATAAATCTCCTCAAGGAGTTATCTGAGGCAAAACTCCCGTTCAATTGCCCGCACTCACGACCTATCATCGTAGAAATGGGACGCGATGAATTGGAACGTAGATTTCACCGGTAAGAACACACAAATTACACTCTCGACTACAGCGTACAAGATACCCCAGCGAGGTCGCGGGGCTGGGCATTCCGCATGCGGATTATTGAAAATGCTAACGTCGAATTCACCACTGCATCGTAAAGGGGCCACAAAGACGGCATAATCCGTAATTCAACCCTAAAATCGATTAAGGCTTTCAACAGATCATGGATGCATGTAACGGACAACGGCGTAACAGGCTGATGTGATATGTAATATTGCGTTCTTTCATCTTCAAGGGCAAGTTTGAACGTATCGGCAGGAAGGTGATAGCGGTAGAGTTTGGTCCTTTGTACTGTTTCGAGCCAGCAGCTTTCAATCGCGACAACGCACCGTACACTGCTACGTCCGAAAAAGAGTTGAACATCTTCCGCAGAAGTCTGAGCGTCAGCGCGGAAGGTCACGCGGGGGCAGTGGCGTGGTAGGAGATATTTATACATGGCTGCCTCGGATACACCCCACACAACTCCTCCCAACTCAGGCGTCGCGAACCGGGGTTCAAAGTAGGAAATGTTTGACGCCTCGCTGAAATGGTATATTATCTTTTCCATGTCTTTTATTTTTCCCGCGCTGGATGGATTTTCCAGCCTTTCCTTTCGGTGCTTCATCTGATACGACCTACCTTATTCCTTCAAAATCAACAGAAACTGGTCTGATATTCCAGCTCTCGCAATCTCCTCAAAAACTGAGTTAGTATATCACAAAAAACGATACAAAACAACCTCTATGGAAAAGATGTTGCACGATAAGACTTAAAAAGTTTATACTTATTATATAGAATCATTAATGGTTAAGGATCTTTTTCAACTTACCATCAAGAGGAGAAAAAATGAAAGGACTTTCCAGAAGCATTTGTATCATCGTATGTCTTTGTGCGACTGTCGCATCTGCCCAATGGCCGCAATGGCGGGGACGAAACCGAGATGGCATCCTGCTTCAATTCTCTGCACCGACGGTTTGGCCGAAGCAACTCAAAAAACTTTGGCGTGTGGAGTTGGGGAATGGAGATGCTTCACCCATCGTCAACGAAGGGCAGATTTATATGCACACACGGCAGGACAAAAACGAAGTCGTTACCGCACTCGACCTCGAGACGGGTCAGATGCTTTGGCAGAATTCCTATGGACCGGTGCCATACATGTGGCCCTGGCATGGTGCGGAATCACGCGGTCAAGGTCCATTTTCCACGCCAGTGGTGCATGATGGGGTTGTCTACACTTTGGGGGTCACGCAAGCCCTCTCCGCATTTGACGCTGAAACGGGTCAACTCCTTTGGCGCAAAGATTTCAAAAAACACCTCGGCTTTGGAAGTTCGACATCTCCAATTGTGGCGTCAGGTTATTGTATTGTCCATGTCGGTGAACCGAAGAAGGGTGCATTGACTGCGTTCGATGCACGTACAGGCGATGTGGCGTGGCAGTGGACTGAAGATGGGCCATCTTACGCATCGCCAATTTGTGTTGAGTTTGAAGGGACAAAACAACTCATCGTACTGACCCGAAAATACTGCATTGGCATCTCACCGACCACTGGTAAACTCTTTTGGAAAACGCCTTTTGAGCAGGTATGGGACGAGACTATTCCCACGCCAGTTCGTTATAAAGATACTCTCCTGCTTTCAGCCGCAGAGATGGGAACGCGTGCGATCCGTGTCCGTAAAAACGGTGATGAATGGGCAGCTGAACTGGTTTGGCACAATCCGAAAATTCACATGTACACAGCATCGTTTGTATTGAACGGGGACTTGTTGTATGGATTTTCTATGCAGCGTAAAGGGCAATTCTTCTGCCTTGACCCGCAGACCGGGGAGGTCCTTTGGACAAGCGAGGGTCGGCAGGGTGAATCTGCATCGATTGTGAGTGCGGGTGAGGTTTTGTTCTGTTTAACGGGTGATGCAGAATTGATTATCGTCAAACCGAGTACGAAAGCATTTGAGCCGATCGCTCGGTATTCCATTGCGGATAGCACGACTTGGGCGCATCCAGTCATTTTGGATAAACATATCCTGATCAAAGACGCTTCACATCTCACGCTCTGGAGTCTGGAAGGGTTGGATCCGATTGATGCCGAGTCGGAACAGATCGCAACCGTTGCACCATCGGAACAATCAAGCATAACGCGGCTTGAAACCATCGTTTGGGAGAAGGATGGAGCAGAGATGGTGCTTATTCCTGCCGGTGAGTTTCAGATGGGTAGCAACAGCGGTGATCCGGATGAAAAACCGGTGCACACTGTTTACCTTGATGCCTTCTTCATCGATAAATACGAAGTGACGGTCGCCCAATACAAACAGTTCCTCTCAGCTACCGGACACCCGAAACCGACAAAACGTTGGGATGACCCACAATATAATCAATCGAACTATCCGGTCGTGGGGGGGACGTGGTATGATGCAATGGCGTATGCAGAATGGGCAGGAAAACGGTTGCCTACTGAAGCGGAATGGGAGAAGGCGGCGCGTGGCGGTTTGATTGGAAAGAAATATCCGTGGGGTAATACGGCACCCGAAGATGATGAACAACACCGCGCAAATTACGATTTTCTGGGAGCCAGTGATGGAAAAACAACATACCCCGTTGGCAGTTTTCCTCCCAATGGCTATGGGCTTTACGACATGGCAGGCAACACTTGGGAGTGGTGTCTTGATGAATATCAGCAGAATTTCTACGCTGTCAGTCCGCGAGAGAATCCGTTAGCTGGTGAGGTGTTGGCGAACTATAAAGGGATAACATCGGAGCGTGTGATACGCGGTGGGAGTTGGGAAAACTATGATAACCTCATCCGCGTTAGTAACCGCAACAGAGAGCATCCTACGCAGAGTTATTATCTAGGGTTTCGGTGTGTGGCGCAATCTTCTCGTTGATAGAAATTATAGTAAATCCTAAAAATATGTGAACAGTAGTTTAGGGTTGGGGGACCTAACCCTAAACGCACCTCCATCGCAGTAGGGTTTTTGCTGGGGTGTTTCTTCAAGGTTTCTAACCTCGCCCCTGCTATCGTATAATAATCTATACTTTTCAGGAACCTCGTTGAGATTCTACGCTCTTACCGAGTTTCAGCGCTTCTCGTCTGTCCATAAGCATCGGCGAGGTTCGTTCTTCTGATAAGGCACTATTTTCGACAAGCCTCCTAATCTATACGTTAAAAACTCATGCCCTGCTTCTATAATATGCCCCTCGTTTGTGGAAATAGGGAATTCTAATTTGGCGAGAGAATCAAAGGGTTCGATTTCCAGCCATATATCAAGTTCACCTACCACTGTTTTGTAAAAAAATTCCGCGGAATGGCTTTCATGTTTTGAAATCACGATCACACCGGATTGTCTAACGTTTCCGTCGGATGAGCAGACCTTCAAACCGACGACAAGATCATCGGTTGGTAGGGGATCCGATTTTATTTTAAACCACAAGCCGTTGACTGAGTTATCCGCAACGCCCTCGCTGGGAGCAAGTATATGAAAAGCGACACTTGGAATTTCGTTCATAATTGATTCTCCTGTTTTGAACTATTTTTTTTAAACCGTTGCCGTTGTGTAGCAAGACTGCTACTATATTTCTGGTTTCCGTTTATTCTTGGTTTGCGGGTTTTAACTTAGAAGCGTGCCTGTCGCCTTATGATAAATTAACGGCTTCTCATCTTGCTACCGAATTCAAGACGATGGGCGGATACGGAGTGGGATTTTCAGGGACATCCTCAATTCCGAAGCCCACTGAATATCTACATATTCTGATAATTCATTCAAAAAAGGTATAAGATATTATACTACTTTTATTAACAAATGTCAAGTAAAAATATATTTGCCTATATCATTTATAAAGGTGGCAGTTTTTGCCAGGCTTTGCGGCGATCGGATCGGAAGCGATGACGGGATAGGGTATGTAGGAGTTTCTATCATAAGACGATATTCCGGTAGGTTAAGAGGTTCTCCCCTGAAGGATCTCTGTCGCTTCAAGTGAACGCTTTAATTTCGCGTGGCTGTATTTCGTATCCTTTCTATCGTTTCGCTGCATATCTTCAAAAAACTCAGCCATCAGTATAATAATGGATCGGTACTTTATGAGGGCATCAACATAGTTCTCGTTCAACTTCATGAGACCATCGGTGTAAATTTCAAGGATATTTTCCAGCAAGATAACAAGAGATTCCAAATACGGTGTGCCGTCTTTGAGACCATATCTCTGCATGATTTTTTTCTTTTTCGTTTTCGCGAGACCTTGATAAAGTGATGGAAGGTGTTCACCAATGCACAATAGGTATTCTCCGTAATCGTAGTGTGTGTTCTTTCTGAAAAACGCTTGCTCGGTTTCGCTCAGATCGAAGCGCCGATCAAGTGCTAACCCGAAATCCGTTAGGTACGGTTTATCTCCGTCTGTGAGGATATTGTTGAAATGGACATCAAAGTGGATAATCCCGTTTTTCCGCAGAAATGTTATGGTATCGGGTATTTCATTAATGAATGCATCTAATTGGTTTATATTCTTTTCAAACCATTTTGAAAACACGTAAGGGATATACTCTAAAAACAGGATTACCTCGTATTTCGTGTTTGTTCTGTCAACGATGTATTTTCCGATGTTTTCATTGCTATTCCAGTATCTTACATATCTCTCGTACCACTCCATATCTAAATCTTTCTTTTCTCCAGAACGTGGCACGATTCGGTAATGATACATCAGGGGAAAATTCTCAATTGCACCTTGCAGCACCCAATTCGTTGTTCGGATGTGCGTGAGAAGCTCGCGAAAAACCCCGAAGCCAGCAGAACCAACGCCGTAGTTATAGTAGGTAGGTAAATCGTACAGATTCTGGGTCGAGAACATGTGATTGGACTCAAGCTCCGTGAATGGAATTTTCTTAACGAATACCTTTGACTTCCCCACCTTGATTATATGATTTTCACCCCAACCGCGCGTGTTCCTTTCACTATCAAAGAGAGAATTCAATTGCTCGTCATCAAGGTACGCAAAATGCGTACTGAGTTTACAATAGGTGTCCACCCTGGTCTTTAAATTATTTTTCACGGTTTTTGTTCTCATTGCTAATATCTTCTTGCCAGTAAGCGTCTTTAGGTTTCATCTTGCCGAGGATGCTGTAGCAGGGCAGTAACCGCAGCTTCTTCGCTTTCAAAGCTTTTAAAGACGGTGATTAATCGCGCCATGACAATGAGATTCTTGACGCGCTTGTTCACATTAATCACTGCCATTTTGCCGCGATGCGGATGAATTCGGGAATAGATGCTCATGAGTGCGCCGAGTCCAGAACTATCTATGCCTACAACTTCTTTAAAATCAAACAAGAGTCTCGGAGGTGAAGAGGACACTGCGAGTGCCTCCTCTACGGTTTCCGAAACCTCTTTGACGCCTGGGGAGATGATGCTACCCCTCAGTCTGAAAATTAGGATGCCTTTTTTCTCTGACAGTTCTATTTCCATAGTGTATATACTCCTAATACTGCTACTCGCATGAGTTAATGATTTTTCTTCTTTTTAGGTGTTTTACTTAAAATGTTTTACCTAATTAAACCCTGTTTCTACGAGAAAATTCAGATTTTTTTCAAATCGCGTTTATTTTTTAAAAGCAGACAGACAACCGTCGTCCGGGACATCCAGTAAGATACACCAATAAATGTGTGGGGCAAGACCGTGCCTTAGCCCCACACGTTTCACCGAGTAATATAAACATTGCGTCCCAAACGGAACCTAAGACTCGGAGACCGCAATCTTTACTGTGAATAATCGTTCCGTTTCGCTGGATCATCCGTCAAGTATTCAACGAATTCCCATTCAAAACCATCAGCATCAATGAAATATATGCGTTTTCGGTAGGGATGTGGTTCAACTTTGTAACCCTCCTCATATCCGGCAGATAGCATACGTTCCCTGATACCTTCAGCGTCGTCAACAGCAAAACCGAGATGGTTCACATAGGTGCCTTTGCGGTCCCCTGTGAACGGATCCTTGCGTTCTCCCAACGCAATATAAAAATCGTCAGTCCCAAGATGACACCATTTGGTTCCGTTAGCATTGTCACCACCGCCCCTGACTCGAAAATCTGGAAAGGCAGTTGTTAGGAAATCAATTGATTTCTCAAGGTCATTCACGGTCATGTTCGCATGTTCAAGATAACGTTTCATTTCTAAATCCTCTTCTTGTTGTAGGAGCGAGTGTTTTTGCTGGGGTGTTTCCCCTGCTCGCGACTTCTATACCATCCAACTTCGACCTGACAAAGCATTAGTTATCCTTTGTCTTTATCATAGTATTGCAACTTTGATGCCAAACGTTCAGGTTCCTATACAATTGAGACACATCAAGGTTTCACGGGTTAAAATGAAATTTCAGATTTTTCTGATGTATTTCAAATCTGAAACAAAACCCAAATTAATTGCTTAGCGGCTTTAGAAATAAAGGTTATTGCACAAATGAAACAATTTTCATTTATGAAACAAAATTCTTGACACCTGTCTCACTGTGTGATAATCTGTAATCTATAGGGAACAAATCTTGTTCACGCGTGGAGGGAAAATAGTGAAGTGGATTAATATAGCGAAAACATCTGCAATTGAACCTGGACAAAGTATCGTCATCAAATTGGACAATGAAAACATTGCAATCTTCAACACAGGTAAAGAATTTTACGCTATCAATAACACCTGTCCGCATCAGGGAGGGCCGCTCAACGAGGGAATACTGGCGGGTGAAGTGGTTACCTGTCCGTGGCACGGTTGGCAATACGACCTGAAAAGTGGATGCCCTATTACCACGCCGAATGTCCGAATCTATCCACTTCGGCTTCAGGGAGATATGCTTCAGATCGCAATCACCCCTGAAGCAGCAGCAAACAACAGGCTAAAAGATACCGTTTTTAAAGAAATAATTGAAACCGACCAGGTCTATGAAACCCTTGAGCAGATTCAGCTTGGAAAAACGCTCGATGAAGTATTCGAGAATATCTACACTGGACTTCAGGATATAGTGCCGCATAACCGATTGGGTATTGCACTCATTGACGAATCCTCCGGTAATTTGGTGCAGTGCAAAACGAAATCCAACAGAGAAATCTTACTGGACAATGGGTTTTCAGCAAAAATCAAGGGGTCAAGCCTTGAGCCTATCCTCAATTCAGGAGAGGCACGGATTATTGACGATTTTAAGGAAATTCTCGCAAGAAGACCAACGAACTGGACAAGATTAATGGTCCAAGAGGGGATGCGCTCAAATCTGACACTTCCACTCAAGGTGCAGGGTAAACCCATTGGGGTCGTCTTTTTCACCAGCGAAAAACCCCGAGCATTCTCCGAGGCGCATATTAGGCGACTGAAACCGATTGCCGGACAACTCTCGATTCTTATTGAAAAAGGGAATTGGACAGACAAGCTCGCCGAAAGCAACAAACGATATCGCACACTTTTTGAGATGTCCAACGATGCAATTTTCATTTGTCCATCACTCACAGAAGCGTTCGTTACCGTAAACGAAAACCTCTGTGCATGGCTCGATTACACACACCAAGAACTTGTGAACCTGTCCCTGCACGACCTAATGCCTCTCAATGAATTTCAAAGCACCCACGAGACGCTTAAAGGACTCAGCCAACAGAACCCTATCACCTTCCAAACCGAACTGTACCGTAAAAACAAAAGCCGCTTACCACTGGAAATTCGTGCCATCCGAATTGCGCATGACGAGAGAGAATTCATCCAAGGGTTTGCTCGAGATCTCTCAGAGGTAAAGGCACTCAGTGCACAACTTAAAGAGCGCCATTCGTTTGGGAATCTCATCGGAAAAAATAGGCAGATGCAGGACATCTTCGAGTTAATTCAACTCGTCGCTCCCATGAAAACGACCATCCTGATTCAAGGTGAAAGCGGTACAGGTAAAGAACCCATTGCTCACGCAATCCACTATAATAGCGAGAGAGCCAAAGCACCCTTCGTCCGCGTTAATTGTGCTGGCTTAGTTGATAACTTGCTGGAGAGTGAACTCTTTGGACACGTCAAAGGGGCGTTTACTGACGCCATCGCAACGCGCGAAGGGCGTTTCGCAGCTGCGGACGGCGGCACGCTTTTTCTTGACGAAATCGGCGAGTTAAGTCTCGGCACACAAGCAAAGCTGCTCCGCGTTTTGCAAGAGGGGGAATTTGAAATGGTCGGTTCAACCGAGACAAAGAAAGTAGATGTTCGGGTCATCGCAGCAACAAATCGAGTCCTGAAAACCGAAATTGAGGCTGGACGTTTCCGCGAGGATTTATACTACAGGCTCAACGTCGTACCGATTACCCCGCCGCCACTCCGTGAAAGACGAGACGACATCCCACTCCTCGTTGAACACCTCATCGAAAAATTCAGTCGGCAGACACAAAAATCTATTCATGGCGTCTCACCCGATGCCCTGGAAATCTTAATAGATTATACCTATCCCGGCAATGTGCGAGAGTTAGAGAATATTATAGAACATGCATTCGTTAAATGTCAGGGTGGCAGCATTGAAAAGCAACATCTACCCCTCGACCTTATTTCATCGAGAGATGATATTGTTACGCAGGCACTCAGGGAAAGCAATCCACTTGCTGCATTGGAGCGTGAATTAGTTCAACGCGTTATGGAGGAATCTAATGGAAAACCACAGCTTGCTGCGCAACGTTTGGGAATCAGTCGCACAACCCTATGGCGAAAACTCAAGGCAGTATAATGATTACAGAACCCATACCGACATTTGACTCGTGCCGCGATTGCACCAGGCATAGTAGGGAATCGCTGTAACTTCCAGCTGCCGCTTTTTCGGTTTCGCCTGTAGGTAGAGATTATCTTCCCACTCGGAAGCATCTAAGACTGTTCCCATGCCATGAATAAGCGTCACACCACCAAGCAGCTCGTCATTAAACGTCGTTTCCAATGCGACATCACCGGAGAGCGTCAACGTCTGAAAAACGCCATCGGGATTGTCAACATCCTCAAAACAGTAGACAATCGGACCCCGGCGCAAAGCGAAACGTCCCACATTTTCCCGGACAAGTGGGTGCGCATAGACACGGGCAATAGGCATCTCGAACCGCAGTTCAACACTGTCATCGGCGTGCCACTCCCGCGTAATTGAGAGATAGCCGTTAGGATTCGCCTCCGGTTTATAGATTCTGCCGTTGACGCGTGCTTCAAATTGCGCACACCAGCCCGGTACACGCAAGTTCAACGCAAAGGAGACAGGCACTTCAGGATCAATTGTCAGTGTCACATCACCGACCCACGGATAATCGGTCTCCTGTGTCAGTTTCACGGAGACATCGCTTGCGACAGTTGCCTCGGCGGTACCGCCGACGTATAGGTTCACCCATACGGCTTCGTCCGATTCAGCGTAGATGTATTGTCCGATAGACGCGAGGAGTCGTGCGATATTCGGTGGACAACACGCGCAGCCAAACCATTCGTCTCGCGACCGGTCGCCGTAACTCGCCAACGGATTCTGATAGAAAAAGCCCGTTCCATCAAGCGAAATTCCAGAGAGCGCGCCGTTGTAGAGTGCAGTCTCCAACACATCCATGAAGCGCGATGCCCCGTGCAACAAGAACATCCGATGCGCCCAGAATATCAGTCCGATTGAAGCACAGGTTTCGGCGTATGCGGAGAAATTCGGCAATTCATAATCGTTTGTGAAACCTTCATTGTGCCCAGAGGGACCGACACCACCGGTGACATACAGACGCTTTTCTGTCACGTTTCGCCAGAGCACCTCCAGCGCCTTCAAAATATCGGTATCGCTTGTTTCAGCAGCGATGTCGGCGGCGGCACTGTAGAGATACATTGCACGGACGGCATGCCCAACGCACTCCGTTTGTTGCTGTATAGGTAAGTGTGCTTGGGCATAGTGCCCTTCAAATTTTCCGTCCCGCGTGAAGTGGTGGCGATAAGCATCAAGCCCACCCGGAATATCAGGATTCTCCAGCTCCTTCTCGAAAGTCGATGGAGCGTGTCCGCGTCGGGTGACAAAATATTCGGCGAGTGCGGCATAGCGTGTCTCACCTGTGGCATCCGCTAACTTCACAAGGGCGAGTTCAATTCCCTCGTGTCCGGGAAACCCGTCTTGTTTGCCAGGTCCAAAGATGCTATCAATCAGATCAGCGAATCGACACGCGACATCCAATAAGTTTCGCTTCCCAGTCGCTTGATAATGTGCAACTGCGGCTTCAAAGAGGTGTCCAGCACAATACAGTTCGTGCATGATGCCGAGATTCTGCCACCGTTTCGTCGGCTCAACGAGTGTGAAATAGGTATTCAGATAACCATCAGGCTGTTGACTGGCAGCGATCTTCGCGATGACCTCATCCAGCTCGGCTTCCCATGCTGGGTTCGGATGCGTCGAGAGTGTATACGATGCCGCCTCTACCCATTTGTAGACATCGGAATCGTTGAAGAAAATACCTTCAAACGCTCCAGACATCAAGCCACCGGCTTTCGCGAAGTTATCTATTCTGCCGGTTTTTCGGCACTGCGCCAGTTCGTGTGGAATCGTCGCCTCGGAATTCGTCTTTTGTCGAGGTGCCCAAAACCGGTCGTTAATCGTAACAGCCGTGAAGGGAAGTGCTTTCACAATTCAGTCTCTCATTTTATAGTAGATTATAGCGTTACTTATACAGCCTTAACCCGCGAGGTTAGGAATGCACGTCGCATTTAGGCGTGTACGCCGCAAAACCTCGCCTACCTTCAGCCTTAACCAACGAGGTTAGGAATGCACGTCGCATGAACCAACGCTGAATGCGCGTATGGCATTCAGCGGGGCGTGTACGCCGCAAAACCTCGCCTACCTTGTGGAGATTGAACATTTTAGGTTAATGCGGGAAATGAAGTATCATCGGCTTCTAATGCTAACCTGCTGGAACGTTCCCTGCGGTAAGTATTTTCCAAGTACGCGCTCAATGTCTACTTGGGTAAGTTGCTGGGGTGTAATTAAAAGACATTGATTTCGCGAATCCGCAGCCCAAGACTTTTCAAAGTCAGCGTAACTGATCCGTCGCTCGCTAAGGCTGGTCGGATTTTGGAGAAATACTTCGCTTAACTGATCGTTATACTGCGACACAGGCAGGATTTCTGGGTTGCGTCCTTGGAAACGGATCATCACAATCGGAGCCCACCCGTTGGCAATAAACGCCTTCAGAACATCAAGCGACCCATCGGAGATAATAGCGGCATGCCGGACTTGCGCTCGCGTCGTTGCATAAAAATCGTTAAGTGCGGTTCTACTACCTGTGCTTGGAGGTTCTTTGAAAGCGTTTCTAAGGTAAGGCATTTCTTGCAAACGGACGGTAGCACTTCCGGGTAAACTCGCTTGACCTGCTGTTGCTTGTGCTGTTGTGGCACCCTCGGCGGCCTTGGCAGCGGTTTCAGGGACATGGTACTGGCTTTGAGGAGGCGGCCCGCAATTGATCGCTAAAAGCACGAAAACAAGCGACACAATACAGGTGCGCACGGTTGAATATGAAGAACTCGTAAGTAATACTTCTCGTAAAGAAAACAGACAGCGTTTCATAATTTAAATTCTCCTTGCTTACAGAAACAATTTGCGCCGAAAATGGCTTACTATCCTATTAATCAATCTGAACGGTTACCTCACGCTTTTCTTTCCACGATTCCACAATCGCTTCAGTAACACGTAAGGCTTGCAGTCCGTCTTTGCCTGTTGGTGTGGGTGATCGGTCAGCGAGCAAATCATCAACAAGTGCCGCCATTCGTAGGGCAAATGTTCCATCAAAGGCAAGCTGGTCCTCTCTAAAAATAGAAGGTCGGTATTCTTCGACCACCTGATTATTGCGTTTCATCAAAGTTGCGCGTGTAAGGACGTTATCAACGACGATTTCGCCATCGGAACCACAGATTTCAAGGTGTTCAATCGGATGAATGAAGTCGCTATCCCAACTTGCCATCAAGGTTGCCACCGTTTCTGTCTCATAACGGAACGAGATAGCCATACTGGTATAGCATGCATCCTCACCTTCACGGGCTTCATGTTGCCGTGGCTTCGCCATTTGTGCACACACAGCGACGATTTCACCCCCAAACCATCGAAGCAGGTCGATGGCGTGGGTCTCCAGTTCATAAAGCAGATAATATTCGCCCTTCCACGTTGAGGCGGGCCCCCCTTGAGATAATTTCATATCTAAATAGTAAGTCTGACCGATCTCTCCAGCATCGAACCACTTCCGCGCTTGTACGTATCCGGGTGCAAACCGGCGGTTGTAATCAATAGCGAGATGGACGCCGTTCTCCTCTGCCTTTGCGACCATCTGTTCCGCCTCGTTGATGTAGAGTGACAGCGGTTTTTCGGAGATAACATGTTTGCCCGCTTCAAGACACTCCATTACTGGCTCAAAGTGCAGATAGTCGGCGGTTACAACATCCACCAAGTCGCACTCCTCATGCGCGAGCATCTCTTTGATGGAGGGGTACCACTTCGGGACACCGAGTTCTTCGGCACGCGCTTTTGCCTTAGCGGTATCTATATCGCACACTGCCACCAATTCCGCCCCCGGATGCTGGAGATAGCCGAGTTGATGTCGATGCCCGATGCCACCGCATCCAACTGCTGCAACTTTCAGTCTCCCTGCCATGATTGTGTTCTCCTTTACGCGCTGGACGCGTCGCGAGCACCCTGTGCTCCTACTCAAGTCCCGATCGAGCCTGAAAACCTGTTTTTAAAATCCATCTTCCGTTGTAATATTAACTGATAAATTCCACATTGAAAATATAATATACCATGCATGAAAAAAATAGCAAGTGAAAATTGGTAGGGTCATTTAGTTTTCCAGCAATTTCTGCTCGGATGCCCAAACTTGTTCGGGGCAAGTGTGCTATCCCGAATAAATTCGGGCTTCCATCAAGACATCTCCTTCACAGCTGTGAGTAAGATTAAATTAAAATGCAACGTATTGCGCATCCAACGCTTTTATGGTATACTTTCTCGTATTATATTCTGAAAGAGAGGGACACGGCGATGAATTGCCCGCGCTGCAAACGGGAAGATGTCGTCAAAAATGGGAAAGCTCGAGGAAGTCAACGCTATAAGTGTAAAGCCTGTGGTTTTCAGTTCAC
Source organism: Candidatus Poribacteria bacterium (assembly GCA_028818705.1). GTDB lineage: Bacteria > Poribacteria > WGA-4E > WGA-4E > WGA-3G > WGA-3G. Next base: position 97,991 of record JAPPNJ010000053.1, read on the forward strand.
CCGTCTGACAACCCGCGGGAGACCGCCATGGCAGAGAGCCTTAGCAGTTTTTCTATACTGCCGCGGGATTTCCATAAGCACTATCGCGCGCATGTTCTCGGTGTCACCGAGTACCATCTTCAAATGGATCCGAAAGTTTGGCTCCGAACGGACACCGCTACCTGAATCGACTGCAGACGGTGCAATTTTCCTTGATGAGAACGAAATAACGCAGTATCTGGAAAAACAGAGCGGAAGTTCTGAATCTGGAAAGATTTTCGTGGTCATACCGGAGGACGTGTCATCCGAAAATGTAGTCGTGGGGATCAAACGGGATTGACTGCTGCTCAGAATTTGATTCGTATTGACAACACCGACAATTTGTTTTAAAATTGAAGGTAGGAGGATAGAAAATAAACTTATGAAAATTCGATATTTAATATTTGGCTTTAGCCAAATTGTCAAGTATAGTACCAGTGTATGCCTGTTCATGCTCCTTTTCGGAGGCATAGCGACCGCCGCAGACGACTCGTTCGGCGACCCGTTTGAAAAGGGGAAATTGCAGAATCCCAACTGGGAATGGCAAAACGAACCACCTAAATGGGATGTTGGCGAAACCCGTGATAATTTTCTGTATATTGACAGCGAACCCAATCGAAATCTCTGGGCAAACGATATGTCTCATTTCCTGTATCAGGAAACTGACACAGATATATTCGATGTCGAGACCCACTTCTTCGCCAGATGGGATACCAGTTCCGGGGTCAATGGACTCGTCGTGAAGAGTCCAAAGGACGACAATTGGGTCACTATCAAATTCTGGTCTCGCGACGCAGCGGCAAAAGGGCAGATCCAATATCAAACTAAGCAGAACGAAGGTGGCAACGGTTTAACAGGAAACGCTGGGTTTACCCCTGAATTCGGGGAAACCGAACTGTTTCTCCGACTCGCCAAAGATGGAGACGAGTACAGTGCTTGGTATAAAACCAAGGAAAATGAGGATTGGCTCGAAATTGGTGTAACAGAATTCAAACTCACGCCCCCTTTATGGCTCGGTGTTTATGCCGGTGTTGCTGCCGGGGCTGGAAACTTAGAGGTCGAATACGAATATTTTAACGACAATTTGAATCCTTTCCCAGTCGAACCGGGCGGTAAAGCGACCACAACTTGGGCAGCAGTAAAGACCCAATATTAGCAACGGATAATGTTTATGCGGTACCGTCTGATTATTTTTATGACGCTCTTTGGAATCTCTACCTTAGGGGCGTCTACCTTCACAGATGTTAGTCTCACTGCAAACGTCCATCAACGTGAAGTTCCTGTCGACGCGGAATCCGGGGCTTGGTTAGGTCCTGGGACTGCTGCTGCAGACTACGATGACGATGGTTGCTGGCTCGATATTTTTGTTGTCGGCGATGGTGGATTACCCAACGCGCTTTATCACAATAACGGCGATGGCACATTCACAGATGTCGCGGCAAAAGCAGGCGTCGCAAATACACCAAGGGGGCGTGGATGTGTCTGGTTTGACTATAACAATGACGGTTGGAGCGATCTCTATGTAACTTGTGCCGGTCCAAACTACCTCTTTGAGAATAACGGCGATGGTACATTCACTGATGTGACACACTTGGCAGGGGTCGCCGACGAGAAACACGGCACCAACCCCGCCATTGCTGACTACGATCATGACGGCTGGCTCGACATCTATATCGCAAATTGGGGACGAGCACCATCCCTCTTAAACCCAAACCCGGCGCCAAAAACCAACGTCCTTTATCGAAACCAACGGGATGGCACCTTTGAAGAAACCACCGACACTGCCGGTATTGCAGATGATGGAATCGCTTGGGGTGCTATTTTCTTTGACTACGATGGCGATACATGGGCTGACCTCTTTGTTGCGAACGACCACGGACCTGATAAACTCTATCACAACAGGGGTGATGGAACATTTCAAGACGTCTCAGAGCAATCCGGCATTGTGACCCAAATCAACGGAAAACCGACAGGCGCAATGGGGCTTTGTGTCGGAGATTACGATAACGACACAGACCTGGATCTCTTCATCACGAATTATGATGCAGATCTCCTCTGGCGCAATAATAGCGATGGCACCTTCACGAACGTTGCTGAAACTGCTGGCGTTGCAAACGAAGGCGTAGGTTGGTACGCCAGCTTTATTGACTACGACAACGATGGTTGGCGCGATCTTTACGTTGTTAACGGCGATGTTGATAATTCCCAGAAAACCAATCGCAACCGTCTTTATCACAATCAGAACGGACGGTTTGTAGACCGTGCCGATGCGCTTAACGTCACTATCGATGCTGTCGGACGGGGTGCGACTGCTGGTGATTTTGATAACGATGGCGATGTCGATTTTTATATTGTCAACAACATCAGCAATACACTCCTTCAGAACGATGTCAACGCTGACAATCGAAGCATCAAGATTCGGCTCCGTGGCACAGAAAGCAACCGCGATGGCGTTGGAACACGAGTAGCAGTCGCAATAGGTGATCATATTCAGACCCAAGAATTGATCTGCGGCACAGGATTTTTGGGTAGTGATAGTCCAGAACTTGAATTCGGTCTTCCCCGTGACGATCAGAGCGGGACTATAACCTTGACCTGGCCTTCTGGAATTGTCGAAACTTATCAACTCGACTTTCATGGAGATGCCTACATCTTTACCGAGGCAGATCAGGTAACAGTAGCGGTTGAACCTCACGAAAAGCAGTACACAACATGGGGAAAGATAAAAGCTGCTGAAGTCCTTCAGAACTACCCGAATCCATTTAATCCAGAAACATGGATTCCATACCGCCTTTTTGAATCCAGTGATGTCTCAATCTCAATCTATGCACAAAACGGTGTTCTGATCCGGGAATTTAATCTCGGATACCAACCTCGCGGTGAAAGAACGCTCTATTGGGACGGCAAAAATCGAGAAGGGGAAACCGTTGCCAGTGGTATCTATTTCTATGAGTTCCGAGCTGGCGATACCCATACTGTCCGGAAAATGTGGTTAATGAAGTAGCAGATGGCTGTTAGGACGGTGGCTTCAAATCAGAATCAACGGTATAAAGCCTATAAAGGCTTTACCGGGTATGAATGCCGTGTGGCATTCCCCGACCTCTCAGCAGTCAGCGGTCAGTAAGAGATTCCTGATTAAATCAGACCTCTCTTTACCAACAACTAACAACCAATAACTTATAACCAAATGGATAACATATTTTTGAGATGGTGGGGATGTGGCGCATTTGATGTACGCTTTGGGGACATCAACATCGCATTTGACCCATACCTGTTCAATGAAAACTTGGCAAATGCTGAACCGATATACGACTATATTTTTATTTCTCACGAACACTTTGATCACTGCCATCCTGTAACCCTGCGGAAGTTGTGTTGTGGTGAGCGCTTTAAAAAGTTAATTGTCAACTCTGGCTGCATGACGCCAGCAGAACCTATTGCTGAGAAATACGGCGATGCCGCATTTGAACGCGACCTACCGATAACCAAGCATATCCCTGCTGACAAGGTCCAAGTCCTTTATCCCAAACATCTCAACGAAAATCAAGGCACGTCGCGGGCGTTTCGAGGTTCAGACACACTTGATCTTGGGGATATTCGGATCGAGACGGTAGAAAGCGGCGAAAACCAAACACCAGACATCCCAACAAACGGTTATCTAATAACACATACCGCAAAGAATGTCTCTGTCTTCCACACTGGTGACTTGCACGAACCCTATCCAGCGTTGGCGAATCTTCAAGGCAAGGTAGATTTCTTAATTCACATGAAACTCGGTCTCGGCGAAGGACTTGCGTCCCGACTCATAGAACTCTTAGAACTCATCCAACCGCGCTTCATGATACCGACGCATTATCGAACCGACCGGAAATCCGACCCAATACCCGCGGGGCATTGGCCCCCAAACGTCACCGATGAAATGGCGTTTATTGAAGCAATTCGCGAAATAGTAGGAGACAGAACACACCTTCTCCCCTTCACCGCGGGTGTAGAGTATGAAGTAGAAATGCCAGAGAAACAGGTTCTCTGGAAATGGGAATGGTTCAACACATGGACGGTTCCCCCGTGGCGTGAAGGGTAACCAGGTTTAATTTAAAAATTGATTTGGAGATTATCTATTGTGTCAACAACATCGCCCGTGCGCGTCGCTTTTTATGGATGTGGAAACTTTGCGAACCGAACCCGAATCCCAAACGTCCTGCAGACGACTTCCGAAAAAGGGGCGGTAGATATTGTCGCTGTGTGTGATAGCAACCGATCAGCTGCACAGGAAACCGCGACCGGTTTCAAGATTCCGTGTGTCTATCAAGACGCATACGAAATGCTTGACACCGAAACAATCGACGTGTTATACTCTATCGTACCGGCATACGTGCGAACCGATGTCGAAGTAACCGCTGCGCAAAAAGGCATCCACATTTTCAGTGAAAAGCCACAAGCACTTACAATGCAGGTTGCCCACCGAATCAACAATGCCATTCAGCAAGCAGGCGTTATCAGCACCGTTGGGTTTCGCGAACGGTATCGTCCAATCTTCCAAGAAGCCCGTCAATATTTGACCGACAAAGAGATTGTCCATGTCCGATTTCAGGGCTTCGGCGGTTTGCCCCCTTTAACGGCGGGTGGCCCTAAAACATGGTGGGAAGAGATGGATAAATCTGGGGGACAGGCTCTTGATTGGGGTGTTCATGCAACGGATTACACCCGTTTTATGACGGGGTTGAACGTTGTCAAATCCCAAGCCTTTTATTGTGAACGTCCCGCTTACGCGAATGCGCTGTCTACGAGTTTCAATTACTGCTTTGAGAACGGCGCTACGATGACACTCAACTTCGTCGCGGCGGGTTCAGGTCCGAAAGACGAACCGCGGTTCACTATCTTCTACGAAGGCGGTTGCCTTGAAATCCATGGGTACGACAAGATTGTAGTAAATGGTGAAGTGCTTTACGAAGCGGATGCATTCGATCCGTGGTTGGAACAAGACAAAACTTTTATCCGCGCCGTTCAATCTGGAGACACAAGCCTTCTGCTAAGCGATTATGACGATGGGCTTTTCTCTTTAGCCCCTATTTTGGCAGGTTGGGAGTCTTCCCGACGCAACGGGGAATGTATTGATATCGCATCGTTCATGGCTAACGTATAGTATGGCTGTCAGCAATCAGCAAAGAGGCGTTCTTAAACGATAACCCCCCTGCTGACTGCTAATAAAAATAAAGGAAAAAATATGGATGCAAAATTGAAAAAGATTCAGATTACCCCAATGAAATTCGACAAAGAAGGCGAAATACAAAAAGAAGAATTCGCCACGCTCACGATTGAAGTGCCGATGGATAGCACTTCGCAACGCGCTGCGGTTATAGGTCTGTGTGAACTTCTCGACCAAGAGTGGGTTGTTGTTAACGTTGAAGGCAAAACGGTTGTAGCTGTTAACACTGCCTAATTTATAGTGAGGTTTAAAATTAATGAAACATTACACAACGGGCGAGGGGACCTCGCCCCTACGGCGTGTCGAGTCCTTCAAGGTTGTTGAAGTGTCTTTTTAATTTTAAGTTTTACTATAATAGTGGTCAGTTAACAGTTATCAGAGGTATAGTTGTCAGGACTCAGTTAAGAGGTTTTGGGATTATCTCAACTCTCTTTCTGAAAACTATGGTAAGTCGTAAAAATATATGGACACTTGTAGCACAAATTTGCCTCATAGTGAGCGTTTGTGGAAGGTTGGTACGCAAACTAACAGTTTGCGCTACAAAAGAGGTGTCTAAGTAATTATAGCGTCTACCATAGAAGGTTTTTCGCAGAAAAATCGTACTGACAACTGAGTACTACTACAAAAATTACATGAAAAAGAATCTACTTTTTACACCCGGTCCCACGCCAATCCCTCCTGAAGCGTTGTTAGCAATGGCACAACCGATTGATTACCACCGCAGCAACGCTACTGCAGCCTTAATTAAAGACGTACTCGAAAAACTTAAACACGTTTTCCAGACCGAAAACGATGTTCTTTTCCTGACATCATCTGGAACTGGTGCTATGGAAGGGGCGGTCTCGAATCTTTTGTCTCGTGGTGAAAAAGCAATTGTGATTCGGAGTGGTAAATTTGGGGAACGGTGGGGTGAAATTTGCGCCACCTACGGCATCGAAGTTATTCCGATTGATGTAACATGGGGAAATTCTGTTGAACCTGATATAGTGGCATCTGCCTTAGCAGAACACACTGATGTGAAGGCAGTTTTCGCAACGCTTTGCGAGACATCAACGGGTGTTTTGCACGACATTGAAGCGTTGGCACGTCTGACCCGAATTCGCCCGACGCTTTTGGTTGTTGATGCCGTGAGCGCACTCGGTGCAGACGATCTACAGATGGACAATTGGGGTGTGGACGTTGTTGTCTCCTGCTCACAGAAAGGGTTGATGACCCCACCGGGTCTGGCGTTTGCTGCGGTCAATCAGCGTGCATGGGACGCAGTTGAGCGTTCTGATCTTCCAAAGTATTACTTAGACTTCCGCAAGGCGTATGAAAGTGGATTGGAAGGCTCTGTCCCGTATACACCAGCGGTGACACTGCTTACGGCACTGCAGCAGGCTCTGAACCGCATCTGTGCGGAGGGTATCCAGCACACTATTGATCGACACAACCGTTTGGCACTCGCAACGCGAAGCGCTATTAAGGCATTAGGGCTACCTTTATTCGCGGCATCTCCTGCGAATACGCTGACCTCAATCCGATTGCCGGAAGGGATTGATGGAAAAGCACTTATCAATCTGATGCGCGACACATACGGTATCACCTATGCCGGAGGTCAGAGTCAGTTAAGTGGTAAAATTGTGCGAATCGCACACCTCGGTTGGATGAATGAAAACGATGTTATCGTCGCTATTTCCGCCTTTGAACGGGGCTTAGTGGAAATTGGTCACGCTATCCCCCTCGGTGCAGGCGTTAGTGCTGCCCAAGAAATTTTTACACAATAGAATGGCCATCGGTTGTCAGGGTAGGCTGCGCGATGCTGTCTTTTCTGTCGTCGGTAGTGGACATGGCAGTTATCAACGTTTTGCCTACCACAAGCGAGTGGCCGATAACCGATACCTATAAAAAAATGACTGAAACCACGCTTTTTGATATCTCGTATGAAGCGCGAAAGAAGCCGCTGTTGAACCAAACGTTGGAGCGGCTTCAGCCTATCTATAGCAACGCGGAACTGGATGTTCTCCGTATTGATCGCACAAGTCGTGAGGGCTTGGCACAACGTTCTGGACGCGGGTTTGTCAATAGGGATACCCTCGAAACCGTGCTTGGCAACCTGTTAGAATGTGTGGCACCCGGATCGCACAATGCGCCCCATCTCCACCATCAGAACCAAGGGCTCTCAGAGGCGATTGAAGAGGTGGCAGATCAGTTGTATGCCATGGTAGCGCAATCTTTTTTAGCGGTTACAGACGAAACATACCTGGGTGCTGCCCTTGAAACTGCCTTTTCGCTCCTCTGGGAACTCCCACGGCTTAAAAGCCGAGCGCTCTGGAATCGCTTCGCCTCTCTCAAAGACCCAGCCGTCTGGGATGCGTATCTTCTCCACACAGGCATCTCGCGAGAAAAAATCGCTGCCTTGGATTTTCGTTCCCAAATTGACGTGGCAATCCAAGAACGGACTTTTGAACCGTATCAAGATTTTCTCGGCACTTTGAATCTCACTTCCGTTTTGGACTATCAACTCCAACTGGTGGGTAGCACTTATCCAGGTTGGCGGATCCTCTTTTACCACGATGTGGCACATGCCTTGACGCAAACCGAACCGCTCGAGGAGAGTCCAGCCATCCAGAGAGTCCCTGTTCCATTGTTGCCACGTGCCATATCGGAACTCGCTGGACGCTACTATCAAGCCGATTTGCACCCGGAGACACAAATAGGCGATGCCAATTTCTTAGAACACCCGCATCGCGGTGTAACTACTGGTCAAACAGGAATTATAGGTTCTGGATGTGTTATCTACCCTTGCACGCTCGGTGGTTTGAGCGTCAAAGTCAAACAACGGCATCCTGTCATCGGCGATTTTGTTGAGATCGGTACAGATACGAGTTTGCTCGGTCCCGTCCAGATTGCTGATTACTCCTCCGTCGGTACAAATACTGAAATTTACGGGTTTGTTGAAATTGAGCAGCGGTGCCGTATCGGGTCGTCAGTCATTATCGGGACTATCCGCGGCGCTGCAGAACATCCCGGAAAAATTTATATCGGTGATGAGGTGCGGATCGGGGATGGAACCGTCATTGAAAATACATCAGAGATGGACCTGATTATACCGAACCGCTCGCAAATCCCAGCGCGAAGTCACGTCGCGAATGACGGGTTCGGATTCCCACGATACGTGGTCTGACTTTAAAAAATTTTGATAGGCGGACAAGAGTGGTGACTGTCCACGAAGTCGGACACCGGAGCAAAGTCTATTAAGTAACGCGAGTTGCCAGTTTGTAGCATAACCTAATCAACTGTATGAAGTCCGTATGGACTTCACCGAGGTTGTGCAGCCTCGGACGCAAACTAACAGTTTGCGCTACAAAATGCCTACGCATCATGACCGATTTCAATGAAAAACGGTAGCTGCGCGCCTAAAATCTCGTAAGTAGCAACTTGGGTTACATAGGTGGCAAGTTGGGTTAAGTATAACCATTCCCACCCGTCGTCAGAAAAATATGAGGAAGTATGAAAAAAATAAAGCGCGCTTTGATCAGCGTCTACGATAAAACGAACCTTTTGGAAATAACAACTGCCCTTGCACAACATGGTGTAGAGATCCTCTCTACCGGTGGCACGGCTCGACACCTCCGAGACGCTGGAATTGACATCCTCGATGTCTCTGACTACACGGGTTTTCCTGAAATGCTGGACGGTCGGGTTAAGACCCTGCATCCGAAAATTCATGGCGGACTTCTCGCTGAATGGGATAGGACAGCACACAGCAGACAGGCGGAGGCACAGGGCATAAACCCTATTGACATGGTGATCTGTAACCTCTATCCGTTTGAAGCAACCGTCGCCAAACCGGACGTGACACTTCCTGAAGCGATTGAGAACATCGATATCGGCGGTCCAACGATGATTCGCGCCGGAGCGAAAAATTACCGGCATACCGCCGTTCTCACAGATCCAAGCCAATATCCACAGATCATCGCCGACTTAGACGCTAATGACGGTTGCCTTTCGGAAGAGAGACGATTTGAACTTGCCAGCGCAGCGTTTGTTCATACAGCACAATACGACGCTGCAATCTCCACCTATCTTGCCAACGTGGGGTCCGGATCAGACGGATTCGCGCCGGACCTGACGCTCCATTTCAAGAAAGAACGGACACTCCGCTACGGCGAAAATCCACATCAACGCGCCGCTTTCTACAAAACCGAAACCGAACCTGGGGCGTGCGCGGCATGGGCAAACCAACTGAGTGGGCAACCGCTCTCCTTTAACAATATCCTCGATTTGGAAGCCGCCTTAGAAATCGTCAAGGACTTCGCGCAACCTGCGTGCGCCATCATCAAACATAACAACCCGTGTGGACTCGCGATTGGCGACAACGGACAAGATGCTTTCACAAAGGCGCTGGCATGCGATCACACTTCTGCTTTCGGTTCGATTGTTGGGTTAAACCGCAGCGTGACAATTCAGACAGCGAATACGATTCGAGCAGCGGCGAAAGAAGGCATCAAAATCGATGCGATTATAGCCCCGAGTTACACTGAAAAAGCGTTGCGTGCCTTATCTCGCGTTAAACGCCGTCCGATTCTGGAAACAGGACCGCTCTCGTCTACGGAGCGAGTCTTGCAAGTTCGCAACGTCACGGGTGGTGTGCTGGTTCAAGACCCAGACCTCCACGAATTGAGTGCTGATGCTCTAAAGGTTGCTACTCAGCGTGCCCCGACAGACGCAGAGATGGAATCTCTACTTTTTGCGTGGAAGGCGTGCAAACACGTCAAATCCAACTGTATCTTGCTTGCCCAAGGGACACAGAGTATCGGCATCGGTGCCGGACAGATGAGCCGAGTGGATTCCACCATTATCGCTATCCGAAAGGCGGGGGAAAAGGCGAAAGGGGCGGTGTTAGCCTCGGATGCCTACTTCCCATTCCCAGACGGTGTTGAGATTGCTGGTGAAGCGGGTATCAGTGCCATTATTCAGCCCGGCGGCTCTGTCAATGACGAACCTGTGATTGCAGCTGCGAACGCTTACGGGATGGCGATGGTGTTGACGGGTGTGCGCCATTTTCGGCATTAACGCCAATCACAGAAATCCAGTAGTTCGTAAGCATGTTATTTTTTCCTTGCGTGCTTTGAAAAAACACCTCAATTTAGAGGTGATATCTTGTAACAATTCAATCCAGTGTTTGTTCTAACCACTAAAATATTTTCAGGTTTACATCTTTCAATGTGAGTCAGCATTTTTTACAATCATTTTATAAATGTCTTCGACTTCACTCGGAGAAGTCATGAACCACTCTTTTCCAGGGACCTCCGCTATCTGTTTCCCCCGGAACTTTAGGATATTGTGGAGGAGCTGCTCCAGATTTTCCGCATCATCTGTTCTAAGGACAAGACGAAGCTCCAGAAGTTCTGGCATTTCGCTGGGTGCTTGTGTTTCAACGCTACCAATCTTGCATGCCCAAAACTCCTTGCCTTCGGATTCCGCCAGACACCGATAGGCTGGATAATAGCAGAGGCAGACAGAATTTTTGCCCTTACCAAGCGTCCGGACGGCATCTGCATCAAAAAGATTCTTTGGAGGGGCACTGGGGGTTGAAAATATAGACCACTCCCCGCGAGACGGATTGTTGGCAAGTCCTTGCTTCTTCATTACGCTTAGGGCAGCCGAGACAGGATGCATTTCATTCGTCGATAGACTTCCACCACGCTTGATGTGCATTTCATCCACAACGCGCTTCAGTTCCTTTTTCTGGACGCCTGTTTTGCCTGAGAACATCTCTATGACGAGTTCTTTTGCTATCTTCAGGGTAAGGGGTTTCCCGGCGTGTTCGTAACTTTGATTCATCTGAAAGTCCTCCTTTCTTCCTTAAACAAAAAGTGTCAAATCGGTAATCGCTTGGTTGTTCATTTGATAAAACCTTCCTATCTGTCTTTGAAATTTCCAATTATCTCATCTTCAGAACAGACTGCCTTACGCATTAGGTTCTGGTTATGAAAAGTCAATTTTTTATTATCATTTAAATATAAAATAATAACGCCTATATCTAACTATGGATTATATGATATTTTGAAAAAAAATCAAATTCTTTCCACAATAGTTGTTAATTTTGCTTGAAAGGTGCATTATACTTTATAATCTTATCGGATTTTTTGTTCTGTGCTATAAAAGTGATAACTTAGGCTATACAAATATAAAATTATTATATCGTGTGCTTAATATGTAGTAAAATTATACTTATAATTGCGTAAATAAGCCAAAATTAAAAGAATCATAAAGCATATAACATCGAAAATCCAATTTTTCGTCAAATTTTTGAGACCAGAAAAGCCGATGTTATTGGGATTCAAAGATTTACAGGATAGGTGTCGGTTAGCCGGCTTACCCTTCGCTCTTGTGCTCCTTGGTATGTGTCTCTGCTGTGATTTTAAAAACTTGGAGGGGTACAGGAACACCCCTCAATGAACTGTTAAATGGAAACAGAATACAGAGATTGATAAAACGTGGGTGGGCTTGAAAAAACAAAATTAGACATCATGCTTTCTTGTGTGCTATAATTGTTTGTAACACTCGTAATTTGGTCGGGACTTCGTTCCTTTTCGCGCTTTGCGATCTGCGAATTGCAATATGTGAATTGCTATTACAGATTCAAGACAGATTGAACTGAGAAAAATAACCCTAAACTTTTTCGCTGTAGTTTCTATAATTAAGAGAGACGTTTTTATTAATGCGCCTGAATGTTGACAAACAGATATGTTTCAACGGTTCAAAAACAAGGAGAGGCGTTATGGAAATTACGACAACCCTGAAACGTGGCATTCCGATTTTGGAACCTCGCGGAAAAATCACGGGTCCTGGGATCTCGGTGTTGCGAGAAAAGCTGGCATTGTGGATAGATGACGCTAATACACCTTATCTGCTTATAGATTTCACAGAGATCCGTAAGATAGATTCCTCGGCGTTGGGTATGCTGCTGAATGCGCACACCAACGCCTCACAGAAGGGAACGCGTATCGGACTGATCAATGTTGGCAAACATATCAAGAACTTGCTTGTTTTGACGCGGCTGGTGAATGTTTTTCAGTGTTTTCAGACGGCGGACGCTGCTGTCTTGGCGTTGGCACCGACGGTGCAGCGGATCAACGGTGTCTCGAAGCACCTGCCGATGGTGCCACCCTGAAAACACAGATGACTGGCGATAGCGGCGTGGCGTTGCGGCAGCAGCGTGTTTCTAATACCAAATCTGAAAAATAAATTCGCATTTAGAGATTTTGAAATGCTATGAGGTTTCCTATGGCTTGGACGGCCGAGGGGACCTCGCCCCTACGAACCGGTTTTCGTTAATGAGAAAAAATCCTTCAGAAATGGTATAAATCGTTGCCGGTGTTCTTGAGAATCTAATAGCTTGCGTCCTCGGCGTGCATACCAGTCGGTATGCCGCCGGAAACGGAGGGTAAGCGGATGACTTTAAAATGTCAATCGATAGGCGTTAAATGTCCATCTTACGACCATCAAGGTTTCTTTAAGGCAGATAATGACACAGTAAAATCTTTTTTCCCGGATCTCAGCCACTGTGCGACGTGTATGAGCCAGACGCCGCCGAAACGCCCTGACCTCGAAGAGGATCTGTTTCAAGTTGCTGCCCTGACACTCATTGATAAGGGACCAAAGTTCAATCCGGTGCATGAAAGTGGTGCGAGTTTCAGAAGCTTTATCCGTGTGCGCATCTGCGGTGCCCTCATGGATGCGAAGAAACGGAAGATCAAACAAAACCTACGGGAAGTGCCGACGTCCTATGTTCCCGTAAATGAGACGTGGGAGACCGCTGCCGGGTCGATTTTGCAATTTCCCGACCCACAGGCTGACTTTGAAGACCGACTCGCTGAAGATCTCAGTTTTGCGTCCGCGCTCCCGGACATCTTGAACATCCTCACCCCTGGTGAACAAAAAGTTTTCACCTACCTCCGCGAAGATTGGCAAAATCATGAGATTGCCAGCGTCTTGAATCTTTCAAAAGGACGCGTCAGTCAACTCGTTAAACAGATTATCAAGAAGTTGACAACCGCTGGACAACGGCTCGGCTTGAACGCTTGAAGCCGAAATAGGATGTCTTCAGTTACGCTTTAACGCTGTAGATTGACTAAATAGATCCCTGCTGCCACTAATCCAGTGCCCACCAATACGCTGACAGTTAGCGCATCGCCTAAGAACAGGTTGCTAAACAAGACACCCGACACCGGCATCAAAAAAGAAAAGACGACCAGTTTGCTTGCCTTATATGTTCTTAGCGTCCAGGTCAACGCTAAAAAGCAGAAGCCAGTGATAATCCACCCTTGGTAGATCAATGCGCCACCGCTTGCCAATGTCCACTCTATTGACTGCGCACCTTCAAAGAGATAACTTAAGACCAGAAAAATCGGAATGTTTAAACCCAATACCCAAACAAGTAATCGGTAAGGATAGATGTCTTGGACGAATACCTTTGTTAGCGTAACGCGGAGTGCCAAAAAGCACGCGGCGAGTATCACGATCAGGTCACCAATGAGGTATTCCGTGCCATTCCCTCCCTGTAGGTTCGGGGCGAGGGCGACAAGGACCCCGCAAAAAGCGGCGAAAATCCCTAATATCTTTCTAACAGAGAGGCGATCATCTGGGAGCCAGAAATGCCCGAATAGGACAGTAAAAACTGGGTAAAGGGTGAAAAAAATGGTGGATCGAGAGGCTGTCGTCAGTTAGGTACCGACATTCAGCGTGATTGTATGCAACGTGTAGAGTGCTGCCATCAGGAGTAATCGACGCAATTCCTCAAAGCGCAATCGCATCGACATTCCATAGTAGAATCCTATCGCTCCAACAGCGATAACGCCCAGCATACAACGAAAAAGCGCCATTTTCAGCGGTGGAAAACCTTGCAAACCGATTTTAACTGCCAACGACCCGCCGCCCAAAAGAGAAACAACAAACAACATAAGGACAATAATCTTACCGGGGGGATTTTCATTTCTAAATTCTTTTTCTATCATAACCTAATACCAAATCTGAAAAATAAATTCGTATTTAGAGATTTTGAAATGCTATGAGGTTTCCTATGGCTTGGACGGGCGAGGGGATTTAGTCTTTAAATAGACTAAATCCATTCCTTGTATTACATTCCTCGCCCCTACGAACCGGTTTTCGTTAATGAGAAAAAATCCTTCAGAAATGGTATAAGTTGCCAGTTGTAGTACAATCTTTATGAAGATTAATTTATTAATTCGGTAATACCCCAATATCCGGATGCCCGAACTTGTTCGGGGAGTAGGGACGGGCCCAAACAAGTTTGGGCATCCCCCACAGAAGGTTATGAAATTACCGAAATATTTTCTGAAACCTCATTTATAGGACTTACGCAAAATTAGAAAATGAGTTGATATATCCTCATCGATCTATTA
>JAPPNJ010000066.1 GCA_028818705.1 Candidatus Poribacteria bacterium
CAATAGAGTATAATTCAATTCCATAAGGAGGATCTAACGTATGGATGTTAAAGATGCGATTCTTGAAAGACGCACGATTTTTAAGTTCAAACCGGAACCGGTGCCAAACGATGTGATTGAACAGGTTTTCAGCTACGGAATATGGGCACCGAATCACCATGTTACCGAGCCGTGGCGTTTTATCGTGATTGGCGAGAAAACGAAGTTGACCCTTGCAGACCGCTACCGCGATATTAAGATTGAGGATACCCCTGATCACGTTGATGCCGAGAATCTCGCCAAAATCGGTGAGTTGGCTTACGAGAAGTTTATGTCTAAGCCGACGATTATCGCTGTTTCATGTGTACAAGAAGGTGATGAACAACGCAGACGCGAAGATTATGCTGCTGCTTGCTGTGCAATGCAGAACGTCCAACTCGCTGCGTGGGATGCTGGCGTTGGAATGCAGTGGAGCACGGGTAGGATCACGCTGGAAGAGCAAACCTACCAGTTGCTCGGAATTGACTCTTCGCAAGAGTACATTATCGGCTTCTTCTACACCGGTTACCCAGCCGACATCGGCGCACCGAAACGGCAACCAGCTGGCGAGTTCATCCGTTGGGTGGCTTAGTAGTTGTCAGTACGTTCGCTGCGTTCACTTTTGGCAATTAGCAATTAGCACGCTCACTGCGTTCGCTTTTAGGTATTTGTAGGGGCGAGGTCCCCTCGCCCACCAAACTAACCGCTATATGCTGACAACTGACAGACCTTAAAACTGATATGCTGCCTTGGCATTCTGCCAAAAGAATTTCGCCTTGACTGCATCGCCTTTCGCGCTGAAGTAGTCGTTCACGATCTGTTGGACGACTTTATAGGGTGCGAAGCGTTCAGAGACGGGCCAGTTACTCCCATAGATGAGCCTGTCTTCACCAAAGGCATCCCATAGGACGTCGACCGTTGGGGTGTAATAGGCGACGTCCGTAGGGGCAGGGATCTGTCCTGTGTGTTCTGCTAATCCTGAGACCTTGCAGTAGATGTTGGGATAGCGTGCTACTTCGCGGATCGCCGAAACCCACGATGGGTCGGGAGGTTGCTCCGATATTCTTGCACCGGCAATATGATTGATGACGATGTGCATCTTCGGTGTGTGTTCAACCAGAGTAGGTAGGATTAATAGGGCTTCGGGGTTAATTAGCAGATCCAAGGTAAGTTCTTTCGCTGCTAATTTCTCAATACTTGCCAAGAAGGTTCGGTCTCCGATTGCCTGTAGGTGTCCTCCGCCGAGTCGGATTCCGCGGAAGAGCGGATTCGCAGAAAATCGGTTTAGATTAGCCTCGAAATCGGTTGTGGGTTCCAAATGTCCTACGAACCCCACAATGAAGGGCTCTTCTACAGCGAGGTCGAGAATCCACTGGTTATCTTCAAGCCATTTGCTTGCTTCAACGACAACGGTGCCTGTTACGCCTTCGGGGACTGCGAGTGTTTTGTAGTCTTCGGGCATGACACGCCGATAGAGAACTTCGTCGTTGGAGTTAGGCCACGGCACTCCTTCTGGTCGCGTTGGGTCATAAAAATGTGTATGTGTATCAATAATCATAGATATCTCTCCTTATTATTCGTCTTTCTTTCATTTACATGCTGTAACCCGTCGGATCAGACCCAACAACAGACACGGGAACTGCAGCGTGATGTCGTAAGGCTCAGAATGGGGCAGGTACTCAATCCGACGGATGCCGAGGGTTATATCCAACTCGGAAAAGCTTATCGCGAATTGGGTGAGTATGAGAACGCGATCGATGCTTTTCAGGGGGCTATCGCACTTGATGATCAACACGAACATGCCTATAACAATCTCGGTTTGGTTTATATAGATCTCGGCTTATATGTCCTTGCTATTGATATGTTCCTCGCTGCACTTGAATTCGGACCCGGAAACCCTGCCTTCTATAACAACCTCGGCTATGCTTACGATATGACAGACCGATTTGAAGAGGCACTTACCGCTTTTCGCAACGCAATTGAGTCAGATCCAACTTTTGTTGATGCCTATAACAACCTTGCAGATGCACATCTCCAGCGCGAAATGTATCAGGAAGCAATTCAATATTATGAGGCAGCGCTTGAAATAGAACCCGGGGACGCTGATGTCTATTTTAATCTTGGTCTCGCTTACGAGGAGACCGAAGAGTTCCTTAGCGCTATCCAATCATACGAAAGGGGTTTATCTCTTGATGACAGCGATGCGGAGGCGTACTATCGTGTCGCGGAAGCGTATCGAAAAAATGGTGATACACTTATGATGCGTCGCTATCTGGAGATTTTTTTGGAGCGCGCAAAGGACGTTCCTTACCTCCAGGAGCAGGTTCGCACTGCCGAGCAAATGTTTGATCGGTAGCGCCCTTCCTCAAAATCAATAGAAATTCCGACTTCATTCCGTCCGGGTTCTTGTTTTTCCTCGCACCGAAGAGTTTCCGTGTTTGGATGCGATCTTCGTAAACCTTCTCGAACACAAATCCCCGTTCCGTAAAATACTCCGTTAATATCCTCCATAATTCAACGGTTATGCCGTCAATCCTTGGATTGCCGACGAAGATGCAGGCAGCCGCGTTCGGTTTCAGCTGATGCATCGCATTTTCGAGAGCGTTGATTGTATGGCAGAAATAGGAATCAAGCCGTTTTCGGAGGTCGTCGCGAGTAAGCATTTTCCTGATTTTATCCAACGTTTCGGTTTGAATCACGCGATCTGCCTTTCGATAAGGGATTTCAAACCTCGATAATTCCCGAATCTCTTCCTCGGTGTGTCCTAACCAGAACAGTTCCATCTTCGTCGAGCGGATGTATTCTTGCGCTTGAAGGTACGGGGGTGATGTTATTAGGGCATCACACACTTGCGGCACAGTCGTGTAAGACGAATCTACACCGCCCTGCCAGTGTATTTCTGAAGTAACCTTATTTTGATGTTGTTGCGTGTACATAACGAAGTCGTTGAGACTTTTTAACGTCTTTAAGGAGAGGCTGTGAATCATCTCATCTAACTGTTCTTTCCAATTTTCCTTGAGCAGCTTCTCTATGGCTTTCAACTTCCGCTTGGACCTGGCAAGTTTAGGGGTCCTGTCTTCTGTATAGGAAAAACGTTTGCTGACCTTCAACAACGCTGATTTAATAACACTGGAATAGATCCCACTGTCCGTGTTATTGACGAAACCCCAATAATGTGATAAAACCTCTAAGATTTCGGAAGCGTACCAGTAATCAACGTTTGACCAAGTAGGTGTAAACTGATGCTTGCTATCTTTCATACCCTCCAGTAGTTTGTACAAATCCGTTTCGTGCAACCTCTCTTTTCCACTATAGACCTTAAGTGGCATAATGTGGTTCAGGAGTAGGTTGAGATCGAGGAGAAAGGCGTTGCGTTGGCACAGATACGCTTCAACCCCCACTGTTCCCGATCCTGCGAATGGATCTACGATCCAATTTCCCTCTTTTGTGTAGGTGTTAATTGCGTAACGGACAATTTGAGGGATGAATTTCGCGGGATAGGCAAAGATAGCGTGCGTCAAGTAGCCGGTATCGTTGATTTCAGGAACGAGTTCTCGGAAAGAAACCAGTTCTACCCCGTCAGATGCAGAGTCGCCTGTTGAAGCTTCAGATATAGTATCTGTGGAGAAAAGCGTGACTTGTTCTGACGAATTATGGTTTATCATGTTAATAGTTATTGGTTCTCAGTTCTCAGTTGTCGGTTAAAAAGTTATTGATGGCAATTGTCTGTCCCCGTCATGACACAAACTAACAGTTTGTGCTACAAAAAAAGAGCCATCTTTTGGTGTAAGAACAACTCTTGTGTTCTGGTTTCTGTGTTTCTAACCGCTGACTACTATTGCAATTCTTCCTCGGTTAGTTGGAAATCGAAGACCTCTTCATCTTCCGCTGTTCCCTCAACTTCTTCTTCAGTTAGTTGGAAGTCGAAGACTTCTTCCCCGTCTTCAACTTCCTCTGTCTCTGTATTCGGTGTTGTAGCGTCTTGGGTTTGTTCTGTGAGTTGCGGTGTGTCCTGTGTGTTGAGTTTCGGCGAGCTGGCACCGAGGATAGTCAACAGTACAATTCCCCCAACACTGACAGTCGTAACCGTCAATGCTACTGGACGCTTCCAGAGGACGGCACGCTCGCTTCTGTCTAAGAAGGGGAGAAGTAGCAGTAGCACCATGCCAACTGTCGGAATTACAAATGTCCCAATGACTTCAAAGGGACCTTGGAAATACTTTAGCAGTTGAAACAGGAAGAGAAAATACCATTCGGGTCGCGGGTCGTAATCCGCATTCGTTGGATCTGCAACGTCTTCAAGAGGAACAGGGATGGACAGTGCCACGACTGCGAGTATTACAAAGAGAATCAGCATACCGACAACATCTTCAAATACCTGATCGGGATAAAAAGGTTTTCCGGTCTTCATCTCTTCGGATGTGTTCTGCGGGGTGCCTGAAGAACCATAGTAGCGGACGAAGAAGAGATGTACAGCCACTAAGCCGAAGGCTAACCACGGCAGCCAGATCGTATGGAGCGCGTAAAACCTCGACAGTGTCACGGCGCCTATTTCTGTTCCGCCGCGCATCACTTTCGCCACGAAATCTCCTAATATAGGTGCAGTGCTAGCGATTTCTACACCGACGACTGTTGCCCAATATGCTTTCTCATCCCACGGGAGCAGGTAGCCTGTAAATCCGAAACCGAGTACAATCAGTAGAAGAAGAACGCCGAATATCCAGGTGAATTCACGCGGGGCTTTGTATGAACTGTAGAGAACGACGCGGAGCAGGTGCAGAAAAACAATGATGACCATCGCACTCGCGCCCCAATGGTGCAAGCCGCGCACAAACGCTCCGAAAGGGACCTCTTCGCTAATATAGGTGACGGCGTTATGAGCGTGTTCGGGTGAAGGCGAATAGTATAACGCCAGAAAGGCACCAGTAGCGGCTTGCAGTAGTAACAGAAACATCGCCAAACTGCCGAGTGAGAAAAGCAGATTGATATGTTTTGGTAACGGTTTGCGCAAGTGTGCGGAGAATTCTGCTAACGGGAGACGTTCCTTGAGAAATTGCATTTTAATCTTTTGCTTCTGGGCTGCTGCGTCCGTTGTCCTTGCAGATATTCGTTAAAATAATGGGTTTTGGGGAAATGCTCGCCAATGCTCATAAGAAAACCCGATTTATCTCGCATTATGTCTCTTTCACATATAAAATACCGGCTTCTACTTTGGTGTCGAGTTTCTGCAACGGTTCTGGCGGTGGACCGGCAATAACTGCGCCAGTCTTGTCGAATATCGCACCGTGACAGGGACAGAGGAACGATTCTTGCTGCTCATCCCACCGGACAAGGCAACCGAGATGTGAACAGGTGCGTGAGAAAACGTTCCACTCCCCGTTGCCGATGTCGGTTACATAGACAGAGCGTTTTTTGGTTGCTTTAACCCAGCCGTCTTTTGCGGTGAAGGTGTAGTCTACCTTTTTAAAGCGGCTGTTTTTGAGCCGGTCAGCGATGCCTAAATCGACCCATTTCGATTCTGGTTTTTTAAAAGCAGGTGAGATCGCGAAGCCGATAAGCGGGATTCCGGCAGCGAGACTCAGAATTCCGCCGATAAAGGCTGTTGCGATCTCAAAAAATGAGCGGCGACTTTCCGTTTTCCCCATCAATTTCACCTTGCCTTGAAAGTAGCGAGGTTAGGAAACCTCGCCTACCGGGTATGGATTATGCCAATTTCACCTTGCCTTGAAAGTAGCGAGGTTAGGAAACCCCGCCTACCGGGGTATGGATTATCGCTTCCAGGTTTGCCCTTCAAACGGCGTACGTAGGTCGTAGCGTCCTTCTTCCAAAATAGGCAATGTGCCGTCGTTAACCATGAGTTCAAGCGGTAATTCTTTCGTTTCCATCGGCATGTTAACGACATTTTTGATACGCAACGATTCATAGATAGCCATCATAATTTCAAGCGTATAACGTGCTTGGCGACCGCTACCGCGATGGTCAGAAATGTTGCCCTCGATCCACTCAATCAGTTCCTGAAATTGATTCTTAGGCTCCGGTGGTGGCGTGATGGTTTGCCATCCCTTCGCGTCCCCGTTTTGGAGGAGAAGCGTGCCATCGGGTCCGTTGCGAATTTGACCTTCTGTCCCAGCAATTTTAGGCATTGCGTCATTTGGATCTGGCAAATCGCCTTCGTAGATACCGCGGGCACCGCCTTCAAAACAGACTAAACCCATACAGAGATCCTCGCAGATTGTGCGGCGTTCCCACCGATCAGTCGTACGGGAGGTCTGTCCGATAACCCACAAGGTCTCAGGATCGGACAAGATGAAGCGCCATCCATCGATCGCATGTGTACCTGTATTCAGCAAGCCTGCATGCTGTTTGGCACGGTGATGGACAGTTGTCGGTTCGCCAATCGCCCCTGCAGCGACGAGCCTACGCGTTTCTATGTTTGCGGGTGCGTATCTACCTTGGTGGCCGATGATGAGTTTAACGTTGTTCTCTTCGCAGGCGGCAATCATGGCGTCGGCTTGCCCGAGTGAGGCTGCCATCGGTTTTTCTCCGATAATCCCTTTTACGCCTGCCTTCGCTGCTGCAACGGTGGCTTCTGCTCGCGGTCCCTGCCACGTCGTGATGCTGACGATGTCCAAGTCCTCTTTTGCCAACATTTCATCAACGTCGGTGTAGGTAGCCGGAATGTCGTATTCATCGGCAACCCGTTTTGCGGATTCCTCAAAGATATCCATTGCTGCGACGACTTGTGCCTCAGAGATGGGTTCCCAAGATCTGGAGTGGGATCTACCCATCCCACCGCAACCGATGATTCCGACTCGATATGTCTGATTTGCCATCTGTTTCGCCTCCTTCTGTATTGGCAAGGATTCTATCAATTTTTCTGATTTCGGTCAACAGAAAACTGTGGTGATCAAGACGTGTTTGGTTTCAGTCATTGGTTATCAGTTTTCAGAAAAAGTCATATTGTAACGAACTTTTCAGAATAGATGGGGTGTAACGAAACAGAAGGAAATGATGGGTCCTAAAATCTTTGCCAATTATGTGAGGCAAGATCAGTCTTTGTCTTTGTATTTAATTTCCTCCGATGATTTTTAAATCGTCGGAATGGGGGACGAAATGATGAAAAACCAGAACATTTTTTTATTGCTAATTACTGCTTTGATAGTCTACCTAAGTCGTGGAATGACTGTGGCTTTTGCCCAAGATGCTAAGGAGCATATCAGAAGAAATTTTAACATTAAGCCGGGTAACAGATTGACCATTGACTCAGAGATTGGCACGATTGACGTGCGAACTGCAGACAAAAGTGAGATTGAGGTTGTTGTCACGAAAGAAGCAAAGGGAAAATTGGATAACAAGACTCAAAAAGCATTTGCTGATTTTGAAATCACGTTTAAACGGAACAGTTCTAATGTCCGCGTTGAAGGGAAGTTCAAACGCGATCCCCAATACTGGATGGAAAAGGGACACCCATTGCGGGTTCATTTTCAGGTGGCAGTGCCGTATCGGTTTGATGTTGTTCTGAAAACTGGATCTATCGGAGATATACACGTTGGTGATCTTGATGGGAATGTGAAGGCAGAGAGTGATGTTGGTAACCTAAACTTTGGCGAAATTCGTGGCACTGTTTGGGGAAAAACGGGTGGTCCTGGTGACATTACACTGAAAGCGTGTCAAAGTGATGTGGATGTAGAATCTGGTATTGGACATATTAAATTGGGTTCTGTAACAGGGAGAGTAACTGCCAAGACAGGTGGTCCTGGTGACGTCACACTGGAACAGTGTCAAAGCGATGTGGATATAGAATCTGACGTTGGGCATATGAGGTTGGGTTCTGTATCTGGGAAGGTGGTTGCTAAGACGGGTGGTCCTGGCAATATTACACTGGGAGCGTGTCAAAGTGATGTGGATGTAGAATCTGACGTTGGACATATTAAGTTAGGTGCTATAGCAGGAAAAGTGGATGCCAAGACGGGTGGTCCTGGTGACGTCACATTGGAACAGTGTCAAAGCGATGTGGATGTAGAATCTGACGTTGGACATATTAGGTTGGATTCTGTGTCTGGGAAGGTGAATGCCAAGACGGGTGGTCCTGGCAATATTACACTGGGAGCGTGTCAGAATAGCGTTGAAGTGGAATCTGATATAGGGAATATTGATGCTGAAATCCCAACGCGACCACTCCATCCGTGGATTTTGCGGACATCGGGTCCTGGAAAGATAAGGGTCACACTTAGTCCCGATGCTGCTTTAAATATAGATGCTGAGACGCACGGGCGCATTTCAAGCGATATTCCGTTTCAAGCTCAAGGTCCTTTAACAGGACCTAAGTTGAAAGGAACTATCAACGGCGGTGGGCCGTTGTTGAAGTTGCGTACCTCTATAGGGGAGATACGCCTAAAGAAGAAGGACCTGAAGAGAGAATTGGGGCGGAAGTCGCTGTAGACCCCAAAAGTTTCCTAAAGGATAGGAATTGAGCGTTGCCAAGGATTTATTGGTATGATCTTCCTGAGCATTGAGCCTGCGTATTAGGGCTATTCAGTTTCCGGATTTTTGTCCAATTTAACCGAGAAGCAACGATAGGGAAATTGCTTCTATGGAGATGTGTCGGGAATCGGAATTCCCTCCTACAGAAGAACTATGGTGGATTCTAAAAATAAATAAACACTTTCCTCCCCTGGTAGGCGAGGTTTCCCAACCTCGCCAACTTACAATGTCTAAGTAATTCTAAAATCTACTATAAATGACCCTGACCTACGTATCTTGAATCTTGACAAACTTTCGGAAGTGTGAAACTATAAGGAAAAACGAAAGGAAGTGCTCACAATGGCAGATTATGAAGATAAAGGTTCCCAGATTCGGGTGACAAACCTTGAAGCTTTTCCGATGGGTGTGAAAGCCTACGTCAAGATTGAAACGAATATGGGTGTTACGGGTTGGGGCGAGATCAACAACATGGAGACAACCGTCACCTGTGCGTTGGCGCGCTCGTTGTCAGAACTAATTATCGGAGAAAATCCGACGCGGATTGAACATCACTGGCAACGCCTGTTCCGTGCGCACCGTAACATCCGGGGTGGCGGTTTGATGGTGCATACGATCTCCGCTATTGATATGGCGTTGTGGGATATCGCCGGAAAACTCTGGGGTGTACCGGTGTATCGCCTGCTCGGCGGTCCCTGTCGCGATAAAATTTGGAAGTATCCGAGTCCGAAGGCAATTAAAACGGGACCGGGAGGTTCCAAACCGTTTGCTGGGACTCCCGATGAAATCGCTGACTTGGTGCAGCGCGTACGCGATGCCCGTGAGCAGGTTGGTTCCGATGGTGCGGTGATGTTTGATGCACATAGCTGCTTGCCGCCCCCTATTGTCAAACAATTCGCGAGTTATCTGCAGCCGGATGATCTTCTCTTCTTAGAAGAGGCGTGGGTGCCGGGCAATATTGAAGTGATGCGTAAAATCCGGGAATCCGTTCCTGTACCGTTGGCGACGGGTGAGCGCGACCGTACGATATGGGAGGTGCGTGAAATTCTTGAAGCGCAGGTGATTGATATCCTTCAACCCGATGTCGGACACGGCGGGGGTATTACACAGGTCAAGAAGGTTGCGGCACTCGCCGAGGCGCATCACGTCCCGATCGCACCACATTGCACAATGTCCTATCTCGGTCTCACGGCGAGTTTCCATCTATCGGCTGCTGTGCCATTTTTCCTTATCCACGAAGGCTATGAGAACGTTCTTCCAGACGGTGTCGCTCACAAAACATGGGAGATGGACGCGGAAGGCTATGTTTCGCTGCCAGAGGGACCTGGTTTAGGCGTTACCGTGGATGAAGCGAGGGTGATTGAAGTCGGTCAAGAGACGGGAAGGCGGTTTACTTGGCCCGATAGTAGGTTAGCGGATGGCTCCATCGCGGATTATTAGCGTTTCTCGTTGTACTTGTAGGCGCGCTTTATAAGCGCGCCAATTCATCTCTCAGTTTCCCTCCATTTTTCCCATCAACAAAAAATTTTGCATGAAAATTCATTTTATGCAACCTTTCCATCCTTAAAATACAACTTAACATCATGAGGCAATTTATCGGGAGTTAGGGGGTGGGTATTATTTGAGAGTGTTCAAGTAATTCTAAATTTTACCATAAACTTCATTTAGTTTGTGTGAGTTTGAAGAACGATAATCAACATTCGAATGTGTTTGAAAGTGGCCCACTCATTCTAAAATTTACCATAATGCCTGAAATGGAGATCAAAACAATTAAATGAAGTTGAAATTCGTCATAGTTCTGTTTGTGTTTGCCATCGTGTCCGTATCTGCTTTAGCACAAACAGGTGATATTCAAGGAATCGTCTATCAGCAAAGCACTGGAAGACCTCTTGCAGAAGCCAATGTTCGTATTCTCGAAACCGATCGAAATCAAAAAACCGATGAAAACGGGACCTTCCGCTTCACCGAGCTCTCCGAAGGCACATATATTTTTCTCGTCACGCATCCCACTGAAACAGGATCCACAGAAGTTTCCGTTAAAATTAGCAGCGGCGATACAACCAAAGTGAAGATTCATCTCGGTGTAGCGGTTAAGTTGGAAACTATTATTGTAGAAGGGAAACGCCTCCCACCCACAATTAGCCGAATGGATGTCCGTGGGAGCGAACTCCTGCGTATTCCCGGCACCCTTAACGATACACTCAAAGGACTCATGACACTTCCAAGCATCGGTATTCCAAACGATTACTTCGGGGTCCTCTATATCCGAGGTAGTGAACCTGGATCTAACCTCTACTATCTTGACAGGACACCCCTCGGATATCCTTTTCACTGGGGAGGCTTGCTCTCTACCGTTAGTTCGGAAACGCTTGAAAAGATTGACATCTATGCCGGTGGCTACGGTGCCGAGTTCGGGTTGGACTCACAAGCCGTGCTCGACCTCCACGCACGCGACAACATTGATGAACGCTTGGACGGTAAATTCAACTTGAATATCCTCTATTCTGAAGGGCTGCTTGAAGGTAGAATTGGGGACAAAGGCTATATCTCTGTCTCTGGACGGCGAAGTTATTTAGACCTCATCGCTGAACCCATCATTGAGCGGCAGACAGGCACGGAGCGGCAGACAGGCACGGCACAGCAGTTGCCCTATTTTTCGGATTACCAGTTGAAATCCACATACGCATTGACTGAAAAACATCACCTCACAGTGAACGCTTTTGCGGCTGTAGACCGTTTTAAGATTGTGGAGGCACCGGAATTTGATGAGAACATCATATTGGGGGATCGGGGCGAGTTACCGCGTAATTCTGTGCTTTTTGAAAATGAATTTAACGGACAAGGTATTCACCTCCGTTCAAACCTCACTGAACACCTGAGTTCCCACCTATCCTTGACACGTTCCGACAATTTCCTTAATATTAACCTTAAGGCAGTTGCTGAAGAGCAGTATGTTGTGAAACCTGACGGTAGACAGGAATTCTTAGGTGCGAACTACACCCACTATGAAGTACAGGTTAACGCCCCTGTCTATGCCCTCCGCGAAGATGTGTCCTACACGCTAACACCAGCACTTCAATTAGAGTCGGGTTTCCTCTACACTTTCAGTCCCGCTGCAAGTTCTGAGAACGGTTGGTTTGAAGAGAATCTTGAGTCGGATCAGGAATCGGAGTATACGATAGAGTATCCCCTGGAGTTTACGGTAGAGGGTCCTGACGGTGAAGTTGTCCGTGAGTTAACCTTCGAGGAGATACATGATGAATTCGGACACGATTTTTATCGAACTGAAGGGTACGTACAGGGACGCTACGACCCGCTTTCATTTCTGTCAATTGCACTCGGTGTTCGTCTGGATTATCTGAATGTGATTGAGCAAATCTCCGTCCAACCGCGAGGGAGCGTAAGTATCCAGCTGCCGAACAGTTCCAATCTCCGTTTCGCGTATGGACACTATGAGCAGAGTCCACAACCATCTCACCTATTAGCAGAAAATGGCAACCGTGCCTTGAAATCAAGCCTCACACGGCACTACATTATGGAATTTGAATATCCATTCTCATCACGCACCGAACTTAAGTTTGCCACTTATTACAAAGATGCACAGAAATTGGTAACATCCGATGAAGTCTCAAATTATCTTAATCAAGGGTCAGGGTATGTTGGCGGTGCGGAGGTATTCTTCCGACATCGGATTCCGGATAGATTCTTCGGTTGGATCTCATATAGTTACACACACGCCGAGCGGCGTGGAAATCCGGATGCTGCCTATCTATCTTATCTGTTTGATAACACGCATATTGTCAGCATCGTCGGTAACTATAGTTTCACACCGAATTTCGAGATTGGCGGGAAATGGCAGTATCTCAGCGGCACCTCCGAAGCCCCTATCAGTTCCATTGTCCTCGTCCAAGATCCGGTAACGCGCGGATTAAACCCACTTGTGTCAAGAGTCGACGAAGAACTAAGTATCCAACTCGCTCCCTATCATAAATTAGACCTTCGGGTGAGTCATAAATGGAACGTTTGGGGATTGCAGGTAGGAGGTTTCCTTGATATTCTGAATGCATACAACCGAAAAAATAAGATACAGTTCATTTTTGAAGAGGCAACCCTTGACGTCCAAGGTCAGGAAGTCAGTATCGAACGTAAAGTCTTTGACGCGCCACAACTGCCACGGATTATCTATTTTGGATTAACGCTTGAGTTCTGAAGTCCCGGATGCCTCGGTGTTTGCTATTTATATTCTTTGGAGGATGGGCATGAAAAACGATGATATCGATCTGATTCATCGCATCTTGTCAGGTGATGAAGATGCGTTCACTATATTGATGCAAAGGCATCGAAGTTGGGTTCATTCACTTGCATGGCGTGAGATTGGTGATTTCCACGCAGCACAGGAAATTACGCAAAATACCTTTATCCAAGCTTTTCAGTCTCTGCCGAGTTTAAGTGATCCTGATCGTTTTTCAGGTTGGTTGTATGTGATAGCGAAACGCCAATGCATTGAGTGGCTGCGAAAGAAGCCGACTCAGATGCAGTCTCTGGATGCAATGCCCAGATCCGAATTGGAGCAGCGGTTCTACGCACTATATCTTGAGAAAGAACAGGTGCAAGCGTCTACGGATGGGGCACGCAAAGTCGTAGAACGTCTCCTCCAAAAGCTGCCAGTCGGTGAACGTTCAGCAATGGTATTGCACTATTTCAACGGATTGAGTTGTGAAGAAGTGGGTGAGCATTTGGATATATCGCCGAACACGGTAAAGAGTCGGTTGTATCGCGCTCGGAAGAGATTAGAGAGGGAGGAGTTGATGATCCGCGAAAGTTTGAGTCCGAATTTATTAAAAAGTGAAACGCGATATATTAGCGTGTTAGCGACTGCAGCAACAGAAACCGGCGAAAATTTAGCAGAAGGTGGTTTTGACCTCAATCGAACCGATAAGGTTTTTACGTCCTCCGGTTCTCGCACGAGTGGGTATAGTCATGGGGATCCGTCACCGATGTACATGCTGTTACACTATCTTAACCATGGTCGGATTGATCTTTTTAGATTTCCTTTAGCTGTGGGTAACTCTTGGGAAGAGGAAGATAGTTGGGAATCACAAGCGACATCAACTTTGAAGGGTTATGAAACAGTAAATGTATCTGCGGGCACTTTCCGGGAGTGCCTGAAGCATAAAACTGTTTTCACAGACACTGATGTAGAAGATAGCAGTACTGAACTGCGAAACACACTCGCAAATGGTACTCGCTATCTATGGTTTGCTAAAGGCGTTGGGCTTGTGAAGATGCGTTATGAGCATTCCAACGGTATGTCAACAGAAGCCGAATTGCTTAAATATGAAATGCCGATTCAGCAAAGCCAAGAATATTTCCCTGTACAGATAGGCATGCAATGGACATACGGGTGGCAAAACGGTTATCGTGACGAGGCGGTTATTGAGGAGTGGCGCGTCATCAGAAATTTCACTGAACCTGAAAATCTTGATAACCCGTTGGAACTTGAATCCGCGAAGTATTTGGTTAAAATTGATGCAGATGAACGGCGTGTCGCATACGTCAAGTGTGTCCTAACGCCGAAAGACAGCAGTGGTAGGAAAGGTGACCAAAACCCTCTGCTCTTATCTATGAGCCGCTTTGGTACCGAATGGTTGTACGATGGATATGGCCATTATCTACAGGATTTGACGGTTACCGATGCTAAGGGACAGGCATTGACGATCGAAAATATTGACAAAACGCAGTGGGTCATTGAAACACGGGATGACTCGCCTGTGACGCTGCGTTACAAAGTGCTGCTCAATCACGATGAACGGGAGTGGCATTGGGGCAGGGATGAAGCCCCTTACGCCCAAGACGACTGTATTTTCTGGCCCGGATACGCGCTATTTGTGGTTGGCGATGTAAACGATATTGAACTGTATCTTGATGTTCCTGATCATTGGCATGTCTCAACGTCTTGGGAGCGGGTTGAATCTAATGGACATCGTTTCGTTTTCAAAGATCAGAATGACATGATGTATAACTATCTTGTGCTTGGTGAACATTCGGAACATCTCGTAACAACCGGTGCTGCAAAGATTATGCTGGCTCTCGGTGGAGACTTTAAAGGGGCTATGGATGAGGTACAACGGACGGTTGATGCACTTCTTCGAGCGTATTTGGAGATCTTCGACAGCACTCCGAAGGATCAACTGCTGTTTGTCGCGAATCCTTATAGCAAAAAAGGATACAGGAGCGGTGGTGTGTCTCGACGTAGCATGACCCTTCTTACGGGTTACGCGTTAGATGAAGCCAACAGACATTATTGGTTGCCGCTGGTAGCGCGCCTGGTTTGCTATATCTGGATTGGAAGTTACATCGATATCCGGACCGGAACAGGTGCTATCAGTTTTGAGGAGCAGGAATACTGGTTCTGTGCTGGCTTTACCCAGTACTATTCGGAAATCGTCTCTGTCCGCTGTGGACTTGCCTCTGAAAGCGATTTTCTCAAAAGTCTTGAACGTATGTGGGAGGCGTATCTGTCTCGACAGGGACAGCTCTCTGTTCACGAAGCAGGTGAGGATAAATCTGCCAACCGTGAGCTCGTGTATGATGGTGGGACTCTGATTGCTGCAGCTTTGGATTTACAAATTCGCAATCTCACGCAGAACCGAAATAGCTTGGACGATGTGATGAGGCAGATGTACCGAGAGTTTGGTCTTACCGGCCGCGCATACGCCATGAAAGATGTCATCAGGATTGTCAGCCGAATTACAGGTGAAAATTTTAAACCTTTCTTCCGCAAGTATGTGGTAGGGACAGAGCGATTGCCTTTAGAGGAATATCTTAAAGCTGCGGGTGTAGATGTTGAGATAAAATCTGGCGAGAAACTTCCGAAGCTTAGGTATATTATCCACGAGATGCTACGTATTAATTCACTCGGTGGTCCAACAGATGCGGGCATGTTCATCCACCGGTCACCGCAGTATCAGGATGACGACGAGTTGATTGGTATCAGTGGTGTACCTGTCAAGACGTTTAAGGACATCAGAGAGGTTGCTAAAGATTGGAAGTCGGGTGATGTGGTAGCGTTGACCCTTAAAAGGAACGGTGGCGAGGTTATTCTGCCTGTTACATTAGGGGGTGACGCGTCTAAGGGACCTCCGTTGGATGCGGGTAATATTGATGTCACTATCAGGAAAAGAGAGGATAGCACGGAGTTAGAACGCTCCGTCTTGTCTGGAATTTTGGGTAATAGTCGGTGATTTCATTCTGATCATGTTGCCCTTGAGATGGCATGAATTTTCAGGGGCAACTTAACCCTCCTTCTGCTGATTCAAGGGACGAATAAACATCTCGGATGAGAGAGGTTGCCTAAAGGGACGTTTTATGCAACCTTTTCTCCTTTAAAACCCGACATAACGTCATAAGGCAATATTCTTTGCCGGAGGGGCGAAAATGCAACCGGTTTACCTACCCTTGTTACCATTGGCTACCTTGCAGAGACAACGTGTGAAGGAACAAGGATTTTTTAGGTGTACCGGTAAATATGATCGGGAGTTGTTGCTGCCGAGCACAGCAGCACTAAAGAAGGAGAAACCCGTGGTTCGACAAGCGTTTTTCACAAATCTAACCAGAAAAGTCATGCCAAAAATCGTATATATCAAACCTTCTGCTTTCTATATGAGCAAATGGTTGATGCTGTGGATAATCGTTGCTTCAGTTGTTGTAGCGATACTAATGCTGAGAATAGGTGATAGTTTCCTCCCCATAACAGATCAGGTTTTATTCGCTGCTGCGTACGCGGATGAACCGGAAGAACCTGCTGCTGATAAAGGTGATCGCTACATTACACTTAGTGCTAACACCAATGAAGAGAGTGGAGAGCCTTTGGCATCAGGAAGTTTCTATCTGATGAAAACGGATGCAGCGTTGGTAGCTGCAGGCTTTGGGACGCAAGGGACTGGTAAGGATGATCCAACTCCAATGTACATGTTGATGTATTATATGCTCCACTATAACACGGATCTTTTCAGGTTTCCTTTGGCTGTGGGGGATACTTGGACACAGGGCGGTCACTGGGAGTCACAGGTACAGACGACTGTGGAGGGTTATGAGGCGGTAGAAATTGCTTCAGGGACTTTCCCTGACTGTCTCAAGCATAAAATTATCATTACAGAGGCGAAGGCGGGTTCCCCACTGAGGAGTTCACTTGTGAACGGGACGCGGTATCTGTGGTTCGCCAAAGGCGTTGGCATTGTGAAAATGCGCTATGAACATGCCAGTGGCACTACTACAGAAGCAGAATTGCTTGAATACGATGTTCCCGTCAAGAGAGAGGAATATTTCCCTTTACAAGTGGATAACGCGTGGACATACAAGTGGCAGAACGACTATCGGGATGAGGCAATTATTGAGAAGTGTGAAGTCGTCGAGAATAGTGATAAACAGCCGGGTTCTGATGAGAATACGACGGTGCCTGAGTCTATAAGGATGATGCTTGCGTCGGCGAGATATGAAGTCACGATAGAGGCGGAGGAGAGGCGCATGGCGCATGTCAAGTGCGTTTTAACCCCAAAGGAGGACACCGGGGAGATACTCCCGTTGTCCATGAGCCATTTTGGTACTGAAGCAGTACACAATGGCTACGCCGAGTATATTGAGGATTTAAGGGTTACCACTGCTGACGAAGAAGAATTGCCGATGATGAAACTCGGCAAAACGCGCTGGGCGGTTAACGTCGGGAATGCATCGCCTGTGATATTGAGTTACAAAGTATTACTAAACCACGATGAAAGACAATGGCCCCCAGGTAGGTCTGAGACACCTTACGTTCAGGAGGACTGTATTTTCTTGCCCGGGTATGCCTTATTTGTCATTGGTGAAGTGAACGACGTTGAACTGCGCGTTACTATTCCCGGTCACTGGTACGTCTCAACCCCTTGGCACCGCATCGGAGACGAAGGACATCGTTTCACTATTGAAGATCAGAACGATTTGATACATGCCTATATGGTGCTTGGGACGCATTCTGAGAAAGTGGCAAAATCTGGTGAAACGGAAGTTGTGGTGGCAGTCGGTGGACGCTTTAAAGCGAATGCTGCTGAAGTTCAAAGCATAGTTGAAGCGTTTCTGAAAACGTATTCAGGAGTGTTCAACGGCACGCCGAAGGGCAGAATGCTATTTGTCGCGAATCCTTATGGTGACCCAGGACGCTTAGGAGGGGGTGTACGGGGACGAAGCATCAGCGTGCTGGTAGGAGGTAAACTGGATGAGGCGAGTAAGCGTTTTTGGGTGCCGCTTGTCGGACACGAAGTTTTCCATGCTTGGCCTATCCAGTTTAAAGAACAAGAATATTGGTTCAGTGAAGGGTTCACTGAGTACTATTCACACATTGCCTCCGCACGTCTCGGTTTTACCGCTGAAAGCGATTTTATCAAAAATCTTGAGCGCGTGTGCGAATGGTATCTGGCACAACAGGGTGAACTCTCTATACGCGAGGCGGGGAAAAACAAAGGCAGCAATAATGGTTTAGTCTACCAAGGCGGTAGTCTAATTGCCCTCGCCTTGGATGTGCAAATCCGCGAGCGGACGCAGAATCAAAAGAGTCTTGACGATGTGATGAAGCAGATGTATAGCGAATTTGGTGCTACCGGCGAAACGTATACGATGGACGATGTTGTCCGAATTGTTAACGATATTGCGGGTGAAGATTTTGAGCCGTTCTTCAACAAGTATGTTTCGGGGATAGAAAGGTTGCCATTCGCTGAATATTTCGGAGGTGCGGGTCTGGAAGTACATGTAGAAGAGGCGTTACCTGACATTGATTATGTTCGTAAAGAGATGCTCTATATCCAGTCCTTAACGCAAACGCCAGTAGGAGATTTGATTATCCATAAATCTCCTACTTACCAAGATGGAGATAATCTGGTTGCTATCAATGGTGCGCCGGTGGATACGTTTAATGATATAGGGAAGGCTGCCAAAGGTTGGAAATCTGGTGATGTGATTGAGTTAACTCTTGAACGAGATGGTAAAGAGATTACCTTCCCTGTTACATTAGGTGGCACCTCTGGGCAACTACCTTTGGAAGCGGATATTGTTGCTGTTACTATCATGAAAAGGAAGGATAGTACAGACGCGCAACGCGCTATCTTTTCTGGTATTTTAGGTGGTAGTCAGTGATATGTCTTGCCTATCAAAATAAAAAAATGGTCTGAGATTCGTTTTATGCAACGTTTCTTCTTCAAAGCGCGTCATAATGTTGGGAAGATCAAAGCGATTCATGCCGAGGGTGGTAATCGGAGACCGCTCCTATCGGTCGAGAAAAAATTGGAAGAACCTATCATGTTGAAAACATTTCGTGTCATTTTTAGTCTATTGCTCATTTTGGGTTTCAGTGCGACACTGACCGGCAAAGAAGGGGTGGACACCTATTTTCCACACGCTATTGGCAGCTATTGGATTTACGCGGATCAGGATGGAAATGAGTTAACACGTCGTACTGCAGCGGACAAAACAGTTGCGGGTGAGACGTATCATGCCTTCAGTTATGAACCTGCTTTAGAGGATTGGGCAGATTATGACTATCACATCTATCCGAATTTCTGCCAGGTCGGTGAAGAGTGGGTTACATTTTTGGTTGCTGATGATCTAAAGAAAGCAGTCGAGGCACGCCTCACCAGGGAGGCGGAGGTTTTCCGCAAGCTACTGCGTACGGAGGGTCTCGATCTTCTCTATAACATTGAGTTAGGTACGCAAGATCCGCTCTATGTCCTTCCAATATCTATCACTGCCAACAAACAGTGGGACGCAACGCGGATAAAAGCCAAAGTCACGATGAGACCTGATCCACCGCAGGATCCTGTAGAAGTAACACTTGATTTCACTATTGTTGAAACAGGCAAGGTGTTAGGCACGGAAAACGTAGAGACCCCTGCTGGTACTTTTAAAGACTGTTTGAAGATTGAATACAGGACGAAAACAGAGGTTGCATCATTCCCTCCGGCTCCGGAAGGGGAATTGCATCCGTCCGGCGAATCCATTACGACGCTATGGGTGGCCCCCAACATCGGGATTGTCAAGTTTCATCGAGAAATGGAGGATGTCCTTTTGAAAGCGATTCCTCGCCCTCAGCTTAAAGCTTCAATCACAACCAAAACCCTTGAATTAAAGAGATATGAAATCCAATCTGCTAATTAGGTGAGTTTATGCATACACTTTGGCTGATTATCCAACGAGAATTCGTCTCAAATGTGTTGACATCCCGATTCATGATTGGGTTTGTTGTGTGTGTTCTCTCAACAACCGTTGCTGTTTTCGTTCAGGTAGACGATTACGAAAAACGTTTGTCAGGATATAACACTGCTATACGGAGGCACAGGAAGAAGCACGGGAGTGGGAGCTGTATGTCGATATCAAGCCGAAAGCGCACCGCAAGCCAAACCCTCTCGGAATATTTAACGTAGGAACAGAGAACTTCGGGGCAAATACGGGCACCGTTGAACTCTCAAAACCCATCTTTGAATTTGTTACTTTCCCTATCTGGTTGCCACCGACGCAGAAGCGGGGTTCAGACAACCCCTTCCTTGCAATGTTCCTGACTGTTGATGTGGTTTTCGTCTTCAAAATCGTTCTCAGTGCCTTGGCGATTCTGTTTGCTTACAACACAATTTCAGGTGAGAGAGAGGATGGCACGTTGAAGCTTGTGTTATCCAATGCGATACCGAGAGATATAGTCGTGCTGGGGAAATACCTGGGTGGCATGTTGTCGCTGTTCCCTATCATTTTGGTGAGTTTACTCGTGGTCCTGTTAATTTCTTTCGCTTCACCGGTTACCGCCTTTGACGGCAACGACATCGCACATATTATCTTAATATTTGGTGTTTCGTTGTTGTACGTGTCAACGTGGTATCTTTTAGGACTTGTCCTATCCGTTTGGACGAAGGAAG
>JAPPNJ010000025.1 GCA_028818705.1 Candidatus Poribacteria bacterium
ACCATCCGTCTGTGGAACACACGCACGGGTGAAAACCTTTATACCCTCACAGGACATACCGACCAGATTAGTCGGAAATGGTTCAGTCCGGATGGACAGACGCTGGCAACCAGTAGTAGAGACGGCACCATCCGTCTGTGGAACACACGCACGGGTGAAAACCTTTATACCCTCACAGGACGCACGGATTACGGACAAATATTAATATCGTTCAGTCCGGATGGACAGACACTGGGAACTATCACTGATGACCGAACTATCCATCTGTGGAATGCCCACACCGGCAACTCCCTCCGTCGACTCAAAGGACATAAGGATAAGATCATTAAGGTCTTGTTCAGTTCTGATGGAAAGACTCTCACAACTAAGAGTGAAGACGGCACCATTCGCCTGTGGAACACGCGCACCGGCAAACATCTCCGCAACACACTCACGTTGGGTAGAAAAGAGGTCAATAGCGTGTCGTTAACTCCTGATGGACAGAAGTTCGCAAGGATCAATCCGGACCGAACCATCTCCCTATGGGATGTCAAAACAGGCAAACGCCTCCACACGCTCACAAGGAAGTCGGCTCGGTCGCTGGACTCCGAAGTTTTGTTCAGCCCTGATGGACAGACACTCGCATTCTTGGATACGAACAACACCGTCCAGCTCTGGGAGGTCAGCACCGATGAACACGTCGTTCCTCTCAAAGGAAGAAATACGGGATCCTGGAGATCGTTCACTCCTGATGGGCAAACCCTGGCAACTGCTCCTACGAACGGTCCCATCCAGATCTGGGATGTTGGCACCGGTGAACTCCTACGCACTGTCCCGGTTGCTTGGTCTCAACGGGAGATAGCGTTGAGTTCTGAGATGCTCGCCACACTTGACAGTACAAGCAACAGCGTGCTGTTGTGGGAGATTCCACCACCGACTCTACGGGGACCCATTGTGCAAGTCGATGCATCACAACGTCCATCGATGTATTGGGTAGATACTCAGGCAGGCACGCTCCACCGTCTTCTTGATGACAAGGTGGAAAACCTTCTGCCGAGTGTCCAAAATGCAACACACCTTGCCGTAGATGCAGCAAAACGTAAAATCTACTGGACAGAGAAAACAAGCAAACGCACCGGAAAAATAAAACGCGCAAACCTTGACGGTTCAAACATCAAACTCATCAAGGATTTAACAAGCGTTCCACTTAACATCGCACTTGATAGCGCAGCCAGAAAACTCTACTTGATCAACGCTTATGGGAAAATACAACGGCTGAACTTAGACGGCTCAAACTTTCAATCCAACCTCATCACAAACTTGAAATCCCCAAACTATCTCACCTTAGATGTAACGGGCGGCAAGATCTATTGGACAGAACAAACAGGAAACACGACAGGCAAAATTCAGCGCGCGAATCTCGATGGCACAAACGTTGAATTGCTAAAAGAACTAACGAGCGTTCCACACGGTTTAGCTATTGATCCTGCGAACAACAAACTCTACTTGCTCAACACTTATGGGAAAATACAACGGCTGAACTTAGATGGCTCAAGCTTTCAACCCAACCTCATCACAGACTTGGAAGATCCGCAAAGTCTTGCCGTAGATTCAGTCGGAGGCAAGGTATATTGGACAGAACAAGGCAGCCTCCGGCGCGCTGATCTCAATGGTGATAATATCCAAAAGGTTGTGACAAGGTTAGGTGCGCCTGCGGGCATCGCCTTAGAGATTATTATGAAGGTTCAAGCGGCACCTCCTGCGGCACCTGTAACCACGATAGCCCCTGAGCAAACTTTACTCCTTGCCAACTATCCGAACCCGTTCAATCCGGAGACATGGATACCGTATCAATTGGCAAAACCTGCCGATGTGACGCTGGACATCTATGCCGCAAATGGGGCTTTGGTCCGTACCCTGGCAGTGGGGTATCAGCCTGCGGGCATCTATCATGGCCGCGCCCGCGCAGTGTATTGGAATGGAAAAAACGCAGTCGGTGAACCTGTAGCGAGCGGTATCTATTTCTACACATTGACAGCAGGTGACTTCACCGCAACGGGGAAAATGCTGATCCGGAAATAGAGGCATTCGTCGGAAATATAAAGGCAGGAACCCCGTTTCATCTCTCCACAAGTAGGGGCAGAAGCTTTCTACCTATTTTGTGTTTGTTAGGAAAATGAACTGTGTCTACTTCCGACGCAAAACATACACCCGAATCTGTTCCCACTTCCGCTTCGACCTATGCGTCGCAACCCTCCTTTTAAAGAGCGCGACCTCCCTAAAGCCGGCTTCAGCGATTATCCTTTCCAAACTCTCTATTGCCTTCGGTCCTGAGGCATCAGCATAGCCCAACAAAACCGCGCCATCAGGTTTCAAGAAATCTGAGACCTGTGCAAAAAAGCGTTTCACCGTCTCCTGTTTCTCATCGTGAATAGCAAGCTCGGCACGGGTGCGTACACGAGCAACAACCCACGGTGCATTGAAGATAACCGCATCAAATTGGTGTGAAGAAAACGGATCAAACAGGTCGCCGGGAGACATCACGTGTACAGCGTCTGAATCTGGAAGCAATCGCTGAAGGTTCAACTTCGTTGTCGCAACCGCTTCTGAGATCAGATCAGAGGCATATACCTTAGCCTGTTCGCCTAACTCCTGTCGTGCCAACAAGGTCAAACATCCGCTGCCACATCCAATATCAGCAATCATAGTCGGGCTATGTTCACGAATGTATGCTAACGCTTCTTGAAAACACTCAACCGTCTCCTGTGAACGTGGTGCGAGGACGTTTTCGGAAGCAACAAGCGAGGCATCAAGTGCGCCGATAGGATAGGTCTCCGCCAATGCATCCTGAATCTGTTGAATTTTTGTTAGAGATAAAAGAAAGGGTTTCCCCGCATTCGCTCCAGCAGGCTCACCAGCAAGCTCCAATAGATAGGGAAGGACAGGGGCAGGTTCAACTTGTAAGACACCATCCGCATTCGCCCAGCACATGAGCCTTGCTAAGGCTTCCTGCAAAGCAAGGCTTGCAGATCGCCCGCGCGACCGCCTTCGATCCTGTGGTCTGGCGTTACGTGGCAATTGCTGGACTAAATCCTGTTTGTGGCGTTGGATATAGTCCATGACCTCCGTAATTTGTTCCCACCGCCCTTCCACAACAGCAACACCGCCGTGCCGGATATGCGTGAAGATCCGGTTGAGATGCCTTAAGTCTTGATGCGCGAATAACTTGACGCGAGCACGCGCAAAAACAGCGTCCCGACACTCAAGGGGCACATAGAGTTCACCAATATTGCTAACAAAATAATCGGTCCGTTCCACTTCGTTCCACTTTCAGCCAATAGCCATCAAAAGACTTATCGAATTGGAACAATCTTACCTGTTCTAACCGATTCTGCTTCTTTGTAGCAGAGCAGCAGCGCATCCCTCGCACCGACGCCCGACAGTGCTGCCGGTTCATTTTCCCAATCAATCGCGTCAACAGCGTATTGCAGTTCAGCAGTGAATGCATCAATCGGATCAACATCCCCCAAATCGACCTCTTCAACCTCACCCTCGTCGTTCAAAAGCATCAACGGCACTGCGGTAGATGCTTCACCCGCTAATGTTGAGAAGTCATAAAGCAGGGTCGCTTTTTCAAGATAAATCTCAAACCCGTGCGAGAAAGCGCGCCCACGTTGCGACACAGCACCAGACGAGCAACTGACAGAAAGCTCTCTATCGTTATAGATGTATTGGGTCGTCAAATAGTCGACATAGTTGCCGCTGGCGAGTTTGCCTTGTGAAAACACGGCATCAGGAACACCACAGAGCAGTTGAATGAAATGGGTATCGTGAATGTGCAAGTCAATGCCGGGACCGCCACTTTTTTCAATATCGGCGACATCACGTGACCAACTCGGCTTGGAGATAATCCGCTTGAAATGGGCACCGAGCAGCTTGCCGTATTTTCCCTCTTCCACTATTCGTTTCGCATAAGCGTACTCAGCGAAAAAAGGTAGGACATGCGCGACCATAAGGAAACATGGACTTTGATGGGCTGCTTTTCGTTCCGCGCCTATCTTTTCTGCAAGTCCAACGAGTTCGTTTGCATCGTCGATAGAGATAGAGATCGGTTTCTCGACGAGGGTATGTTTTCCTGCCTCAAGGGATGCCATACTGACGGTTTTGTGGAGATGTGTCGGCAAACAAATATCGACGAGATCAACCTCTTCATCAGCAAGGAGTTCGTCAATCTCGCTATATTTCCGGACATTTGAGAGATCTTCCATGCCGCCGCGGGGTCCAAAATTCCCCTGAATTCCTGTCCAATCACCAGCGAGTTTCTTTGAATCTCGTGTACAAATAGCAACCACTTCGGCACCGGTCGCGCGCTGAATCCCATAATAGTGAATCATACCCATAAATCCGATACCCACAATTCCGATTTTTACCATTTTTCTCTGCCCTTATAGAAAGGGCACAGGTGCTTCCCACTTTTAAGGCGAATACCTGTGCCATTCAATGCTTACGAAAGTCTGTCTTTAGCGTGTGCCAGTTCCTCGCTTAATATTGCCCCATGTCGTTGCAGCCTTATCAAGTGGTGAAACTGCAAGGAAATCTTCGTTCATTATTTCCTGGATTTCATCATCGCTGAGCGCGCGCCGCCACACAGCCGCATCGTCGATAGAACCGTTTTCAAAGGTATAATTCGGACGGTCTTTAGAGCAGCCGATCCGCAAATCCTGATCATTGGTACCTTTGAAATCAAACTTTTCGTCTTTCTCCGCGGCGACTTCGCCATCAACGTAGACCTTCATGGTTGACCCGTCATAAGTTCCAACGACGTGATGCCATTTCTTTGTATCCAGGGCATGCGGCTGACTCAGGGTCGGTCTACTATTGCCGGTCCCCAAGAACATGTTAAAATTTTTACCGCTGTTGAAAGCACCGATGCCGTAGGAAGAATGCTCACCGCCGTTATGGCAGTTTTTGTCGAACCACTGTGCATCAGTTGCCCAAGAGTCCTGATTGATCCAAGCCGCCATTGTGATTTCACCCGTGATTTTCAGTTCATCGGCGGCTGGCACACTGACACAATCCGCTCCTACGCCTGTAATGCGAATCGCGTCACCGTATTTGCCCTTCACAATTTCGGTATTGGCGATGATATCGGCATCCAGCCCGTTTCCAGAATCGTCAACAATTGTTTTACCTTTGACATTGTCAAACGTGAAATAGACGACAAGGCCTTCCGCGAGGTCTGCCGTAGCGTATCCAGTTACCATAAACACCAACGCGCAGCACAGCGTGACATAGTTAAACAGTTGCTTCATTTCATCTCTCCTCTTGTAGGTTTTCTTACATCAAAGAATACGCTGAAGTAATTAGAGTGTACCACGAAACAGAGGAGAATGCAATATATTTTTCTTAACAATCAGGGTCATTTAGTTTTACATATCTACTTTATATATGTGTATATTCTCTTCTGTAGGAGCGAGTGTTTTGCTTGGGTGTTTCCTCAATTTCCCCTGCTCGCGACATTCACAAAAAACCTTAACTTATGTAAACGAAAACTGATATCAGAAGCGAAAACTAAATAGCCCTGCTTAACAATCAAGGCTATTTATGGTGGATTTTAGAATTACTTAGACACTACGAATTGGCGAGGTTGGATGAAGATTAATTTATTACTTCGGTAATTTCTGAACGTGCGATAAATCGCACTACTACGAACAGAGCCGTTTGTAGTAGGGAGACCATTCATTGCCCGTCTATTACCGAATTATTTTCTGAAACTTCATGAAACCTCGCCAGCGGCGGTGGCGCGTTTTTGCGTGTATTATCCACTGGAATGTCCATTTATTTATATAATTCACCATAGTTAGGCGATACTCCCTTCATTTTTTCGATTTCCTTTATAAATGTTAATTCTCGGTGCGGAGTGCGTCCACAGGTGAAAGCTGCGCTGCCTGCATCGCTGGATAGACACCGAAACCTATGCCCATGACAATTGAAAAAATAACAGAAATCAGTATCCATGGTAAGGATAACTCGACGGGCCACGCATCCACAACCGGCACAATTCGCACCGCGAGCCATGACATTCCGTGCGCCGCGCCCCAACCACCAGCGATGCCAAGCACCCCACCGCAGAAACAGAGGCAAATTGATTCCATCAAGAATTGCCAAAAGATGTCAATCTGTTTTGCACCCATCGACTTCCGTAAACCTATCTCCCGCGTTTTCTCGCCCACAGAGACGAGACAAATATTCATGATA
Organism: Candidatus Poribacteria bacterium; assembly: GCA_028818705.1. Taxonomy (GTDB): domain Bacteria; phylum Poribacteria; class WGA-4E; order WGA-4E; family WGA-3G; genus WGA-3G. The sequence continues at coordinate 6,238 of JAPPNJ010000025.1, forward strand.
CCAATACCGCTGACGAAAAGCGAGAAACCAGCAATGCTTCCTAAGGCGATTTTTATCACCTTTTGGATGTGTTCCAGCCGACGGAACGTCAGCTTCGGTATATAGTGCCCGACAAAATCGTCCTCTCCGCGGTGTCTTTTACGCAGAACATCTTTAGCAGAAGCAATAATACTTCTAACATCGGCACCCTTTTCAAAAAAGACGATCAAGTGTTCAACGTGGCGATTGCCCGTAAGCCGTTGTTGACAAGTCGTCAATGGAACACAGAGCGCATCATCCAAACAATACTCCCAAGTGAGGCTACGACCTTTTGGTTTCATCACACCCACAACGCGCATCCGTACAGGCTTTTGGCGCCATTGATAGTAAAACCGGACCTTTACCTCTTGTCCCACTGGAGATACGTCTCCAAATAACTCAGTAGCGATTTCGGATCCCAAGACGCAGACCTGCGCTGCCGTTTCTACATCGCTTTCGGTGAGAAATCTGCCGACTTGTACCTCCCAGTTCATGCCGCGAGCATAGTCCGCAGTCGTAGCTTGCGTAAATGCCTTGGTATGATTTCCAGATCGCGTGCTAACAAAGTTATCAAAAGATTCATGATTCGGCAAGACATATAGAACTTCCGGACATTCCGCCTCAATAGCATAAGCGTCCTCAAAGGTGTATCGTTCGGTGGTGCGCCGGACGAGCTTTTGGCGTTTGAAAATGGATCTGCGCGTCCAGAGTGTGAACTGATTTGCTCCGCCAAGTTTTTCGATGTCTTCGGTGATAATCTTTTTCCCACCATCGCCAATGGCAATCATGCACAGCACTCCCGCAATCCCGATAAGAATGCCGAGAATGGACAATCCAGCACGGAGTCTATTTTCTACAAGAGGCTTTACACCCGCGGTAATAGCATCACGAAATTCCATACGACTGTCTCCGCATCAGAACCCAAAAATCTTACCATACGCTCGAAACCCGATAGGTCTTCTGGCATTATTAATTATCTGAGTTATCGCTGCACTACTTCTGTCCCAGAACCTCCAGAAACGCTTCATCATCCTTTACATCCGAAAATTCAGGGGTCTCAAGGAAAGCCTCGTAGTTCCGATCTCGATTTGAAAGCACGAAGCCTTGAGCCACCTTTATGTGAAAGGCGTTGCGGAACATTCTCAATTTGACGGGTACGCGAGTGCCTGTAAACACGGGCAATCCCCCGTGAATATCCGGATCTAGGGTTATGACCTGCTCTGTTGTCATCTTTAAGTTTTCTCCTTGTCAGGGATCTTGATTTCCAAACGCTGATGTAGATTTTCTCTATTTTGCCATGAATTCCGAGGACAGTCAACAAAAACGGGAATCTCAGCCAAAAAGCATCAGGATCGGTATTTAATTAGAGGCAAGTACCGCATTCATCAACTCTTCCCATCTATCTTCAAATTTTTCGCCAAACTCGGTTTCCCCGCCAGTTGCGAGAGGACCGCGAAGCATCGGCTTGGTTGCGTTACCTTTTTCCCAAAGCTCCCTACCACCGAAATCGTTGTGGAGAAAGTGGAGCGCAACCCCTGCGCGTTCTTTATCAGAAAGGTTTGACTTGGTACAGTGCGCCACGCCATAGCAGAAGAAGAGGACACCTCCCGCTTTTAGTTCAATCGGCACGGCACGTTCTTCGGGCGGATTACATCGAATGTGATGATCGCTCAACGGGTCACGGTAGTGTTCATAAGCTTCGCGATGGCTGCCCGGAATAACGTGCATACATCCGTTCTCAACGTTCGCATCGTGGATAGCAATCCACATCGCCGTACCACGCAACGGATCCGCGATCTTGAAATAGGCGTTGTCTTGATGCCAACTCGTCCCGATACCAACCTTAGGCGGTTTCCAGAACGCCTGATCCAGTTCCAGCATAAACGCATCTCCGATGAGCTGTTGAACCACGGAGATAACTCTCGGATGAAACGGCAACGCCTTGTGCAAGTCGCTACGGTTGTTAAGCGGAATCACCTGAAGATTCTGTCGTTCACCTTCGTTGTCGCGTTGGGTCCCATCCGTTTGTACCGCACAATTGATACCGGTTCCACTCCTGAGTTCAGTATCGTAAATCCGCTCTAATTCCAGGCGGAGCGCCTTCGCTTCAACCCGATCAAAAAACCCTTCAATGGTGAGATACCCGTTACCTCGAAATTGCGCGAGTTGCGTCTCACTTAATTGCATCGTCAACTACCTCCCTTGCATTTGCGCACACGGTACGATAATAGAATCCACCATACCGTGTAAAATCTTCTTATCGGCAGGACAGACCGCAGCCTGCATACCACCGAGTTTAACCGTATCCCCTACTACGAAATAGTATGGACGGAGAAGCGGGCGGCACGGCATCTCCTGGATATCCCCGCGATCGAAATCGTAATACTGCATCCGTACCCGTTGCGCCGTATGAAACCTCTGCAGGACGTACGGACCCCTCTCAAAATTTTCAAGACTATTTTCAATAACCGCCTCCCAGTCCTCCGTGGGCAGATCGTGTCCGATTGCCACACCACGGCTACCCCACGCAAGTTCGGAAAAACCAGACGGCTTGATAACCAATTCCCGCTGTTTCTGCGTCACGGTGCCAAGTTGTCGCCAGTCTGTTACAACGTTTCCGTCTACCTCTAAGTTAGGAACCACCGCATGCGGGGGCAACGGGCGTGCATCGATAATCCAAGTTTCTGGAATCGCTTCTTGTAAGAAAGGATAAGTTTTTTTAGTGAGTTGTCGTTTCCAAAACGGTTGAAGTACTGGATGATGGAAAAGCGCAAGACACAACTTCTCTTCCAAATAGGATTTCGGCGGCGGTGTCATCACGACAGAACGTTTCTTCGCACTATAAAACATTAACTCCGATTTTGGGATATTCAGCAGATCAAACAACTCATAGAAACGGTACAACACATCAATGGCGATCCTACCTTCAGCACTCTCGGCGAGCAGTCCATCTTCGGTAAAAATGACTTCATGCGGTTTGAGGGTGAAAGTTTGCAGTCCAGCCTCACAGAGTGCCGCAGCCAACCACACCATCTCTGACCAGTAGTCTTCCGATTCGTCAGAAACGACAATTGCAAGCGTCGGATCGTCCTGCCTCGCCAAAGCCCGGATCATCTCGGCATATCCGCTCACCATTCCGTCGCTACCACCAACAATAGAATAACCGAGTTGCGCATAGAGCCTTGAAAGACAACCCGTTGCACCAATAAATCCGGGAATGGAATCCAGTTCTGTAATCGCCATGCCATCGGCAGTAGGGAGAATATCTGGACGTAGCACGCCGGGGACCTGGCTCTTAAAACGGTTCATCCGTCCATATTGGATAACTGTTTCGGGTTTCCCAAATTCCAAATACTCAGCCACCCAACCGGGCTGAATACCCCGAACGCTCTGTGAATAGAGGAGGTTGCACGCCCGATAGAAATTTAAAAGATGAGTGCCGAGTTCTTCAAACCATCTCAAATCCGCTTCAGGGATCCAAAACGGTTCCGGCGAGATACGCCACGAGGTATTACAATCGGGATGGACATCCCGTTTCTCGCTTTCGAACAGTCTTGCTTTTGGAATCTCGTCATTAATAAATAAACACTTCTGTTTAGCATCCAAGTTTTCTGTCCTTTTTTAATAGCGGTCAGTAGGCAGCCATCAGTAAAGAGGGCTCCAATGTTCATCAAACCGCTTTTACTGATTGCTGAAAGGATTGCGTAGCAATCCGACCTGACAGCTGAAAGCGCAGCGACCTAATTGCTATGGTAGAAAGACCTGTTTGACAAAGTCAATCTTCTTTTGCGCAGCGATAGTTTGTAAAACGTGTCGAGGCACAGGAGTATCCACGTTAATAAGCGTCACAGCCAGTTCCCATAAGCGTGAACGTCCAACTGTCATATCAGCGATGTTGATACCGTGCTCACCCAAGATTGTTCCCATCAAACCTATCATACCCGGCTGATCGCTGTTATAAATCAGAAGAATATATCCAGTCGGTCTCACATTTATATGCAGTTGATCTATACGGACGATACGAATGTCCTTTCTACCGAAAGCGGTGCCTTCAATCACCACCTCACCCTTGTCTGTCGTCACCGCAATAGCAATGGAGTTCGCAAAATCCGCTTCCATTTCGCTTTTCGTTTCCGTAACGGAAATTCCGCGTTGTTTAATCAGAAAAGGCGCATTCACATAATTAACGTTCATCAGCACGGGTGCTAAAAGCCCCTTTTGCGCAGCAACAGTTAAGGGTGTAACGTCCTCTTTCTGGAAGAGCGCACCGTTATAATGGATCTTAATCGCTGATATTTGTCCGTCAACAATCTGGGCGTGAAAACTGCCAATCTTCTCGGCAAGTTCCAGATACGGACCCAGAATATCAAGGGTTCGTGGATCGATCTTGGGTTGATTGACAGCATTGGCGACGGGTTGTCCGCGGAGTGCGTTTACCACCTGCTGTGCTACTTCAATAGCAACATGCTCTTGTGCTTCAGACGTTGATGCGCCGAGGTGAGGTATCGCGAGTAAATTCTCCAAGTCCAACAAGGGGGTATCGGTCGCAGGTTCGTTTTCAAAGACGTCCAGCGCAGCACCCGCGAGCTGCCCAGCCTTCAGGGCATAGTAGAGAGCATTTTCATCAACAATACCACCGCGGGCACAGTTAATCAGGCGACAACCCGGCTTCATCAATGCAAATTCTGACGCACCAATACTATGATAGGTCTCAGCGTTCAGGTGCGTATGAACGGAAATATAATCCGATTCCTGAAAGAGTGTCTCTCGATCAACAAGCCGGATGCCCATCTTTTCCGCGGCGTTTGCTGAAATATACGGATCGTAGGCAATTACCTGCATTTCAAAAGCCTGCACACGACGAGCCACTTCCCGTCCAATCCTGCCAAGTCCAACAGTACCGAAAACCTTCCCGTACAACTCAACCCCGATGAAATCATTCCGCTGCCAGTGCCGGCTTCTCAGCGAGATCCCCGCAGGTACTATGTTACGCGCCAATGCCAACAACATCGCAATCGTATGTTCAGCAGCCGCAATTGTATTCCCTGTCGGCGTGTTGACAACCAAGATACCATTTCGTGTCGCTGCCTGAACATCAATGTTATCTACGCCAACACCCGCGCGACCGATAACCTTCAGCCGCGCCGCTGCATCAATAACATCCTTCGTTACTTTCGTCGCACTCCTGATAAGTAGTGCATCGTAGGCGGCAATCCGTTCCAGTAACGCTTCATGCGAAAGGTTGAGGTCAACATCCACCTCAAAATCGTCGTTTGCCCTTAAAACATCTAAACCTTGCTGTGACAGCAGATCGCTGACCAGCACCTTGTTCATAATCCAAGTTCCTCCACCGTTATCTCCACAAAACGATACCCTGCACACCGCTTGCAAACTATCCTCAAATTATACCACGCCTTGCCTTCAGTGTCAACACCATTTTTACGGCAATTACAAACACCCAACCTGCCCTACATCGCTAATTTTTCCTTTCCAATCCAACCCTTGACAACCGACACCCAATTTTACATGACATATTTTTTTTTATGTGGTAACATATTCGGCAATATTACCGCGCCTAAGCGGATTCGCGAATTATGTTAATGGAGGTACACACATCATGGGTATGCCTGGAATTACAGAATTAATAATAATCTTGGCTATCGTTTTTCTCTTATTTGGTGCAAAGCGACTCCCGGACTTGGCGAAAGGACTCGGGCAAAGCATCACCAACTTCAAAGCGGGTCTCAATGAAAATCAACCGGAAGAAAACGAAACCGCAACACAACAAGAGACCGAATCATCAAAAGAGAAAACAGGATAGAAACGCACCGGATTTCTCCGCTGCGCTCTCATCTGCTTGTAGGAGCAAGTGTTTTTGCTTGGGTATTTCCCCCACTTGGGATTTCCATACCCTTATAACTGACAACCAATAACTTATAACCAACAACTAACAATGCAAGATAAATTACCTGATTTTCTTCAAAATGTGATTGAAGAATACCCCGAAGTTTGGAAAGCCTATCAGGCATTGGGTGAAGCCGCTGGCACTGCTGGTCCGCTTGAACCAAAGACTACAAGGCTCATCAAACTCGCATTGGCTATCGGGGCAAAATCTGAGGGTGCCGTACATTCGCACACCCGGCGTGCCCTCCGAGAGGGTATTACGCGAGAAGAATTGCAACAAGTTGCACTACTCGCCGTAACCTCTATCGGCTGGTCGTCGAGCATGGCTGCTCTGTCTTGGATTCAAGATGTGGTGGATAAACAATCGTAACTTGCTCAGGAAAACCCGCATGGAAGCAGGTCGTAAATACCATCACTGGACGCTTAGAAAGTGTATCCACTCGGTCCTGATCCTGACTGCTATTTCCTGTCTTACGCCTTCCGCCAGCAGGACTGAAATGCCACCAGAATTTCAACAAGGCGTGGAGTTCGTCAAACTGCGACTCTACCCACAAGCAGTGGATACTTTTAAATCCATCCTATCGCAACAACCGACAAATGCATCCGCACTTTTTCAACTCGCGAACGTCTATAAATTGCAAGATGAATTGGAATTAGCAATTGAGACATTCAACAAAATCTTCACAATGGCAGACCCAAACGATGCCGCAACAAACGATAGGCTTTACGGACTAACCCACCTCGCCCTGTCTGAAATTTATTGCAAGCAGAGCAAATTGGACATCGCAGAACAACATGTCACAGAAGCCGTTCAGAGATGTCCGACAGACGCTGATACCCATTACCGACTCGGATACATCTACACACACCAAGCAAAGTTTGATGCCGCAGTCACCGCCTTTAAACAGACCCTCGCATATAATCCGGATTTCGCCGAAGTCTATGAATGGCTCGGCTTGATTGCCCTCATGCAGCACAAACCCCAGCAAGCAGTGGCGCATTATCAGACAGCCATTGAGAAAAAGCCTTACGTTCAGAGCGCCTACTATAATCTTGCCAAGGCGTACAGGCTCCTCGGTAATACAGCAGCAGCAACGGAACAACTCAAATCGTTCCAACAGATGAAATCTTACTATGACCGGATCTACGCGATCGAAAGCGCATTGGCGGAAGAACCTACAAACACCACGCTTCGACTGAAATTAGCAGAGATACATCTGGCACACAAACATACCACAGCGGTAATCGCTACATATCAGGCACTCATTCGGTTGAATCCAATGTTCACAACTGGATATGACAAACTGGCGCGACTCTACATGGGCCTCAACATGCCTGAGCGAGCGGTCCCCCTCTTCGAGAAAGTCCTTGAATTGAATCCAAACGCCATAGAAGCACACGTCCGATTGGGTTGGCTCTATACAGTGCTTAAGGCGTTCGACAAAGCAGAATCGCATTTACAAAAAGCAATAGAGAAAATGCCACAACTTACACTGGCGTATCACGGGTTAGCCGAAATTTACACACAACAGGGACACCTTCAAAAAGCGATAGATGTCTACCGACACATCGTCCAGATTGAACCCGACGATAACGAGGCTTGGAAAGCACTGCACAACTTGGAACGTTTAAAGAAAAATCCGCAAACGACGCGATGAGCCTCCCTTTATGCAAAAAAACAACTCCCACAATAAAACCGTCCACCTCTATCATCTTCTCGCATCTGTAATCATAGCGATATTCATAAATTCCCAGTATTACCCAGCTGCCTCAGCAGAACAAATTTTCATCGATGTTACCGACTCCGCAGGAATAACGTTCGTGCATACCGATGGCAGGAGCGGCGCACGACTCTTCAACGAATTTCTCGGTTCCGGTGGCGGATTCTTCGATTATGACGGAGATGGCGATCTCGACATCTACCTCGTCAACGGGGCAATCCAAACAGATAACCCATCAAGCCAAGCACAACCCAATACACTCTACCGAAACAACGGAGATGGCACATTCACCGATGTCACTGAAGAAGCAGGCGTGGGTAGCACCGCCTACGGCACGGGAGCGTCTGTTGCCGACTACGACAACGACGGAGATCTCGACCTGTACGTCACCAACTTCGGTGAAGATCAACTCTATCAAAACAACGGTGAGGGCACATTCACAGACGTGACAACCCATGCCGGTGTCGGCAATCCAAACTGGGGAACCAGTTGTGCCTTCGCCGATGTCGATAACGATGGACACCTCGACCTCTATGTAGCCAACTACGCCGTATATGCACCGAAGAACGACATCCCATGTGAGGAGCGTGGAGTCCATGTTTATTGTGGACCACACGCGTATCCAGCGATTCACGATACATTCTATAAAAATAACGGGAACGGCACATTCACCGACATGTCAAACGTATTTCGTCCATCAGACCTGCCTCCCCAACATGGATTAGGCGTAACATTCGCGGATTACGATGACGATGACGATATGGATCTCTACGTCGCAAACGATCAGGATCCGAATTTTCTATTTCAAAACGACGGGAATGGCAACTTTTTAGAAGTTGCATTATTTTCAGGCGTATGCTATAATGATATGGGTAAAGAGGAAGCCGGAATGGGAACGGATTTCGGTGACTACGACAATGATGGAAGATTCGATCTGACTGTCAGCAACTACCAGACCGAAACCAACACCGTTTATCACAATCACGACGGTGCCTTCTTTACCGATAATACAATTGCGTCAGGCATCGCAGCGGTAACACACGGCTACCTGGGATGGGGTATCAGATTCTTTGACTACGACAACGACGGACATCAAGATATCTTTGTCGCCAATGGACATTTGATGGACAATATTACCGCACTGGAGAAGCACGTCAGTTATCCGCAGCGGAATCTGCTGTTCAGAAATACAGGCGACGGCACGTTCGTCAATGTTACGTCAGAGACAGACGGTTTGGCACTGGAAAAAGTCAGTCGTGGTGCTGCCGTCGGTGATTATGACAACGACGGAGACCTCGATATCCTCGTCACTAATTGTAACCAACGTCCAGACCTACTCCAAAATGAGGTTGGCAACCAAAATAATTGGATACAGATTCAGGTTGTCGGACAGGCAAGCAACCGCTCTGGAATTGGCACGAGAATTAAGGTCGTAACCGAAACACACGTCCAATACCGGGAGGTGCAGAGTGGCGGAAGCTATCTCTCTTTCCACGATCTGCGCGCCCATTTTGGTGTTGGCAAAGTGGAACAGATTGAACTCCTTGAAATCCGTTGGACAAGCGGACACATCGACAGGAAGACACACCTTTCTGTCAACCGAAGGTTCAGAGCGATCGAAGCGAGTGAAATTGTTCCGATAGATTAGTTAAAATTCTCCTTTTCGCAGACGGGTTTAGTCCTTGTCTTGCTTGAAGGAAACTTTCACGGAGGTAAAATGAGAAACCTATTTATTATTCTAACCCTCATCGCGTTCGCAGCAGCTTCTGCTTACGCGCTAAATGAGCCGGAAGATTCGCTCATTCTCTATTTCTCATTCGATGAAATCGACGGTAAGAACACCATCGACCATTCACTGTATGAGAATCATGGTGAAATGGTTGGTGCCCCAAAACATGTTGAGGGTAAATTTGGAAAGGCACTGGAATTAAACGGTAAAGACGACTGGGTTGTCGTCCCGCACGATGAAATCCTTACCGTTGATGAGAGTGTCACCGTCATGGCTTGGATTAACACAGAACGCCATCAAGGTCCCGCTGGACAGCGGTGGCAAGGTATCGTTGCTAAGAGTAATAATCCGCGTTCTTATAGTTTCTACACCGAATTTCCGAGCGGATGCCTGCACCTCAGTGTCGGTGGTGGAAGTGTTTGCAACAAAAAGGTTCCACTGGAGGAATGGGTACATGTCGTAGCACAAGTCGATGGCGGCTCGACACACAAGTATTGGGTGAACGGCGAAGCAGCTGGAGAATTCGGCGGGAAAAATAATCCGCCCGGTAAAGCCGATACCGCTGATGTCCTCGTCGGAAGAACACACGAAGGCAATCGCGAATTCCTCGGTTTGATTGACGAAGTCCGCATCTGGAACCGTGCCTTGGATGAAGATGAAGTCCTCGAACAGATGGAGATGGGTTATTTTGAGATATTCGCCGTCGATCCACGTCAGAAAGTCACCACAACTTGGGGACATCTGAAAACATCACAACGATAAATTTGTTTACGTGCGCGCTGCTGATCCTCGTAAAGGTTCATCCTACGAGATTTAAGCGCGCACCTTCTGCCATCGAAAAAGGAGAACAAATGAAAATATTCCTGTCCACATTAGCCATTGTTGCACTATCGGCATCTTTTGCCTACGCTGCAGATTCGTCCGATGACTCACTTATTCTCTATTTCTCTTTTGATGAACTTGATGGTGATATGGTTACAGACCTCTCACAATACGGAAATGATGGCACTATCTCTGGCGCGCCGGAGTTGGTTGATGGTAAATTCGGCAAGGCACTCAAACTTAACGGTCAGGACGATTGGGTCACAGTCCCACACGCTGATATCCTTACCGTTGACGAGAGCGTTACCGTCATGGCTTGGATTAATGCCGAACGCCATCAAGGTCCTAACGCCCAACGGTGGCAAGGCATTGTTGCAAAGAGCAACGATCCGCGTTCTTATAGTTTCTACACCGAATTTCCGAGTGAATGCCTGCACCTTAGTGTCGGTGGTGGAAGCGTTTGCGATAAAACGGTTGCCCTAAATGAATGGGTACATGTCGTCGCACAAGTCGATGGTGGCACGACACACAAATATTGGGTGAACGGCGAAAATGCTGGGGAATTCGGGGGTAAAACCCCACCACCCGGAGCTGCTGACACTGCTGATCTCCTCGTCGGAAAGACACACGAGAGCAACCGTGAATTCCTTGGACGCATTGATGAGGTCCGCATCTGGAATCGTGCCCTGAGTGAGGACGAAGTTCTCGCAGAGATGGACATTGGTATGCTGACACCGGTCGACCCGCTTGGGAAATTAGCCACGACGTGGGGAACGCTAAAATCCCAAAAGTAAACTTTACGTGATTAGGTGCGGTCTATAGTAAAGTTTCTCTGCCTGCTGACGAGGTTTCCAAATTTTGCCCACACGCGGCAAAATTTGTCTTAGCTTTACATTTTATGCTACTAAAGCAAAATTTGTCTTAGCTTTACATTCTTCGCATCTGCAAAGGTGTTTGGCGAGGATGGCTTCGGCTTTGTGCCTCGCCTTTCAAAATGTATAGGTAATTGTAAAATCTACTAAAAAGGAGAATCTACAACTTTATGAACGGAAAATTTATTGCGTCCGCTGACGTAGAACGAGATGAACTCGATTGGGGAACAATCGGTTGGCTCAGTCGTCCAGAGAGCACAAACGCCAAAGACATCGTCGCTATGGAAGTGAGCCTTTCGCCCGGATATGGACACGATTTCCACAAACACCCTGAGCAAGAAGAGGTCATCTATGTTATAGAAGGCAGCGTGGAACAGTGGCTCGAAGATAAGAAACAGGTACTCAACGCAGGCGACTCCGTGTTCATTCCTGCAGACATGGTCCACGCCTCTTTTAATGTCTCTTCTCAGTCAGCGAAGTTGTTCGTTACCCTGAGCCCATCTAAAGGCGAAGAGGGATACCAACTCATTGATGTCTTCAATGAGGCACCGTGGAATACGCTTCGCTCATAATATGTGACAGCGCATAGAAAATGCTTACTCCTTTGATAGCATGAATATGATTGGAACGTCGGTCTCTGAAACATCACTGTCAATTCGCCAGCGGATGCGCGAATTCTACGAAACATCGGAAACTTACAAGAAACTTTTAGACGCACATGATGAAGTCTATCTCCGACACTACGTAGAATTGGTGATTCGTCACGCACCGTTGCGCTCTAAGATACTCGACTTGGGATGTGGAAACGGTATCTCAGCGCGACTCCTCAATCAGGCGGGCTTCGATGTCGTCGGCACGGATATCTCTCCGCTCTTCCTTGAGGAAGCACAAGAGTGGGAAAACCCGCGGCTTCAATATCATGTTTGTGATGTGATAGAGATGCCGTTTGAAAGCGGGTCCTTCGATGTTATCTGTTCAAACGAACTGATTGAACATCTACCCGACGTAGAGACAGCACTCACGGAAATGATACGGGTCGTTCGCAAAGGTGGAAGAATTGTACTTTCTGGACCGAACCTCTGCTCACCCTTAATCCCACTTTTTGACTGGTTATCCCTGATGTCAGGCAAGTCCGGCAGACCTGTTTGGGGTGAAACAAAGCAGCAAGCATTGAAACAGTTCACACGTAACTGTCAACTCCATGTACAAAAGCGATTTTTTACGAAATCACCACACTTTATTTATCGGGAACCCGATTTGCAAGCAGATGCCATCGGCGGCGATGCAGACAGCGCGTATTATGCGAGTCCAATCGATCTCGCTCAATTCTTTCGATTGAACGGGCTTACTATCGTCAAAAAGGCCGTCGGGTTTGGTATAAAAGGCAGAATCATCGCAGGCACTTTGCCGTACCTGAGCCCTTATATCACCATGGTTGTCCAGAAATGAACATTCGTGCCGACGATTTTGTCTTAGAGATAGGAAGCGGTCATAATCCAAAAACGCGTTCTGATGTGTTATGTGACAAGTTCATAGAAGACGATGAACAGCGCGGCGGCAAAATTATCGCCGACCGACCCATCGTAGAAGCAGACGGACAGTTTCTTCCATTCGCCGACAAGGCGTTCGACTACGTTATCTGTTCACACGTGTTGGAACACGTCGAGGATCCGACACAACTTATCGCCGAATTAACGCGTGTGTCGCATCGCGGCTACATTGAAACGCCTTCTGAAATAGGCGAGCGGATCTACGGATGGCACTATCACAACTGGGTAGTCAACCTCATTGATAACCGTCTGATCCTACAAAAGAACCACAAGCATCCTGAATTCGGGAAGCTTTTTCACACACTGGCGGCAAAAGACAAGTACTGGAAGCGGTTTCACATTACACATCACAGTCTTTTCCTCGTTCAATACGAATGGGAAGACGAAATAGATTACGAGATACTGCGAGAACAAAATTCACCGCTGGATCTGGAATCGCCAGAGACACTTGAGCAGTTCATCGCATCAGGTAAAGATGCCACAGCAGAAAGCCAGTGGCTACCGCTGCTTAAAAGCATCGTACCGCGAAGCATCGTTTCTCGTGCCAAATCTTTCCTCGTAAAAGGGAACCGAAGTTCCCATCAGAGAAAAACATTACAGGAAATTCTCGTTTGTCCGCAGTGTAAAGGTGAGATTAAATGGGAAGAACAGCACCTCCACTGTGAAGCCTGCGAACAACACTATCCAATTATTAACGGAATTCCGAGACTCATTTTGTAAACCCGCTTGACTGACTGCAAGGAAAATTAAAAAAATGAATGTTGTACCGAATCCGATCTACCGGGAGGCTTGGAATGGGAGCGTGAACAAGAATGGGCTGAAATCGGTATCCCCGTAGGCAAAGAACATCAGGAACAGCTGAAAACAGTCGCTGAACGCGTCGGCATTCCGTTGCCATTCTAAATGCTGACTCCAATTTTATCAGATTATTAGAACTCAACCTTCTTTAATTGTCTGAGGAGCGAATAGTGTTAACAGCCATTTTAGTTTTACAAGTGTTACTACTTTTCTTTATCTTAGTGCTTTCAATGCAATCGTATGCTGGGCGAAAGTTAACTGAAGACCAGCAAAAACTAACTAAGCAATTAACTGAAGACCAGCAAAAACTAACTGAACAATTAACTGAAATCGCGCAAAAGTTAACCCAAGTGCTTTCAATGCAATCGTATGCTGGGCGAAAGTTAACTGAAGACCAGCAAAAACTAACTAAGCAATTAACTGAAGACCAGCAAAAACTAACTGAACAATTAACTGAAATCGCGCAAAAGTTAACCCAAGTGCTTTCAATGCAATTGTATGATAAGGGAAAGTTAACTGAAGACCAGCAAAAGCTAACTGAAGCCTCGCAAAAGCTAACTGAACAATTAACTGAAAAGAGGGTATCAGTTTCGTATGAACCCATAATACACCACGAAGATAGTTTCTTCAGGAATAAGGTGGTGGCAAGTTATCGAGTGCAGCTTCACTATGATGGACTTCCGATTGGTGA
>JAPPNJ010000022.1 GCA_028818705.1 Candidatus Poribacteria bacterium
TCCTGCTTTCTTTCTTCAGTCATTTCATTATTTTCCTTCAATTCGCTATTTAGTCTGAATCTCCATAAAACGCTCTATTCAACGCCTTATCTGCTTCGCTGACTGCAAACGTCTCGTCCTCTATTTCAGAGAGATGCACATAGAGTTGGTTCTTATCCAGCAGCTCCGCCAACAGTTGTTTCTGTTTCTCAACGTTGTTAATAGCGGTAAAGTTTTCCTCGGCTTCCTCCGGTTTGTCAGGTTTGACGTACCAATTCAGAACGGAATCTTTTGACATATCGTGCCAGATACTCAGGAGTGCTTCGCTTGATTGTGCTAACTGGATTCGTTCCATGAAAACTTCGTTGTACTTCATCATTTCGCAATAGATGAAGTTACCGCCGCCTTTCCAATTAACGGATTCGGAGATACCGCCTTGCTCACCGGTAATCACTTTGTTGAGTCGAGGTACAGTGGCTCCGGTAATGTAGTCCATCTGCTCAATACCGATATACTGCCGCCCCATTTTGTGCGCGGCGGTGGCAGTTGTTCCAGATCCGAGATGGAAATCAAGAACAATGTCACCTATATCACTACCGAGTTCAATAATCCGTGCAATCAGATATTCCGATTTTGGGTAATCAAAGACCTTTCTGCCGAACAATGCCTTTATATGTTCAGTCCCTCTTTCATTTACAAATTCCTTTTCATCCCAGACACTTCTTTGCCGTTTAGAGGCACTCCTATGTTTCTGGACAATCATGAAGCCGCCGTCGCGTTTTGCCTTCCCTTTTATTTCTGTGTTTAAGTATTCACGCGCCCTTGCCTTACCCCATCTCCAAACTGTCTGGACCCCTTGAGATTTTAATGGTATTACTTCAACAAAGTCTTGCTTGCTCTCTAATGAGATTTCCAATAAACCGGAGGTATCCTCGTCAACTGGATTGACGTAAAATGGATAGAACAAATTTGGGCGATTCTGTGCGTTAAATAGGATATTGCGATTTCTTAACTCCATAAGGTTAAAGCCGCCGAGTTCATCTTCGTAGTCAAAATTTTTATGTTTTTCCTCTATTTGATTAAGTGCTGTCTGTGGTTCCTTTGAATATACGAGAAGATATTCGTGGGTTCGCGCGATCCCGCCATAATCTCTACCGCCCCTATTTATCACAACTACGGAATTTGAGACAAAATTTTGACGACCAAACACCTCATCCATCAAAACTTTCAGATATGATTGTTCATTATCATCGCATTGAACGACAATTACCCCATCGCTTCTTAATAATTCCTTTGTCACGTATAAGCGATTCCTCATGAATGTCAGCCAACTGGAATGGTTAAAACTGTCGTTATAGCCGAAACTATCGCTTCCCGTATTATACGGCGGATCAATGTAAATGAATTTTACCTTACCGCGGAACTGTTCTTTGAGGGAGTGAAGTGCGATGAGGTTATTGCCTTTGATAATGAGGTTTTCACGAATTGTGCCGTTCTCGTCACGTTGGATGTCTGTTACGTCCTGTTCACCGTTGGCAGTATGGCGTTTCCAGTTTGTGAGCACTTTCGGGTCGAACATGCGGTTAATTTCGTCCGGTGCAAGGATTTCATTGAAAAAAATCTCTTTTCGCTTTTCTTCTTCACGCGTTTGTCCGCCTTCCAAAACACAATCCTTGTAGGGCCAGACAAGTGCGACTTCGCCGCGTTCAGAAAGAAATTTTCCGTCAATGTTCAAACCGATTTTGTTACGGAACTTGGTATAGGAATCGGCAAAGAAGTTTTTATCGGTGATGTAGTCGACGAAGGTGTTGTTATCAAAAATCCAACGCCCCTCAATTTCTTTGAAGAATTTAACTTCAACCTCTTTATCTGTCAGCAGCAATTTGATAAGGTCCTGGTCCAGTTTCCATGCGCGTTCTCTGATGTTTGCGCGGTGGAGTTCTCCGACTTCATCAACAAAGTCGAGGTTGGATTCAAGGAGTGTAATCAGTTTTTTATCAAATTTTTCTTTTGACATAAGGTTGGGTCCTTTCTGTGTTAATGTCAGTTGTTAAGATAGGGTTTGTTCATCAATTCTTTTCCACGATACGTTTTTCGATTCGTTGAATATTCGACTTAATTTCACCTGTGCTCCGTGCGTTGGGAGACAAAAATGTTAATGCCTTTTGAAAATCTCTCTTTGCCTCATCAAGATTCTCTAAATCTTCATTTACCTTTCCGCGCAAACGGTAAGCATAAAAATCATCGGGCTCTATCTGCAGATGTTGGTCGATATCGTTTATAGCCTCTTGATATTGCCTCAATTTCAATTTTTCTATCGCTCGTCGGATGTAGCAAAAGGGGTGATCAGGGGCTAGTTCAATAACCTTGCTGAAGGCGGCGATAGCCTTTTGGTATTCCTTCATATGAGAGAGCGTTTTCCCTTGCATTTCAAATGCATGTGGACTGCTGTCTATCTCAACCATCTTGTTAAGGTCATCAATAGCGTCATTATTTCGCCCCAGTGCCTGTTTCGCTAACGCTCGCCAGAGGTAGGTTTCTGAATCTTGAGGGTCTAATTCAACAGCTTTGTCATAATTTAGGATGGCTTCCTCATACTGAGCTTCGCTGTATGCTCGCTCAGCGCGTCTAAAATAGTCTGAGGCACTGAGTTCTGTGTATGGTTCTCCCTCACGATGTAAACGCGCAAAACCATCAAAGTCAGGATACAATATGGCTGGCGTGATACCCGATACCCGTTCTAACGCAATTAGGATATCTTCCTTGCAATTTTCTTCAACGATGCATGCATCATTTTCATCAAATTCGTAGTCTCCAAAGATGAAGATAGATTGCTGCGCGATAATACGATTGTTTTGGTATCCGGGTTCCCAACGATACAGTTGGCGATCGCGTCCGTAGGGGTGAAAGCGTGGAAAAAAATAATCAATCTTTTCTTTCAGTAAGTCCGGTGTAACTTTTTTAAACCGAAGCGGATCATTACGCACAACATGGACCTTGCCATCTGGTGGATTTTCGGAATCTTGCGATTTCTTTTCCCACTTGAGGTCTTTCTCACAGGCGAAATAGAGGGCAACCTGTGCATTACGGGTAAAGTCAATTAAACATGTAGCTGCCCCAAAATGCTGAAGTTGCGCAAGTATTTCCAAATCTCCAAGTTCACGTCCGTCTCTCTCCCCGTGTCCTCGGAGTCGTGCGTCTATAATCAAATCTCTATTGATTTGAAGGAACTTTTCAAAACTTCTGACATTCTCCTCCTTTGGGCGGCGAAAAGCAGACGCTTGTATCCTATATTCTGCATTTGGTACACCCCGGAACAAATAATTTCCGGAACCTAATTGCTTTACCCATTTAATAAACTCACTTAGCGATGAGATTCGGGTGGGTTCTTTTTTATTCATTTTCTTCTATAATTCCCTATAGAGCATTCATAGTAAAACCTAGAATTAATTAGACACCATGAATAGGCGAGGTTAGGAAACCTCGCCAGCGGCGGTGATGCGTTTCTGTATATATTATCCCTGGAATGTTTACTTATCTCTAGCGTTCACCATAGTTTTAAGAATCTATCAGAATTTAGCATTTCTTATGTTCCGGTGCGGTTAGGAAACCGCACCTACCAAGGTACCCATAGGACTAGCACATAGGGACTGCAGAAAACAGAACTGAAAATCGGACATGCTTATACACATTTCGCCCCGCTGGGGCTTATACTTTGGCGAGCATGGTGCTTCTATAAACATTTCGCCCCTCTGGGGCTTAATTTGCTTTGCCATTCCCAATATCCATATACATTTCGCCCGCTGGGCTGCCCAATATGCTTTTTCTGAATTTGTTACGGCACGCGGCGCGTGCCTACTACTTTGTTACGTCAACATTGAAGTGTAGAGATCGCGAGCAGGGGAAATTGAGGAAACACCCAAGCAAAACCCCAAGCAAAAACACTCGCTCCTACAAGAAGGTAAGCATGCATCTCGGAATCCAGACACTCTAAATACTTTTCACTTATCATCTTAATGCGGACAGAACACTAAATCTAAATCGGAAACTGATGATTGCCTGCGGTCAAGCCACCATCAATGACGAAGATTGCCCCGGTCGCAAAACTGGCTTCATCGGAGGCGAGGAAAAGCGCGGTGTTGGCGATGTCAATGGGCTGTCCGATTCGTCCAAGCGGATACCACGGTGTGATTTCGTCCAAGATCTGTGGATTGCGTTCAATCATCGGTTCCCAAACTTCGGTCTGAATTGTTCCCGGACAGATACAGTTGATACGGATGTTGTCTTTCCCATGTGCGACTGCCATAGATCGGGTTAGTGCGATAACGCCGCCCTTCGCAGCAGAATAGGCATGAATCGCCTGTAACCCGATAAGTCCGTTGACTGAGGCAATGTTAACAATGCTACCCCCTCCACCCTTCTGCATCACAGGAACGACGGCGTTGGAACAGTGGCTGGTCCCCTGGAGTGCGACCGCCAAATTCGCTTCCCAGTTGTTGTTGAGCACATCAGCTGTAGAACAGATGGCATTGTTCACAAGGATGTCAATTGTGCCGTAAGCGTCAACAGTCTTAGCGATGAGTCTTTTGACATCGGTAGTATCGGCGACATCGGCGTTGACAAACTGTGCTTCACCGCCCGCATCGGTGATCGCAGAGACGGTTGCGGCTCCATTGGCATCGTTCAGGTCATCAATGACGACTTTCGCCCCTTCTTCGGCGAACCTAAGGGCAACTGCTTTACCGATACCGCGTCCTGCGCCTGTAACAATGGCAATTTTGTTGTTCAATCGCATTTTTTGTCCTATGTCTTCTTCATGAGAGTTGAGGATATTAAAGACGGCTTTGGCATCATAGAATTTGCCGCGTTCCCCCTCTGAAAAATCGTATTTTGCTTTCATCTACTTTGTATGATATAATAAAATCAGTACACAAACATGTAAAGAGGAAATATATGGCTGTAGTCGGTATACGTTGGGAAATCCATGATCGGTATGGAAACGAGATTTATCTAACAGAGGAGCGGTGGCAACACATTATCGCCTCGATTAACCATCCAGATATGGCAAACTATGAAGAACACTTAAAGACAACAATTCGGCGCGGAAGGCGGAAATAGGATGTGTTGCATCCACAAAAGTATCGCTACACCAATAGCTTCGTTGACTTGTCAGCAGACAACACGCATATTACCGCAATTGTTCTTTTTCGGTTTCGCGAGGGCTCAGATGGTGGCCCCATCCCAAATAATTACATCGTAACAGCTTACCAAAAAAGGATTAGGTAAAAAAAGAACTATGACTCAACCAGTTTTTAACTATGATGAAGTAAGCGATACGTTGTACGTTTCGTTTACCCCCGGTGAACAAGCAACGGGCATTGAATTAACGCCGCATATCTTGCTACGACTCAATAAACAAGAGCGTAAAGCTGTTGGAATGACTTTTCTGGACTATTCTTTACTTGCCCAGAAGACTGATATGGGACCTCGGAGCTTCCCGTTAACGGGCTTAAGCGAATTATCCGAAGATCTTCGAGAGGTTGTGCTGGATATTCTACAACGCCCACCCGTCAGTGATGTACTTTTGCTCTCATCGTATACACCTTCAATTTCCGAGACAATCCCGATTACACTTTTGCAAATGGCACCTGCTCAACAGACCTGACTCAAGAAATGAGCAGTTTTGCAATATGTTTCTAATGCTGCAGCGTCTGCGAGATGAAAAGTTTTGTGCGCTCGTGCTGCGGATTATCGAAGAAATCTGCGGGTGCCGCTTCCTCAACAATCACCCCCTCATCGAAAAAGAGGATCCGGTCAGCGACTTCACGAGCAAATCCCATCTCATGGGTGACAACAAGCATGGTCATGCCGGAGTGCGCGAGTTCACGCATCACATCAAGCACTTCTGAAATCATCTCTGGGTCAAGTGCACTCGTCGGCTCGTCAAAGAGCATAATTTTGGGTTCCATCGCCAAGGCTCTTGCGATTGCGACGCGTTGTTGTTGGCCGCCCGAAATTTCTGCGGGGTACTTGTATGCCTGATCTGCAATATCCACCCGTTCTAAAAGTGATAAAGCGATCTCTTCTGCCTCCGTTTTCGTCAGTTTCCTGACTCGGATGGGCCCTAAGGTGATATTCTCCAAGTTTGTCAGATGCGGAAACAGATTGAACTGTTGGAACACCATACCGACTTCTTGACGGATAAGATTAATATTACGGAGATCATCGGTCAGTTCTACCCCATCAATGATAATAGTGCCGCGCTGATGCTCCTCCAGACGGTTCAGGGTCCGAATGAACGTGGATTTGCCTGATCCAGAGGGACCGCATATTACCGCCCTTTCGCCTTTTTGGAAGGAGGTGGTGATCCCTTTGAGGACATGGAAATCGTCAAACCATTTATGTACGTCTTCGCACATAATAATTGGATCGTTCGGTGCGTTTTCGTGTTCTGCCATTTTTTAGATTCCTTAGTTAGATATTTCCAAGTTGATCCTGAACCTACAAGTTTTAATGCTTTCCAACGCCTAAGTCTGTCTCAATGTCCTGACTGGCATAAGACATCGCATAACAGAAAACAAAATAGATAACTGAGGCGAACAGATAGACCTCGGCTTGCAGTCCGAGCCAGTCCGGGTTGGCGATAACACTTTTAGCGACACCCAAGAGCTCGATGAGTCCGACAATAGCGACGAGGGATGTATCCTTAAATAAAGCAATGAATTGTCCAACAATCGCTGGAATGACGGATCGGAGTGCTTGCGGTAAGACGATAAATAGCGTTGTCTGGATGTAGTTAAGTCCTACGGCTTGTGCAGCTTCGTGTTGTCCCCTGGGGATTCCTTGAAGTCCGCCACGAACATTCTCTGCCATGTAGGCGGCGGAAAAGAGAGTTATGCCGATCATCATCCGTAAAACTTGGTTAATATCAAGCCCCGGCATGAATATCGGGATTAGGACGTTGCCCATGAATAGGATTGTTATCAACGGTACCCCGCGAACCGTCTCAATGTAAGTGGTTGAAACCCATCGGATAGCAGGGAGATTGCTCTGACGGCAGAGTGCTAAAAATACACCAAGCGGGAAAGAAACGACGATACCTACGACCGCTAAGATCAACGTGAGAAGCAGTCCGCCCCAATTGCTTGTCAGAACACCATTCTCCCCGAACCCACGTAACACCACCATGATTACTGGGAAAGAGAGTATCCACGCTCCCAAAATCCAAGGTCGCAAACTTATTCTGCCACGTCCAAGGAAGAAGGAAACCGCTATCATAGCGATCGCGCCTAAAAGCCATGCTCGCGTTGAGAATTCAAAAGGGAGAAGCGCGCTGATAAACCAAACACCACTGAGAGCAACAGCAAATCGGAGTACCAAACCACCCCAGATCCCAGCACTCAAACCTATGAGCACACTTAAGATATAAATCGCGTTCCATACGCGCCATATCTGTTCTTGTGGATAAGACCCGACCATAAAGAGCCGAAAATTCGCTGGGATCACACGCCACTTCGCTTCGGTGAACGCCCAAATCAGGAACCCTTTAAAAGCAAAGAATAGGAGCACAAGTGCCAAACAGGTCAAGAGCGCGTTGTACCAAGTGTTAAACAAATTGCCTTTGAGCCATTGCACTGCCCCTTTTGTGTTGGCAGGTGGTTTACTTTCTTGTGTGAGCTCTCGTTCTTCCACTGTGTGATGTGCCTTTCTTATTAGTTTTCAGTAAGGGTCGGGAATCGGAGTGAATCAGAATCAACGGTATGAAGTCCGTATGGACTTCACCGGGTATGAAGCCCGTGTGGGCTTCACCGCCTCCTACAAAGAGGCTGTCGGTTATTGACCGATTCGGGTAATCCAACGGTTATACCAATTCATAGCCGCTGATGTTGTTAAACTCATAATTAAGTAACTGACCATAACCATCGCAAAAACTGGAATTGACTGTCCCGTCTGAGTCACCATGGTATCTCCTACATGAACCAGATCGGGAAAAGCGATTGCAACCGCTAAACTTGAATTCTTCGCGAGGTTCAGGTACTGGCTTGTGAGCGGTGGCACGATAATAGGAACAGCCTGCGGTAGAACGACCAAGCGTAAGGTTTGCCCCTCCTTCAAACCGACGGCTCTCGCGGCTTCCCGTTGCCCCTTAACGACCGATTGTATACCACTTCTCACGACTTCAGCAATAAATGCGCTTGTATATATGGAAAGTGCAATTAAAAGGGCAGAGAACTCCGGTGTAAAACGCATCCCGCCTTGGTAGTTGAAGCCTTGCAGTGCTGGTAAATCCAGCGTAAAGGGTCTGCCGGGTGTCAAAAACCATCCACAGAGCGCAACGATAAGGAAAGCAGGCAGTGCCCACTTCGCGCGGAAGCCAGGACGATCCAATTGTTGAAGTTGCCGCCATCGCACAATATAGAGAATCACCGCCAGGAGTAAACCTGCACCGAGAAACCATAGCCAAATTTTCAGGCCCGGGGTCGGTTCAGGCGAAGGAAGGTATACCCCTCGGTTATTAATGAACACGCCGCCGAAAAATGCGATGCTCTCCCTGACCCTCGGAAGTTGTGCGACTACGGCGGTATACCAAAATAGAATCTGCAATAAAAGCGGAATGTTACGGAAACATTCCACATAAGCGGCTGCTATCGTTCGGATTAACCAGTTGCTAGACAGGCGAGCGATACCGAAAAGGAGCCCGATAAGTGTAGCACAGACTATCCCTATGATACTGACCCTGAGGGTGTTCAGGATCCCAACCGAGAACGCCTTCAAATAGGTATCCGAAGGATCATAAGGGATTGTCCCCTCTGAAATGTCAAACCCAGCTTCATCCTGGAGGAAATTGAGGTTCAGCGTTAGCCCAAGCCCGCGAAGCCCCTTTAACATATTCGTGTAAAGAATGACTAACAACAGAATCACACCGAGCAGGAAGACAACCTGAAACAAGATCCGCAACACTCGGACATCTCGCCAAAAGGGGATTTTTCCCGATACAACTGTAGGTAAATTATTTTCCATATTTTTACTGTCGGAACATCGTTCGGAAATGCCCTTATATATTATGGTTTCAGGTATACCGGAGCAATGTTGTTTGTAGTAAAGTGAGTTCGATACGCAAAATTTAAGGGCACCTGTAGGTTGGGTAGAGCGGTGGAAGACTCAGAACCTTCCGATTTATACGGCGATTCCGCGTTCAAAGCCCGATTTCCGTAGATAGAGATAGCGAAATCCAACACCCTAAATGCTGAAGGTGTAGCGAGGCATAGGCCCTCGCTACGCAGCAACACAAAACGTGCAGCCTGAAATCGTGTGTAATGGACATGCACAGGGACTATCTAACGGAACGGGATTGCGTAGAGTAGACCGCCCTGTGTCCAAGGTTTGTTGACTCCACGTGGCAGCCCCAGCGGGGTCAGGTTGCGTTCAAAAATCTCGCCATAGTTGCCGACAGCCGCAATGACTTGACGTGCCCAGTCTTTCGGCAGCCCAAGTTTCTTGCCCATACCCGCACTATCATCTGTACCTAAGAAACGCTTGATTTCGGGGTTCTCTGTTTCAAAGGTGTTGACACTGGCTTGCGTAATGCCGTGCTCTTCGGCAAAGAACGTAGCGTAAATAACCCAACTCACGACATCATTCCACTTGTTGTCTCCGTGGACAGTGACAGGTCCCAAAGGTTCCTTTGAAATGGTTACGTCAAGAATAACATGGTCATCTGGATTTTTTAGTGATTGGCGGCGGGAGACTAATTGCGATTTATCGCTTGTCACCGCATCGCAACGTCCCTGATCGTAACTCTGGTAAAGCGTCTCAGTTTCTGCAAAAACAATAGGTTCAACTTCGATCCCTAAGGAGCGTGTGGTATCGGCGAGGTTTAACTCTGTAGTGCTGCCAGCGGTGACACCGATAGTGGCACCTGCCAACTCCTTGAGCGAAGTTATACCGAGGTCTTTGCGGAGCATAAAACCCTGACCGTCATAAAAGGTTGGCGGCGCGAAATCAGCACCTAAGTCCGTGTCCCGAGTCAGGGTCCAAGTCGTGTTTCGGATTAAAACATCTATTTCACCTGTCTGAAGGGCGGGAAAGCGATCAGCAGCCTTTAGGGGGCGAAACTCAACTTTGTTCGGGTCGCCCAGAACAGCGGCAGCAATCGCTCTGCCGTAATCTACGTCAAAGCCTTTCCATTTACCATCCTGACCGAGGAAACCGAAACCGGGTAATTCTTTGTTCACCCCACATATCAGTCGTCCTCTATTTTTCACCTTGTTCAATATACTCTCTTCGCTGCTCGCGAAGAGGGGTGTTATCAATGAAATCGCTAAAGCTAATGCGAAAACGCGAAACAAAAATTTGCGCACAAAAATCCTCTCTTTTTGGTGTGACCTCTATCGCAGAGGTCGTTTAATGAAAGACCTTGATAAGGTTTGTTATAAAGAAAAGCAGTTGGTATACTTTTATAGATTTTACCAAACCGCCCTTATGTTGTCAAGGGAATTAAGGGGTTTCTGTCCCTTTTCGGGCAACTGGATATAAGGAATGTCCGATTTTGTGCAGTGTTTTCTGGACTACGTTAGTAAAGTCGGTACAAGCCAAGCATTTTCAGGTCGGCACAAAATTTGCTATACTAAACTGTACTTGACATATTTCTGGAGCCCTGCTAATATACTTAGAATAACGTGAGTTCAATATATAGAAGCATCTGGAGCAGGGAATCAACGGACTGAATCCGAATTCGCGTTAAAATAAATACTTGTCGAGGAGAAAAAAGATGAAGCAGTTTATAATTGCGGAGATTTGCATTATTGTCGCGCTCGCTGGCGGGTTTTGGCTGGGACGCGTCACGAATAATAGCAAGAGTTACGCGCACTATTACGATAACGCTGATAAAGCGTGGACAGCGGCACAAGAGATTGACAACCCACCGATAACACTGGATGAACCGGATAAGAAACGTTTACGGAAAGTCCGAGCTGCATATCGTGAAGTTTTTGAGAAATACCCTGACAGCCTGTGGGCAGATGATGCCATCTATCAGCTCGCCTCTCGTATTCCACGTACGGACGAAGAAGCTTTTGCCCTTTTTCGCCGGCTCATCAATAATTACCCGGATAGCGAATGGGCGGACGATTCAATGTACGCGATCGCTTTCGCCTCTTACCAGATTGCGGAGGAACTAAAACGGACTGGTACACTTGAATCCCTTGCGGCATACTACGATCGAGCCCTTGCGCTTTACAATCAATTAATTACGGCATATCCGGGTAGCGAACTGTCGGAACAGGCGCAGTTTAATACGGCAATGTGTTATTATGGCAAGGGCGAATTGAATATCGCACTGGCACATTTAGATGCACTCCGGGAGCCGTTTAGCAATAGCCCTCTGCTCTACCAGATTCTGTACGTTAGCGGCGAAATTTACCTCACGAGGCAAGACTATGAAAATGCACGTGTGGAATTCACAAATGTTGTTGATTCAGGAGATCCTACATTGGGACCCCTCGCGAGTTTCGGTGTCGCGCAGACCTATCTTGCGGAGGGCAAATATGAGGAGGCGGTAGCAGAATACCAGAAGGTCATCGACCTGTATCCGGACGCGAAAGTCGGGCAAGATGCTCACTTTTACATGGGATGGGCATACGAAAGGCTCGGAAAGTATGACGAAGCCATCACCAAACTTGAGGCAGCGATTGATATGTATCCGCGCAACGAAAATGCTGCTAACTCGCAAATCTACGTCGGTCAAATTGCTTATGCGAACAAGGATATGCCGAGTGCTATCGAGGCGTATCAGAAGGTTGCGGATAATAGCACCTACGATTACGATAACCGTCGACAAGCGCAATATTGGGTTGGCAAAATCTATGAGGACAACGGCGATACGGAGTTAGCGATAGAGGCGTATCGGAAGCTGCTTATAGAATTTTCGGAACCCCATAAAGAGGGCGCACACCCTTCAAATAGTATCAGTGAGAATTATATTCAGAATTTAAGGGGTACGGGACTCTAAGGCTTGTTCTAAGTCTGCGAGAATATCTTCGACATCTTCCAATCCGACCGAAATTCTGACCAAGCCATCTGTAATGCCGGTGCGGTGCCGGATTTCTGCTGGAACATGTGAATGCGTCGTCGAAGCCGGATGGCAGATAAGGGTACGGACATCCCCTAAACTGACTGCGAGTGAGCAGAGTTGAAGCCGATCTACAAGGTCTTCACCGGCATGGCGTCCACCTTTCAGTTCCAGTGTTATCATACCACCGAAAGCACTCATCTGGCGTTTGGCGAGTTCATGCTGCGGATGGCTAAGCAAGCCGGGATAACGGACCCATTCCACTGCTGGGTGTGCCTCAAGGAACGCTGCGACGCGTGCGGCGTTTTCACAGTGTTGCGTAAAACGTAAGGGCAGCGTTGTTAGTCCATGCAGTGTTAGCCATGCGTTGAACGGGCTGATGACTGCCCCGAAGTTGCGCAACGTCCCTTCTTTCGCGCGTGTAATGAACGCCTTCTCTCCGATAATCGCCCCAGCGATGACTGCCCCATTGCCACTGAGATATTTCGTCATGCTATGAACGACTACATCAATACCAAGCGGAATCGGTTGCTGTCCACACGGCGTTGAAAATGTGTTGTCGATCATTGAGGTTATCCGGTTTGTTTTTGCTATCTCGGCAGCTTCTTGCAAGTCAACCAGTTTTAAGAGTGGATTCGTTGGGCTTTCAAGGTAGAGCACCTTTGTATCCGTTCTGATAGCGCGTTCAATTTGCGCAGGGTCTGTCGCATCAACAAACGTTGTTTCAATCCCGAACCTCCGAAGATCTTCATTGAGGATTTGGAACGTAGCGGAATAGAGGTTTTCCATAGCGACCACGTGTCCACCGTCAGCTAAAGCCGTGAGTAGTGCTACGCTGACTGCCCCCATTCCCGATGCTGTTGCGAGTGCGGCTTCCCCCATTTCAAGGACAGCGAGCTTTTTCTCCAATATTTCTTGCGTTGGATTGCCCCAGCGGGTGTAGACATAACCACTATCTTCATCTCGGAACGCTTCAGCGCACTCAGCGGCTGTTGTGAAACGGAACGTGCTGTTCTGATAGATGGGCGGTAATAAAGGGATTCCACTTTTTTCAGTAGTGGATACTTCCATCTCGCCGACATGTATGGCTTGGGTCGCTTTACCTAATTTTCTTTGTGATGTCATGTTCAAAATTCCTTTTTTAACGATCGCTTTTGGATGCTGTGGACATTATCTTTATGGTATTTTATAGTAAATCCCGAAAATATGTGGACACTTGTAGCACAAACTTGCCTCGCAGTGAGAGTTTGTGGAAAGTGGCACGCAAACTAACAGTTTGCGCTACAAAAGAGGTGTCCATTGGCGAGGAATGTAAAGCTAAGACAAATTATGCTTGCGTAGCATAATTTGAAACCTCGCCTACCGTGAAAAGTGGATTTTAGCAACTTCGGTTATTTCAGCATTTGATACCCTTCAAGTGCCAATAGCTGACGTTTTCGCGCTATACCACCGCCGTAACCTCCCAGTGTTCCATCGCTTCTGATAACCCGATGACACGGGACGAAAATAGAAACCGCATTTGCCCCTACTGCACTGCCGACAGCCCGAACAGCCTTTGGTTTCCCAATCTGTTCTGCGATCCATTTGTAGCTGCGTACTTCCCCGTGCCGAATCTGCCGAATAGCGTCCCAGACTTTGTTTTGGAAGCGAGTTCCACAGTCTATCTTGATCGGAACTTCGGAGGTATCAAATGACCCACCCGCAAAATACTGGTCGAGCAGCTCCTGTACACGCGTTAGCACTGGGTATTGGGCTTGAAGATTTAGGGGTTCATCGAACGGAAAACTTTGGGCAAAGAAGAGATGCGAAATATTATTTTGATCCGCCGCAACTATGCCGATAGATCCAATTGGAGATTCGTAGGAGATTGTCCGAGAAGCGAAATAATTTCGCACACCTTCGTCAGATTTCACGTCAACAGGAAATGTTTTGAAGAAATTCACTTTTATTTTTTTGACCTCCGCCCTATTATATGGTATGCTGTACAGTACTTATGGCTATATTTGAAGCACCGGATCAGCTTTATAGTTATATTAGCGAACTTTTTGAAGAAATCGCCACGCTACCAGAAGCGCAAGCGGCACTGAAATCGCTGACACTGAACGTTCGGTTTAATTACACTCAGCCCGATTGCACAATGACGCTAACGGCAGCGAATGGCGAATATACCATCACTCGCGGCACCTGTGAAGATATTGACCCGGATGTTGAACTTACGATGACAGGCGACGTTGCCTACAAGTTTTGGACAGGCGAACTCAACGTCATGGGTGCGATAACGACTCGTGAAATCGGGATCATCGGTTCGCTTGGTAAGGTGATGCGGCTTGCTCCGCTTATCAAGACAGCGGTCCGCTACAACCGTGAGCGAAAAAGTGGTTGCGAACCATAATATGCAAGGAGACTTCAATGGCAGACAACCTATTAAAAGCGACTGAATCTTACGTTACGCAGATGCGGGAAGAAGGCTGGTGTGTCTTAGACAATGTTATCCCCGCTAATGTCGTTGGCGCGGTTCGTGAAGAGGTCGAAACATCGGAAGTTGATTATAATGAATTCAGCAAAGAGAATGGCAGATGGGAGCGTAATGTTATTAGCTTCATGCCGAAATTTGCTGAACACCTCGCGAATGAGCGACTCCTCACTGTCATCCAACAGTTGTTGGGCCCACAGGTACGAATCTCCCAGACAGAGTATAAGATTCGTCCACCTCATTATGAATTGGTGCGCGCATATCACTCCGATTTCCCGTATGATCTGAACCAGAAATGGCACATCCCGCAACCGTTTCCGAGTGCTGTTATCGGTATTACCACCCTCTGGATGCTCTCGGAGTTTACGACAGAAAACGGCGGTACATGGATTGTTCCGAAGACGCATGTGGATCTGCGGAACCCCAGAGGCAAAGAAGACGGTATTGGTGATCGGAACCCTCTTGACGGCGAAATGCAAGCGACTGGCAGTGCGGGCAGCGTACTCATTATGGATAGCCGGATTTGGCATTCTAACGCAGAAAATCCGAGTGCGGGTAAGCGGACTGCTGTTGTCGTGAGATACGCACCGTGGTGGCTCAATTTGGAACTTTTCGGCGTGAATACGGCAACGATTCCGGGTGAAACTTTCGACCAACTACCGGATGATGTCAAGTTGCTCTATGAGCACCGTGCAGAAAGCCGTGAACCGACTGTTTGGATCTAAAGTTGTAGGCATAGGCTATATGCTGTAACACAAAAGGATAATTTCTCATGTCAACAACACTTGTACACATTGGTGTCCGCACGACGGACTTGGAAAAGAGCATCCGTTTCTGGCGCGATGCGCTCGGCTTGCGTGTTTTTTCAACGATGAACGGTTGCTACGATCTCACTGATGGTTATCATAACTTCCGTGTCTTTCAACACGGCGGTCCTGAACGCCCGCAACACGTCGGTGGAATGTTGGATTACCTCCATATCGGTGTCCGTGTCCCAAATTTGCGAGAAGCAGCAGAGCGGTGTGAGGACCTCGGCTTTGAGATTACCTGGGAGGGTTTAGACGGTAGCAAACCTTATGACCCGAATTCGGACGAACTCCCCTCGGTAGCTTTTAAGGTGGAAGACCCAGATGGCATCGTCGTTGATATTACGGAGCAGGACGACCAGTGGCCAGGGGTTGACATCGCGAGCAAAAGCGAATAGTTGTCAGTTATCGGTTATCGGTACGTTCCGTGCTGCGTACTCCACTTTCAGTTACCAGGGCGCTGCGCTTTCAGGGCGTTCCGTGCTGCGCACTTCACTCTCAGTCGTCAGTTCTGGGTTTTCTTGTGGCGGTTACAAAGGATTATCTTGCCACAAAACACTCTGGACTGACCGCTGAAAGTCTGCGAAGCAGACGTACTGAAAGCAGAGTGGAACGGAGCGAACCGACAATCATTCACTCATCCCCACCACCCAACAACCCTAACCGAAATAGGTAATAGAGTAGTGTCAGGAGACTTGTTACTGCTGCGGCAAGGTATGTTAAGAACGCTGCATTAAGCACCTTGCTTGCATGCCGATTTTCTTCTGGCGATAGCATTCCGGCTGCGTCCATTGCGACTTTGGCGCGTTTACTGGCATCCCATTCAACGGGGAGCGTGACGAGCGAAAAGACAACGCTTACTGCAAAAAGCCCGACCCCGAGCAGTAGGAAGGGTTGAATAAAGAAACCTACCATTATGAGAATATACGAGAACATTGAACTAAAATTGGTCGCAGGTACGAGGGCAGTACGCAGGTTTAGCATTGCATAGCCATGTGCGTCCTGCATCGCATGTCCAGCTTCATGGCAGGCAACACCTATTGCGGATAGCGATTGGCTTGAGTAGACATCGTCAGAAAGTCGCAGTGCCTTTTGTCCTGGATCGTAATGGTCGCTTAACCATCCGCTTGCGCGTTCAATCCGTACGCCACTTATCCCGTGTCTTTGGAGCATCAGTTGCGCGGCTTGTGCGCCTGTTAACCCGCTCCGCGAACCGACTTGTGAATATTTTGAGAAAGTTCTTTTTGTGCGAAACGTTGCGTATAGGGACAGTGCCAGTCCTGGCGCGAGGAATACGAAGTACAGTGGATCAAAGAAACCGAAAAACATAATAGACACCTCCAGATTGTGTTTTTATTTTTTGTTAGATACTCTTAGATTTTAGGGAATTATACTGGATATTTTTTGGAAATTCAAGTGATTTTTGAAAATATGAGACGGTTGAAGCTTGAAAATTCGCCTTAAAAATGTTACACTGGTGTAACATTTGGTGTACCGAGGTTCCCGTCAGAAAACCCAGTGGCCGTAAGGGTTCAGAGGCTTATTTTTTTCTAATTTTCCGTTGTGAAAAAAATAATTTTGCTAAAAAGTGTAACATTTTACTGAAGAACGATAAATCGGGTCTCAAAGTCCATCTATTTTTTGAAGCGTGGTATTGTCCCACCGCCCTTGAAAAAAGTTATAATATTATACCATTTTTGTTAACAGGTGTCAAGTAAAAATCGTCTGAATCAGGCTTTACAGGATTCGCAGGATTTAGAACAGGGCTATTTAGTTTTCCAATAATTTCGATCCGGATGCCTGAACTTGTTCGGGACAAACGTACTATCCCGAATAAATTCGGGCTTCCATCAAGAGATCTCCTTCACATCAGTAGATTTATTCTTTAAAACTGAATGTCCCTGGGATTTAGGCGAAGTCAATTGCCTTTTTGCGCATCTTGTGATACTATATACTTGTTATGGAAAAACCATCTGCCCTCACTCCAATTTACACGATAGGCTATGGAAGCCGTTCGGTAGCGGAACTCGTCGAACTGCTACACGCGCATCAGATCGCTTATCTCATTGATGTCCGCTCAGCCCCCTATTCGCGCTATAAACCGGAATTCTCGAAAGCACCGCTCGCGAATACATTGGAACAGCACGGTATCCGCTACGTATTTATGGGAGATACACTCGGCGGTAGACCTGACGATGAAACCTGCTACGTCAACGGGAAAGTCGATTACGAAAAGGTGAAAGCCACGGCGTCCTACCAGCACGGTATCCAACGTCTTCGGACCGCCTTCTCTCAACAACAATCTATTGTCCTGATGTGCAGCGAGGGAAAACCGGAGGAGTGCCACCGATGCAAACTCATCGGTGCGACCCTCACAAATGAGAATATAGCGGTCCTGCATATCGACGAAAATGGTGAGCAGCTGACACAGGATCAAGTTATTGAACGATTGACGGGCGGGCAACTGTCGATGTTTGGTGAGGAGACGTTTCATTCTCGAAAAAAACACCCGTAATTTAATCCACTATGAAAAAAATCAAAATTGTCACCATCGGTGTATACGGCTTTGACGAAACAGATTTTTTTGATGCTTTATGTAAGGCACAAGTTGACACGTTTTGTGACATCCGAAGTCGGCGAGGTGTCCGCGGTGCGACTTATGCATTTGCCAATAGCAAGCGGTTGCAAACGCGGCTCGCAGAACTCGGTATCCGATACATCTATCGTAAAGACTTAGGACCGACAAAAACTGTCCGAGAAAAACAGGCAGCAGCAGATAAAGCAACCAAAACGGCTAAACGCAAACGCACCAGATTGGGCGAAGCGTTTATCGAAGCCTATCATACTGAATGCCTTGCCGATTTTGAACTCCAAAGCCTATTGGATGAACTGGAATCGGACGCGCGGGTTGTGGCACTCTTTTGTGTGGAAACCGCCCCTGAAGCATGCCATCGTTCATTGGTAGCGGATAAATTGGTGCAAACATTTAACTTGGAGGTCGAAAATATTTTACCGTGAGAGTACTTATTGTTGCGAAAACCCGAATGGGTAGCGGGGCATGTATCGGCGGCATTACAGAGACAGGGAAAAGGGTTCGACTGATTCCGTTCAACGAGGACCCGCATGACGGTGCAAATCGAGAATACAATGTAGGTGAAATCTGGGAGATAATTGCCAAACCTGAAACCTCACTAATTCCACCACATAATGAAAACATCGTCGTCTACGAAAAGCAGCTGCTTCACCCCGCGAAAGATCCGAAAGATTTAGTGAGTGCCATTGAACTCTTGATGCCTCCGAAAATTGGACACCCACGTGAACTCTATGATAGTTTACTGCAGAATATCAAGAGCGGTAGGCTTCATATTGCCGAGCAAAGCGGTATTCCAACCCACAGCACTACATTTTGGCGACCAGATATGCCGCTCACCCTTGATATAGAGAAGCAGAGGCCCCGGTATCGCTATCCTACAGAAAATGGCGGCTGCACATTTACTTTTGGCGGTTTTCAGGAACCGCTTGATACTATTCCTACAGATACGCTCTTGCGAGTATCACTCGCGCATTGGTGGCGGCCAGAAGATAGACCAGAAGTAGAAGAACGTTGCTATGCACAAATTTCTGGCTGGTTTCTTGAGGAAACAAAGCAAGAAGAACAGAAGCCTCCGCGCGATGATAAACTTCCCCTACCTCAAACGTTAACGCAAACTCCTTTAGAAATTCTCAAAAACGTTTTTGGACATGAAGGATTCCGACCATTTCAGGAGGAAATTATTAAGCACGTCCTCAACAGACAGGATGCACTGATTGTTCTTCCAACAGGTGGTGGAAAATCGCTTTGTTACCAATTACCAGCACTCATCTTCGATGGCTTGACCATTGTTGTTTCTCCTCTAATTTCGCTTATGCAGGACCAAGTAATGCAGTTGGAACAAAGAGGTATTCGCGCCGCGTATCTCAACAGCACCCTCAGTTATTCAGAACAAGAAACCATAATGCGTCACCTCACACAAGGTGAAGTGAAACTACTTTACATGGCACCTGAAACGTTGGTGAAGCCTGGAACGCTGCTGAAACTCGATAGATCAAATGTATCATGTCTTGCAATAGACGAAGCGCACTGCATTTCACAATGGGGCCACGATTTTCGTCCAGATTATCGAGAGTTGGTTTCTATTCGCGAACGATTCCAAAGTGCAGTCTGTGTTGCTTTAACCGCTACCGCGACCCCTCGAGTTCAAAAGGACATCAAAAAACTACTCAGGTTTGAGGAGCGAAACGAGTT
The DNA here is from genome assembly GCA_028818705.1 of Candidatus Poribacteria bacterium. Lineage (GTDB taxonomy): Bacteria > Poribacteria > WGA-4E > WGA-4E > WGA-3G > WGA-3G. The sequence continues at coordinate 19,614 of JAPPNJ010000022.1, forward strand.
CATTGGTAGTTTTGATCGAGAAAACCTCTTCATCGCCGTTGAGCCGAAGGCTGAAGCACTTGATCAGACCCTTACGTTTCTCCGAAAACATCAGCAAGAATCTGGCATTATTTATTGTCAGACGATAAAACAAGTTGAATCGCTTTGTCGTAATTTAACTGCCAGACGGATCTCTGCGCGTCCTTATCATGGAGACCTCGATAACGCAACCCGGAAACAGAATCAGGAAGCTTTCATTAACGGTGACACCCGAGTGATAGTCGCTACAATCGCCTTCGGTATGGGAATCGATAAGGCGGACGTGCGTTTTGTTCTACATGCAGGCTTGCCGAAAGAGCCTGAATCCTATTATCAGGAGATTGGTCGTAGTGGACGCGATGGACTTCCAGCGGAGTGTCTTTTGCTATTCAGTTATGGTGATGTGGATACCATCCGTTATTTTATTACTCAAGGGGCACTATCAGAACGAAGTCATATTGAGTAAAACATAAGGATGTGGTAAAATAGTGGAATCAGAGCA
>JAPPNJ010000080.1 GCA_028818705.1 Candidatus Poribacteria bacterium
TTAACTTTCGTATAACTTTCAACCAGGCTTAGCGCGTACTCGCTATGAGTTCTATGGGAAAATCTATAGAGCCGATGCTGCAATCGTTGAGAAAATGATAGCAGCTTATCACGATGCCCTTGCACGTAGTGAAAGTCAACCAGTAAAATTTGCTATGGAAATTCTAATTAATCACCATATTATTGAAGATGATCGACTTGTCAAAAATATGAGTTGGCATGAAGTTGCCAGAACAGTAGGGCATGAACAATAAGTGGCACTTCGTTTTTTTCTCCATATTTCACCTTATTCTGCGAGGGCTTATGTCCCTCCAACACCACATTATATTACGGAGTATCACATGAATAAACCCAATCCTAACCCTAAATTCAAAATGAATGCTTATGTTATCCTGTTGCACCTTCGTTCACAAGGCTGGACAAATACCGCAGAGATATGGAAACTGCTTGGTTGGGACCAATTTTATAACGGAATGGCACTACAGAGTTATGGACATATAAACGAAATGCTTATGTATCTCTCCGAACAATGGGGCGAGGATATATCGAGAATCAACGCTTTCGTCTTTTCACATAAAACTGAATGCACTGACTACATTTGCAGAGAAGTCTTTGGCACAAGCGGTGCAGACGAACAGCCACGCCCTAAAGAGATCGCTGAACATGCTGCAAAGATTGCTGCATATCCCAAATGGGATAAAATTGTAGAAATCTTTAGGCGTGAAGCCTTTGAAGCAGCCGATAAATAGGTTGTTAATTTATGATACAGTCTCCTTGATAAACTTCCAAAAGATAGTTTCACGGTGTCGGTTGTTATAGACATAACACCGTTCTGCTACATAGAGCGATGTATAAGCCGTTTGATAGTGCTGCTGTTGCCTATACTAAGCATTTGACCTCTAATTCCCCTTGACCTCCTTTCTGTAAAAGATCCTGAAAAAGTCTTGACAAACCCCACTAAAACTGCTATACTATTTTTCATGAATGACACGGATCAAGAGAACCGATCTTCATTATTCACAACTCGCAATGCCGAGAATGCCATGATAGCATTCACAGCTTTTGCGATAGCAATTGCTGTTTTAATTTTCTTACATGAACTACTCATTGACCGCAGCAGTATTGTGAAATCACTGTATGCTGTAGCAGGCAATGTTTCAAACATTCTGTCAGCAGCGACGCTGTTGACCATCTTTGAAGAAGGATTGGATCTTATGCTTTTCCGACGTACCCGTGAAGAACGCGCCAAGCTGAAAGAAGAAAAACGCCAGTTAGAGGAATTGAAAAAATCAGTAAGCACACCTCAAAATCAGCAAACGGCAAGTCCTCAACCGAAACCGAATAATGTATCGTCGAAACCCTCCTCTAAGCCTACCAGCTCGAAATAGGTTAACGCCTTTTTCCCTAACTGGCAGCTTTGTTTTTCTTTTTCCGCTTCTCCGCTTCCTCGTTTTCGTATTGCGTGCCGATGCATCTAACAAAATTATTCACAGCAAACTTAAACGGGGCACCAAGCAAATCATCAGCGGGACGACCGCCGTATTCTTTACACATAAAATGAGCGCTAAGCAATGGTAAAACCTTACACACATTCCGCCCCGCTGGGGCTTAGACGTGTATGGATGTTTTGCTGCTATACACCTACCGCCCCGCTGGGGCTGAAGGGTTTGAAAGGCACGCGTTCTTTTATTTTATGACACATCTGAACGCAACTTTCCTCAATTACGCCCTCACACCGCAGAGGACGATTGCTCAAGATAGGCTTGATAGAGTTGACGCTTGAGATCCGCATTAATTTCGGGTTTCGATAATTTCGTGTAGAGTTCCAACTTGCTATTGACGAAATCCAATAAAATTTCATCAATGACATCATCAAACTTACGTCTTTTGTTCGTTTCCGAATTATCTCCGTTGATTACCTGCCGCAGTGCTTCATTTTCGTGTACCTTTTGGTGGATGGTTGCGATGTCAACCTTATCTTCTGTTGTGAAATCCGTCTGATAGGCAGCGTTCAGAACCTGAATGATATTGGAGAGAAAATCCTGCTCAGGCTCCCGCATAATAGCGACATCGCTGCCAATCCCTGTGACCTCGCTATTCGCTGCTTCGAGGGAGAGTTGTAGACTGTCGTATGTTTTTTGCATACGGAACGAGTCCAAGTCCACAGATGCCAGAACGTCGTTCAGGTCGGGGTGTTCCCGTTTCGGAAGTTTCTTGTTTAAACTGCGACCAAAAACGTACAACTTTTCCAACGCCACATCGGTGAAGGTAATCAACTGTGAGATGTATCCGTAGAGACGGATATAACTCTGCAAGGTAGAACGGAATTCTTCTCGCTGATTCATTTTTTCAAGTTCTGACCACCTCTCAACAACGCCATCGAGAACGCCTTGTAGAAGTTCGTCAGGACGATCAGCATCATAAAAAACAAGACAGAATTGATTAATAGTATCCGCATTATAGAGGTCAAAATCCTCCAATCGTTGCTGTAGGTCATACAACCGATTCGGGTCGGTCTCCTCTGGAAGCGTCGTGGTCTGATAGTATTGCTGAAATGCTGCTTGTACCTGCTCTGGCTCATTCACAAAATCAAGAACCAATGTATCCGTCTTGCCAGAGACGACGCGGTTCAGACGGCTCAAGGTCTGAACACATTGCAGCCCGTCCAGTCGCTTATCGACGTACATCGTCTGTAGTAGCGGTTCATCGAAACCCGTCTGGAACTTATTCGCAACAATCAGAATCCGATACTCAGGACTCTTGAAACTGTCCGCAACGGAAACGCTTGGCGGTAACGCATTCATCCCGTTTTCCGTGTAGTCCTGCCCGTTATCGGTGTCGTGCACTGTGTCGCTGAACGCCACCAAACAGCCGTAGGGTAGGTTCATCGTCCGCATCTGCTTATCAAATTCCTGTTTGTATTTGACGCAATGCAGCCGAGACGATGTAACCAACATCGCCCGCCCCTTCCCTCCAATCGTCTTTGCAGTCCGTTCGACGAAGTGTTCCAGGATAATTCGGGTCTTGGTCTCAATACTGTGGGGTTGCAGGTCAACGTAATTGGTCAGTGCCCGGAGCGTCCGCGCCTTCTCGTACTCTTTATCCTCTGGCACACTTTTGACCAGTTCAAAATACCGCTTAAAGGTGGTGTAGTTCTGCAGCACGTCCAGTGTAAAGCCTTCGCTGATACCCTGACGCATCGAATAGACATGGAACGGGACGAATTTTCCGTCTGCATCCTTCCGTCCGAACAGTTCTAAGGTCTTGTTTTTCGGTGTGCCGCTGAAACCGAAATAGGAGATATGATCCTGCATCTTACGCTGTTCCATCTGTTCAAGGATTTTCGCGTCTATATCCGATACTGTGTCGGCATCATCTTCCGTTACGCCCAGATCAATCCCTCGCGAGAGCGAAATTCTGAGATTCCTTGCAGATTCACCGCTCTGTGAGGAGTGCGCTTCGTCGATAATCACAGCGAAAGTCTTACTTTTCAGAGCGCCGATCTCCTCGGAAATCACGCTGAACTTCTGAATCGTTGAGATAATGATGTCTTTGCCGGACTCAAGAAAACCTCTGAGCTGTGCTGAAGTCTGATCAACGGCATGCACCACGCCGTCAACCTGCTCCACCTGCTTGATCGTCTCCTGCAGCTGCTTGTCAAGCACACGCCGATCTGTCACGACGATGATGGAGTCAAAGATCCGATTGGTATCGGTCGGTGCGCGGTACAGATGCGTCAGCAGGTGTGCCAACCATGCGATGGAGTTCGACTTCCCGCTTCCTGTGGTGTGTTGAATGAGGTAGTTGTGTCCAACCCCTTCTTTCACGATAGCCTTTTGCAATTGACGAATCACATCAAGCTGATGGTATCGCGGGAAAACAAGCACACGGGACTTCTCATCCCTCACCGCATTAATTTTGTCGTCGTAAACCTTTTCTGTGGTCTCCTGCTCATGGATGAAGTTATTGATTAACGCCATCAGGTGATCAGGTCGCAGGATGTCCTCCCAGAGATAAGCAGTCTTGTGACCGTTCGGGTTCACCGGGTTCTCAATATCCTTGTTGAACGGAAAGAAACGTGTCTTGCCATCCTGCAAGTGGGTTGTCATGGAGACCTTCTCGTTGCCTACTGCAAAGTGAACCAGACACCGCTTGAATCGGAACAACGGCTCCCTCGGATCCCGATCCGTTCGATACTGTTTCTCCGCATCCGCCACCGTCTGTCCAGTGAGGCTGTTCTTCAATTCCATTGTCACCAGCGGCAACCCGTTGAGGAACAAGGTCATATCGAGCGATTTCTCGTTCCGCTGTGAGTAATGCAGTTGTCGAATGAGGGAGAATCGGTTCTGGGCGTAGAGCCGTTGATGGTCGGGGTTCATGCCACTCGACGGACGGAAGTAGGTCAGCTTAAAATCACAACCCCTATCCTTAACACCTTTCCGCAGCACGTCCAACACCCCTCGACTCGCAATCTGTTTGCTTACACGGTCGAGGAGCTTAACGGGTGTATCGGCGCCGTATTGGCGTTCCAGTCTCCGATACACATCGGGTTGTGTATTCTGAATAAATTGCAGCGTCTCATTCGGTATCAAGCAGAGGGATTTGTTATAGGAGGCAGGTTGTAACGACCGGTAGTCCGACTGATTCAGGTGTGCTTCAATGTGATCCTCAAAATTTTGTTCTGTATACGTCTGCACGGGTCTACATCTCGTCAAATAGATAAGGGTTGTTCTTGGACCACGGGGACCACGTAACTCCGAATCGGCATACTCTCAATCGTTTCAGGGACAGAGGTCATCTATAGTGAATTTTAGAATTACTTAGACATTTTTGCGTTGTAGGAGGGATTTCCAAATCCCGACCAAAAACGCTGGTAGTCGGGAATCGGAGAAATCAACGGTATCTATGCCTAATGGCATAGCCCGCCTCCTACAGAAAACGTGTCAACTTATTTATATAATTCACCATAGTTTTCCGAAATTTCAGATTTTGGATTTCAGAAGCTCCACTGTAGGAGGGATTTCCTAATCCCGACCTGTCAGATAATGCGCATCTATTTCATCTAAACTTTGCACCGTCATCACTCGCTCCAAAAGCGTATCAAGGAGCGATAAGTTCTGGATGTTGCTGATTTCGTGGGAGAGCGTTTCTGGCACGTTTTGAAATCGGAGTTGCAAGAGTTTGAGTACCGCGTCCTGTTTACCTTCTGCTCTACCTTCCGCCTTACCTTCCGCTCTACCTTCCGCTCTACCTTCCGCTTTGCCTTGTTCTATGAGAAACTCAGCCGTTGTCTGTGCCATCGTCTCTAACTCCCTCAATAACTGAAGAAAAAAACGTTTTACAAAGTATAGCATAGAAATACCGAAAAATCAACGCGATATGTATCGCATGCCAGGGTCATTTAGTTTTAAGAGATAAGTTTACTCATGTGAAGGTTAACCTTCGATGGATGCCCCAACTTGTTGGGGATAGCGCACTTTTCCCGAACAAGTTCGGGCTTCCTGGGGCAAATTATTGGAAAACTAAATGTCCCTGTATCGCATGCCAACTCAAAAAACAAAAAAATAGGGTCTACCCTACATTTCGGACATCGATTTTGCCCGTTACTGCTTCGGAGATGAGGGATTGGCGGTATTTTTTAAGGAGTTCAATCTTTCGTTGTTCTGTGGATATCAGTTCGGCAATCTGTTTGGTTTTGTGGTCGAGGAAGCTGACGATTTGTTTATGTTCCCGATACGACGGAATAGGAAGTTGAAAATTTGAATACTTTTCACCATTGACATTCTGGATTGTTGAGGTGATTATCTGTTGTTCAAGCCAATTGCGATAAAAATGTGATAGTGTTACATAGTAGATAAATTTTGATGTCCAGTAATCATCAAAATTAAATCTAACGAGATAGCCTGCACTAGCGTATTTTCCTGCTTCAAGGTGCAGATAAGATTTTCCCACTGTCGCCCCACTACGAGACAAAAGCAAATCATAACTATTAAGCATCTGTTCTTGGGGAACACAATCTTCAGACAGATAAACTCCTTTCTGTTCGAGATTTCCTCCTTCACCAATATCAGTAATTCGGATTAATCTAATTCCTTCTGTGGTATATTTATCAGATTCAATATTGAGACCATAAGTCACTGGAATGTTGGAAATATACTTCAACCTTGTAAGAATCCAATCCTTCGGTATCTCTCCAATCCACTCCACGCCCGACGGTTTCATCTCCACACTCGGGTCAAGCCCCTTCGTCACTACCTGATTTATCAGTGCGGTGCGTTGTTCCTGCAGCAGTTCTATCCATCGCTCTTTGATGCGGATGAGCGCGTCAATCTGTTTGGTTTTGCGGTCAAGGAAGTCGGCGATTTGGGCTTGTTCGGAATCAGAAGGTATAGGTAAGAGCAGATTTTCAATTGATGATTTTCCCAAGCCATATCTGGTAATTCCATTTGAATTCACCTCAAAATATCTTCTCGTCCTATCAGATTGAATGAATCTAAAAATGAACTCCCCAAGGCAAGCATAGGGTCTAATCATCGTTAAATGATAACCACAAACAACATTGTCTAAATCGTCTTTGACAAATGTCGGAACACCAATATCATCTGGAGTCTCAGAATCTTTGGTGATAATAACATTACCTTTCCTCAAAATAAATTTCGTAAACTCACGTTCCTTACAACTACCCCTTTCCAAAACGGTATCAACCGTAATGTAATCGTTATAATAAACATCTGTATAATTGCATAATCTGACCTGAATCTCATCTGGATAGATGTGTTTATCAACATTGCTTGGTAGTATCTCTGCAACGTGTTTGAGTCTTTTGACTTCCCAATGCCTTGGTATTTCTCCAATCCACTCCACCCCACTCTCTTTATATTTGGGATAACGTCTGAATCGCGGATTTTCGCGGATTTGACGGATTTCGCGGATTTTGTTATCACCCATGTTAACTTCACTTTCACGAAGGCATTTTCAATTACGAATAGCAGCATTGCGTTGCGATAGAATCAGTCTTTTGTATTTTACTAAAGTCAGGAAAGCAAGCCCCAGCGGGGCGAAATGTTTATAGAAACGCCATACCCCACACCGAGCAAGCCCCAGCGGGGCGAAATGTGTGTATCGCTAAAAACAATTGTCCAAAGTTTAGTAATTTTCATGTACAAACCAAACATAATTCACATATAAAAACGGTAATACGGTTCATAGTGATCATTTGGTCCAAAATACTTAAGTATTTGCCCTACTTGACGAGCACAACGAATGGTAATTGGCTGACCACCGTCAAACTGTGTATTATTCCAGTTCATTTTTGTCAATGCCAAAATTTCTTGAGCAAGGGAGGTAGGTGTTTGAGCAACACGATCACAGCGAAACCCCAAGGGCATTGGGACATATAGTCCCGGGTAAGTGGAAAAGAAATCTACACTTCCCCTCGTGTAAAGCACAAAGGATTCTCCCCCTGTGTCCCAGAAAGTCCCACGCAGCGGTGGGTAGCGATTGCCACGAAATAACTTGGTATCGGAACCCGTCACACTTACAAAATCCGTCAACTCAGGTTCAATAGAGGAACCACGTAAGGCTTCCTCAAAACCAGTAATCTCATCAATGCTGTGTTTTGAACTTTTATGAATAACGACTCGTGCTGGAAAATTCCTATGTTCTTTCTGATAAATCTGCAAAGCATTTTTGAGCAAATTATAGGCATTTTCGGCAGATAAGTGAATTTGCTTATCGTTCTTCGAGATTTGTGCTGTACCACCTCGCAGAACAACACCTTCTCCACGCTCATTGAACACTTGTGCTGTACTGGTGAGTAAGCTTGCTTCATCCAGAGTTTTATAAAAACTTACCCCAATGTAACAAGCTGACAATTCTGATGCGTTACGTATCAATCGCCACGGCGTGCCACCCGCCTTATAATAAAGGGCTGTATATAGATTCCACACGCGGGTCGCTTCATCTTGAAGAGATCTTTTATTTCCAGATTTTGTTTTAGACTTGAGTCGTTTACTCTCATCATAGGTAGATGGACGAATAATTTGTGTCGGTTTTCTAAATCGCATGGCTTGTGCTTTAAGGAGGTCATGGAGGATAAACTTAGGCGATGTAGCGACAGGCTCCAGCGTCTCATGATAATCACCAATATCATCGTCTACTTCATCCTCATCTTGCTCAAGAAATTGAGCTAAAACGAAAGGAAAAGCACACACAAAAACATCTACAGTTGTTTTTTCCGTTAAGTACTCAATCTCATCCAAATACAGTTGAGCAATCTTTTGGATAACTTCGCCCGTTTTGGGTCTTTGACACAGTTCGTCAAAGTAGTTCGGCGAGATAGCACGCTGGAGTTGGCTATCCAACACAAAATCAGCGCACAGTGGCATCTCTTCACCGAATCCCGGAAAGCGTGGAAATAGATTAGGCCGTTTACTTGGCTTGGCAGGGATTCCGGTACGACTTTTTTCGAGCCAAGTTACTATACCTTCGATAGTTTCAGGAGTGCCAATAATGCCTAGCTTAATTTTTTTCGGCGCAAGATGGTTATCAAAATCAAAGGGACCGTAGTTCATCAATCCAAACTTGATGTCTATATGCCTACCAGTTCCAAATTCTAATTCTGGTTCATGAAAGAATTCTGTTTTCATTAGTCAAATAACCCCAGTTGATTACCTGCTTCTCCTGAACTCTTAACTTCGTTTTCTTCCTCCGAGTTGTACCAAACGTCATCGGGAAGGCTGGTGTTGATATCCACTGTTGCCAACTGTCCAAAATCCAAAAAAGGGTATTCCGATGAAAATATGTTCTGAGTAGACCGACTGAGGTAATCTGCCCACATAAGCAATTGACCTAACACTGCCGGATTTCGATCCAGACGTTTGATACCCTGTAATAACTGGGAGCGAAATTTGTACCTTTCGTAACCATCTGATGTGAAGTGATAAGTCGGAGTTATTTCCAGGTACCATTCGTCACCAAGCTGTAGAAATTGTCCTTCGAAAGCTGAATGGCGATAGTATGCTCTTTGACTCGGGTCGCTTTTTTTAGCGTATTCTCCGAAAACCTCTCGACTTGCCTTTTGCTGGAGGCTTTGATACCAGACCTTGTAAGGCCTCAGTTCTTTTGTTATTGGATCTCTTGTTGGTGGAAAATAATAATGTTGGTGAGTCTTATTGAAGTCTAACCGAAGAAGTTGTGTTCTTTCCTGTAGGCACTTGTTGAGCAATTGGACAAATTGACGCTTTGTATCTTCATCTTTACTATTGGACCATTTCTGTGTGTCAAAACTTTTACACGTCCCCAAATCACAAATCTTGTTGAAAGGTGGTTCTTTAAGGTTGTGAAAAGAGACGATCTGCTTGTTTGCCAATATCCATTCTGGACCAACCTTGATTCCCATTGAGTTAAATTCTCTCCAAATCGCTCCTTCTTTCCGATAGTTGGTCCCAGCGACATACATTTTCGATGCAAAGGACGTTACCTTGAGCAGATTTGTATAGAGTGTTTCTGTTTTCTGCAGAGGAGCAAAGTAAATGCCGGAATCTCCGGACAAAGCAAGTTTCTTTAGAGAGGCAGTGCAAGAATCATCAAAACGGTTACGTTGCTTGTCAAAGAGAACTTTACGGGTTTTTTGTGTCGCTAGATCGCTGAAGTAATCTCTCACGGAAACCCAATATGCCTCATCGGTATCAGGACGGCATACAATAAGGATAACAGGAACATTGCCTCGAAGCCAATAGTTAAGGTCCTTTTGTGTACAACTATACTCAAATGAGTTGGCTGTTTCGGCTTGAAATAGATTGGTGGTTGCTTTGGCTTGAACTTTAATAATCGTATTAGTCATTTCACCCGTGATCGAATCACGAATTTCAATCTCGCCATCAATTCCCACATCAAATATGGAGGTAGCGCGCCAAACATATCCTATCTTTTGGACAATTTGCTCGATGAGAGTTACTCCCTGCTGCCCTATAATGCTCTGTTGCGTAACCTTCTTTCCCTGTTTCATATTGATAACCCCAAGTTGAATTGAACACAAACCTCTCTGACATCCGCCTCAGATTTTACGACCCATTTCGCCCCGCTGGGGCTTATGCCTTAGAGGGATATAGCGTTTCTATAAACATATCGCCCCGCTGGGACCGCTCATATTCGCGCCTGAAACTCTTTCTTTCTGCAACCTACGCCTCTGGGAAAACTCACTAAAAACACCAAGATATTGGAAAATACAACCTGAAACAAAAACAAATTGTCCAAACTATAATAAAACTATTTGTCCAGAAAAATTACATACAGGATTTGCGTTTCAACTGCTCGCTGAACGCTAAGACCTAAACCTCCATCATGAGTCTCTTAAGTCGCGATTGTTTCGGCGGCGGCAGATTAATGAGAGATGTCCCTCCAAAAGATGTGAAAATTGAATTCAAGATATAAAAAGGTGGCATGGATCCGTTGTTTACAGCGTCTGAAAGAAACCTCGGATCAATGTCTGCTTGTTCCGAAACGCTAAGAATCCCACCTTGTGCTTCTATTACATTTCTTATTCCCTTGAGAAAAAATGCCTTGTCGCCATTATCTAAATATTCTTCAAGAGAAACTTCAAAGTAGCCGATAACATCTTCTGGATCAGAAAGACGTTCCATTAAAATTTCATGCCACGTTCTAAATCGTTCCATATACTCAAGATTCTCTGCTGACCAGGTCCCGTCAACTTGAATTCTAACACATTATATGGCATAACACAAGTTAAGTTGAGACTCAATGGATAATCCCATACCACCGAATCATCAGAAATTGGAAAAACCTCATTAAATACTAAACTTTGGACATTTTTCTATGGGATGCACATATCGCCCCGCTGGGGCTTAGGTTGTGGGGTATTCGGATGCTATAAACATATCGCCCCGCTGGGGCTGCTCATATTCGCGCCTGAAACTCTTTCTTTCTACAACGAAAATCCGCGATTCAGACGAATGCACATGAACACACTTTCAATCACGAACAACCGTATTGCGTTATGATAGAATCAGTCTTTTGTATCTTAGACTTTTCTCACCGAAATTGATTAATAAAGCAACTTCTAATCGATATGCTCTCAAATAATTTAGCGTCTGTACTATATGTACATCTTCCAACGCGTTGATAGCTTTCAGTTCTACCAACACTTTCTGTGCTACCACAAAATCTGCTCTACGTGTCCCGATAGGCTCTGGAAAATCTTTATAGTAAATATTTTGCTCAATCTCTCTAACAAACTCCAACCCCGCTTTTCGCATCTCAATTGCCAACGCACGTTGATGAATCACTTCTTGGAAACCATTCCCCAAAAACTTATGCACTTCAAATGCCGCTCCAATAATCTTTTGCGTTACATCCTTATATTTCAGATGCGTGTTCATTTTGTAACTTCCTTTCCCGATGTACCTGTCTGTATCAAGCCCCAAACAAACAGATTCTAACGCCTTAGGGTATGATAAAACAGATCTAATAATCCGCGAAATCCGTCAAATCCGCGAAAATCCGTGATTCAGACGAAAGAAAACAAAATCCACTTCATCCGCATAATCCGCGATTCAGAATACAAAGGAATTGACAACACTTCATAATGTCAACACCTCATGCAGTAAGCCTTCACTCTCTCCTCAACAATAGGTCCGGACTCGAAAGATTACAAAACCTACACCAGAAAGTCGATAGTTACATCACCGTTGTCTATAACCTCTAACACCAAACGACTTCCATAAAGTAGAGACATACCAATCAATGGTCCACCCTCTGCTTGCAAAGCAAGCACATCCTGTTCCTGTCCATGCCATAACACCTTTGCAAGATACATATCTAAAACTACTATATTTCCATCACCAAGAACAGTGCGCCGACTGCCAGCTGGCTGAAGTTTGAGATAATTGATTAAATCATTCGGTAGCGTTAGATAACCATTAAAACCTGTATCAATAACTGCCTCAACTTTTTCCTTTTTCTGATTTGAGCCAATAACCTCTAATTCGATGATAGCTTCTCGATTGATAGTAATTTTTCCAGTTATCATTGTGTTTTGACCCAAAAGTGTCTACCGATTCGATAAGCAGTTGGAAAACCAATTCGTAAGCCGTAAACGACGGCATTGGGCTGCTTGGCAAGGAGACGTTTTGTGGCTACCAAATCGTCAGCGTTCATTTCGTACTCACCCGTTTCGATGTCAATGACCAAAAACTTGCCCTTGTGCTTCGACTCAATTTTGTCTCGTATTTCTTGCTTATAGATCGCTTCACCCTGTGATGCAATCTCTTTGGAGGTATAATTGGTATATGGCATAGGGACTTTCTCCTTAGTAAACCGTGAATCAGTAAGCTTTCACTTTCCCCTTCCAGTGCTTCAATGTAATCGTTGAATATCACTATTTTATTCCATAATTCACGACTTGTGCCAGTTAATTTTGTTTCGCAATAAGTCGTTTTGGGATTGGTTATTTTCTAATTTACGAAAAATAAGAACGAGATAAGTTGTTTGAGGCTGGAGAATTTTGATTAGTTAGCTAAAAGTCTCCATATTTGTAGAATAGCACCAAATAGCGATAAAACTCCCATCCCAATTCCATATTTGTACAGTTTCTCATTTTTTTCAAAGTGAGCGTTAATTTTATTCAAGAGTGCCGCTCCGATGATCTTTTGCGTTACATCTTTATATTTCAGATGCGTGTTCATTGTGTAACCTCCTTTCTCGAGTTGTCTATCCGCACCGTGTCTTATATTAACGCAAGTTGCCAGTATGTAGCATAATCTGTTAGATTGTGCCTCCAAGTGCCGCAAACTAAAAGTTTGCGCTACAAAACCGTGCCGATCCTCAACGCTTTTGCGTAAAAAACGAGGTTTGCATGTCTACATTCTTGTAAGTAGCAACTTGGGTTATATTAGCATCTATCAAGCTTAAACCAGCAAATTCTAACACCATAGGGCGTGATAGAACAGACCCAAAAATCCGCGAAATCCGCATAATCCGCGAAAATCCGTGATTCAGACAAAAGAAAACAAAATCCACGTCATCCGTATAATCCGCGATTCAGAATACAAAGGAAGTGACAACACTTCATAACGCCAACACCTCATGCAGCAAGCCTTCACTTTTCCGCTCCAGTGCCAACAATTCGTCCGTGATTTCCTTTAGTGAACGCAGCGGCGTGTACTGGTAAAAATACCGATTGAAGTTAATTTCATAACCCACCTTATCTTTCTTCCTATCTATCCAACTGTCCGGTAGGTGCGGTTTCACTTCTCGTTGGTAGTAAGCATCAATATCTTCCGTGAGAGGTACGCGCTCATAGTCTCGCAGCTTGGTATCCGGTTTCGGATTACCCCGCTTATCCCTAACAACGACTTCGCTTTCCTCACCCAAAATCTCACACTTTTCGACGAGTGGTCTCTCAACCGTCACCTTCGTGTAGCCGAAAAAGTCATTTGGATAGATTTTGCAGTGTTCAGTCTCTTCAAAGCCGGTATACAATTCTACTATGCGGTGGATATGGCTATCGGCAATGAAAGCATTCTTGTCGCCAAGATTCCTTTTCATCTTATCGAAGAAGTCAACGGCGTTAATCAGTTGGATCTTACCCCGTCGCGCCGCCGATTTCTGATTCGTTAAAATCCAGATATAGGTGGCGATACTGGTATTGAAGAACAACTTTTCGGGCAGTGCGATAATACACTCCAGCCAGTCGTTTTCGATAATCCAACGTCGGATTTCACTCTCACCGCTACCGGCATCCCCCGTGAACAGTGGCGATCCGTTAAAGACTATCCCAACCCGACTCCCGCGATCCTCCATCTTCGAGAGCATGTGTTGCAGAAACAGCAACGCTCCATCGGAAGAGCGCGGCGTACCCGCTGAGAACCTACCGTGGGCGGTCTGTGCTTCCGTCTTCACCGCCGCTGCGTCAGACTTCCAACTAACGCCAAAGGGCGGATTTGTGATCATATAATCAAAGCGTTCCCCTTGAAATTGGTCCTCAGAGAGACTGGAACCGTGTCGAACATTATTGGGGTCCTCTCCGGTGATGAGCATATCCGATTTGCAGATTGCGTAGGTCTGGGCGTTCAATTCCTGACCTAATAACCGAATATCGGCATCTGGATTGATCTGTTCGCGAAAGTACTCCTTCCCAGTCGTCAACATACCACCTGTCCCACAACACGGATCGAAGATACTACGGATAACCCCTTGCCCGCCCAAATCTTCACGGTGTTCCGCAAACAGCAATGAGACCAATAACCGCACGACATCCCGCGGCGTGTAGTGCTCCCCGCTGGTTTCGTTGGACATCTCTGAGAATCGACGGAGGAGTTCCTCAAAGACCTGTCCCATCGTGTGGTTGTCTACTTTATTGGGGTGCAAATCGACCTCGGTGAACTTATCACAGAAGATGAACAGCCGATTGTTTTTGTGGAGCCGCTCAATAAACCCACCGAGATTGAAGTTTTCGATGATGTCGCGCACGTCTCGACTGAATCCGCCGATGTAGTTCTCAAAGTTGAGGTGGATATTGTTTGGGTCTGCTTTCAAGCGAGAGAGATCGTACTGGGAGGTGTTGTAGAAACTGGTGTTTGTGGCTCTCTGGATAATTGGCGGTAGTGCATCTTCGGACACTTGGTCTTTAAACCGATTGTAGGTATTGATGGCTTTCTCTTTGCGTCCATCCTCGTCTAAGATGCAGTCCAATCGGCGGAGCACGAGGAACGGGAGGGTGATGTCGCCGTATTCATGGGGCTTAAACAATCCTCTGAGAACATCATCCGCTACAGTCCATACGAGATTTGCCAGTTCTTGATAATTCGCCACGTGTTTCCTGCTCTTTGCAATACGATTTCCGAATGATAATAACAGGTCTCAGCAAAAAAATCAAGCCAAAACATCAAACAGACAGAGGCATTAAGCTTTCTTGTCCAAGCGATCTCCAAGTCCCAACCTACCAATCGCTAATTGCTAATCGCCAACCGCTAATAGGTGTATAAATATTTTGGCAACGTTTTCCTATAGACGGGTTCTGAACCTGAAAGACCCTATTCAATCCGCGAAATCCGCGTCACCCACGTAAACCCGCGATTCAGACAACCAACAACTTATAATAAAATGCTTCACTCAGAATCGTCATCTTTAGTATGAGTATCCGCGAGGACATTTTCAGTTTCGCCCCCAATCGCACTGTGCCCCGAAGATTTCAGCACAAAGGTCAACCGTTCCAGTCCCTCAATAAGCGTGTGAGTGTCGCCGGAGCGCGCGAGCTGATTGGGTGCATCCAAGGCGAGCGTCAACCGCTCTAAAATCGCCATAAACTGCGGCACAGACAAATCTACCGCCTCCTGATTTTCAACCGTTGATAACTTCTGCAAACTCTCTATTGTTTTTGTTAACGAATCCGTCAATATTTGCAAATCCTTCGCCGTATGCTTCTCATTTTCTAACGTATCGTTAATACGTGCGGCATGCTTAACCAACAGCATAACCCGTTCCACCGGGGCAATCAAGGGTATACCGTGTAACTCCTGTTTATACGCCTCCCGGGACTCGCGCCATAAATCCCCATACTTCTTTTCGGGCCACCGAGCCGTCCCCGGCTTGAGATACGCGAATCGGGAAATCAAGAGATCGCGGAGCTCCTTCTCACCAATCGCATCTTTCTGTGCCAGCCGATTCATTGTGCTGTCCTCCCGAATCAACCCGGAAACCGCCGCAGCGGTAGAGAATCCACGCGCATGATAGCGGATGATAGACTCACGGTGTGCATCTGTGATAAAACCCGCAATCCGCTCCATCAATATCTCACGCACCCGTTCCGTGATCATCCCAATTGTATCCCAATCCAGCCCTTCAAAATCCGTGTCACTCGAGCCTGTCATTTCCGCAAATGTAAAACGGTGCAGCCGTTCGACAACTGTCAACACAAGTTCATCACCCGCCAAGGTATCGAACAACTCCTGCAATTCTGTTTGAAATTCCCAATATTTTTCATCTTCTGGAAATTCGTCAAGGAGCACTTCTTGGAACGGGGTTATCCGGCCTTTTATCCTATCCACTGTTTCCCTCCATTTCTATGAAAACTACCATATACCGAACAAATATTAAATACATAACAAAAACTTCTCACATGTTAAGTATAACATAAAAAAATATTAAATGCAAACATTCTTCACATAGCAGGAAAGAACGTCGATTCCCAACCTCCCCGTGGTACAAACCCCTTTATTGAGATCGCCATAGGATATACATAACTATCAATACGTTATATTTATTACAACAAAACAATAGTTTCACAGTAACACCAAAAATCACTAATTTCCCAGACAGGCAATAAAGCCATACCGCGATTGGGTTTTCACAAGATTGGAGCAGGCCCCGAACTCTAAAATTTCACAGTAAACGTCAAAAAATAAAATATTCCCCAAGAGGCTCTAAACCTACACCACAACTACGTTTCGCGAGGGTTACAAAGACGGTTTCCGAAATGCTTACTGTGAAATTTTCATCATTCCCTATCCCCTTGATAAGGGGGGTTGAGTTTCATTTGCTAGGGTCCAAGTAATTGTAAGATTTACCACTTGAATCCCATAAATCCCAGTTCTGACAACTAACCGCCAACCCAAAACTGAATACTTTTGACGAAAACCAGATATTTATTGACGAAAAACGCTACTTCTGTATAATAAGAAATAATATGGCACAAGGCATCTTTATTACAGGTACAGGGACAGAAATCGGGAAAACGGTAATTGCCGGTGGTCTTGCTGCAGCGTTCAAACAATCTGGAATGAATGTAGGTGTGATGAAACCGATCAGTACAGGCGATACCGCTGATGCGCAATTCCTCAAGCACGCCGCTCAGGTTGATGACGAACTTTCCGTGATTAACCCCATCTATCTCCGACATCCGTTGGCACCGTCCGTGGCAGCGCGAATTGAAAACAGAGAAATCGATCTGTCGTGTATTGAGACGGCTTTCGCAGCACTCCAACAACGATACGATTTTGTGATAGTGGAGGGGGTTGGTGGCATTGCAGTGCCAATCCGAGACGATTTTCTCGTGGTGCATCTCATCCATAAGTTGGAATTGCCTGTCCTCATCGTTGCAGAGGCAGGATTGGGAACGCTGAATCATACGCTGCTGACTGTGGCGTTTGCTCGGCAGTTTAATCTTCAGGTCGTCGGTATTGTCCTGAATAGACGCTCCTCAGAGACAGCAGGGATTGCGGAAGCAACAAATCCGGTTGAAATTGAGAAACTGACGGGTATCCCTGTAATCGGCACGGTCCCTCATGAGAGACGATTGGAGACTGTCTATCCTGATGTAGCCTTTTTGGCAGATTTTATGAATAGCCATATAGCATGGCGGAAATTGGAAATACTTTAGATGGATACAGCGATTGTTCTCGCCGCAGGATTAGGACGTAAGGTCTGGCCCTATGGGGAATTTCGGCAGAAATGCACGATCCCTGTTGCTAATACGCCGATCGTCCGTCGACTCGTCCAGAGTTTGGTAGAAGCAGGATGTCAACGCATCATCGTTGTCGTGGGGCATCACGCGCAACAGGTGCGTGGTGCCCTTGCTGACCTGCCAAACGTTGTTTTTGTTACACAATCCACCCCAGATGGAACCGTAAGCGCGGTGCTGACAGCATCAGCGCATCTCGAAGACCAACCCTACCTCGTGGTTTACGGTGACATCGTAACACCCCCAGATAACCTCCGTAATTTTATCCAAGAATTCCGTTCATCTAACGTAGAAGCGGCGGCACTCGTGCAACCGCTTGGGAACGAAGACGCAAGCGACTGGCTTTGTGCGGGTATCGGCACGGAAGCAGCAGAGGGCGGAAGTGTCTCAATGCTTACCGGTATTGAAGGGCATCCGCGTGGTGGTTCGCATCGGCTCTGTGGTGTGTATGCCTTTCGTAGGAGCGCCACCCCCTATCTCTTAAGGAATCCTGGGATTGTTACAAGGGTGCCTGTCGGTGGGATGCCGCCCCCTGAATCCGAAATCGCCCAGTCTTTGCAACTTATGATTGACGCAGGAAAGACTGTGTTAGCAGTCCAGACGACGGAGTTCCTTATCGACGTTGACAAGCCGTGGCACGTCCTGGAAGCAAACCATCGATTGGTCGATTACCTTGCGAAACAGGTCACGAAGGATCAGATTGCGACGGGCGCGAAGATTTCAGATGCCGCTGAAATTAATGGACCCGTGGTTTTAGGGAAAAATTCTGTGATTGGTCCTCGCGTTGTTATTAACGGCACACTCATTGCCGGTGCGAATAATAACATTACAAACGGTGCCATTTTACACGGAAATATCCTCGTCGGAGATCAGTGCAGGATTAGCGATTATTGTGATGTCGGGAGTAGTGCTATTGGCAATCAATGTATCATTGGTCACGGTGCCGAGATGTCAGGCGTTCTGTTTGATAAGGTTTATCTCTACCACTATTGCGAGATGTCAGGCGTCTTCGGATGCGCTACGGACATCGGTGCAGCCACGGTGTGTGGCACGCTCCGATTCGACGATGGTGATACCCGAATGCGGGTGGAGGGACGTTCTGAGGTGCCGCCTTATGGTTCAAACTCGACCTATATGGGAGACTATTGCCGGACGGGTGTGAACGCAATCATTATGCCGGGCAGGCGCATTGGTTCTTACAGTGTTGTTGGACCGGGTGTTATTTTATACGATGATGTTCCGAGCAAAACGATGATAATGGCGAAACAGGAGTTGATTACGAAGCCGTGGGGACCTGAGCGTTACGGTTGGTAGGCGTGGTTTGCAGATGCTTGTAGGAGCGAGTGTTTTTGATAGGGGTGTTTTTGATAGGGCGTTTCCCTTGCTTGGGTGTTTCCTCAATTTCCCTTGCTTGGGTGTTTCCTCAATTTCTTCATGCTCGCGACCGATATACTTAATTTTTCAGAAGTTCCTTGAGCAGATTTATGAGTTCGTCGTTACCAGCGGCGAGTTCAAAGACGCGTTTGATTTTATCTTCACGGTCAGTCTGAGGCTCAGTTTGTTCAGTTTGTGTTTCGGTTTGTGATTCCGCATTCGGATCCCAGAGCAGCTCAATTTCCTTTGGGTTAAGCCGGTCATAGGTTACTTTGGCGAGTGCAAAAGGATAGTTTTCAGGAATGATGACGATCCAGTCGATCGTTTCACCACGCGGAGAATATTGTCTATCGACAGTTAGTTTCGATTCCTGATGGGGTACATTTTTTTTTATCCACTGTTTGCGACCAAGGGTGTCTGTTTCAAAATGGCCGACTTCTAACCAATTGCGTCCTGCCCCATTCGGTTTGGTGGTAATTTCAATGCGGTGCATGTCCACTTTTCTCCGTTTTGAGAATTCCAAGCGTCAGATATACGAATTTCACTACAGACATTCTAACACCTCTTGCGAAAAAAGTCAAGTCTTGGAGTTGTGAGTTCGGGGTTATTTATGGTGAAACTGATAATTAAAGGGATCTTATCTCTAAACCCGTTGTTGTAGCAACGCCAGTTCCGGATTTGAGAGTAGTTCCGCAAACTGAAGCGACACCCCGTCGCACAACACGCACTATAAGAACGTCCGCGGCCGCAGCACCTTTTTTGGGCGAAGGTATTGCTATTTACCAGTTTTTTATTATCAAACTCACGTTAAATTAAGCGAAGTTCGTGTAGCCAGTTAGTAAAACGAGGAGAAAAACACGCGCAATGAATCGCGCTATTGCAAACCTAAGGAGGATATACGCATGAAATATATGCGGTTGTTATTGATTCAATTTGTCCTGCTTGTATTGGGATTGGTCGGTTATTGCATTGCTACTGAGATCGGCTTTGAAGCCGAAGACGCAGATGAAATTGTAGAAATCATGGAAATTTATGAAGATAAGAAAGCTTCAGGCGGTATGTATATATCGGCGGGAAAGGGCGGGGGTGGTCGCCACCC
>JAPPNJ010000152.1 GCA_028818705.1 Candidatus Poribacteria bacterium
TAATAGATCGATGAGGATATATCAACTCATTTTCTAATTTTGCGTAAGTCCTATTTATATTAAAAATTCAGATTTTTTCACTTTTTTTCACAAAATGCACGTTTTTTGCAAAAAAATGTGTCTTTAAAGCGAAATCATTAAATAGTAAAGTCCCAGGGGCGTATTAACAAAATTCGTTTATAGTGAATTCCGAAAATAAATATACACCTCCACCCCCCGGTAGGGTTTTTGCTGGGGTGTTTCTTCAAGGTTTCCTAACTTCGCCGATACAAAGCGTATCATGAATTTCCAAAACCGCGAAGTTACAGGAGCATTTGGTTTTACATATTTGCTTTATATATGCGAATATTATTCCATTGTAGGAGCGAGCTATGCTCGCGATATTGCGTCCAAAGGTGTTGAAGTATCATGGAGCGTTCTAATGGTAGAAGAAGATGTTCAACTCATTCACAGGATTTTGTCGGGAGATGAGGAAGCTTTCACTGCTTTAGTCCGAAAACACCAGAAAAGTGTTCACGCCCTCGCATGGCGAACAATCGGCGATTTTCATCATGCTGAAGAGGTTATGCAGGACACATTCCTTCAAGTCTACAGAAAACTCTCAACCCTAAAAGACCCTCGCCAGTTCTCTGGATGGCTGTACGTTATCACGCATCGGTGCTGTCTCAATTGGCTCCGGAAGAACAAATCCGCCATACAGGTCTTGGAGACGACGACCATGGAAGCATTCGATAAATCTGCTTACTCGCGTTACATATCAGAACAACGCGAATCAGAATTCGCTGCAGATCGACAGAACCTCGTCAAGAAGCTCCTTGATAAACTCCCTGAGAGTGAACGCACCGTCATGACGCTCTACTATCTTGGTGAGATGAAGACGAAGGAAATCAGCAGATTCTTGGGGGTCTCCGTAAACACAATTACGAGTCGTCTGAATCGGGCACGCCAGCGTTTACAACAAGAAGAAGAGCTCTTGATTCAGGAGATGTTCAGAAGTGTCCAACTATCAGAGAATCTCATAGAGGATATCGTCCGAAAAGTTGTTGACCTCAAACCCACATCCGTCTCAACTGGAAAACCGTTGCTCCCCTGGGCGGCTTTTAGTACAGCCATGGTTTTGATTGCGTTGATGCTCGGTGTGAGCAATCAAAACCTCATCCGTTTTCAGAGACCCTATAGTTTCGATGCAGCATCTGAACCTACCATTGTAATCATTGACGCACCCATCATTCTTGAAACTGACGCGAAACCAGCTATACGCAATCAGATTGGACTGACTGCCACCATCAGCAAAAACAATAGTGTCGGCTTACAAGATCCTGAGGGGAGCTCAACACCCAATGCCTCGGAGGATCCATTCAGACTTTCCCAGACACAATGGATGCCGGACGAAAACTTGCGGCGAGTTATCAAATCTGAACTTAAACTTGGAGATACGCCGCTTGAGGTGGAACATCTTCAGCATCTTAATGCTCTTATCAGTTTTGAGGATGGCATAGAAAGTATTCAGGGCTTAGAACACGCCATCAATCTTAGGTTTCTACATCTTGCGCCCAGCAGAATCTCGGATCTTACACCACTGGCGAACTTACATAACCTTCGTACACTGAAACTCTATGAAAATAGGGTCGTAGATGTTTCACCCCTTGCGGCGTTAGTGGGTTTAGAAACTTTGCATCTACAAGACAACCAGATCGTTGACATCTCACCCCTTGCTGGATTTGTGAACCTAAAGGATTTACAGCTTCACAATAATCGAATCGAGGACTTTTCACAGCTCGCCGAATTAATAAATCTGCAGATACTAAAGATTCACGATAACGTGGGTGTCGATATTTCATCTGTCCCATCCAATCTGACGGAATTTCTGTATGATCAGACCAGTAATATCCAAGCGTTTCCTATCCGTAATCGGATTACTGATCGCAAATATCCATCCGTTTTCGCAGCATGGCATAACATCATCAATCGACCGACACTCTCATGGGATGAAAGATTAGTCTATCACGACCTGTATTTCTGTTGGCCGATGTCTGGGCTTGGTTGGCGTTCAACGCCTATAGGAATGAATACAGGAATGAAAATCTTTGGAGAACAGCAGCTGCGAGATAAGATGCTCAAACAAAATCCAAATATGATTTTTCTCGTCGGGATCTATTACTATGGTGCGAATCCGAATTTATATCCTTATCCGGATGATTGGAAGTACTGGTTGAGAGATGAATCGGGAAATAGAATACCAGATAAAGGATGGGGAGAATTGCTTATTGATTATACACTTCCCGGCGCACAAGACCTCTTTGTACGTCAAGTTCTTGAGATTGCTGAATACGGTATCTCTGATGGTATCTTTTTAGATTGGTGGCAAGAGGACAAGGCGTTAGAATCCTTTTATAATGGCGATAGAATGGACGCAAAGATTTCAATACTACAGAAAATTCGCGAAGAGGTCAGTGAAGATTTTCTGATAATCGTCAACGCCCATCTCTCTAAAATCCCACGCTCAGCCACGTATGCCAATGGAGCATTCATGAAGACCGAACAGGATAAAGCAGGTGGTTACACCCATCAAAGGCTGCGAGAAATTGAAGGCACGCTTCTGTGGACAGAAGAAAATTTCAGATACCCACAAATAAATACTCTGGAAGGACAAGGAATTGAAACTGAACCCTTGGATTCTCCGAAGAACCAACAGTGGATGCGGGTCTTTACAACGTTAAGTTTAACACATTCTAATGGTTATGTTTCGTATGTAACGGGTATTTCATCGCTATACCACACACATCACTACCCGATTTGGGAAGGGCATTCGGAGGAACACGCACGTGGTGAACCACACGATCATACACATCAACATTATTGGTATGATTTCTGGGACGCCGATCTCGGTCAGCCAGTCAGTGGAAAAGGACAGCTCTACCACGGACGCAACGGGTTATTCATCCGAGAGTTCTCCAACGGCTGGGCAGTCTACAATCGCTCCGGTAAAGAACAGCAGATCCAGTTGCCTATGCAAGCTACTGGTGTCGCAAGTGGTATCACTGACACATCACACGTCGTCCCTGATTTAGACGGCGAGATCTTTGTAAAATAAGCACATCGTCTGTGGATGTCAATAGCGATGGAAAGGTCAATATATTTGACCTCTTTGCTATCGCAAATAGTTTCAAAACCCAGATAGACAAACCAATTCCTACTACCCATATAGAGGGAGAATAAGCTTTATGAAAATTAATAGATTCATATCTACAGTTATGTTGATCGTGCTACTGCTATGCTTGACAACATATCTTCATGCTGAAGAGTGTGAGATTGACCGAGTCAGTATCGTAGAACGTCTTGCCAATCGCTCTTATCCTTCGGTTTATTCAGCAAATGAACATGTTATTGGAAACAAGCCAAGACCTACGAATGAATGGGACTGGTCATACCATAAGAAAATGTTGTCATATCACGATTTATTTATCCTTGCATCGTTTCGCAGTCTTAGGTTTCAAAAGTTTCCTTTTGAAGAAATTAAACTACATGCCGGAGAAGTGGAGCATGTTTGGTATGAAAAGAAAGAGATACAGTCTCTCAATCCAGACTTCCTTCTTCTTGCGGCGGTAAATTACTATGGTGATTACCCACCAGACTCTTATCCAGAAGATTTTCCCTACTGGCTCAGAGATGAAGACGGAAATAAAATTCAAGACATCCCCTATAAGGAATTCATGATAGATTACACACTTCCGGGTGCTGAAGATTATTTCGTCCGGCAAGCGGTTTCGATAGCAAAGTGTGGTATTTTCGACGGTATTTTCATGGATCTGTGGAGTGAAGCAGAAGAAGCCGAGATACCGAGTCAACCTAACACGGCGCATCTGTATCACGGCAATCGTGTGGAGGCACTCGTTTCGCTTGTAAAGCGTATCCGTGAAGCCGTCGGGGACGAGTTACTCATCATTGTGAATACGCGCACCGAGAAAATCCCACGTTCCGCACCCTACGTCAATGGAGCGCTTATAGAAACGTGGGATGCAGCGTATCCTCGTGAACGGCTGATTGAACTTGAGGAGGCTTTGTCGTGGTATGAAGCAAACCTCAGATACCCGCAAGTCAACTGTTTGGAGGTCTCGATAAGTCCGAACGAACCGTGGGACTCTCCAGCCAACCGGCAATTAGCACGAGCCATCACCACCCTCAGTCTTACGCATTCTAACGGCTATATTGCAGTTCACGCTAAATCACATCGTGGGGATGTGAGGTACTGGTATCCGTTCTTTGATGCGCCTCTTGGTGGCACTCTCGGCGGTGATGAAACCAAAGGCGTTCTCTACAAGACTCCCAAAGGTGAAGAAATCGAGGGACTCTTTGTCCGCGAGTTCACAAATGGATGGGCAGTCCATAACCGCAGTGGCACGGAACAGACTATCATTTTGCCTAACCAAGCCACAGGCGTTGATAGTGGTCTACGAAAAAGGCGACATACTCTACCCGATTTAGACGGTGAAATTTATTTGAAAACTGTCGTGCAAGTCGCACCCGGAAAACACCCACCGCTCTATTGGGTAGACGCAAAAACAGGGACACTCCAGCGGCTTGTCGATAATGAAGTGGAAAATCTTGTGCCAGGGATTCAGAACGCAACCAGTCTCGCCGTGGATGCAGCCGCTGGAAAACTCTATTGGACGGAAAAAACAGGCAACAGAATCGGCAAAATCCAAAGCGCAAACCTTGATGGCACAAACACACAGCTCATTAGGAACTTGACGAGCGCCCCCCTCGACGTTGCTCTCAATACCGTAGGCGAAAAACTCTACTTGAGCAATGCCTGGGGGAAAATCCAACGCATGAACCTCGATGGTTCCAACTTCCAACCCAACCTCATTACAGGTTTGAAAACTCCGCAGCACCTCGTCTTAGATAGCGCAACAGGTCAACTTTATTGGACAGAGCAGACGAGCAAAAGGACTGGAAAGGTCCAACGTGCCAATCTTGACGGATCGAATGTGCAATTAGTCAAGAAACTCACGAGTGCACCGCGCGGCATGGCACTTGATGCTGTAAATAAGAAACTTTACCTGACCAACGCTTGGGGAAAACTTCAACGCATGAACCTCGACGGTTCCGATTTCCAACCCAACCTCATTACAGGCTTGAAGGCTCCGGGACAAGTCGCTGTGGATGTCATAGGAGGTAAAGTCTATTGGACAGAAAAGGGGAAGCTGCGGCGTGCTGATCTCGACGGTGGAAACATCCAAGATGTTGTTACAGGATTAGGTGAACTCACTGACATCGTCTTAGGAATTGATGCTGTGGGACAGACAGGCGTTGCCGCTGCACCTGCGACACAGACAGTTGTTGAACAGACATCGCTTCTTGCTAACTATCCGAACCCATTCAATCCAGAGACCTGGATCCCCTATCATTTAGCAGCGGACACCGACGTGGAGATCCGCATTTATGATACGCGAGGCGGCCTGGTTCGGTGTCTTGAACTTGGACATCAACATGCCGGCATTTACACAGGTAGGGGACGTGCAGCGTATTGGGATGGCCGTAACGATGTTGGTGAGCGTGTGGCGAGCGGTATCTATTTCTATCAGTTGCAGGCGGACAACCTGTCTCTCCTGCGCAAAATGGTTATTTTGAAGTAGCAGATACAAAATTTGAATAGACTCTTCATCGCTGAAGAATTAACTGGCAAACGCCGCCATACCCTTACAAGCCATACAGATTCAACCACTAACGTTGCTTTTAATCCGGCTATATTATTGGATTTCCCCTCGAACCGTCAAAGCACTCGCAATCGAAAGGAAGTCTCGACCCTCTTCAACTCTGTCGTTGTTATAGCTGAGACCCAGGTGGAAGTTGGCTGTGATATGTGTGCTAATTTTGTATCCGACACGTAGGGTGGTCTCGTAGCGTTCCGAACGTTCTTCGCGATTGGCACCGAATTGCTCCCTCCGAATAGCCCAAGAAAGTGTGTTAGTTAACTCCAAATCGTGTTTCAGTGGGACCCTACCAAAGAACGGCAATCGTATCCCGTTTTCTGTCCGATAGCGGTAGTCAACACTCAGGTTCGGAGTAACAATGAAAGCATTGCTCTGGATACCACTCCGCTGCTGGTCTTGGAACGTCGTCCGTATACCCAATGCTGTTCGAGTCTCTTTGCCCCATGTATGTATCCAGCTGAGCGATGGCGTGTGCGCTGTGCTATCACTGAGGGTTGCTTCCTGCGTTGTATTATCGCGTTTCGTAAAACTGTAGCGAAGTTGAAAACTGGTCGTCTCTCTCGCAGTAAGTTTTACATCAGCTTCGTATGCTTCAGCATGCGATGTATAGATACTACCTGAACTCTTCCGGAAACTGTCAGAGGTGCTAACATTTGTACCAAAGGATGCCCATTTCCACGGCTCCACCGAGCTCCGTACGGTATAACGATTGCTCCGCCGCGAATTTGTCCGTTCCTTTGCATCTTCAGGGAGCGAATAGATTTCTATAATTGACTGCCCGGATGCAAGCCTCCGATACGATTCAGTCGCGGTGAAGTTAGCATTCGTGCTAACAGTGAAACTTTTTAGCGTTCGACCCAGAATCCCATCCTGGACCTGCGATGTTGGACTGGAAATAGCGTCTGTAGGAGGCATATCTCCCTTATCGCGTTCGATCCAATCTCCGCGATTCTCTTCCAATTCTTGGATTTGTGCCTCATCAATACCTTCTTCTCGTAACTGTTCAATCATCTCCGTCCCTGCGTTACCTAATATAGATTCTGTGGGTATGCTTCCTTCTCCGGGTGTGTTTTCTAAAGGTGGCGAGATTCCATCTTGTGGTCCATTTGGAGGGCTTTGGGTTTCTGGTGTTTTCCCGTTCAGGAGCCATCCGAACCATTTTTCGACACGTAGGTTCATACCGAGGCTAACGTTTCCATTGAGCGACGCATTTTTCTGTTCGCTGAACCAGTTCTCACGAAAACTCACTCGGCTGGTAACGGTCGGACGCATCCCAAGTAGATCCCGGTTAAGGCGCGGTGTCAGGGACAGGCGGTGTTCGCGCTCGGCAATCGAAAAATCGGACACCTCTTCTTCCTCGGATTCAGAAGGGTCTGGCTCTGTGCCTACATTACTTCCAAATGGCGAACTGGAATTCCGATCTTCTCGTCTTTCAAGTGTCCGACTGACATCATAAGTCGGACTTAGGCTAAAGATGTTTGTCGGGCTAATATTGAGTGTTATCGTTCCACTGTCTGTTTTTTCATCCTGATTTCTACCGTAACCGTAGCTACGGTAGGGACTTGAAGTTGAGGAGGTCTCTGTTGCGGTTTCCGGCTTGGCAATTATATCTTCGTGTCTATACTGCGCGTTAAGACCAAGTTTTGAACCGAGGTCGTAACGGAAGCTGCCGGTATAAAGATGGCTAATCTGCGTCCCTTGGCGTTCATTCCAGAAGTCTTGGTAGTTATACGCAAAGCCGAGGTTCGGAAGCGGATTGCGATTAAGTTGGACAGAAATATCTCGTGTCTGTATTTCGCTTTTCCCACTCTGGAAGCTGCTATAGCCACCTCGCACAGTCTCGGTTTCGGTGTCTTGCTGTCGGATAGCGTATCGGATCGGTAACCACGGGAGAAGCGTCACATCTGCGTCGATATTGAAGTCGTTATTTGTGGTGCTATAGCCACGCGAGGAGAGGCGTTGTCTACCAATTTCGCCCGCACCGCTTTCAAAGTCCTTGTCTTGGCTCGCGTAACCACCGCGCAATTTAACAATATTACCGAGAGCAACTGACATGTTGCCACGGCGCGCCCACCCAGCACGGACGAGTGGGTCGCCGAGATGGATCTCATTCACCCAGATTTCACCGCTGATTTCGCGGTCGGTGTCATTACGAATACCCAGTAGAATGCCGCCGATGTTTTTAATAGAGAGTCGCGTACTATTTCTACCTCTAATCGTGAAGCCATCAGGATGTCCGTCGGGGGCATCATCTACAGGTTGAGTCTCTGCTGTAATTGTCTCTTCTACAACATTAATCCCATCCTGAGTCTCTGCTATAGATTGGGCAGTGGCGGCGTCTGCATCCAAATCTGGAGACGCGTTTCTATGCAAGTCCCGCAAATCGATTTCAATCAGCTTCCAGCCGTCAAAATCGATTGGCACCGTATACTCATAATAGTCTGTTAGATTCTCGAAGACATTGACATCCTCTTCCTCCGTTTGACTAACAAAAGGATCTGAACTATAAAACGAACTCCGATAACCCGTGCGGACGGTCGGTGCAAGTTGCAAAACGAAGGTTGTATCGCTTTTATCACCATAGAGCCAAAATCGGAGCGTATCATGCTTGCTGAAGTCTTGTCCGTCACTTTGCGTTAAACCTTTTAGTTGTTTAGAAGTGACACCGTAAGATCCTGGGAAGAGATAGTACTCAAGGCTAAGTGTCTGTTCGCGTTGCTGTTGCGTTTGAAAACCGAGCGATGTTGCTGTAAATGGGTGCAGTTTTTTGAAGAGTTCATTGTCTTCGATGTCAAGATACGCACTCTGATAATCATCATAACTGAAATTATCTTTTGTCCCAACGATGAACTTTTCGAGCGTATCCTCCACAATTGTGCTTGTTGACAACGTTTCACCCGTAGGAATAGCAGCCGGATCGTTCAGATTGGGTTGCAAACCGGGGTCCCCACCCAAGCTGGAGCGGGTTATAATTCCCTGTTGCCATTTGTTTCCAACAATTTCAATAGATGCCCACTGAAGGGTACCTTGAGCACTGCCGGGTGCATTTTTGCTTAACCAGAACCGAAAATGTTGCACGAATACGAGACTCGGTAGACGTGAACCTGTCGGCGTAAATTTAGAAAGTGGAATGCTAAGGAACATCCAATCGTTTGCGTTTTTGCTTTTGATCCACTCATTCGGGATTTCATTCAGTGGAATCGAAATTTCAAAGTAGGCATCTGCACTGTCAAGCACACCGTCCCCGTTCAGGTCTTCACTGTCCAATATCTGGTTGTCTTCACCGATAGAAATTCCGCCAAGAGGTCCGTCGTAGTTCCAACCTATGTCCTCTCCGGTATCGAGTGCACCGTTTCCACGATAGCGGTCGACATCTGAGAGATTCTCCAGATCCAAATCTAAGGCATCAACACTGCCGTCCCCGTTTGTGTCTATGAGCGTATCGGGAAGGTCTTCACTGTCCAATATCTTATCTGCGTCGGTGTCTTCGTTCACTACGCCGAGGTTCAAATGTAGCGTAACGTTATCGTCCCCTTGCACTCGCAACCAGATTTCGAGGAAACCGCGTTCCGAATAGTCTACACCTGATGCCGAGAGACCATTTGAAAAACCGCCCCATTCCGCAACTACATCTCTGAAGTCGTAGCCGAGTTCCATGATAAGGCGTTCTTCGGTGGAGAGGGAGAGCGGTTGAATTGAGGATGCAGGGACATCTCGGTTTCGCATGTAGTTTCCAACCGCTTCAGATTCGTTTTTGTCTTTCAGCACAACTCTAAAGATCGCCCTATTTTCATTGGTCGGTATAACACGGTAAATAGAGGGATCGCTGGTGGCAACTTGGTTTTGTGGAGTATACGGTAAACTGCTCGGCTTCCAGTTGTATTTTAGCGTAGGAACAGTTGTAGCCTCTTTCGCCCCTTCCATACTATCAATAAGTGCGACGCCTATACTATTCGGATTGTTGTGTGAATACGCTGCCTCTCCACTAAAGTCGAGTGAAAGTGGAAAGTTTCGCATGTTGATAAACGGTAGGAGATTGAAGAGACCTGCAATGTTGAATTCTCTACCGAAACTGGTGTTCACATTGAACGCTTGCAAGCGGTTTGGAACGCCGTTTACGTCGGGTATCTCTGCCGGTTTTTGCCCAGTATTCAGGATGTATCCCGTCGATAGCATAAATCCTTTTTGGAAAACAGGATTAAAATAGTTCATCCCGCCGCCGTAACTACCATAATAACTCCGAGACCTCCCTCCGAAGCTACCGAAACTACTATAGCCCCCACCGTAACCACCGCCGAAGCCACCGCCTCCAAACCCACTACGTCCAAACCCACCGCCAAAACCGCTCCTTCCTAAACCGCCACTTCTCCTGCCCGGGAAAGTTTCACCGAAGGCATCCCCTGTTCCCCTACCAAGCCCGCTCGGATCCATCATTTGCATGCCACCTAACCTATTAAATCTATCTTCCAGACTCTGCTCTCTCTCCGATTTAGGTTCCGGTTTATGCGAATATTCTAACCAAACACCCGCTACAGCTTGCTGTGATGAACCACCAAACGGAGTCTTTTCAAATTCCACAACGATCTCATCAAACTCATCAAGTTGCCTAAAGAAACGAATTGTTCCCACCTCATAAAGCATCATGTAATCGGTGTCACGTGTAAGAAGTTGACCATTGAGGCGAACGGTTTCACTGTTCGGTATGACGAATAAACCGACATTATATGTCTCTGATTGGTAGGCATAGTCTGCTATAATTGTGTAGATTTGCCCATCTGATCGGACACCTTCGAGATAGATGGCACTATTGTTGAGCGAATCGCGATAGGCGTAATATGGATGGCTCGGATCAGTGATTTGAAAGGGATGTATGCCATTTGTTGTCGGGAAACGAAGGATACCTCTATCGTAGTCTATAAACTCGGCATCCACATTGCCGTCGCCGTTTCGGTCCAAACCGAAAATCTCGATGTAAGGGACGGAACCCGCACTCGTCTGGAATGTCTCATTTTGTCCTTGTCGGATAATTGTGAGTGTGAAGTCGCGTGGGTTAATATTGCGATTGCCGAGGCTATAAACGTGTGTCGCCTCGGTTCCCCGAAAACCTTTCTCTTTTAGGACAATGTAGCCTACTTCTTCCCCTTCTTCATCAAGTGTACCGTCTTGGTTTTCATCGACAAATACCTCACCGGGGCTGCCAACGATACCACCCCCACTACCGAGATATTCGTACGCCACAACGATGGTATAACTGGCGGAAATCGGCGTGAGGAATTCTATTTCACCAGTTTCGTAGTCTATATTGTAGTCTTGTCCAGCAAATTGCGGGTTAAAATAGCCTCGGCTCGTCCGCTTGCCCCCTTGATTGTTGCCCACAACGCCATCGTCGATGTAGATCTCTTCGCTTCCTGATTTTATCGGCAAATATGCCTCGTGCAGAGCGCCATCTGCATCTTTGTGGATGTGGTAGAATCTGTTTTTTACATAGTTGCCATCTTGGATCTGAATCCCGCGTGGTCCGTAACCGTATCCGCCCCCAGCACGTCTCGACTGTCCACGGAAAGTGCGGACCTCGCGTATCCCTTTACTGCGAGAACCGAACGCTGTGAAACGTGTGTTTTTCCATTCAAAAACGCCTTCAAGCCCGAATAAATTCCGGTTGATATTCAGGAAACGGGTGTTCGGCAAACTGAGCGTGATGTCACCGAAGGAGATAGTTTTTATAATGCTCTCCGGTGTGCCTTCGTACCAGATTTTAATTTTCTGTTCTTTAGCACCACCAAGACCATATCCACCCCCATATCCGCCCCCATATCCACCATATCCACCATATCCACCTCCACTTCCAAAACTGCTGCCTCCAGCACTGTAGTCTACGGCGATATGCGTGCGTTGTCCGACGCGACCGTGGAGGCCAAATTGCTGAATCTGTCGTAAATTGAAGCCTGTTGCACGAGGAACACCACTCCTACCGTATCCACCATATCCACCCCCATACCCACCCCCGTATCCACCGCCGTAGCTGCTGTATCCACTCCCGAACCCACTTCCGTATCCACCACCAAACCCACCACTGCTATAGCCGAAATCCTCGTAACCGTAAGACGAGGTGAGCCCCAAATCGAGTCCCGACGAGTATCCACCATATCCACCGCCGTAACCATAACCTCCGTATCGGTTCAGGTCCCCTTCACCAAAATAGTGGGTCTTGTTCGCCTCTATGGTTACCGATTGTAAGCCTGTTATCCTGAGGTTAGAGTCCATAGGGAGGGCAATACCCTTTTCGTCCCGCTTCGGTTTCGGTTTCCAATCGTCCAGTTTTTTTAAATCGGTCAAATATGGTGGATACCGCCATCTTCGGAGACTATCTAAATACGGTTGTATCAGGGCATCTTCTTCTGTTTCCGTCGAATCCAATTCTTCAGTCGGTTGCTCTGTGTCACCTTGCCAAATAAAATGTTTCGACTCGGCACCGCTATCAAAAGGATTATGGTTAGATAAACCATTTTCTGCCCGCACGGGCAGAAAATGTCTTTGCTTTACATTTTCAGTATAGCGTCGGTTTTTCACGGGCGTTTCGGATGCATCGGGATCAGAGATGGAGGCGCGCTGACGGGGTTGTGTAGTGTCTGTAGTAGGCGGGGTTTGTGGTTCTGTATCCTCTTCAGCGATACGACTCACAGCAACTTTAGATGCTGAACAGATGACAATGATAAGAATAAGCCCAGTTTTTAACAGCAGGTTTTGCTTTTTTGAGGTTAACTGGTCTACAAATTTCGACAAAAAATTTATCTGCACGTATACTCTCTATTTTTTCGTATTTACTATGTTTCTGTGGATACTAAGGGATAGCGTAATAAAAATCGCCTGTTTGCAGTCATACGGAATCTAAAATTACATCTTGATTGCAAACGAAGAATTGGGTCTTTGTGTTTACATAAGAGCTTTAATTGCGCCTTTATTTTTTTTAAACTTACTTTGCGTCGGCAAGTGCTACTTGCTGTTTTTAAGATGTGCCCACGTCACAGTCAATTTTTCTGCTATTTTCACTGCCTGAAATTGTTTCGTAGAGCTTCCGGCACCTGCTCAATGATTTTCTGCTCTTACTGTGCGTATCTGGAGTATTCTTTTTCTCCTATTTCTATCCACCAATGCTGCCATTTCTCATAATCATTGGATTCAAATGGAATTCGGCTCCAATCTTCGAGACGCGGGACGGCACTCCTATACTCATAGTCTTCTACCAAAAACCGTAAAAAGCGGTAACCTCGGTGCCGGATATATATGTCCTCATCTCTCAGTGATTCAATCAGAAGCGGAATCCATATCACATAATGGTGTTCATCGTATTTATGTTCAATATACCTGAAAACATGATCGTCCTTAAAGTTTATTTCCGCGATTGTTCCGCCCGGTGCGTTTCCATCAAAATAATACCATGCCTCTTCATTACGACAATGGGGCGCACGAAGCTTAACGCGAATCGAATCACGATGCGCGCCTACCAATATCGACGTCCTGTCCGTCAGAGAGTATGTTGGGGATGGGTATTTGTCCATCGGGGAGTATGCTGGATATTTATTGGACTTCGACCCAGTTTCTATCCACCAATTCTGCCATTTCTCATAATCGTTAGATTCAAATTTTGCCCACACGGGCAAAATTTGTCTTTGCTTTACATTTGGAATTTGACGCAAATCGTCTGGAGGCTCTACGGCAAGGGGCTGCTCGTATGCTTTTATCAAAAACCGTAAAAAGTTGTAACCTCGGTGCCGAGTATCTATGTCCTCGTCTCTCAGAGATTCAATCAGAAGGGGAATCCATGTCATATAATTATGTTCATTACATTCTTGTTCAATATACCTGAGAACATGATTGTCCCTGAAGCGTATATCCGCGACTGTTCCATCCGGTGCATGTTCATCAAAATAATACCATGAGTCTCCGTTACGGCAATAGGGCGCACCGAACTCAGCACGAATTAAATCACGATGCTCACCTATCAATATTAGCTCCTTGTCTATCGCAGTGTACACCGGGTATTCGTGAGACGAGCATCCACTGAATAAAATAACAAAAAGAATTAATGACGCAGACAGTTTGATATCCAATTTTTTGACTCCTTTTTTGATATTGTAGCACTTTTCTGTGAGATTAACGACTTTTTTCCGTTGAATGGCTCTACGTACATATGGATACATTCAGTTTGCCGAGGGTTTTCAACCCACAACCCAAAACTCAATGACCCAAGACTAAATACATTTTTTTATTGACTGTTTCTGCATTGTTAAGGTAAAATGTTCGGTAATTTCGAGATATGGAGGAAACTGTTGTGCGAAAACTATCTATTTTAGGGATAGTCTGTTTAATGGCTATTCCAGCGATATTCACAACGCTGAGTGATGCGGCGATTGATACCAAAAGCATCGTTGGCGTATGGCTCTTTGATGAGGTCAAAAACGATATATCGCCCGATTCTACCGGTAACGGCAATGATGCTGAATTGCTTAAAGGTGCCGAATTGGTAGACGACGGAAAATTCGAGAAGGCATTAAGTCTCTCAGGTGATGACGATTTTCAGTATGCCATGGTTGAGAGTTCAAAAAGTTTAGACAGTTGCGCTGAGGAATACACCACTACGACTTGGGTGAAACTTAAGAAAAAGGATAAAGTCGTTTTGGGTGGGTGTTGTAACGATGACCATGCCATCATTAATTTTATGTATACCTGCCTGTTAAATATCTTTGGACCCGGCAGGGGCGGCGGGCACGGGAAGGTTGAAATTGGCAGTGGGCAACTCGCACCGGCATGGGTTTCAGGCCCAACGCTCGTCAACGACGATAAATGGCATCACATCGCCTTCACTTATGACGGAAAGAAAATGATCGCCTATGTAGATGGCAAGGTTGATGCGCAAGCCAATACCGGTGGTGTTTTTGGGTTAACAGGACAAGCCCTCAATATTGGCGGTATGCCGGATCAGAGACCCGGGTGGGGACTTATGGACGATGTCGCTGTCTTCAATACCGCTCTAAGTGAAGCCGATATTAATGACATCATGAACGACGGACTTGGTAGACTCTTCGGGTTTACGCCTGTCACGCCAATGGGACGTTTAACGACGGTCTGGGCGAGCGTAAAGTCCGAGCGGTAATCTTCTGGTTAATCGCTGGCGAGGTTTCTAACCTCGCCTCACCAATTTAATTCATCTGTGTTAGCGAGGTTTCTAACCTCGCTATTTATTGCTGGCAACCCATTAAAGGTCTCCATACAATGCCAAAATATCGAAGCGCAATCATCGGCTGCGGCGGCAGGGCCTATGGTCATGCAAATGCCTATCAACAAGTTTCACGAGGTGAATTGGTCGCGTGTGCAAATCGCTCGGATACAGCCCGGCGCGAAAAATTTGCTGAGACTTTTGGCATCACAGGTTATGCAGGTGCCGAGCAGATGCTCCATGCTGAGCAACCTGATCTCGTCCATCTCGTCGCTATGCCTGACCAGTGGCGTGAGCTTATTCCTATGGTTTCTGAACTCGGAGTACCCGCATGCCTCGTTGAGAAACCTATCGCCTGCAGCGTTGAAGATTGGCGTTTTTTGTGTGAGTTGGAGGCACAAACGAATACAAAATTCGGGGTCGGAAAACAGTTCCGTTGGCATCCCGGGCTCGTCAGTTGTCGGGAGACAGTCGAGGATGGTGAAC
Source organism: Candidatus Poribacteria bacterium (assembly GCA_028818705.1). Lineage (GTDB taxonomy): Bacteria > Poribacteria > WGA-4E > WGA-4E > WGA-3G > WGA-3G. Next base: position 15,421 of record JAPPNJ010000152.1, read on the forward strand.
TGGGAAACATTCGGTTTTTAGATTTTTCGTGTGGCATGAACCTCGCCGCTCAAGGCACCCATATTATCGATTGGGTGATGTCATTAAACGGCGATTCCCCTATCGTCAGGGTCTTCGGCACTGCAAGTGGTGTTGAGTTGTTTGATAGCGACTATCCTGCCCCTGATGCGTCATCGTGTCAAGTGCTGTTTGAAAACGGAGTCTACGGCTTCTGGAACACAGGATGGACATCACCACGAGTCATGGACGATGATACCACCTACAGGCACTGTCGTGTTGCCGCCTATGGCGAAAGCGGACACGTGCTTTTTGAGGAATTTAATGGATGGCAGATTGTTTCTACTGAGAAAGTAGAAAACCATCAAGCAACGCCTGATGAATGCCGTCAGAACAACGACCTCGCACAAGCACGTCTGACGGAGGCGATGTTCGACTGGATTGAAGACGATACCACCCCGGTCGAAACGAACCTGAAGCTCGCATTACACCAGTTCAATGCTGTTTTGGGTATCTATCTAAGTGCTATCTCTCACCAACCGATTGATATCCCTTTTAACCCCCCAGACGATCTTGATGCTCAACTTCGCGAGGTTTTGTCTCGTTACTAACACTTTGCACCATTCAGAAATTTGACAAACGCTCCGTTTTATGCTATACTATTAATGGCTAAAAGGCTTCATTTGCAAGTCTGTCTTAAGAAGGATAAAACCAGAAATTTTGATGCTACGGGAGTGCTATTTTGTCTGTTGAAAACGCAGCACCTACAAAGCCGCACATCCACATCGCACCATCGGTGATGTGTGCAGACTTATGCAACTTAGAAGCCGACATTCGGGAATTAGAAACCGCTGGCATTGACATGCTACATTTCGACTTGATGGACGCACATTTCGTCCCGAATATGCCGATTGGACTTGCACTTATACAGCAATCGCGCGCAAAAACAGAGTGCGCTTTTGACATCCACCTCATGGTGGAAAACAACGATTTCTTCGTTGACGCAGTTGCAGAAATTGGCGTTCAGCAGATAGCCGTTCACGTTGAATCCGCAACCCACCTTGATAGAACGTTGTCCCTCATTCAAGCACACAACATCAAGGCTGGTGCCGCGCTTAACCCAGCAACCCCACTCTCTGCATTGGATTATGTCCTTGAGCGACTCGATTTTGTGCTGATTATGACCGTGAATCCCGGATTCGCAGGACAGAAAGTCGTGCCAGCAACACTCCGAAAAATTGCGAAATGCCGTGCCTTTTTGGACGAACGCGGGATGGATCTACCGATTGAAGTTGACGGCAATGTAAGTTTTGAAAATATCCCCAAGATGGTATCTGCAGGCGCCGATATTTTGGTTGGTGGTACCAGCAGTGTTTTTCACACATCTGGTTCACGCGCTGAGAACATCCAGCAAGCGCAGCAGGCTATCGCACTTGGGCTCGCACACAGAGAAGGTTGACAACGGAGGTTTGCGGTTCTTCAGCGGAAACCGTTAAGTCGCAAATAGTGTGATTTAACGCCTTGCGTTCAGACAAAAAATGATGGAAGCACTTGTTCTTCACGGAATAGGAGATTTACGATTAGAAAAAATTCCCGTACCACATCTCGCCGAAGGAGAGGTCCGTGTCCGAATAGGGTTCTGTGGGGTCTGCGGCTCCGATATCCCGCGAATTTTTGTCAAAGGCACCTATAGTTTTCCAACAGTCTGTGGACACGAATTTGCTGGCATTGTTGATGCGTGTGGTCCCGGAGTGAACGACTTTGCACCCGGAGACGCTGTTGCTGTCTTTCCGCTCCTCTGGTGTGGAAAGTGTTCGGCGTGTGAGCAAGGAAAATACGTCCAGTGCTGCGACTATGACTATCTCGGCTCAAGAAGTAACGGTGCTTTTGCTGAATTTGTTGTCGCGCCACGGCAAAATTTAATCCCTGTTCCACAAGGGGTGACACTCGAAGAAGCGTCAATGACAGAGCCAGCCGCAGTCGCACTACACGCACTCCGCCGGATTCAAACGTCGCTTGCAGGAAAAACCGTTGCTATCTTCGGTGCCGGACCCATCGGATTAATGACAGCACAGTGGGCAAGAATAATGGGCGTAGCGGAGATATTTCTCTTTGATATTATTGCGGAAAAACTGGAACTGGCGCAGCGAATCGGTTTTGACAATATCTTCAATAGCGCAACCGAAGATCCAATTAAAATCATAAATGCGCGGACTGACGGAAAAGGCGCGCATGCTTGTATTGAGGCAGCAGGGGTACCTGCAACCTATCGTCATGCCCTCGGCAGTGTTGGACGCGGTGGTAGTGTTGTTTTCCTGGGCAATCCTGATGCAGATGTAACACTCCCCGCAGTGCTTATCTCGCAATTAATGCGACGTGAGGTGAGTATCCTTGGAACTTGGAATTCCGATTATAGTGCTGCTGGCAACGACGATGACTGGCGCACTGTACTCCAAGCAATAGCCTCTGGTATGCTAACGCTCACACCTTTGATAACACACAAGATTCCGTTGGCAGATAGTTCTGATATGTTACATAAAATGTGGGACAAGAGCGAATTTTACGCAAAAGTCCTAATTCATCCCGCCCTGTAGTTGGCGATTGGCAAAGAAATTTCCTTACAACCGAACAGGTAGCCTGCAACACCGACGCAGGCAGATATACAGAGAGTCACGTTATTCTTCAAACCTGACTGACCGAACCGCAAGGAAAGTTAGAAATATGAAAGCGGCTATACTTGAGAGCCTTGATAATTTAAGTGTCCAAGAGGTACCTGAACCCGAAATTGACGATGACGCTGCTTTATTGCGCGTTGAAGCCGTCAGTATATGTGGTTCTGATGTTCGCATCCTCCACCACGGGAACCCAAGAGTCAACCCTCCCACCATTATCGGACATGAAAATTCCGGTGTCATCGTTAAAACTGGCAAAAACGTAACGCGCGTCAAAGAAGGCGACCGAGTTTCAATCGGTGCTGATGTTCCGTGCGGACAGTGCCGTTGGTGCCGAGACGGTCTCGGAAACAACTGCCATATCAACTACGCTATTGGCTACCAAATTCCAGGTGCTTTCGCGCAGTATATGAAACTCCCACGCCTCGTTTTAGAGGAGGGACCGGTTACGCCATTCGACGCGACTCTTAGTTTTGATGAAGCTGCCCTCGCTGAACCTCTTGCATGTGCCATTAACGGACTTGAACTCGTCAATATGTCTCTCGGAAAAACCGTCGTAATTATCGGTCTCGGACCCATCGGATGTATGATGATTGATCTCGCACGGGTTATGGGGGCTACAAAAGTCATCGGTGTCCAACGGAGCAAACTTCGGATGGAAATCGCAAAATTCTATGAGGCAGACGTATATATCGCTTCTGAAGAGGAAGACGTCATTGAGAGATGTAAGGAAGAAACAGACGGTGAGGGACCCGATATCGTCGTTACAACCTGCGCTTCTGTCGAAGCACACGAACAGGCCGTTGAAATGGTGGCACACCGCGGGTACGTCAACCTGTTTGGTGGGTTGCCAAAGACCATGCGACCCATGAGTGTGCTCTCGAATGTTATTCACTATAAAGAGTGTTTCGTCACAGGTTCACACGGATGTGTGCCGCGCCACCATGAGTTGGCAGTTCGTCTCCTTGAAAAGGGTTTGGTACGTGTGAAACCGCTCATCACACACCACTTCCCGCTCGTTGAGATTGACCAAGCGTTTGAAGCGATGGAATCCAGAAAAGGTATGAAAATTATGATGCACCCACATCAGGAGGAGAAAGGGACATAATGCACGATTTTTCGCGTTTTATTCGAGAAATACCCGATTTTCCGAAACCGGGTGTTTCGTTTAAGGACATCACACCACTTATAGGAAATCCAACCGTTTTTCACAAAGTAATTGATGAATTCGCACTCCGGTATAAACTTGAAGCAATTGACGCCGTCGTTGGAATAGACGCACGCGGTTTCATTTTTGGCTCTGCCCTCGCTTACCGGCTTGGTACTGCTTTTGTCCCGGTTCGGAAAAGCGGCAAATTGCCGTTTGATAAATATGAAGTCACATACGATCTTGAATACGGTAGTGATACGGTGGCAATTCACCGAGATGCGTTCTCCAAAGACAGTAGAGTACTGATATGCGATGATCTCTTAGCAACTGGGGGGACGCTTGCCGCATCAATTAAACTTGTTGAGAAACTCGAAGGGCACATTGTTGGTATCGCTATTTTACTTGAGTTAACCGAACTCAACGGCAGGGAGAAGATTCCAAACTACGATATTTTTTCCCTTATTAGATACTAATACATGCGCCTGTAGCTCAGGGGATAGAGCAGGGGCTTCCTAAGCCTCGTGTCGGGGGT
>JAPPNJ010000159.1 GCA_028818705.1 Candidatus Poribacteria bacterium
GCAGATATTGGACTCATCGGATTAGCAGTGATGGGCGAAAACCTCGCGCTGAATATGGAAAGCAAAGGCTTTGAAGTGGCGGTCTTCAACCGTACTGTCTCACGCGTTGACGCGTTCATCGCAAGTGCTGCGAAGGACAAAAATATCACCGGGGCACACTCAATTCCAGAACTGATTGAGAAATTGGAGAGCCCTCGAAAAATTATCCTAATGGTAAAGGCAGGGGAACCCGTTGACGCGTTTATCGCCCAATTAGCTCCACACCTCGCAAAAGGCGATCTCATTATTGACGGCGGAAACTCGAACTTTAATGACACTGTTCGTCGGCACGCAACGTTAGCCGAACAGGATATTCTGTTTATCGGCACAGGTATCTCCGGTGGGGAAGAGGGCGCGTTAAAGGGACCGGCAATGATGCCCGGAGGTTCATCCGAGGCTTATGCGCTCGTGGAGCCGATCTTTACAAAGATTGCGGCACAGGTAGACGGCACCCCCTGCTGTTCCTATATAGGACCGGATGGTGCAGGGCACTATGTCAAGATGGTGCATAACGGCATTGAATATGGGGACATGCAGCTTATCTGCGAGGCCTATTCGCTGATGAAAGGTGTCTTGGGAATGAACGCCAAGGAGATGCACGAGGTCTTCAGTGAATGGAACAGCGGCGAACTGAATTCCTACCTCATTGAGATTACGGCTGATATTTTCACGCAACTCGATAGCAGCGGCACACCTTTTGTTGATGTCGTGCTGGACCAAGCGGGACAAAAAGGGACTGGCAAATGGACGAGCATTTCGGCACTGGACCTCGGTATCTCAGCGCCGACTATCGCAGAGGCGGTTTTTGCGCGTTGTATCTCTGCCATTAAAAGCGAACGTGTTGCAGCAGAACAGGTTATTCAAGGCCCCTCTGGCACATACGAAGGCGGCCGAGATGAAGTACTGAAGGCGATTCACGATGCCCTTTACGCTGCGAAAATCTGTTCTTATGCCCAGGGCTTCGCCCTAATGCGGGAAGCGAGTGAGGAATTCAGTTGGGATTTGGATCTCGGTAAGATTAGTCTCGGCTGGCGTGGTGGGTGTATCATTCGTGCGAAATTCCTACATCGGATCGCAGAAGCGTTTGAGCGAAATCCTGACCTGCCAAACCTGTTACTTGACTCGTATTTCCGAGATGTGATTGAGAAGGCACAACCCAACTGGCGGAGTGTTATCGGTACAGCCACGCAGCTTGGGGTCCCAATCCCGGCATTCAGCTCGGCTTTAGCGTATTTTGATAGCTATCGCAGCGGTAGGCTCTCTGCGAATCTGATTCAGGCGATGCGCGACTACTTCGGGGCACACACCTATCATAAGTTAGACGCAAACGGCAACACGATCCTCGGAAAAGATGGGGAACCGACGGTGTTCCATACCGAATGGATGCTTGAGGAACGACCAGAGGTTATTGTTGATTAAATCCTTAAATTATTGGGTTCTTGACCTGCGTTCCAAATGTAAAGCTAAGACAAATTTTGCCCGTGTGGGCAAAATTTCCATTTAAGGCATAATTTCATTACACGCAGGTTTTTGGTTATTCTGTAGGGGATTTTTAAAATCAGACCCGTAGCCCGTAATGAAATGGAGGGCGGATTTAAGAATAGCACGTCAAAACCTTGACGCACGTTGTTCTTCCGCAAGGTAAAATTAAAAAATGGAACACGGAGCACAACAGGCACTATACGATTTTGAATCGCAACACGATTTTTTTGTTGGAATTGACTCAGACGGTTGCGTTTTCAATAGCATGGAGGTTAAGCACAACGACTGTTTCAGTGTGAACCTCGTCAAGCATTTCGGTTTGGCATCTATTTCACGGCAGGTTCATCAGGTATGGGATTTTGTGAACCTTTACTCAACGACGCGCGGCACAAACCGGTTTAAGGCAATTCTACTGACATGCGATTTCTTACGCGAGATGCCGCTCGTGAAGAATATGGGTGTTGCGGTGCCAGAACTTCCCTACTTAAGAGAATGGTCTGAAACTGAAACGAAGCTTGGGAATCCAGCACTACAAGCGGTAATTGATAACACAACTGGGGAACGCCGGGACGAATTGAGTCAAGTGATGGAATGGAGCCTCGGCGTGAATGAGAGTGTCGCAGAGATTGTTTATAACCTGCCACCGTTTCCAGGGGTGCGCGAGACCTTACAACGGCTTCAAGGCAAAGCCGATGTCATTGTCGTGTCAGCGACACCAGATGAGGCGCTCAAACGGGAATGGGCGGAACACGAAATAGACCCTTATGTTGCGGTGATCGCTGGACAGGAGATGGGGACGAAAACAGAACATCTCACAATAACGACGAAAGACAGGTACGCTGAAAACCGCGTTTTGATGCTGGGTGATTCTCCTGGCGATCTGAAAGCAGGACGAGACGTGGGAGCCCTGTTCTTTCCTGTCAATCCAGGTTCTGAGGATGCATCGTGGCAATTGTTCCTTGATGAGGCAATGGAAAAGTTTTTCAATGGAGAATATGCTGGTGCTTATGAGTCTGTATTGATTGACAAATTTCAGGAATTGTTGCCAGCAACTCCGCCATGGCAGTAAAAAAGAAGATAGGTGGAAAGAGGAGGGAAGTATGGAAGGGAACGTGTCTTGTCCATGCTTCCCTCTTCCATCTTATCAATCATACTATGAAAGGATATTTAGTTTATGAAAGTTCTACTTCAAAGAGGTCTTGAAGGCGCGCTTCTTGAGAGATTGGAAAGCATCCTTGGCAACGAACACACCTACGTCGTTCCGAGTTCAACAGAGGAACTTATCGCAGAGGGTAAAGATGTCGATATTTTTTACGGTTACTGCAGTGAGGACCTCTTCCCACATTTCCCCAACATCAAATGGATCCAATCTTCGAGTGCTGGTATGGATCGGCACATGTATCCGGCGATTCGCGAGAGCGATGTCATCTTGACGAACGCTGCAGGATTGTATGCAACACACGTCGCTGACCAAGCGTTCGCGCTCCTGCTGGGTTTGGCACGCGGTATCCACGAATCCGTTCGGAATCAGGACAAACACCAATGGGGCGGTGCCAGGACAATGCCTATGATCGAGATCGACGAGTTCAAGATCGGTATCGTTGGGATGGGTGGTATTGGGATGCAGATGGCGAAACGCGCGAAAGGGTTCGATATGTACGTTATGGCCGTCGATGCCTACCGCACGGATAAACCGGACAATGTCGATGAATTGCTGCCAATGGACCAACTTTCAAATATGATGAGCCAAGTGGATGTTGTTATGATTGCGTGTCCGTTGACTGAAGAGACGCGCGGTCTAATCAATAAGGATAATCTCTCCGTGATGCAGTCAACGGCGTTCTTCATCAACGTTGCCCGTGGTCCGATTGTCAATGAACCTGATCTGATTGAGATTCTGCGAGCCGGGACAATCGCTGCGGTAGGTCTGGACGTCACCGAAATCGAACCGCTTTCGGCAGATAGTCCGTTGTGGGATTTTGATAACATCATTATTTCACCACACTCTGCGGGTGGTTCACAGCACCGCATGCGCCGTATTACCAGCTTCTTCTTGGATAACTTGGAACGGTATCTGAAGGGTGAAGAGCTGCAGAATGTTGTGAATAAGCAGCTCGGATTTTAGCAGTCCGCATTTAGCACGCAATTTGTAAAACCTAAATGGGTGGATGCCATTCACATCCACCCATTTTTTGTCTAAATTTGCGAATCGCTTTGACTTTCTTTTACTTAGATATTTATAGTAGACTTTAGTATTACTTTGACACACTGCACCGGCGAGGTTGGGAAACCTCGTCAACAGAAATGGTGAACCTATTGAGGATGTCGGGGTTGAAAACCCCTCCTACAGGTGATTGAGATGTCAACTTATTTCTATAATTCACCATAGCTCACACCTACCGAATTATCAGCCTCAATCCGTACGGCGCAGAATTTTAACTCCGGTTGTTTAGATACTGGATCAAATGCTGGATTCGTTACATAATTCGCGTTGGTCTCGGCGTGGAAGAGATCGCCCCAATGGAAGGGTGTGAAGAGCAGCCCACGCCGGATCGCCTCTGTGACACGCGCTTTTGCATAACACCTTCCGCGTCGCCCGACAAGATATATCCACTCACCATCTTGAATATCGTGCGCTACTGCATCATCGGGATGAATTTCCACAAAGGGTTCGGGGGCCTTGCGTACCAGCTGGGGCACCTTGCCTGTCCGGGTACGGGTATGCCACTGGCTCTCAACACGTCCCGTTGTCAATCCAAGCGGGAACTCTTCATTTATCTCTTCGTCGGGAGGGCGATAGACAGGTGTTTTAAATTGTGCTTTTCCAGACTCGGTGAAGAACCTTCTTCGCGTGTATCGGCGAGCTGTACCTGGATGTCGTGGGTGCGGACAGGGCCAGCGTAACGATGTCTTTGCGAGGCGTTCATTTGTCATGCCCATCTGATCGCACGGTGTCCCTGCTGTCAACAGTCGATATTCATCCCATACTTCTTCAGTCGTGTAGAAGTCGAAATTCGCTTTGAATCCCATGGCTCTGGCGACTTGCGTGAAAATCCACCAATCCGGCATCGCTTCACCGGGCGGCGTGAGGAACTGGTCGCTTCGGACGACGAGCCGTTCGCTGTTTGTCATTGTGCCTTGTTTCTCACCCCACTGTGCCGCAGGAAGAAGCACATCCGCATATTCCGCAGTCTCTGTTGGGTAATAACAGTCTTGCACAATGACCAGATCCGCCTTTCGCAGCCCTGCCTGTGATACCTTTGTATCGGGCATGCTGACAGCAGGGTTTGTGCAGGCAATCCAAAGCGCACGAACTTTTCCTTCAGCCGCTGCTTCAAACATCGGTACTGCTGTTAACCCTGGATTTGGGTCAATACTTCCGGGCGGAACTCTCCACGCACCCTCCAAATAGGCACGATGCATATCGTTGGTGACGACGCGGTACCCGGGCAATTGGTGAGACAGATAACCGACTTCTCTCCCACCCATCGCATTCGGCTGTCCTGTTAGCGAAAACGGACCGGCGCCTCTTTTACCGACTTCACCTAACTGGAGATGCAGATTGATGAGAGCGACATTCTTGTCAACACCACTTGTGCTTTGGTTCGTGCCTTGACAGTAAAAGCTGAGCAGGCGACTCGGTTTAGAAAGGTATTCAACGATTTCATAAATACGTGCTGGGTGAATATCACAGGTAGCGAGAAGCGTATCTTCGCCAAGACTATCCAGATGGTTCTCATAAGCACTGAAGTTTTCAGCATTCCTACGGACGAAGCGTCTATCAACGCGTCCCATAGCAAGGAGACGCTTGGCGATGAGCTGCAGAAAAGCGACATCGCTTCCAGGGGCAAGGGGCACATGAATATCGGAGAAATCCGCAGTTCTGGAACGGCGTGGATCTACAGTGATAATCCGTACGTTTGGTTCAAGTGCCCGCCGTTTCCGAATCATCTGGAAAAGCACAGGATGATTGACCGCCATATTTGCGCCGATAATTAGAAAAACATCCGCATGCTGAATATCGTCATAACAGGTCGGTGGTCCATCCGCCCCGAACGATTGCATATAACCGACCACCGCGGAAGACATACAGAGCCGACTGTTCGTGTCCACGTTATTCGTCCGGAGAAAACCTTTGAACAATTTATTGAAAATGTAGGAAGCCTCTGTGTCCAACTGTCCAGAGCCATAAAGTGCGATGGAATCTTTGCCGTGCTCCAATTGAATTTCGTGAAGTCGGTTTGCTGTGAAAGCAATGGCTTCATCCCACGAGACCTCACGCGGCGGTTCACCGCGACGATCGCGAATCATGGGATAGGCGAGCCTTCCATCATGGTTCTGAAAAATCTGTTTGAGATGTGCGCCTTTTGGACAGAGCATACCGTAGTTTGGAGCGACGTCATCGTCTGCTGAAATTCTCATAACCTTGTTATCACGGACGGTTGCGCGGATGACGCAACCGACCCCACAATAAGGACATACCGCTTTTCCTGTATTTTTATCTTTCCTTGCGGTTCGATCAGGTAGGTTGTACATTAGAAGTGCCTTTTCGTATATCCGCCTGCGCTGTTGTTGCAGGCTACGATTTTGTTAAACCTCACATATAGGACGAGAGAACCTCGCCTCTACGCAGTTTATGCTGCTTTTTATTTTTCCTTACGGTTCGATGAGGTGGGTTAGGCATTTAGCGCGCCTCACCGTAGAACTGAAGAAACCCCAAGTAAAAACCCCTCTACTTCGTTACGGACTACGCGCTTTGTATTACGTCCGCTTTCAGACGTTGTCTCTCGGCGAGCGCTGCATCAAATGCCTTCTTCTCTGCGGCTTGGACTGCAGGTGAGAATCTTACCAACACTGTAGTAAAGGAGGCGACTGCGACCATTATACCGAGATATAACAAGCCTTGCTGCATTGTGATACTCTCAGCACGGAATAGAAAACCTGCAGCAACGGCACCAGCGTTTCCACCAGCTCCAACGATACCGGCAACAGCTCCTAACGCCTTTCTGTTGATAAAAGGAACAATTCCAAACGTCGCGCCTTCGGACATTTGTACAAAGAGACTGAAGACAATCATCGTCCCAACGGCAAGCACAAGAACTGCCATTTGTGAGAAGAGCATCAGCATGACTCCCTCACCCAATAAGACCACAAATAGAAACATGACGCGTCCACGGAGTCCCATTTTTTTTGCAAAGAAATCAGATAATGCCCCGCCAACCGTCCGCGCAAAGATATTCATCAAACCGAACAACCCAGCGATAAGTCCTGCGGTCTTGACATCTAACTGGAAATGATCGTGATAGTAGAGTGCAGCGACATTATTGATAGTGAGTTCGACGCCAAAACAGGCGGCGTATATAATAAAGAGTGCCCAGACGCGGTAGTCTTTAATCGCCAGCATGAAAGATTCCATGCCTTTGCCTTTAGAGGGTTCAAGCTCACCGCGCGCACGGAGTTCTTTGTAGTTGCCGTCCGGAGCATCTTTGGTAATGAAATAATAGGCGAACCCGGTGATAAACAGTGCGATTCCGGGAATAATCATTGCGAGCCGCCATCCGAGGAATTTGTCCACGCCGAAGCTGAGAACAGCCGTAAAAATGAGGGGCATGACCATCTGCGTAACGCCCCCGCCGAGATTACCCCAACCTGCGGTTGTTGCGTTCGCTGTCCCGACACAATTCGGCGCGAACATTACTGAAGTGTGATACTGCGTGATGACGAACGAAGCACCGATCGCACCGATCGCCAACCGAAATAGGAGAAATGTCTCGTAATTCTGGGCGAGTCCGATACCCATCACAGGCAGTGAACCGAGAATCAGGAGCCACGTATATGCCTTTCGAGAGCCGATCTTGTCGCAAAGTGGTCCGATTAAGACTCGCACTAACACTGTAATCGCGACAGAGGCGATAATCGTATTACCAATCTCCGCTTTTGTTAACATTAAATCTTCACGGACAATTGCCATAAGAGGCGCGATACCGAACCATCCAAAAAAAGCGAGGAAGAATGCGAACCATGTAGTATGGAAGGTACGCATCTGTACTGTTTTTAAGCTGAAGAGATTTATTTGCGTTGCTTTATTTTTAATATCCATTTTTTAAATTTTCCTTACGGTTTGATCAGGTAGATCGGAGGGTTCAATCCTCTTAGCGCAGCCCAAGAGTCCATAATTAAAACAATCTACGTGATAGGTAAGGGACGAGTCCTTCAAGCACCTGCGGTAAATCATCGCAGGGTACATTCTCCAACAATTTGGGAGCGACTTTAGGGTTAGCACCGGCATTACCCTTAAAAAACACGTCCACGGCATCGGTAACGACGCCATCAATTTTAATCTTCTTACCAAGGAGTCCAATGTCTGCAGCGGCATGATTGCCACACCCGTTCGGACATCCCGACCAGTGAATCGTAAGCGGTTTGGTATTGCCGAGTTTTGCTTCTAAATGTCGGACTGCTTCCATGGCGCGTTCTTTGGTTTCAATAAGCGAGAAATGACAGTAGTCGATACCAGTGCAACTCACCATACCGCGCATGATCTCTGAAGGGTCATAGCGGAGTTCCTGCAGGAGTGGTTCTGTGGTTAAGTCTCTGATCTTTTCGTCTGGGACGTTGGTGATAATCAGATTCTGTCCCTGCGTGAGGCGGATATCACCGTTTCCGTATTTATCTGCGAGGCGGGCTACCTCGAAGAGTTGTGTTGTTGTGATGCGTCCTACAGGTACAACAAGCCCAACGTAGTTAAGGTGTGATTCCTTCTGCGAGAAGATACCGGTGTGGTCGGTTTTCTTCTTGCCGCGTGCATCTTTACCAGCAGTCAGGAGCGGTTGTCTTCTGTGCCGCCGTCTTTCTACTTCTTCTCGGAATTTTTCTACACCCCAATCCGCAATCAGAAAAGCGAGGCGCGATTTATTCCGAGCTGTCCTGGCTCCATGGTCTCTGAAAATCAGTGTAATATCAGCACACAAGACTGAGGCTTCTTCGGGAGTAATAAACACATCAAGCGGTTGGGCAAAGGTGTAGCCACCAGACCCCATTTTTCCACCGACAGCGACGTTAAATCCGTGCGTCTCTTGTCCCTCAACCTCTTTAACTGCTGGCGTGAGGGCAATGTCCTGTGAAGCGGTATGTGTGCAGTTGTCCAAACATCCTGTGATACCTACATTGAACTTGCGCGGAATATCGGTAAATTCCTTATTGCCGACAAAAAGTCTTGTAAATTCTCTGGCGACATGCGAAGCATCAAACAACTCATTGGGCGTTAATCCAGCAACAGGACATCCGATGACACCACGGATGTTGTCAAAACCGGTTTGGAGCGAACCTAATCCGACTTCCTCAAGCCGATTCCAGATGTGCTGCACGTTCTCAATTGCAAAACCGCGGAGCTGAACCTGTTGACGTGTCGTGAGATCCACAAATCCAGGTCCGTGTGCTTCACTGATCTCGGCAATTGCGCGGAACTGTTCGGCGTTACTAAAACCGCTGGACATGCGAAGACGCATCATAAATGCTCCTGGGGTCTGTTTTCGATAAAAGACCCCTACCCACTTGAGTCGGTCGCGTTCGTTCGGCGGAATTGATTCCCATCCATTCCGGATGTAGTTTGGAATGTCATTAATGACTTCAAGTCCGTTTTTCTCTTGCTTAAGGGCTTCGGCAGCATTTATCTTGGATTTTCTTTTTTTAGCAGTTGCTGAAGCCTTCAAACTCGGTGCTGAACGCACCTTTCTGCTTGCAGTAATAGCTTTCTCTTTCGATTGGTTCACCTTTGAATCTCCTTTAGAAACAGATGATCCCATACACCTGTCGCCCGCTGGGGCTTGATTTATAGCGGAACCGTTTCCTATACACCTATCGCCCCGCTGGGGCTTGATTTTTGATATAGGCATTTACAGAGCCTAAGGGGACTTACAAAAAAAGGCATCTATTAGGCGAGCATAGCGCTTCGGCTTACAATTAACACCGAAAGCTCAGCCAAATAGACACCTGTGTCCAGCCCAAATTGTGCCATCAGGGCACAATTTGTCTTTGCTTTACATTCCACCTTTGGTTGGAATTGTTATTCTTATGTATATTATTGCCTGTCCAGTCGTGTAAAATACGTTAATCTACATTCGGCAAAACCGGCAATTCTAATGTGTACACTTTGTTCCACCTTGGATGTGTACATTTTCAAAACGAAATAAACCAGATATCCCTTTTATAATTTATTTGTCAACACCTCCGATACCGACAATACATCTCGTGAAATTTCCGCAAGCCGCTTTCTACGATTCATTGCCATCTTTCGCAAAATTTGATACGCCTGTGCTTCGTTACAACCACGTTGTTGGGCAACCAGTTCCTTTGCACGTTCAATAATCTTGCGTTCGGCAAGGCTTGTCTTGGTCTTCTCAAGTTCTTCCTGTAATGCTCGGAATTCATAAAATCGAGCGACAGCTGCTTCAATGATTGTTTTAACTCGCGCCCCGGTGAGTTTCCCGACAGCATAAGCGGACACCCCTGCACGCGTTGCCGCTTGAATCGTCTCCGACCGTTCATCACGTGAAAACATGACCGTCGGACAAGGATAACTTTCGTGGAGAGACGCGACCCAATTGAGTATTGATTGTCCTGGGAAGTCAACGCCAATTAGTATAATATCGGGGTTTACGCGCGAGACCTGACCCACCAAACTTTCCTGCAGACGTAAAGGCGCTGCAACTTTGTACCGACTCACCTTTAGGATCTGGACCAACGAAGCCGCCCGCTCCTGATTGTTATCAATGATCAAGACTTTTGGCGTTGAGGTGCCTGTTTCCATCCTCCACCTTCCCAAGTCAATTTCACGTAAATGTGCTGAAACAACAAGGAATATTAACCTTACTTATCAATATTAGCTATTAGCAAAAACCTTGCCAAAAGTATGGATTACTGATTTCCCTATGTAGACAGGGCTTCCGCTAAACGAAGACTCGCGCGGGACGATTTTTTTGCTTATTTTTTCAGCAGAAAGCACGCATGCCTTCCTATTTTTTGGGCAATATGGGTTTAGGGTGTTGTAAGGCTTGAAGGATTCAGCTATTTTCGCGTTGTACGGTATAGATAGAAACTTGGGAAGTCTTTCCATCGAGTGTGACAGCACTGGTAGACTTTTGGTAGCGGAATCCGTTATCACGGATCACTTTGAAAAACCCGACAGCGTTTTTGCGATCCGGTTCGGAAAAGAGGGCAATGCCGTTGGGGGAAAGATAATTCTGAAGCAAAGTTACGATGGGGGTCCAGTGGTGTTCTTCATAAATGACATCGGCGGCGAGAATATAAGGGAACTTGCAATTGAAGCAGGGCGTATTCCAGTCCATCTGAACGAAATGAGCATTTTGTTCAACGCTATTTTGCTCGGCGTTGCTTTCTGCGAAATGGAGCGCTTCATGTTCCGCATCGGTGAAAATCACCCGCGCCCCCATCTGACACGCGACAATTCCTGTGAGTCCAAATCCGCATCCAATCTCTAAGACATGTACGTCCTTTAAGTGTGTCCGGAGTTTTTCTACATGGCGTGCTAAGGCAATGGACGATTCCCAGAGATAAGTCCAGTAGGGAAGATAGAGTTTACCTTCGCTGTCTTCTCGACTGAGTTGCTCAAGAAACCAGTCAGGTTCTTTTATCAATGTGAGTTGGACCCGACCGGTTTTCAACTTAATGATGGTACTTGTCAGTGGGTAATCTTTCAATTGGATTTTCATTTCCTTTAGGATACCCAAGAGCGGTTGCAGAGCAGAATCCTCTTTCAGGTAGGAACTCAGTGGTTACTGCTACTAAAAAGTTTAGCAATTTCATCCGTTTCAAAAATAGGTAGCGGTTGTTGCGTACCAGCGGTATCCTCCAGCCAGAATCCATCCTCAGATGGCAAAAACTTTCCTATAATGTCAGCATTGATACCAGCGGTGTCGAGGGCTTGGCAGATTGTTTCGCCTTTTTCGGGTTCCGATGCAATTAACATTGCACCAGATGAAATGACACCGAGCGGATTGAGCTCAAACATATCACACATCGTCCGTGTTATATCTCCATACAAAATTGGTGAGCCGAGCAGTTTATCCGAATAGAGCACTACCCCTAATCCAGCTGCGGTTGCTAACTCATACGTGGCAGTTGAGACGCCACCTTCTGTGACATCGTGCATAGCGTGTACGCCGCCTGTGGCGATTGCGATTTGTGAGTCTCTTAGGACAGAAATTCCGGGATGCATGAGATAGTTCTTCGCCCGCTCCAAGAATTGGGCATCGCACTTTTCACGCAATTGGGCTTCACGCTCGCGAGCAATGATTGCAGTTGCTTCGATACCGAGTCCTTTTGTGAGAATTAATGTATCGCCTATACGAGCGTCCGCTGAGGTGAATAAGGCGTTTTTATCGGTAACGCCCATCATTTGTCCTATGACGACGGGTTGTGTCACGGCTGGCGTAACTTCGGTATGTCCACCACACAGCGCGATGTCAAACTCGGCACATGCTTGTGTGAGTTGTGCCATGATGTCGCGAACCATTGCCGGTGTTGTTGCGTCTTCAGGTAACAACAGCGTTACCAGCAACCATTTCGGCACAGCCCCCATTGCTGCGATGTCATTGCTATTGACGCAAACCACATACCACCCAATATCTTCAGTCGCAAAGGTGATCGGATCACTGGTGGCGACGAGATAGTTGTTTCCTAACTTGATGACCGCGGCATCTTCACCGAGTTGTGGACCGACAACCAAGTCTACGTTTTTATTCTGTGTGGGTAGAAGTTCTTTTAAAAAACCGTGTTTCAGTTTTCCAACAGGCAGATTCATGACTTTCACTCTCAGATAAAAATCTTATAGGTTCGCAAACCGGATGCGGGGCCGATGATCGCCCAGATACTGCCGATGACGTAATCACCTAAGATTAAACCCAAAAAGAGGGGTGCCACTTGGCGATGCAGCCTTAAACCACCGTGCCGTAGGATCATTAACTTCAGAAACCACGCCACGAAAAAGGCAAACCAGAAGTAGTCCATCGCGAAACTGATGGCGAGTGCATAACCTGCCGGGTGGAAGGGCCACCAGAGGAAATGCATACGCATATACATCATCACAAACGTCAGGAGTGCTCCGATGCTCATAAAACCGATGCCAACGACGTTAGGTTCGGTCGGGTTATGTAGCCATCGCTGAAGCCGACTGAACGACTCTCTGCCGACCCACCCCTTGAACCCACCGGCTTTCGCGACGGCACCGTTGCGGAAGGTGATGTCAAGGTTCGCCCAAAAGGTAACCAAAATGCCGACGATAATTGCTATCAACATCGCCACCCACAAACGTCTGTTCCCCATTCCTGTGGACTCTGCGAGTTTGAACGCCTCAATCTGATTCGGCATCGGATGATTGCGGTAACCGCGATTGAACCAGTAGAAAAGCGACATGATGGTGAGACTGCTTGTGTCAAACTGCCGAGTTCCACCGACTGTTGCGAGCATATCGTGCGGATTGACGTAGTAAATTTCATGCGGTGTACCGAGTTCCGCCCGGACCCGGGTAATGGCAAACGAAAGTAGGAAATAGACACCGAAGAAAACACCAGCGACCCACAACGCCATCCCTGCGATAGAAGAGAAAATTCCGAGTGCGACGAGCGATCCGAGAATACCTAAGAACGCCGCACGATACGGCATTGGTTCGTTGGAATCATCAACATTGGATTTAAATCCAAATACCTTTTTCAATACCTCAGCAAAGTGTCGTCGTGTGACCCAGATAGCAAGCAGAAAAAGTGCGATCCATGCCCCATAAGCCTGTTCATTCAACGCCGGGAAATAGCGCGTGCCGAGTGCTGCCCCAATGACAAATTCAGCCAAGCGAACGACAAAGAAAAACCAACACGAAAACGAGAGATCCAGCGGTAAGAAAAACGCTAAACCCACCGCAAAGGGGTAAATGGAGATCCGAGTACCACGAATGACATTCCACGGGCGATCGGTGAAGATATTTTGGAAGACAGCAGTCCGTTTGATGTAAGGGATTTCAGGAAACTGAGGGAAGAGATAGTGAACGCCGTTAACGACTCCTATGACCACGGCTATACTGAATCCTACCCACATCATCCGGTTTTTAAGGAGACTGACGCCTCCATTTTCTGAAAGCTGCAGCGGAAGTTGTATGATGGGATACGCCAGTTTCTCCTGTTCCGCCCACTGTTTTCGGACGAGTGTGTTGATGCATAGCATCATGAACATCATAATGAGGAAAAAGAGTCCCCAGAACGCTAACGGTTTCACCCAAACCCAAAAGTTATGTTCTGTATAGAAGGTGGCTTCGCCCTCGTAAAATCCTTGAAGGCTTAGTGTATCAGAGACGGTGAGCCAAGCCGGTAGATACCGAAAAAAGAGAGTCTGCCACTCATTCTCTTCCGTGGCGAATCGGAAAGGGTGGGCGATACTGCCGAACATGTTTTGCATCGTGTCGTGCCCTGCAAATGTGCAAGAGATCGCCACCATGATGTAGATAGTAAGCAACTCTCCCTGCTGTAGCATCTGCCGTGGTGCGAGGCGTTTCAACACCATATTAGCGACCACACAGATGAACATAATAAAAACAGGTTGGATAAAAAGCGGCAGACACGAACCGTCGAGTGAATAGTACTTCACTTCAACGAGCGTCATCCAATAGACATTGATCGGGATGAATAAGACCCCTAAGAGAAGCGATCTACCTGTAACGCGCGCTGATGAGATGGCATTTTCACGAGTTTGCATAGTTTATGAATCGCGAGCATCGGAATAATTGCTAACGGTAGGTTTTAACGATTTCTGAGATGACGCGGGCTCTATTTTTCCAATTCATACGAGCAGGCGGGATAAGGTAGATACCGTCAATCTTGCATTCATCCTGATTCCGGATGTCCCGAATTAATTCCAAACACAATCCGATACCGAATTCGTGTGCGGCAGTATCCCCCAGGTCCCGGAATTTGTCGACGATAAACTGTGGGATGTAAAGCCCCAAATTGTCGCGTAGATAGGATGCGCTGCGGAAACTTGTAAGCGGCAATATGCCGTAAAGCACCTTTATTCCGAGATGCTCAGTTGCCTGCTGGGTACGAACGATATCCTCATAAGTCCAGACAGGTTGTGTGTAAGCGAACTTTGCACCTTGCGCGACTTTATTTGTGAGGTGTTTGACATGGGGTCGAAGGTTCTCAGTAACTGTGAATCCACCGCCGTAATAGAATCCACACGGTTCACCGATCGATGAACCGTCAGCGAGTTCACCCTGATTCAACCGAGCGATGAGTTCCATCAACTGAACGGCACCGCGAACATCCGGCACGAGGCTGGCGGCTTCATAAGGGCCGGCTTTTGGATGGTCCCCGGATAAGGCAACAATACCGCGGATGCCCAATGCCTCCGCCTCGAGCAGGTGTGATTGCATACTGATGAGATTACGTGAACGGGTCGTCCAATGGATGAGCGTCGGAATTTGGGTTGCTTGCTGAAGCCGATACGCCGTCCCAACAGCCCCAATATTCACTGCTGCACCGGAATTGTCGGTCACATCAAACAGATCAACACCGATTGCGGCGAGATTTTTTGCTTCCCTCAATAACGCCCGAAATTGTGGGAATGTATTCGCCCGCATCTCTACACTGACGATGCGCTGGCGTGTTTCAAATACCTGCTGGACTGGATTATCGCTGCGGGCTTTGGATGTTGACTGAATCTTTGGCAGGACGAAGATACGCGGCTCCCGTTTTATAGGTTTATGTCCTGCGACCGCCTGGCGAATTTTTGCCGTATATACGGGCGTTGTACCGCAGCAACCCCCAATCATGTTCGCGCCAAGTTCGATTAGCTTTCCGACGTAGTCCCTGAAAACCTCAGCCTCGACTGTATAAGAGAGTGCGATTTCGCCCTGTTCTACTCTCGGGTTCCCTGCATTCGGCTGTACGACAATAGGTGCTTTAATGACAGGAGCAAGGAGTTCCATCGCTTCAACGAGATCATGCGGTCCTCTACAATTGATGCCAACTGCATGCGCTCCGAGTTGTTCTAACTCTTGTGCAAAGACGCGAACATCTAATCCTGTGCCTACAGTTCCACCTGAAATGCCACTGATTTCAATGACGACAGGAACATTGTAAGTGAGTGCTTGCTTCGTAGCGATTTCCGCTTGTTTAGGAGATACAAAAGTCTCAAGCACAAGGAGGTCAACGCCTTCATCAACAAGGGCGTCCATCTGTTCCTTGAAGAGTCGTCGGATTGCCCGCGTGGAAGGTGTTTTGGTATCTGAAGTTTGGAAAGGAATTTGCCCTACAGAACCGGCTACGTAGCACGCCTCCGGCACTGCAGCGCGTGCGAGCAGCACACCGGTCCTGTTAATTTCCTCAACCTGATCAGCCAAGCCGTGGACTGCCAACGCTTCTCTGTTCGCTTGATAGGTATTCGTCTGGATAACATCGGCACCTGCATCAGCGTAGGCGCTGTGAATCGCTGCAACTTTCTCGGCATATTCTGTAGAAATATTGCAGGCGTCGATGCATTGTAGATGTGAAGGAATTCGTTTGCGGAGCTCGGTTCCAATAGCACCATCGCACACCAGAATTCGATGAGCAAGGGCTTCTATGAAGTTATCTTTTTTTGAGGTAGTCGCCATGTAAAAGAAAAGCGCGCCGATGAAGCGCGCTTCCCCGTGTTTATGAGAGAGGTGCTATTTAATGATCTCTCCAGCACTTTCGGTCGGGATATAATAATAGCCGAAGATGATGCACATCTCATCCTCAGAGGTAAGTCCGAATATGAGAGGTTCATTCGTGTCGTAGTTGTTGTGGGTACATTGGAACTTAAGCCCATCCTCTGGACCTAAGCGGAGAACTGGATCAAACCGGGTAATCGGGGCATTGTCATAAGCGATGCTCCGGTGCAACAAATCGCCTGTCGACCTCTGGTTAATTTCAAACAGTTCGCCATGCCTATGCATGTGAGATGTCAATAAGAAGACGCTTAATTCCTCTTCTGGATTGTGTCCTCGGCGTTCGAGCTCATCTTCGACGTACCACGTCATCTTGGCAACACGTGTTACGCCGGGTGGCACGTTAATCGATCTATTAGAAACGAAGATTTCAACCGCCTCGTACTGGACCTCTTCTTCTGGAATCGTGTAGATATTGACGTAAGTTTCACCAATCAACGGTTCGTCCCCGAGCAAATTGATGTAGTGGGAATTGAGGTCATAAATAGTGTCTCCGGGCATTCGCAATC
Organism: Candidatus Poribacteria bacterium; assembly: GCA_028818705.1. Classification (GTDB taxonomy): domain Bacteria; phylum Poribacteria; class WGA-4E; order WGA-4E; family WGA-3G; genus WGA-3G. The sequence continues at coordinate 16,786 of JAPPNJ010000159.1, forward strand.
CTACGCCTTCAGGGAACTCGAAGAGGGTATCGTCCGTCTGGGTACCCACGACGAAAAGCCTATCAACACCGAAATTACCGAGTACCAGCGGATCCTGTGTATCAAGTTCACGGAATATATCCGTGGGATCGACGGCGATTCCGGGTGTGATACCCCTCTCCGGCACCCCGTTTGCTAAGCCTTCCTCAGTGAACCGATATAGGATGAAGTGATGGCTGCCAGCAGGATAGAAGATTTCAACTTTATTAATAAAGATGTCCCCCTCTACCGGATTTCCATTTTCATCTTCAATTTGGGTGGCGTAGTAGATTTCGCGTTCGGTGCCGGGTTCGATTTTGAACGGAGGCAGACGGAGTTGATACCCTTCACCGGGGAGTGGCGGCGCGGGTGGTTCAAAGACTTCATCAGGATCACGTAAAACACCGAGGTCGCCGATGCCTACCACTTTGCCGTTCTGAGGGGCACCCGCCTCAATCCACGTACGAATTGCCTCTATTTTCCCATTATGGAGGACTCCGCCGCCAAACGGCATTCTGGCACCTTGCTCCGGTGCTGCGGGTCCTATCAGTTTCGTCAGGAGAAAACTGTTATCTGGATTGCCAGGGTCTACCAGTTTCATACCCGCAGCTGCCGCAGCGGGGTTCTGTGGGACACGCCCAACCAAATCTTCATAAGAGAGGCCGTATGTGAGACTTAGACTACCAGCGTTGGCAGGGGCAGCATGACAGACGCTGTTCGCACAACTCTTATCAAAGACGTACTCCTGAATATCGTGATATGCTGAATTTTCATCCGGTACGGTTTGCCCAAAACTCCTGCTGACCCGAACAAGGTCCAACACATTAACGATCCCATCGCGATTGACATCAGGATCCTGCTCAGCATTGCGATCCCTGGCTTGCCCGAAAGCAGTAGCAACAAACACCAGATCTTGGATGTTAACAATACCGTCTTTGTTAACATCCTCCAACAGGGTAGGGAGATCACTATGCCCAAGGGCAAAAAAAGACATGCCACCTACGAGTAAGAGGATGAGTGCGGAATAAACCATTTTTTTTAACATAATTATTAATTTAACCTCCAGAGATTGGATGTTAGCGCAATGTATCTTGCGCCGTGTTCTTGAAAAGTTCAGTTTTTGAAATAAACCGGTATTTTAAGAGCGTCCACGCGGCAAAGAGTCCGTCCGACCAAAATCGGAGTTTCTTGCCTTCTTTTTTCGTGCGCGGGAAATAGGAGATCGGCACCTCGTGGATGCGATAGCCCGCGCGCAAAATTTTCGCTGTAACTTCGGGGCAAAACTCAAATCCCTCACACGTTAGATTTAATCGGGTTATCAATTCCGCTGAAAAGGCTTTATAGCCGGTAGATTCATCGGTAATCCGACATCCGTAGAGGAGATTCGTATAAGTAGCAAGCACACGATTGGCAATGAAGTTACGGAGACTGGCGTTCCCACGTCCGTTCATAAACCGTGAGCCGTAAACAACTTGAATGTCCTCTTGTTCAAGCGGTTTCAAGAGTTCAGAAAGATCCGCCGGGGATAACTCCATGTCTGCATCTTGAATAACTACAGCTTCTCCTTGGACATAAGGGAGCCCACTCCGGATTGCGAACCCTTTTCCTCTGTTTTCTTGGCAATGCACGACGGTTAATTGGTGCCCCTGGCGGAGTTGCTCAAGTGCCTTGGACGTTCCGTCAGTGGAACCGTCATTGACGACAATAATCTGCTTCTCAATCGGCAGCGCACGCACAGCCTCGACCACTGGACCGATGGTTTGCTCTTCGTTAAACGCAGGAATGATTACAGATACCAACATCGTTCATCATACCTCCGCCCAAGTATGTTAGAGCAGTGATTTTACCATACCGCCGTCTACTTGAATCGTTGTTCCAGTTATGTAACTTGCGCGTTCTGATGCAAGAAAGACAACTAATGCTGCAAATTCAGCAGGATCACCGATCCTGCCGAGCGGAATATCCGCCGTCATCCTTTCGAGTGCCTCATCAAACGTGATCTCGGCTTCCTCTGCCCGTACTGTTGCAAGCTGCTGGATGCGATCGGTGAAGATAATACCGGGACAGACATTGTTGACAAGGATTTTCTCTGGTGCTAACTCCGTTGCGAGGGTTTTCGCAAAGCCGATCACGCCCGTCCGCGCCATGTTTGACAACATAAGATTATCCACAGGTTGTTTAACAGAAACAGAGGTAAGATTGATAATTCGTCCGCCGCCGCGTGCCTGCATTGTCGGGACGACAGCACGGCAGAGGTTGATTGTGCTCATTAGGTTTAGATTAACAGCATCTTGGTAATCCTGTGCACTGAGGTCGTCAAAACGTCCCGCTCTGGGACCGCCGGCGTTGTTGACTAAAATATCAATACCCCCGAAGTGCTCAATCACTGTGTTAATGAGAGTTTCGACCTGCGCTGGTTGGCTAACATCAGTCGGAACGGCTAACACTTCAGAACCCGTCTGGTTGCGAATATCGTCTGCTGTTGTCTCCAGTTCATCTTTGTTTCTGGCGCAGATAGTGACCTTCGCCCCTTCCTGTGCCAAACCGAGGGCAATTGCGCGCCCAAGCCCTTTGCTTGAAGCACCTACGACTGCTATCTTATCCGTGAGTCCAAGATTCATACGTTGTTCATAGTGGGCTTGCAAGCAACATCCTACAATGCCCGACATCCTTTCAAAAAGCGGAATTGACTCTATTTTAGGTCAAATATGATTTAAGTATAACGCTTTCTGTGGATAAAGTCAAGGATAATCTCGTAGCGCATTCGGTTATTATGGTGAATTCTAAAAATATGTAGACATATTAGCGAACCCTCATCACCTCTGTTGGGCGAGGGTGGCTTCGGCTTTGTGCCTCGCCCTCATGGTAGATTAAGGTAGGAGGGGGGAAACACCCAAGCAAAAACACTCCGATTCCCGACGACTGCTGCATTTTT
>JAPPNJ010000051.1 GCA_028818705.1 Candidatus Poribacteria bacterium
TGGAAACTCCGGTCCAATGCCACGCCGCGCGAAACGATACCCTTTTTCTGACAACACTTCTACCGCTTCCGGTCCGCGACAATCCGCCGGATAGCCAAAAGTCTTAGGAACAGGAATACCGTATGCCTCGCACCGTTCATCGATGTGTATCAAGTCCGCTATCAACTCTCCTTTCGATTGTGTGTTGGCGTGTTTATGATGACGAGTGTGGTTCCCTATCTCAAAACCTTCCTCGTGCAACTCGCGGATCTCTTCCCATGTGACGTAGTGCGCCTTGTTGTTGAGAAAATTGAGACCCTCAGTGATGAAAAACGTCGCTCCAAAACCGTAACGCTTCAGCAGCGGTCCAACATACGTATAATCTGACTTGTTACCGTCATCAAAGGTAAGGATAACCAACCTATCAGGAATGGGTTGCAGTGCTTTAATTTTATATAATCCTTGGTTCTCTTTTTGCATTTTTACACCTAACAATTTGTGGGTTCTGGCCTGCGGCGATGGTAAGCCGGCTGAACATCCATGTCGATTGAGTTCCAATAATACTTTAGTGGATCGTCTGTTTCCCACTCCGAATAAACTTCTTCCCATTTCGCACAGCCCAGATGAACAGTGAGAGCATCTTCATCAACGGGTTCGCTGACCGATTGGTAGCGGGCACTTGTTGCGAGTCGTATGCGATCCGTGGTCACATTGTCTCGACCTCGGTGGATCGTTAAGCTGTGAAACATGACGACATCTCCGCACTTGAACGGATTCCAGACCCATTCCGTACTGTCGTCGATCAACTGCCATGAACGAACACCATCGTCCTTCAGGAACCCGCGGCGGTTCGATCCACGTGCAATCGATAGACCACCCAACTCGGCATCACAGTCTCCCAGTGGTGTCCATACTGTCCACGTATCTTGCGTCCCGCGAACTGGATGGAAATCCTGATGTGGAGGCGTGGTGTACTGATGTTCTCCAGGAAAAATGACGTGGCAAATGTGCCGAGGGTGAACCAAAACAGAATCGCCGAATAGTACCTCCAGAACACGTAAAATACGCTCATGGTGGGGAAGAGTATGGAATAGTCGGAGTTTTTGGATGTCAATGTAGAAACGTCTGAATGTCTCAGATCCATCCTGTTCGCAGATAAAAACCCCTCTTCTACGGACACCGGCATCGGGATGGATACTTGGTTCAAGGAGCTCGTGCTGCTCTGCTACATGGAGCACCTGTTGACGTAACGCAAGCACCGGATCTATGGGGAGCAGTCCAGGAAAGAAGAGATATCCGTTCTGGCGGCTGTACTCAAGAAGCCCAGCATGGTCACTGATTAGGTCTGTGCAGTCTACAAATGGCAATTCGGTGTGCATTCAAATTGTTCCTTCTGAACTTATCGTATCCTCTTAAGTTCTCCCCATGTGACCGGCAGAGCATCTTCTGGGTTTACTGCAAAACTGTGCCCTACAGTCGTAACCAACACATTGTCATACAGGCTATGTTCACCGCCACCGGCTCTGAAACCTATGTTTCCCTTACAAAGCGAAAATAGTGCAGAAGGCGGGAGGGATTTCCAACCCTTCCCGCAGACTACTGAAATATCTACTTATAGAGGTTCCAGTTAGCGGGTTCGGCGGTACCACCACTGATGGCAGGTAGGAAATGGATCTCCGCGTCTGCGTCAACACGTTCGAGAATGGAGCCCCGAGTCAGGAGACCATTGATATATACGGCAATTCCGGGCTTAAGACGGTCTTCTTCACATAACCGCTCTTTGATACCCGGGTAGCGACTTTCTAAATTGTCAATCACTTCACGGACAGTCGCACCGGAGAGTGTAATGTTCTCTTCGCCGTCTGTAAACTTACGCATGAGGGGAGGAATGACTACGGTTGGCATTTTTTAGTGGTTATCGGTTTTCAGTTGTCGGCTATCGATTGCCAATTCGGTAAAGGGCATTTTAAGAAAACCTGTCACGACCCGGTGATCGTAGGGGTAGGCCTTGTGCCTACCCCTACAAAATCGGGGTTTCAAACCATTCTCGCGTTAAATTTTGCCCATAGCTTTGAGAAGCCGATCGGGGGACATCGGAAGTTCTGTCATCCGAATACCGATTGCATCGTAGATAGCATTGGCGATGGCAGCCATCGGTGGGACAATCGGCACTTCACCGACACCACGTACACCATAAGGGTGTCCTGGATTCGGGACCTCAACGATGACGGCATCAATCATGGGTAAATCCAAGCAGGTTGGCATCCGATAATCAAGGAAACTGGCGTTCGTCATTATCCCTTCGGCATTGTAGATATATTCCTCGTTCAATGCCCAACCAATGCCCTGAACAGCACCGCCTTGTATTTGCCCTTCAACATAACTGGGATGAATGGCTGTTCCTGCATCCTGGACTGCGGTATAGCGAAGAATTTCGACCTTACCCGTCTCCTCGTCTATCGCTACATCTACCACGTGGGTTGCGTAGGCACCTCCGGCACCCCCAGGATTTACGGTTCCGCTGCCCACAACTGGTCCCCCGGTTTGACCGAGGTGCCCACAGAGGTCGCGGAAGCTAATCTGTTCTTCTTTACCGTTGATGGATGAAAACACGCCATCTGCGAACTGCACGTTAGATTCGTCGACTTCCCAGAGTTTCGCGGCACGCTCAAGCATCTTCCGCTTGACATCTTGCGCTGCTTCATAAGCGGCATAGCCGGTTGCGTAGGTTGTGCGGCTACCGCCCGTTACAGCCGTGTAACCGACAGAATTGGTATCAACAACGCTTGGATTGACGGATTCAGCGGGGATACCGAGGACTTCTGCCGCCTGCATAGCAATGGAGGATCGCGTGCCACCGATGTCTGTAGAACCTTCAATGAGGTTAATTGTGCCATCGGAGTTGACATTAATTGTCACGCTTGACTCCAAGCCGATATTGAACCAGTAACCCGAAGCGACACCGCGCCCGTGGTGCTTCTTCCCATTCGGTGCAGTATAGTGCGGATGTGCTTTCGCCGCTTCAACTGTCTCAATAAAACCGATGCGCGGGTGAACGGGACCATCTGCGCGTCGGTCACCCTCTTTTGCACCGTTGAGCAGTCGGATCTCAAGTGGATCGATACCGAGTTTTTCGGCGATTTCGTCAACAACCGTCTCTGAACCGAAAGCGGCGTTTGGTGCCCCGGGAGCGCGGTAGGGCGCGGTTTTCGGTTTATTGACAACGACATCGTAACCGTCAATGATAACGTTTTCAATGCTGTAGGGTGCAAAGATACACATTGCGCCGGGGCCAACGGGGGAACCGGGATACGCCCCTGCTTCAAAAGCGAGATACGCTTCAGCGGCGGTTATCTTACCTTCTTTGGTCGCACCCATCTTGACACGGATGTAGGAGGCAGGTGTCGGGCCCGTCCCTTCAAACACATCCGTACGACTCATTAGAACCTTGACAGGTTTGCCTGTTTTCTTTGCCAGCAACGCGGCGACCGGTTTGATGTAAACGTTAATCTTACCGCCAAAACCGCCGCCAATCTCCATCGGAACCACCTTAATTTTCGAAATCGGGTATTGGAGAATTTCGGCGACCTGTTCACGAACGGTAAACGCCCCTTGTGTGCTACACCAAATAGTCAGTTGACCGTCTTGGTTAAAATGTGCTGTAGCGTTGTGAGGTTCAATATAACCTTGATGGACGGTGCCTGTAACGAAATCGCGTTCAACAACGATATCCGCTTCAGCGAACCCTTTCTCAGGATCACCGAGTTTGTGTTGGATATGGCTTGCGACGTTGCTCGGTTCCTCAGCTGTTTCGCCCATTGAGGTGGTTTTCAGGGTTTCGTGCAGGAGCGGGGCATCCGCCTCCATGGCTTGACGCACCTCTAAGACGGGTGGTAGCACCTCGTATTCGACATCAATGAGTGTGCAAGCCTCTTCTGCGATATGCGGACTTGTCGCGGCAATGGCAGCGACAGCGTGTCCCGTGTACAGCACCTTATCACTCGCTAAAATGTTATCACAGAGATGTTTGAGGTTGACAGCACCCTCGCCGAGGTCAGCAACTCGATCCTCAGCAGTCGGCAGGTCTTGTGCAGTGACAACACCTTTGACTCCGGGAAGTGCTTCAGCCCGACTGGTGTCAATTGAGAGAATTCGGGCGTGTGCATGTGGACTCCGAAGCACCCTGCCGTGCAGGAGTCCTGCGATCTGAACATCTGCCCCGTAAAGAGCCCTGCCGGTGACCTTATCAACACCGTCATGGCGAATGGGACGGGTTCCGACAACTTTGTATTCTTTGTTTTCAGTCATTTTTAATCTCCCGTCGAAAGACGCTCCTTTCACATAGATTCAGCTGCGTCAAGCACAGCGCGAACAATCTTATCGTAACCGGTACAGCGACACAAATTTCCAGCCAACCAGTATCGAATTTCGTGTTCAGTCGGGTTTGGATTTTGCTCCAGAAGTGCTTTGGTGCTCATGATAAAGCCTGGTGTACAGATACCGCACTGAAGGGCGGCGTTCTCAAGGAAAGCATCTTGGATAGGGTGCAGTTTGTCAGGTTCGGCAACTCCTTCGATAGTTTCGACGGATTTGCCTTCGGTTTCCACACCAAGGACGAGGCATGAATTGACGAGTCTGCCATCGAGGATGACACTGCAGGCACCACAATTTCCGTTGTTGCATCCCTCTTTAGCGCCTGTGAGATGGAGTTCATCCCTGAGAACTTCCAACAAGCTTTGCCGGGATTCACAGAGAAATTCCACCGTTTCACCATTGATAGTGGTTTGAACGTGCGATTTTCTCGCCATAATTATGAGTTCCTTTTGCGTTTGGTAAAGAAGGAAAATAGTTGTCCTTCCTATAGAGACAGAAGTTAATCGACCTGTGTCAATTGCTGATCGGATAGAGCTTATGCTGCATCTCGGATTCTCTGAATAGCGCCGTTAAGTGCACGTCGTGTCAGTACACCAACGAGGTGTGTTCGCTGTTCTGCCGTGCCACGCATATCGCTAATCGGGCGTGCGATGGCTTGTGCGGCTTGTGCGGCTTCGTCAATCGCGGCATCAGAGACTTCTCGACCGGCAAGTAGCGCGCTTGCTTCTTCTGCAAAGAGCGGTGTCGGCGCAACGGCACCGAGCGCGATCCGAGCAGAAACGATTGTCTGTTTAGCGTCGTCGAGCGTCACAGAAGCACCCGCACCGACGACAGCAATATCCATCTCATTACGCGGGATGAACCGGAGATAGAAGGAGCTTGAATTACTTTCAGGTGTCGGTATCTTCAGGGAGACAAGCATCTCACCTGTTTCCAACGCGGTTTGCCCAGGTCCCGTACAGAATTGTTCAGTTGGTAGTTCGCGTTCGCCGTTTGGGCCAGCAATGACACACGAAGCATTTAGCACAATCAGTGGTGGTATACAATCTGCAGCGGGTGAAGCGTTACACAAGTTACCACCGACACCGGCGCGCCCTTGGATGGCAGTGCCACCAATAATTTTCGTCGCATCAACTAAACCCGGATAGGCATCACAGATCTCATCAACGGCATAAATCTTATAACATTCAACAGCAGCACCGAGCATTAAGCCGGTGTCTGCATTATAGTCTAATACATTGACCTCGGGGATGGATTTGATATCGATCATCCAGTCAACATCTCGCCGTGCTTCCCTCACTTGGACAATGATGTCGGTACCACCAGCTAAAATGCGTGCGGTCTGTCCTTTTTCGTCAAGTAGGGCAACAGCTTCTGAGACGGTTTTCGCGGCAATATACCCAAAATCTTGCATGACCGGAATCTCCTTTCACTTTACACTGAAGGGTGTTGTTTTGAACTGCATTATAGCAAAAACCTATTTTTAAATCAAATTTTGGATTCAAGTTATAAATATCTTCAGTTTTCGGTTACCAAAAGGCGCATCTATGTTTACGTTAGCAATCAACAGGATGATACAAGTTTTTGGTGTTACTTGCTTGTAGTGTTATTATTTTGTATATGTACCGATTTTTGTGAATTTGGCGTTAAAGATAGTGGGAAAAACTTAGGTATAACATTTGTAGAAGGGAAGTTAAAAAAATCGTGCTCGTAGGTGTATTGTGAGTGTAGGTTTTTATAGATAAAGATATATAGAGCTTACGCGCAGGTAAGCGCGCTGTCAAAAAAATGGAGTGTTTCCAATGCGATTAAATTTTCTTAAATTTACCAAATTTTGTCCACTCGGGAAATTTTGCCCCGGGGAAGTCCATACGGACTTCATACCGTTGATTCGCGGGCAAAATTTGTCTTTGCTTTACATTCAACCATCGATCCGAATTTTACAAGTCGTGAGTGTGATGGTAATAGTTTTTCTTGTTGTTTCCGTTACTGCATGGGCTTCCGGAATAGGGCAACGGGATATTTTTGTCGGGGCAAGTGCTCGTGCTGTCGGTATGGGGAGCGCATTTACGGCAGGACCCGCCGCAACGAACGGATTTCTTTGGAATCCTTCTTCACTGGGATTTATGGATGGCGTTGAAGTGAATATGGGTGGCATGCCGTTTTCGGGGAGTCCATCTGGACTGGAACAGGCATTTTCGGTCGCTGCGAATCCACATACTTTCGGTTTAACGGATAAGAATTTCGGTAATCTATCCTTCGCTACTTGGCTTGATGGTTGGAAGGGTGATACTACTGAGTCAACACAAATTGTGCTCTTGGGATACGGGCTGGCATTAGGACAGAGCACATCGGCAGGGGCAAATCTGCGTTATTATCAAAACAACACACCTATCAGAACAAACTTCCTCTGGAGTGTAGATTTGGGGATGCAATTCGCTTATCCATTGGAGGAATGGGGCGACGAAGTAACAGTGGGCATGAATCTATCTGAATTGAGTAACGGAATTCGAGTGGACGGTGTTCTCCTTGAGGATCCTCCCTTAGCAGCGCGTTTCGGAACGACATATCAGTTGGGAGGTGAGACGCTGTTCTCTGCCGACCTCGCTGTACGAGGTGAGAACGACGGAAGTTGGGGTGAAAGGCTTCGGTTACATCTCGGCGCAGAACGATGGTTGATTAATGGGCATGTAGGATTACGGGTAGGGTATACTGCACTAACGGCTTCTGAAAGGTTCTGGGGCGGAGAATGGGCGCGAGGATTTAGTTTCCGAAATGCGTCCGGACAGTTTGATTATGCTTACGTGAGCGGCAGCGAATTAGATCAATCTGTTCATTGGATTTCGGCGACTTTACGTTGGGGAACAAGTAACACGGCACCTCTATCAGAACCTGTCCTAACCAGGACCGATAATGCCGATGTGGATGTCCCTATTTTGATGCCAACAACGCTTACAACAGATACCGTGTCCGGGATGTCTCCCGGAAGGCTTCGGATCTCCGAACCCGCAATTTCACCCAATAACGACGGTTTTGCGGATAACACTACGTTCCATTTTGCAGTCAACTCGACGGATAAATGGCGGTTGATGCTCATTGATGAATACACTGAGAGGGTCTGGGAGCAATCGGGGAGCGGTTCTCCTTCAGCAGGTATCACTTGGGATGGTATTGCCGATACTGGTGACTTAGTTCCCGATGGCGACTACGAAGCGCAGTTGCATGTTTTCGACGCACAAGGGGCATCGGATCTCAGAGATAGTAAAAAGGTAACGGTGGATCTCATTCCGACTACAATAGAACTCTTTAGGAAGGCATCAACGACTAATCAACACGGAATGCGCGTGTGGCATTCCGTAGGTATAAGAACTTTGGACATCAATCCGATTGTACATTGGAGGCTGGAACTCTTTGACCAGCACAATGTGCTTATTGAACAGATGGAAGCGGATGGTGTACCACCGGCACAGGTTATTTTAAACGCGTTACAGGAGCAGCCACTTGCTCCATATACTTGTAAGTTAAGCGTTCAGGATATCGCGGGCAATCAGAGCGCCCAACAGGTAGAGCTGCATCTCGGGGTAGAGTATCAGGGTGATTTTGAAACAGAGTATCAGCCAGCAGGCACTTCAGAACCCAAACTGACACTCATGGTAGGTTCGTTTGTGGATCCCTTCTATGCTAAACAGATGGAAGCACAGCTGCAGCATCAAAATCCCAGTCAAAAGGTTGCCATACATACTGCCACCGTTGATGGTACAGTGAGGCACCGCGTAACAATCGGTGAGTTCAGTAAGCGCGAAGAAGCAGCGGTTCTTCGACAGCGTATTCAAGAGACACTCGCCGTTGAACCGGTGTTGATAACTTTACAGTAAACAGACGCTCCTTTTTCCTATAAGAACAGTTCAATCTCAGGCAGCGTTGGCAAGGCAGGAATTACACCTACTTTCTGTGTTGCCAACGCTCCTGCCGCGTTCGCATAACGCATGATTGCTTCAAGTAAAGACGTATCAAGTGATTGAAGGTTTTCGTGCTTCATTAATTGCATGAGCATGGCAGCGACGAATGCATCGCCTGCGCCGAGTGTATCCACAACATCAACAGCGAAACCGTCAACATAACCGTCAGCAATGCCGTTTGTGTAATAACATCCGCGTTCCCCTAACGTAACAACGAGCAACGTTACGCCAAGTCCAAGAATACGCTCAATCCCACCTGTTAGTTTAGTGTCTCCTGTAACGAATTCCCATTCTTCTTCCGATATTTTGACGACGTCTGCATAAGGCATTACTTCCCAGATCCAGTGCTTGGCGTCATCGGCGTTGTCCCATAACATCAAACGCAAATTCGGATCGTAAGAGAGCATCGCGCCGCTGGCTTTCGCCGACTGGATTGCGTGGAGTGTTGCCTCACGGCTCGGCGAATGGCTCAGGCTGACGGAACCGTAGTGAAAAAGTTCTGCTGATTGGATGTAACTCGTATCGATTTCGTCTGGAGAGAGTTGGATATCGGCACCTGGATGCCGATAGAAGGTAATGTCTTTCATACCATCGGAGCGTGTGGCGACGAAAGCCAGGGTGGTCCGAGATGTTTCTCCGGCAATGAGGTAAGCAGTATCCACGCTGTTCTGTTGCAGCGTATCGCTCAGGAAATTGCCGAATGCATCCGCGCCCACTTTTCCGATAAATCCAGCGTCTATACCGAGCTTGGCTAAACCGACAGCGACATTGGCGGGCGCGCCACCGGGGGCTTTAACAAATCCTGGTGCTTCGGCAAGTGTTACATCAGGTGTTGTAGACACAAAATCGATGAGGAGTTCCCCGATACATAAGGCTTTTGGCATAGAAACTGTTCCTTTAAAATGTGGTCCGCAACTCTTGCGCTTCACCTGTTTGGGCAGACCTGTAGCCAGCGTCGAAAATTTCTATGACGTGCCGCGCGTGCTCTGCTGTAACAATCGTCGGCTTATCTTCACGGATCCAATCTACTAACTGCATAATATCCTCATAGACATGGTATTCCTGAATGTCGCGATGTGGTCCTACGACGTGTGGCAGTTCCCCTTCGGGTGCATCAATCGGTTTGCCGTTCAACAAATTCCCTTCAATTGTACCAGTAGTGCCGTGAATTGCTAATCTACCTCTGACAACCGAGCCGGCAGCGGCACCGTACACGAAGCCGTAGAGTGCCTTGCCAAAGTCAACGAGAATAAAGGTGTTGTCGTCCATATCGCAAGGGAGCATCTCGCCTCGGAATTCGCGTTCTTCAAGGCGCACGCCAGAAAACGCTGTTACACGTTTTGCGGGTCCGAGAATACCTGTCATTGTATGCAAACCATAAACGGTCATGTCGTACAACGGTCCGCCCCCGGGTTTACGGAAATACCACGCCGGATTGATGTTAGAGAGCGGATCGTCGCCGTGTCTAACAGATTCGTTTTCATGGTATCTTCCGAAAGCCGATCCAGCGGCTGCCCACGTTAACGTTCCGATAGCACCGTCGTCAATGAGTCTGCGGATTTCTTGGTGAATCGGACGGAGCATTTCCCCTGGGGATGCCACCAATTTTACACTGTTGCGCGCTGCTGATTCGATGAGATCGTCCGCTTCGTCAACGGTGGTTGTCATTGTTTTATTAAAATGTGCATGAACGCCGTGATCAATGGCAAGTTTGCCTTGTCCGTAATGGAGACCGATAGGCGATGCGATGCTGACAGCGTCTACATGTCCGTCTTCTAAAAGAGCCTCGTATGTTTCGTAAGCGTGAGGGACACCAAATCTTTCAGATGCGGCTTCTGCTCTACCCGGAACCGGATCGCAAACGGCGGTTACTTCTAATCTATCTTGGACATCGTCTTGCGTAAGGTGTGGCAGGATGCCGCGCACGGAGATGCTCCCGATGCCGACAACACCAATCCGGACTCTGTCACTGGTGGTTTCCATGATGATTCCTCCAATTTTTTACTGGTTATCGGTTGTCAGTTGTCGGTTTTTAGTTACCCTGATATGGTGATTGCGTTTTGTGTGTCCGCCCCACGGAATTCTTAACCAAGAACCGAAAACTGACAACCCATACTATTACCGCCATGATGTTTTGTGATGCCACCCGACAGCAGCTTTGAGTTTATCGCAATTGATAAAGGATTGGTGCCCTTGAAGCGTTCTCACTTTCGGGAGGAGTTCGGGTTTAAAACGTTCAACCAATTCCTGAGAAGGTTCCAACGCTGAGGTATCATCGGCGTTCAGGAAATAGACATCATGTGGGGGTAGGGTATCCGCTTTTTCCATAAGCAGCCGGTGTGCACTCGCTACGTCTTCACTCCCTACCCAGCACCAGATCCACGGGGTCCAACTGGTCGTCGGTTTGGCGTTTGCTCTCATCTGATTTCGCCGCTCTTCTGGGCTGATACCGGCGGGCCGCGTAACGTAGGTTCGGATGCCATACGCGCGGGTATAGCTTGCTAACAGGTCCTCACCACAGCGTTTGGAGAAACTATAAGAATCTTCGGGATAACAAGGGTGTTCTTCATCAAAGGGTAGGTAGTCTACTGGGATATGGGTTTTGCTAATTCGGAAACCGTGCCCTAATGCGCAATTACTGCCGCACATCACGATGGTGTGGATGTCTGCCGCAATTGCGGCTTGTAAGAGGTAGTAGGTGCCGAGCATATTTGTCTTAAAGGTTGCATCGAAGGAGATGCCTTTTTCTGCTGCATCTGCTCGTAAATCCGGATGGTCGACCGGGTTAGGTTGCGCACCGAGGTGTTGAATTGCGTCTACACCTTCAACGGCGCGTTGGCAGTCCTCAAAATTATTTAGGTCGCCTTGAATAAAGGGGAGATGGGCAAATTCATCGGGTGGATTTCTGCGCGACATGAGCACCAGCGAGTGTTCTTCAGCCAATTCTCGAATGACGAATTGACCAAGCCTACCGCTTGCACCGGTTATCAATACTTTCATATAATGCCTTTCGTACGCACCTGTACAACGGTTGCTGAATTCAGTTGACAGGTCTACAACTGTCGTCTATGATTATGCACATTATAGCACCACTGCGAATTTTGTCAAGTCAACCAAATGCATAGAGGAGAGAATCGTAATGTATGATGCTGCAACACATTTTAAAAACTTATATGACACTGTTCCGAGGCAGTATGAATTTCGCGAGACCTCACGGGAAGGATTTTTGGCATGGCAGGCGGCTTTTCGCCCAAAGCTACGGGAAATCCTTGGTTTAGATAATATGGAATCCGATCTCGCAGCCTATGTTTCAAAGGCTGAGCAGTTGGAAGTATTGGATATGGGTAACCACTTTCGTGAGAGTTGGTATCTGTGGGTAGAGCCGACGGTGCCGCTGCCGTTCTACCTCCTACGTCCGAAGGAGATCCAAGGCAAACTTCCACTGATCCTCGCGCCACACGGGCATAACCATCCGCATCTTTATGCCGGTATTGCGCATACGGAAGCAGAAGAAGAACACATGTTGGAAGGTGAGCGTGACATCGCGCGGCAAGCAGTCATTGAGGAGGGTTACATCGCTATTGCGCCAACGACGCGGGCGTTCGGTGAGACGCGCACGGAGGCGGATAAAGAAGCCAATAATACGCACTCATGCCGACATCAGTTGGTTCATAGCATACTTGTCGGACGGACCCCGATCGGCGAGCGGGTATGGGATATGTCGCGCCTCATTGATTGGGCAATCAAGGATTTACCGATAGATGCTGACCGTATCGCGATTACAGGGAATTCGGGTGGTGGCACTGTGTCACTTTTCGCTGCAGCGTGTGAAACACGTATCGCTGTCGCACTACCGAGCTGCTATTTTTGCACGTTTGAAGGGAGCATCGGCATGATCCGGCATTGTGAATGTAACTATGTGCCGGGAGTGATGCGGCTTGGAGAGATGTACGATGTTGCGGGCTTAATCGCACCGCGTCCGTTCTGCGCGATTGCTGGACGTGATGACGGAATTTTTCCGATAGATCACGTTGAACTGGCTTATAAACGGTTGAAGACTATCTATACGGTTGCGGGGGTTGCAGATAGGTGTGAGCTTTTTATTGGTGAAGGCGGACATCGATATTACAAGGCAGGTGCTTGGCCCTTTTTGCAGCGGTATTTCCAGAATTAACCGAACTTGATGAATTCGATGAAATGCTTATAACATTTTCTTTTTGATGAAATTTGACAATCAAAATCGGTGATATTGTGAGCGTGTATTCGTTCGGGCACGGGGCCCCGAACAAACAGATGAGTAATTCAATTTACTGAAATTGAATGTCAAAACTTATTAGATTAGCGGTACCCTTTTCTAATCGCCCACAGCGTTTTCAAGATGATTTTAATGTCCAAGCCGAGGGACCAGTTTTCGATATAGTATCGGTCGTAAGAAACCCGCTCTTTGAGAGAAGTATTACCGCGCAAACCGTTGACTTGTGCCCAGCCTGTCATACCAGATTTAACGCGCTGCCGAGCAATATAGTGTGGTATTGATTCCCGAAATGTATCAATGAGACCTGACATCTCTGGACGTGGACCGACGAGGCTCATATCGCCCTTGAGAACGTTCAAAAATTGGGGCAATTCGTCTAAGCTCCAGCGTCTCAGAAACTTTCCGAGCGAGGTTTGCCGCGGATCGTCATTCTTTGCCCATGCATGCCCTACATTCTCTTCGGCGTCGGCACGCATAGAACGAAATTTATAGATGTGGAATCGCTTTCCCCCTCTACCAACGCGCTCCTGACGAAAAATTGCTTTACCGGGCGATGTCAAACGGATCGTAATTGCGATGGCTAACATAAGTGGGCTTAGCACTATCAAGGCGAACAGACTGAAAACGACGTCTATGAGACGTTTGACGATGCCTTGTATGCCCTGCATAGGGGTTTCGCGTAATCGGAGTATCGGTATGTCGCCAAAAAAGGTGATGGCAGTGCCACTTCTGATAAATTCGGAGAGTTCCGGCATCATGTTAATTTGGACAGGCAAACCTTCGCAGGTGTGAAGAATCTGTAGAATAGTGTCATTTGATACTGCAGGTGAGGCGATGAAAAGCGTATCAATTCGATGTGTTTGCACCAATTCGAGTATATCTTGACTTTTACCGAGGTGTTGTAGGTGTAGAGCATCAGCACTTGTGGCTCCATCAATTATGCCTACTAATTTGTAGCTGCTATTGGATCTTGCGTTCAAGGTGTCGGTAAACTTTTTGACGCTTGCCTCATAACCGACAATTGCCGCTCTATTTACGCCGACACCCTGCGCGTGAATTGCCTGTCGGAAGCGGTAAAGGACGAGTCTGCCTAAAAACAGCCAGACAAGACTGAACCCGGAGGCGAGTAGCATGACCCAACGCGAGTAGGCATCGTGGTGAAAAATAAAGAAGAGTGCGGCTAACGTGGCGATGAGCGCAATTCCGGTGGCTTTGCAGAGCGTCCAGAACGCCGAAAGCGTTGCGTTGTTTTCAAGACGATAGAGTTTTAACGCTTTCAGGGGCATTAACCAGATAATCGCCATCAGTGGAATGAGTCGGAAATAGTCCTCAAGGGGTGGGGTGCCGCCTTTATGCAACGCCAGGACTTCCGGTGTCCAACCGGATTCAAACCGGATCCAATATGCGACAACAATTGCAGTGGCAACAAAACAGATATCGAATAAAACTGTGAGCGTAATTAGCAGATGGTCGAGCGTCTTGTTGTTCATTGCTTGGATTTCGTAGATGCCCTTGAAGTATCTGTTTATTCTGATAATTCATTATCGTTAGCACCTTCAAAAAGAGTTCCCTGTCTATCGTCTTTTTTGTCATCTGTAGGACGATATTTACCCATATTCTTGCCTTGAATCCTACGTTCCTGGGCGGTCGTTTCCACATTATGCAACGCGAGTTCTTCTTGGATTTTAGACATTTCACTGGGCGCATTATCCAATCTGTCACACGTCATTTCTAAGTATGTCTCACTTCGGTCGATCCCTATGTGTTTATGCCCTAAAAGTTTCGCTGCAACAGCAGTCGTGCCGCTGCCGATGTAAGGATCTAACACAACACCTTGTGTTTCTGTACCTAAGATGGATATAATCACACGGGCTGGTAACCAGAGCGGAAAGGGTGCTGGATGCGGATTCTTTCTGCCATCTTCAGGTACACCGCGCCAGATAGATGTCAACTTCGCATCGCTGGATTTCAATTCTTTGCCAATTAAGTAATTCCCAATAGGTTTATACAGCCAATAGATACGTTCTTCTACCTGCCAAAACCGCCAGCCTCGTATGTTCGCCGCGATGACTCTATCCCAAATAATTTCCTGTTTCACTGTCCACTCTGTTTTACGCAACCAGTCCATCGGATGGTACATGTTGCCTCTATCCCATCGGATTTTATGATTGTAAAAAAACGAACCGCCTGGGGCAGTTACACGATAAATCTCATTCAGTACATCTACTTGGTGCTGCTGATACTCGGGTTCAGGCACAGCATCTTTGTAAATATCGTAGACCACATTTTTTACGAGCCAGCCTTTTTGTTTCTCTTGCTTGTTATAGGGAGGTGACGTAACGCCAACATTGACGACATCATCATCTATTTTCTTCAGAACATTGAGCGTATCGCCTTCAATGAGTTTGCCTTCTTCGAGTGCCTCCTTTGTAATTTGTTTCGTTTTTAGTGAGAGATCTTTAAGAAGGTGTTTATTGACAGTAGTCATT
Source organism: Candidatus Poribacteria bacterium (assembly GCA_028818705.1). Lineage (GTDB taxonomy): Bacteria > Poribacteria > WGA-4E > WGA-4E > WGA-3G > WGA-3G. The sequence continues at coordinate 15,057 of JAPPNJ010000051.1, forward strand.
GGGCTGTTTTCTCCAAATAGTTGAACAAGTTTTTTGTTATGTGTGGTTGTGCTTTCGTGAGTTCCTGTTTGGAGGCGATATAAATTGTTTTCAAACTCTCTGCGTCTTTGTAATGTGTAAACGAAAATTGTGCACTTCGCAGATACTCACTCGTAATATCACCGGTTGGAAATCGGCGTTCAAGTTGTTCTTGCAATCGAGATGTGAAACCTTGTTCATTGAAACTGAACTCGAATATGTGAATGAGATGTGCATCGAGAAAACCTGCAACCAGCATGTTAGGGTTTTCTTCTTGGTGCCTTCGAAATTTTGCCCAAGTATAGTCTGTGAAATTACCCGAACCATCTAATTTACGCGGGGTTTTTGCAGTGGAATCCGATCGAACATTACGAGGTTTGATTTCGCAGTGTTCGACCTTTCCTGTCAGTGTATTCTGTCGGAAACCATTATACCCCAGTTTTTCTAAACTTGGCTGATACCCAGCCAGTACTGCCACAACTAACTCGCGCATCGTAGAAGAATTCAAGTCGTTGTAATAGATCGTGAGTAGGTCAAGAAGCATAGAGACCAGATTGTCTTTGGATTTACCGAGCAAACTAGCGTTGATCTCAGTATGTTCTTTTGTCGTATAATCCTTGATCAGTTGCAAAAGGTCTTGGTTCATGCCTATGATGTTCCTATCATTAGTGTCTATTGGTTTATCCATCGATCTAGCTCCCGTTTATACTGTTTGATGTCAAATATGCTATGATCTGTAAGGAACTGATTGTAATATTTCCCACCATATAACGTCACAAGCAAGCAAAGCAACAGTGTCACTGGGCATTCAGCTGGCAATGGGAAAGAAGGCTGCGATTGCGGTAGCCAAATGGGACAATCAATTTGTAGTTTGTTATCCAGTTTCTTTTCCCCAAACTTTCGTATCAACTGTGCATGGTGAAAATCGTGAGCTCCGCTATTCTCAGTTGTGTCTACACACTGACTATTAACCGAGGAATTTACACCTTGGTTTATTTTTTCGGGGGTTTCCATGCGAAAGCCAATTCCGTAAATTCCATGAGGTTTTCGATTCTCATCAAGCCGAACTAACAAGACTCTAAGTTTTGCAATACTTTGAGTTTCTTTCAACTTGAAATACAAAGATAAAATTGGTATGCAGTCTGGATCCTTTTCCAGGGGCGGTAGGTATATCACCTTTCCCCGCTCAGATTCCGAGAAATCTACTTCGACAGGTTCAGCCCCGGTTTCGGGCGGCCTAAATAAAACCTCAAGGTCTTCACGCGCTAAGGGCGGCCAATCCACAAATATATGTTTCCAATTTTCGTTAACCCATAGATCTTTTTGGCATTTGCATAAGGGCGTAAGAATGTCTTTTAAGGTGGTAACAATTTTTTGCATTGTGTTTTTTGAGAAAAATTCACAGCGAAAACCGAACTCTGGGGCGGTAATCAACTTCATCAAAATATTTTACAAACCTTTGGGTAAACGGAGAGGCGGTATCAGCAAGGAATTCCCTACAATTTTCTCGATTATAAAAATAAGAAGCATCTTCACAAAATACCCAATCTGGTTTTACAGTTAACCAAGGTTCTATTATTTCCCTAATATGTTCACATTCGCGTAGTCTATCCCAGAACCAAACGGGCCGAGAAACCCAATGATCTTTTTTAAATCTATAGGGTTCAATTAAGTCTGTCCTAAGCCCCAATTTGTCGCGACATATTAATTGTGCGCCTTTGTTCCAAGTTTCAATTTTTTTCTTCTCTCCGGTCATTAAGCTTGGATATCTTGAGATTAGATGCGGGGCATCTACAAGGATATCTTGCTCTGGTAGCAGAAGGCACTCCAACCATTTCGATATTCTGGCGGCACCCACTCTTGCCAAAATGTGATCATTCATACCTTTATCTAACGTTTTCGTGTCTTTAAACCTTAATGCGTTTCCAGATTCCGTTACAAATTCCCGGAAAGTCGTTTGAAAATGTTCTTTTTGGTCTTGTTTTTCGATAAATTGAACAATTTCGCGGGGTAGCAACTGGAACAATTCACTACCAAAACCAAGAAATTCGCAGATGGATGTATCTATATTTTTTTCCACATCTTTAACTCTTTCGTCAAAATTGTGCAGTGCGTCGCGTAAATTCGGCCAGTGCCAAGGTCTGAATCCTTGTCTGGAATCTCCCCAATCACCTCTCCAGAGATCGGGGTTGTTCAACTGGTATTCTCCTAAATTCAGGTCCGCGAATGAATCTAGATCTCCTCTCAGGGTCAGATCAAAAGGATTACTACCATATTGATTCAATCCAACAATCAACTTACATTTTGAAAAGCAACGGACAAGATAGGCGATGATCTCACCTGTTAGGGATCCTACTGCAGATTCTTCCACTTGATTCCCTAATAGATCGTAATCAATGATAAAAATTGAAGCATTATCAATTTCTTCCGCGCCATTTTTGGTGCTTTCTTCTTCGTTCCGAAACGCAATTCGTCTCTGCTCCAACACGCGTATTGAGTCTTGAAACGCATCATTCTCTAAGGCTATAATATCAAAATCTTCGCTTTGCCCCGCTTGGTCAAGACCCTCACCCAATTTTCCTTTAAAATCGTCTATACGTCCATGTTCATCATCGTATATTAGGATTTTTTGTTTTTTCACTTGATTTCCCTCCACGAAATTGAGAATGCAGTTTTAAATCCGTCTTCTGGTTCAACGAATCTAACGCGACATCCGATATTATTTGCAAGCAGTCGAACGATCGTGAGTCCAAGTCCCGTGCCGCCGTAGCCAAGTGCTTTTCTTTCGACTGAAATTTTTGATTCTCTCTCAAAGGGCTCAAAAAGCCTATCTGCATCTTTGAGATTAATTCCGTGTCCTGTATCCTGAATAAGAATTTCCCGAGATCTTCCACGGGAACGGCAACTGATGTGTAGCAGCGGTTTAGGCGAATCAAGCATTGCATTGAAAGCATTAATGAAAACATTTTGAAAAATGGCACCCCATTCAGCGAATGATGCCTTAGGAAGACGTAAATATTTATCGATTTGACTATAATCAATCTCAGTGTCCCTTGCCAAAAAACTTGTTTGATCGGTAATATCTTCAATCACCATTCTGGCACGTAAGCTGTGCCGCAATTGTGTATTTTCAGTATCCGCAATGTAGTCAAACAGGGAATTCGTCGCCTTTGCCCTTTTGAGCCATAATGCTAATTCTGTGCTCAGCGAATTCAGATTTTCTTGGAGTTCGGAACGCATTGTCCTAATATTCTTCATTCTATCAATCATGTCTTCAATGTAAGTGAATTGTTTTTTCACTTCATGCTGGTACGACAACGCAGAAATACCAGCCGTGGCGAGGGAAGTAAGAAGTCCCATCTGTTTAAGAGCGAGTTCTTGCTGGGTCTTTGCCGTTGTTGTTGCTTCTTGGACTTTCTCATAAATTTTCTGATAAATCTTTTCAGGAATGTCCGGTTTGTAATATTCTAATACCTCCTCAACATACTCGAATGTCAATGACGTAGGTTCAGATGATACTTCTTTCTTCTGAACCTTTCGCCGAGCAGTTTCATTGGCATACCAATCAAGTGCGTAACGAACGGTTCTCACAAGATCCGTGTAAGCAGTCGTTTCGGCTAAACGGTCTCGCGTGATCATAATTTCAAGATTCGGTTCTTGGGAAGTATCAACTTCCACAACCCCAAGAACACGCCCAAGAGTTGGTAAATCACTTAACGCTCTGGAAACTTGGATATCTTTCGGAATAAGTTGGGAAACATGTTGTCGATGTGAGTGATCATACTCAAGTTTCAGCCAGTCATTTTCTGGCAAACCGTAATGGGGGAGACGAAAACCTCCATCATAAACATGAACACCGCCATGTTCTGTGAAATATTTCCGCGCTTCACCAACCTTGATTCCAAATTTCTGTCTGCCTGATAAGTTATAGATCCGAATCTCAAAACTACACGTGTTAAGATTTTCTGTTGGACTAAATTTCCCCTTATTATGCCTAAAACCTGCAATTTTATATTTTTCATTCATTACTTGCCCATCGCTAAATTCTAAGGAAAACTTTACTTCCCCATCTGCAGTTTCACCAAGAAGTCGGGCAATCCAAATGTTTTTTACTGCATTCATCTGTTTTACAAATATCTCTTTGTAATCTTGTTGTGCTGATTGAAAATTAATATTAAAGCGATTTTTTGAATCATCCAGAGAGTATCCGAGAGGAGGCTGAAGCCACCATAACTCTGAAGCCAAGTCGTGAATCGAATCCTCTGTCCACTCATCTTTGAGTTCTTCCAAAATGATTGAAGTGCCTTGTGCATGAACTGGGGTATTGGGTGAATCACTATTGTAATCGCTGTAATTAACCCTAACTTCTGTAAGTTCTTTAGTTTCCAAGGCTTCCTTCCAATTAATCTCGGCTTTAAGACCCTTATAATTTTTGCCTGCAGGAACAGTTACGATTGTCAGTTTATTAGCAAGAAATTGAACAGTCAATCGTCCCACGCCTTTAGAACCTGTCATAAGCCGTCCTGAGGCACTTGATTTTTTTTCTTTTTTGTGGGTTGTACCAATCCGCATCCAGGAGTTTTTGAATTCGTCATGGGTCATGCCATGACCATTGTCTTTAACTTCGATACGGTCCTCATTAGGTAAAAACTTAATCGTCACATCAGTTGCATCAGCATCATAACTGTTCTTAACCAACTCAGCCAACGCGATGTGGGGTTTACCAATCAGTCTTTCCCCAAGTTCTCTCAAGAGTTCAGCATCAACAGTAAAACGGAATGTAGACATGGTTTTTATCCTTTACATTCACTAACGGACGTTTTGAAGGTTAGGTTTGATGCTCCTTGCAATAACTCTGGCCAGTTCAATCGGCACTGCATTTCCGATGAATCGACTAATAGTGGACAGAGGATGTGGCTCGTCTGGGTGGACAAATTCATAGTCGTCTGGAAACGTTTGGAGCCGCGCGGCCTCTCTTAACGAGATCGCTCGATTCTGCGTAGGGTGCCCGAACCTACCATTTCCAAATCCATAGCATTGAGTTGTAATTGTCGGAGATGGAGCATCCAATGCCATTCGTCCGTAAATGGATAAGTAACTGTTGCCGCTTAATTGCCGGTGACATTGGGCGACGAGTTCTTCTGGCCAGTCTTCCCAAGTGCCACCTTGTTTTGATGCTTTAATCCTTCGTAAGTTTAGTTCGGATAGACCCGCAGCCTTGTGATAGGGATCATTCCAGCTTGTTTCGCCAGCTTCAAGTGGTTCTAAATCCGAAATCGAGTCCCTAACTGTTTTATATTTATCAGGTGTATGGGTCGGTGCCAAAAGCTCAACTTTACTGTTTTTGGGTTTAGAAGCGAAGAGAACCAAACGTTTTCTTTGTTGTGGAATACCATAATCCAAACAGGATACCCTGAGACATTCGGTAACGATATAATCTTTTTCTAGGCGATTCACAAAATCCCGATAAACTTTTCCGTTTCTGAAGGTTGTCAAAGTCGGAACATTCTCCATTGAGACAATATCAGGTTTGATCTCCGAAATCAAGTCGGAAAAGTTAGTAAGCAATTTCCATTTCGCATCCTTGTTTTGCCGGCTTTTATTATAAGCAGAAAAGGGTTGGCAGGGAGCACATCCAACAAGTATCTTTACATGGTCTTCAGGATACCATTGCTTCAGTTCAGCAGCTTTCACATCCTCAATCCTTTTTTCAATGAAAGTCGCACCCGGATTATTTTTTTCATAAGCGTATTTACAGGATTTGTCAGCATCCAGTCCAGCAGCGACGTTAAAACCTTCTAAAATAAATCCGTGTGTTAGCGCACCAGCACCACAGAATAAATCTATGACTGTACAATTTTTCATAGTTTTTCAAAATGCCCTAATCTTAGAGCAAAAGTGATGAAGTGAAGTAGACTTTGATGTCCAAATTGAGCGTTTTTACATTCTGCTGTAAAATAGTTCTTGTTTTTTCTTAACCTTCGTTAGATTTTGAATATGCGTAAACACACTAACCTTTACCGTATTTTACGAGAGATTACGATTTGGGTCAAATGTTTTGCCAGGGGTATTTAGTTTTGAGGTGTGTAAAATTTTTGTCATAAGGTATCAAATGGTGTATGAGTATTGTTTCCAATTTTCAGACGAAGAATTCCCCGTACATATCTACCAATTCTTCTGGTACTTTCCATCGGAGCTTCCAACCCATCACAGGATTTAATAAGGAAATCACGCCATACTGATTTGTTTGTTCCCATCGTTTCCGGACTTGTTCCCAACTGGTAGGATTGAGATCATGAAAGTAGGTAGCATCTACATGTATTATCTGGTAACGATTTACGCCTCTGTCCTCAGCGACGCTGCGATAAGAAACTGATAAAACCTCTGGTTGTCTACTATTCAAGTATGCCGTAATTTGCTCAAGATCTCCTTCAAAACGCCCCAATCGAGGCCCTGACAACTTTAGGTATCTCCCTTTCACAATACCAGATTTAATGTCTAAGGGATATGTTTCACCATTTACCGTAACGCAAATATCGGCTTCGCTATCGTGCCCAACTCGTTTCCAAGTGGCATAATGCTGCGCATCGTTGGCTAATCTAATAGATTGAAATATCATCTCTTCTAAACACGTTCCGGAGCAGCCTCTACTAAACAAGTCGTGATATTTCGCCAATTGTTGTCGTAAAATTTGTTGCATTCTGGGCGTTAATCGATACATTGGTCTCTCACCTACCCATGATTAAAAAATTTGGGATCTGTTGATGCCTACAACCTTCATAGCATTTTAGCACGTTTCGCATAAGTTTTTCAAGTCGAAAAAGAATGCAAATTTTGCTGATAAATTGCGCGGCTTGTGTTATGCTATTCCTAATATTTAGGAGGCAATATACAATGGCAAAACTGAAAGTGGGAATCGTTGGGGCACATCGAGGGAGTTCCTATGTGGCACCTTTTAAGGCGATAGCGGAAACCGATGTGACAGCGGTTTGTGACATCAATGAGGAGACACTCCAGAACGTTGCTGAACGGTTTGATATTCCTCAGAAGTTTACAGACTATGGAGCGATGCTGGATGCAGTGGATCTTGTTGTCCTCGCTACTCCTGAGAATCTGCACGTGCCACAGTCAATTGAAGCCTTGGAAGCAGGGAAACACGTTATTAGTGAAGTGACTGCCGCTGTCAAGTTAGAGGAGTGCTACAACTTGGTTCGAGCGGTTCGGAAGGCATCTGCCAAATACACGATGGCTGAGAATACGTGCTATTCCAAGTCAAATGTCCTCATACGGAGCATGGTAGAGGCGGGTATGTTTGGCGATGTCTATTTTGGGGAAGGAGAGTACGTCCACAACATCAAATCGCTCCATCATGATGCAGAGGGTAATCCGACGTGGCGCTACTACTGGCAAGTTGGCATTAATCGGTGCAATTATGCGACCCATAGCCTCGGTCCAGTGCTTCAGTGGTTTGGTGGACGTGTGGTCAGTGTCTGTTGCCTTGGGACCGGCGTTAACACCGATCCAGAGCATGCGATGGAAGATACCGTGATGATGCTCTGCAAAACCGATTGTGGTGGGTTAATTAAAATTCGGATTGACATGCTCTCGAATCGTCCTGCGAATTCCTATTTCAGTTTACAAGGGACAAAAGGGTGCTATGAAAGTTCGCGAGGGCTTAACGCTGCACCGAAGATTTGGCTGGATGAATTCTCGGTAACTGAACAGTGGAGACCGCTCTCGCAATTTGAAGACTGTTTGCCCGAACGGTGGAAAAATCCGCCTGCTGAGTCTGAGAATGTGGGCGATCTTGGTGAGTATTTCAAGGTGCGCGATTTTATTGATAGTATTCTTACCGACACACCACCGCCGCTTGATGTTTATACGGCGATGGATTTCACCGTGCCGGGCTTGGTTTCAGAGCAGTCGATCGCAAACGGTGGAACACCAGTAGATGTCCCAAATTTTCGGGAGATTGAACAATAGAGTGGCGATCAGCAGTCAATGAGGCGTGTAATGGCTATATTCTATTCCTCTTCTACGGGTAGGTAGACGAGTCCGCAGCTGCTGCAGCGATATCCGCTATCCTCTTTCGACTCGACAAGCGGAAAGAGCATACCGCAACAAATTGGACACGGTTCGTCAATTTCCATGTCAGCCTGTTCTATTTCACCGGAGCGGTTTTCAAATTCAACGAACATAGGTATCCTCCTCTTGATCAGCAATCGTAACGCGCGTATAGATGTCCCGCAAGGATATCTGGCATCCGATTGAAATCAGGGGCAGTACATCTTCAGGTGAACAAAATTCGGTGTATTCCCACTGTCGACCTTGCCGCCAATGATGTTCAACGCAGAACCGGTGTTGTGAAACAAGGACGTAGTCTTGCAACGACGTAAGTTGCCTATAGTGCGCGAATTTCTCCCCTCGGTCATAGGCTGCAGTAGAGGGCGAAAGTACCTCTATGATAACAATCGGGTTCAGAAGTGTGTCAAAAACATCATCCTCAAAGCGAGGCTCACCGCAGGCAACAACGACATCTGGATAAAAATAGGCTACTGGGCTCGGCTGTACACGCATATCACTGGAATGGATTTCACAATCTGATGCTACCAATTGGTTGTAAAGTCTATTGAATATGTTTCCTGTGATGAGACTGTGTGCTCGACTCGCCCCAGACATCGCAAATATCTGCCCGCTGAGGTATTCGCTTTTGTGCAGTGCCTTTCGTTCTTGAGCGATGTATTCCTCTGGGGTGAAGAGAGTTTGTGCTGGAAGAGATGCCATGCGTGTTTCCTTGAATAGTGTTGCCCCGCAAGAAGGAAACTGTAAAGTGCGCGTTTGCCGTAATCAGGTGTTTCCTTGAATAGTGTTGTCCCGCAAGCCTATAGAGGCTTGCGCAAAATTAACTGTATGATACCACACTTTTAGGCAAAAGTCAATCTGTTTTCTAAATACCGTTTGTCTTAGCTAAAGTACTGGGACTTCACGAGAAAAGACGTTAACTATAACGCCTCAGGGTCGGATCGATTTCGGCTGCCCACTGATCAATACCACCTGCGAGATTTTTGACATCATGGAACCCGTTTTGGTGCAGGTAGGCGGTGGCATAAAGGCTACGTGTTCCATGGTGACAGTAGACAACAATCTCTTGGTCTGTTGGGAGGTTGTCTATGTGATTTGGCAAGGTATTGAGAGGTATTAGCTGTGCACCTTCAAGATGCACAATATCGTATTCGCTCTGTTCTCGGACATCAAGCAATAATACAGATGCGTCTGTATCCAATTTCTGTTTCAATTCTTGTGGCGAGATTTCAAGGATATTCGTCTGCATGGCTCTGTTTTCTTTCTCTGGCTGGATAGATGGAAATTGAGAGATTAAGGTGCCCTTTCTTCTTGCTCTACATTCGGCGGCGCGCATTCTGGACACGGACACGTCTCGCGCAGGACTTCAAAAGGATAGATACCGGTGTCATGCCCATCGTTCCAACTAAACTGAAGTGCATAGCGACCGACCAATTGGATATCAAGAGGTTGAATATCGTCCGAGACCTCAATTAGCGTTATATCTCCGTCGCCTTGTGGCGAAAAAAGGGAGTGGACATCGCTGCCTTTATGCCGGATAATCGCGCATTCAGCGCACGGACACATCTGCCGGAGATAGGTATATGGATACCAACTGGAGTGCCCGTCTTTCCACTCTACTTGGAATGCCTTCGGATGTTTCTTAAGGAGTTTCGGACTTTTTGTATCGTTCCGCATGGGATTGATAAAGGGAACAAATTGGGTTAGAAGATACCGAGTTCGTCCTTTGCGTCTTCAGTCATCATTTCCATAGTCCAACGCGGGTCCCAGACGACATTAACGTTGACTTCCTCAACTCCGTCCATTTGTTGTGCAACGTGTTGCGTGCCGTTGACAATCTGCCCGCCGGCGGGGCATCCGGGACTCGTTAAAGTCATGGTAATATCAACGGTTGTGTCGTTGATGTCCACGCCGTAGATAAGGCCCATGTCAACGATGTTGATGCCGATTTCTGGGTCGATAATATTTTCTTTGATAGTCTCTAAGACAGATTCTTCTGATACCATCTAAATTTCCTCCTATAAACACAGATTACGAAGCACAAGCGATTCTGCTATTAATCAACGCTAATTAAGATATCATCATCTTCAAGTGTGACGGTGTAACATTCAACAGCTTCAACAGCAGGCATACAGAGGGGTTCTCCGGTTTTCACGCAGAAGCGCGCCCCGTGTCGTGGACATTCTATCTCGTCGCCGCTGAACCAACCTTCCGCTAAGGGGCCTCCATCGTGTGTGCAAACATCTTCCATAGCATAGAACTCACCTTGAACGTTGAAGAGTAGCACCGGAACAAAATCCACCTCGACCAACTTTTTAGTGCCGGGTGGAACTTCACTAACTTTCGCAACTTTATAGAATTCTGACATAGTTTCCTTTTTCCAAGTGAGGGTAGCGAACTATAGGAAAACAAAATGGTTCTTGCTGCTAATCATCTTCTTCACCGGGCCAACTGGTGATACCGTAGGCACCGGCTTTAAGGACTTTGAGTGCCAATAAGGCACATTTGAGACGAACAGGTCCCAAAGGGATACCAATCATGTCCAAAATGTCGTCTTTAGAGAGTTGTTTGGCTTCGGCAAGGGTTTTGCCTTCGATTTCCTCAGTGAGCATAGAGGCTGCGGCTTGACTGATCGTACAGCCGTGTCCCGAAAAACGGACCTCTGTAATGGTATCGTTTTCATCAACCATAAGGTCAATGCGGATCCTGTCTCCACAAAGCGGATTGTCTTCTTCGTGTGAAATATCAGGATTTGGCAACGTTCCATAGTTGCTCGGATTTTCGTAGTGGTCAAGCAGTTCTTCCTGATATATATTCATCGTCTTCTCCGGCTCATGAGTTTCTGTGCTCTGCAAAGCCCTTCATATAAGCGGTCCACATCTTCAATCGTGTTGTAAAGGTAAAAACTGGCACGGACGGTCGCGATGACATCTAATCTTTTCATAAGCGGTTGTGCGCAGTGGTGTCCAGCACGCACAGCAATACCGTGTGTGTCTAAAATTCCAGCAACATCATGCGGATGGATGCCTTCCATGTTAAAGGAGATGATGCCTGCTTTCTGATGCCGCGCTGGTCCGTAGATGGTGATACCTTCGATTTCTTCTAAACGATGGTGTGCGTATTTTAGGAGTTCTTGTTCGTGGATCTGAAGTGCTGCTAAATTTGCTTGTGTGATATAGTCGACAGCGTGTCCGAGGCCAATGGCTTCAGCGATGCTTGGCGTACCTGCCTCGAACTTAGCGGGCGGTTCTGCATAACTTGATACATCGCGTTCAACGCTCCGAATCATTGAACCACCACCAAGGAAAGGTGGCATCTCCTCAAGCAATTCCGATTTACCATATAAGACACCGATGCCTGTCGGACCGCACATTTTATGTCCTGAAAACGCGAGAAAATCACAGTCAAGTTGCTGCACGTCAACTGGGAAGTGTGGTACCGATTGTGCTGCGTCGACAACGACTTTCGCGCCGACGGCGTGCGCCTCTACAATGATGGATTGAATCGGATTGATACTACCGAGTACATTAGAAACGTGTCCGATAGCAACGAGTTTCGTTTTTTCGGTCAGCAGATCGCGAAGTTGTGTGAAGTCAAGTAACCCCTGGTCGGTTATTTCAAGGAATCGGAGCGTTGCACCAGTGCGCTGTGCGAGAAGCTGCCAAGGCACGAGGTTGCTGTGGTGCTCCATGATGGTGAGCACAATTTCATCGCCTTCACAAATATTCGCGCTTCCCCAACTATAAGCAACAAGGTTGATGGATTCTGTTGTATTCCGAGTGAAAATGACTTGGCGCGTGCGTGGTGCGTTGATCAGTTGTGCAATTTTTTCTCGCGCGCGTTCATACTGTTCCGTCGCCTCTTCTGAAATGCGATAAATACCACGATGAATATTGGAGCGATAAGTATCGTAATAGGCATCCATCGCTTCGACAACCGGACGCGGTGTCTGCGTTGACGCGGCATTATCGAGAAAAGCCAAGGGTGGTGTCGTCGCGAAAATCGGGAAATCATCGCGGATGGCTTCTACATCAAGAGGACGAAATTGAGAAGTATCCATTTTATGTCTCATTCTGTGCTGTAGTGTAACCTCGCTGTGGACGCGATGCGACTGCCTACGCGCCCACACTCGGAGGCTTACGGAATAGCACTATCTGCTGGGGAAGCCAATATTGACAGCAGACGGACCGTGGTCCTCACATGCTTGGTCGGTCGGGACATCGGTTTCAGCATCACTGGATTGGACAATACCCTCTGAAACCAAATAATGTTCCACTTCATCGCCACTGACGTCAGCGAGTATTATATCGTCAATCTGGACACACGGTTGATACGGTTGCCGCGTCTTCTGGACCATTTCACGATAGTTGTCTGAGTTGTTGATAATATCTCTGTCTTCATACTCCAGATCGTATTTGGCGAAGATGGCACGGACACCATTGCTCCAACCACAGACAGGCTTCATATAAGCGATAATCTTCGGTTGACTCATTGTGGATTGCTCCTTTGTTTTAATTAGGTGTGCTCTGCGGAACACACTTATAGAGACTGGTGGCTTTACCTTGAAAGGCTGCGCCGTGAAATCTATTCTTCTACGATGTGCCTGTAAGCTTGCGCGTAACAGACGTACGCAGTTCATCTCGAACGGATTCTAATGGGATACGTTCCATGACGGGTGCAAAAAATCCGTCAACGATTAGTTTTTCAGCTTGTGCGTAAGGCAGACCGCGGCTCATTAAATAGAAGATCTGGTCGGCATCAATCTTTCCAGCGGTCGCGCCATGTGTACAACGCACCTCATGTGCCTGGATTTCCAAACCAGGCAAGGTATCGGCATGTGCACGTTCGCTTAGCAGCAGATTATCATTCTTCTGGTACGCATCGGTATAATTCGCCGATGGGTAAACGTAAATGTTCCCGCCCCAGGCGGTCTGTGCCCTGTCTTTCAAGACAGTTCTATAAAGAAGGTCGCTGAAAGTATGCGGTGAAACATGTTCTTGTGCGGTACTAACATCTAAATGTTGACGGGTGTCGGTGAAAGCCAATCCCAACATTTGTGCATTGCATCCAGCACCCTCCATGACAACCGCTTGGTTTATCTTGCTAAGCCTGCTACCGAATGTAGCAGTTACCCAGCAGAGTTGAGCATCTCTGGCGACTATGGCACGGTGCGAGGCGAAGTTCCAAACATGTCGATTCCAACGTTGAACTTGCACGTAGGTCAGGTTTGAATTCTGTCCTGCGAAAATTTCCACCGCGCCGTTGTGTAAGCCATCCCCTTCTGAGTTAGTAGATAAATTGTCCTCCAAAATTACAACTTCGCTGCCCTCTTCGGCGATGATAAGCGTATGAGACAGATCGGCTTGCTCCGCTTCGGACATCTGGATGTAGACCCGCAGTGGCACTTCAACCTTTACCCCTTTAGGGATGTGCAACAGATACCCGCCTTGCCAAAAAGCACCGTGGAGTGCGTCAAACTTGTTGTGTTGCGCGATGTTTCCACTTTTTAACTTCGTTTCTAACGTTACTGCTTTGCTCATGAAGTAAGTGCGAAGGAGTTCCGGTTGTTCCTGCAGCGCAGTGTGAAGATCTGCAAAGTAGACACCTTTTTTTTTCAACGTTTCAGTATCAGAAGTATGTTGAAGTTGTCCGTCAACTTGAACCAAGACCCCGGCTGTGTTTTCGTTGTTATTGTCTATATCTTTTACGGGTGATTTACCGTTCGTCAGGGCATTAGGATTATATTTTTCGAGTGCGAAGCCACGGAGATGTCGCCGAGTTCGCCGCCAGTAGTCTTGGGTACGCATATCAACGGTGCGTCGCCACACATCGTCTTCAGTCGTATGGGGCATCGGTAACGATTCGTAAAGTGCATAAGCCTCCAGCCGTTTCTCGCGCATCCACGCTGGCTCAGTTGTTGTAATTTTTTGGAGAAATTCTTTTGAAAAATGACCTTTTTGCAATTTTTTGTCCTTTAGAGAGGTGTAGGGCTGAGGCATATTAACCCCGCCCTACAATGCCTCGTATTAACCGACTGAACCTTCCATCTGAAGTTGAATAAGGCGGTTCATTTCAACAGCATATTCCATCGGGAGTTCCTTCACAAGAGGTTCGATAAACCCATTGACGATCATGGTTGAGGCTTCCTCTTCTGAAAGCCCGCGACTCATCAAGTAGAAGAGCTGTTCTTCCCCAATCTTGCTGACGCGCGCCTCGTGTTCAATGTTGGTGTCACTCTCACCGATTTCAATGACCGGATAGGTATCCGAACGTGAGTCTTTATCAAGGATGAGCGCGTCACACACGACGTGCGATTTACATCCTTTCGCGCCTTTAGCGACATCGACCCATCCGCGATAACTCGACCGTCCGCCATCTTTGCTGATGCTTTTGGAGGTTATCTGCGATGTGGTGTTTGGTGCGCAGTGATAGACTTTTGCACCTGCATCTTGGTGCTGTCCCTTGCTGGCGAACGCGATTGAGAGAATGTCGCCACGCGCACCAGGTTCCATCATATAGACACTCGGATACTTCATTGTTAGTTTACTGCCGAGATTGCCATCCACCCATTCCATCTGTGAGTCTTCGTAGGCAACAGCCCGCTTCGTAACGAGATTATATACGTTGTTTGCCCAATTCTGGATGGTTGTGTAACGTACCCGAGAACCTTTCATACAAACGATCTCAACGACAGCGCTGTGAAGGGATTCGCTACTGTATGTCGGAGCAGTACATCCTTCGACGTAGTGGACCTGTGATCCTTCGTCAGCGATGATGAGCGTACGTTCAAACTGTCCCATATTCTCGCTATTGATTCGGAAATAGGCTTGCAGAGGGTATTCAACCTTCACGCCGGGCGGGACGTAAACGAAACTTCCACCACTCCAGACGGCACTGTTAAGTGCGGCGAACTGATTATCCGCAGACGGGATAATAGTTCCAAAGTATTTCTTCACCAGATCTGGGTATTCTTTGATAGCGGTATCGGTATCAAGGAAAACAACACCGATTTTGTCTAATTCTTCGACGATGTTGTGATAGACGACTTCCGAGTCATACTGTGCGCCAACACCTGCGAGGAACTTCCGTTCTGCTTCAGGGATGCCGAGCCGATCGAAAGTTTTCTTGATGTCATCTGGTACATCGTCCCAGCTGCGTTCACTTCGATCGGAGGCTTTGACGTAGTAGTAAATATCGTCAAAATCGAGTTGCGACAGGTCTCCGCCCCATTTTGTCATCGGTTTCTGCTTGAAAATCCGATAAGCGTTGAGTCGGTACTCGCGCATCCAATCCGGTTCCTCTTTGATGTCACACATTTCGTTGATAACGCTTTCGTCCAACCCTTTGCGTGACTTGAATGTCGGTTTAATATCGTCGTGGAACCCGTATTGGTACTCTTTGCTAATTCCGAGTTCTTCTATTGTGTTCTTTTCAGAAGTTGCCATTTCACTCCTCCTTGATCCCATGTTTTTCTCGAATTGGATCGTAGCCCTCTGTTTCCAGCATCTGTGTGAGTTCCCAGCCACCAGATTCAACAATTCTACCATCAAGCAGTATATGCACAAACTGTGGACGGATGTAGTCCAGCAACCGTGGATAATGGGTGATAATTAGCACACCCAGCTCCGGTCCAACCAGTCTGCTGACGCTTTCGCCAACGATTCGGACAGCATCAATGTCGAGTCCAGAGTCAGTTTCGTCGAGGATAGCGATTTTCGGTTCAAGCATTGCGAGTTGCAAGATTTCCGCGCGTTTTTTTTCGCCACCGGAGAAACCGTCGTTGAGGTATCGTCTAGCGAATGAGTCGTCGACGCTGAGTTGTTTCATTTTATCGCGAAGTTCACGACGGAATTCGCGCATCGGAATGAGTTGGTCGTCCCCGGAACCATTTCCTGATTTTCCACGGACTGCACTCACAGCGAGTCGCAGAAAATTCGCCAAACTGACCCCCGGAATCGCCGTTGGATACTGAAAAGCGAGGAAAAGTCCGAGTTTGGCGCGTTCGTTTGGTTCCAGTTCCAGGACATCGACACCGCTAAAAACGACTTCGCCTGAATCAATTTCATAGAGTGGATGTCCCATCAAGCCGTTGGCGAGGGTGCTTTTACCAGATCCATTTGGACCCATAAGGGCATGGATCTCACCCTGTTTTACAGCTAAATTTAGTCCTTTAATAATTGGTTTCCCTTGCACACTGATGTGCAAGTCTTTAATCACCAAGTCTTTGCTCATTCGTTGGTTTTAACTCCTTAGATTAATAGGTGTGGTTCCAATCGCACCTTTTTTAGTGTATCCGTGTCTCTACCCCGTTGTTATTTTTTCGTGCTCGCGTGTTGCTATCCACCGATCCTTGACATGTTTCGTTCTGGTTTAATAAAGTCTGCGGCGTTAATTTTATGCCCTGCCTCTTTCTGTGCGACGGCATCCAGAATTAACTCGCTAATTGTTTCATCTGACGCACCTTCTCGGAGTGGTGTAAGCAGATCAGTTTCCGTTAGTGAGAAGAGACACGTTCGGAATTTTCCATCGGCAGTGAGACGGACCCGGTTACAATTTTCGCAAAACGGATCGCTCACGGAAGGGATCACGCCCACCTCGTTGCCGTTGTCCGAGAAACGATAACGTTTGGCTGTGTCGCTTTTTGCCTCGCCATTTAGGGTCACCTGTGTCAATGGATAGACGGCATTAATTTTTTCGATAATTTCTTTTCCGGGGATGTACATGTTACGGCCCCAAACATCATCGGCATCCAGTGGCATAAATTCGATGAATCGGAGTTGATAATCATTCTGACGCGCAAAGGTTGCTAAATCGACGATTTCGTCATCAGTAAAGCCGCGCATCGCAACAGCGTTGACTTTAATCGGATTGAAACCGCATTCGTGTGCCGTTTTAAGTCCTTTAAGCACGCGTGAGAGTACCTTCCGACGCGTCATCTGCTCGAACTTCTCTTCATTGAGTGTGTCTAAGCTGACATTAATACGACGTAACCCGGCATCGTAAAGTGCTTGTGCTTGGTTAATGAGACCGATACCATTGGTTGTCAAGCTGATGTCTTTCAGTTTCTCTAACTGCGCGAGTCGTTCTATGAGTGTAGGCACACCGGGACGAACAAGCGGCTCACCACCGGTAATACGTACTTTGTTAACACCCAATCCAACAAAGATACGCGCCAAATGCACAATCTCGTCAAAGGTCATTAGTGCTGCGTCTGGCATGAAAGTCATATCTTCCGGCATACAATAGATACACCGAAAATTGCAGACATCAGTAACCGAAATCCTGAGATTCGTATGGATCCGCCCAAAGCGGTCGAGCATCTGTTGTGTCATTTTGATTCCGCAGGCATCGTTTAATTTCTGTTAATAGTATATCATATCTGCATTCCTTTTGCAAGTTTTTTTATAGTAAATGCTTTAAAAAAGATTGTTCAAAACGAAAAGGGATTGCACAACGCATCGGGGGTGATTATTTGTGGTAGAGATTGTAATATTTTCTGTTCGCCTCGGGATTAGAAACCTCATTAATTAAGGTTTCAATACACGCGCTTCATCAAATTTATTGACTAAGTAAGCAACACCGTCACCTTCAGATATACCTAAAACAATCTTAGCTTTTCCATCAGGCGCAAAAAGCGATAGAACCCCGCCGCCCTCATTAACCATGAGAGAAGCACCGGTTTTTTCCTTTGACCCCTGGGTTGTCACAACGCCACTACCCTCCGCAACCAAGATAGAAGCGGCGCCCATCCCCTTTGGTCCATAAGTTATCACGCGTCCACCACCTCTGTCCCAAGAGATATGAACTCGAGGATCCATACTATCACTCATTACCCTTATATCCTTACGCACAATTAACTCTCGGACGGTCAGTTTATCGATCGTTTCATATCCAAATTGTGCGTTCGTATTATTGTTTATGTTACCAAACATAAAACCAGCAAGCGTCAGCAATCCACCTAAAAACATATATTTCAATTTTTCACGCAATTTAAACTTCATTGAATTCTCCTTTGGATCTATTTTTCTGAAAAAAATAATGATCTCCTTCATTATACGATGATCGGTGGGCGAAGTAAAGCCCTAACCTTACAAACCTCCATTACCAGAGCCATTCAATTGTCACGAATCACTCTTGTAGGAGGGGTTTGTAACCCCGATGCTTGCGGAAAGCAGTGCCCCCTATTGCCCATAACGCACTCAAAAAACCGAAAACTGAATGGCTCTGCCTCCATTACGTTAAGTTGTTGACGTAATTGTTGTATTAAGATATAATTGCACAAATCTCTAAAAGTAGGGGAAAACTCATGGCTGAGAAAGTGTTTGATGTCGGCGGAGTTGAACTCCATGTGGATCAGCGTAATTTTGGGGCAGATGGTGGTCCCTCTGTCCGTGTTTACGGCGAGGCGAGTGGTGAAAGTATTCAACTGCTCCGTTTCGATTGCTTTCGCAAAGATCCACATTATCACTACGACCCTTCTGGAAAGAACGATCAACGGTCTCTCGATAAAGCGAGTGTGCCAGACTCAGTCGCGTGGACGATTGAACAGTTGGGACAAAACCTCGCAGAGATGATTCGCACGGCAGGTTATGGTGGTATTGCTGATCGAGTTGACCAAGCTGCAGTCACACAAGTACTTCCTGAAGTAGAATCTCTTATGCGGGGTTGAGCAGAGAATAATACCTGTAGGGTTGAACCGGGAGACCTGGCCTGCCCTACAATTTCTACTAACTATGGAGAAAATTGGCATGGACAAATCTATTGTCGTAGGCGTGATTCTGCTCACGCTGCTTATAGGCTTGAGTGCCTTCGCTGGAACCCTACCGGAATGGGGGAAATGGAAGAAAGGTGAACTCCTTATTGAAAACCACAGTTTTGAGGAGGATCAAGCCGCCTGGGGTTTAGAGGACGGTGCATGCTGCAACCGAGGCGGACTCTATACGATGGAGATTGACAAGAAAAACCCGCAACATGGAAAGCAGTCTCTCAAAGTTATCGGACACAAAGCAACAGGGACCGCATGGCATGCGAAGGTCAGGCAAAAAGATATGTCAATGAAGGCGGGTGAGACGTACACGGTGATTTTTTGGGCACGCGCCGAAAAGCCTCGCGAGGTGCAACTCAGCGTCCAGATGCAACATGCCCCATGGACTTTCTATCAAGGTGGTGCCATCAACTTGGTAGGTCCAGAATGGACGGAGTACCACATCACCTACAATGCGACGCATGATGTTGAAAGAGACATGTGGGTCGGATTAGCGATTGCCCAATCTGACGAGGATTTCTGGATTGATAACTTCCGATACTTTGAAGGCGATCCAGAAGACGATCTGAACCGTGACACACCGTTTCCTATTGAGGCCAAGGAAAAGTTGGCGACACGGTGGAGTGAGATTAAGACGGAACGGTTCTAACAATGTTGGTGATGTGATACAAGAAATTTAATCTATTTCCAGATCAAATTGGGTTTGTGAGGCGCGGTCTTTTAACCGCGCCTTCGTCTATTAAAACGGGAAGCCGGACTAATGGATTTTATTCGTGGTAAAGTATCTCATAGTAGACTTTGGCATTTTTGTGCAGTAAACCGTTTATGAGTCTACAATAAGAAAAGGTTTCAACATCTGATTGGGTTGCTTGCCTTCTATGCGCAGAAAGATTCGTTTTAAGCTTTTCCCACTTATCATACAATTTTAGACGGCGGGACCCAGATAATGATCGATGATCAGGATTTTGGTATATTAAGCACACTTCATGCTGATTGTATTCCTGTATAATCTGAATGAGGACATCGGATAAGTTATGAATGTCTAATGTCGGGCTTGAGAAAAAATAGCAGAAATTAAATATAATCTGTGTTCCATCACCGTTTTCAATGTACTTGTCCAATAATCTATTCAAGGAATCGTAATTGTAGTTGTGAATTAACTCAAATTTGTCAAAGAAAGGATCTTTATACTTGTTGGGACCATACCTGTTGATTACCGCTGCCTTATCAAGCATAGTTCGCGCGCTATCAATTCCTAAATAGGCAATGTCTCTCTGTCCTGCAAAAGCTTGAAACGCGATACCTGAAGTTAATGGACCACAACCGAAATCAATGAATACGACTTTGCTGTTTTCGCTTATGGGCGTGAGGCAATTTGTAAAAGTGTGATAAGAACTAAAAAGATGCCTGGGCATGTGATGGACACAGTATATAGACACCTTGTCTTTTGGAAAATAATACTCATTGGATGGTTTATCAAATGATGTTTCATCGAAATTGCTCTGTCCTTGTCTCAAAATGCGCGCTATATCTTCCCAGTAGTATATTCTATTAGTTTTAACATCTTCCGCTAATGCAGGTAGATTGTGTTTGAATGGTTGTATTACTAACTCTTCAAACAGATTTTTTAGGCTTTCACCAGGCATATAGTAGTTATCATAGGGACAGCGTATATAGGACATATTTGGGAAGTTTTCTCTGGCTAAGTTCACGATGTTCATCGAATCAGGAACTGCAATTTTAGGTAGCGTTTACATCACAATTCAGGAGTAAACAGAAACCACCGATGCAATTGCTTGAAATGATAACATATTAAAGAAAAGAATGAAAGAAAAGGTCAGTAGAAGATCAGCAAGGTGAGGACGTTGGCATAAGCGAAATTGCAATCGGGAAGGTTGAAACTATAGATCGGCGACTAATTCTTCTTGATAGGCAAAAAGTGCAGGAGTGCCACCGGTGTGTAGGAAAATGACGGTGTCGTCACGTCCGAGTCTGCCTTGTTGAATATGGTCGATGAGGCACGCCATCGCCTTGGCAGTATAGACGGGATCGAGGAAAATTCCCTCTGTTTTGACTACGAGTTTGAGCGCAGCAATACATTCTGATGTGAGGTATCCGTAAGCTCGCCCAATATAGTCATCTGTGTTTTGAATGTCTGCATCCACAATTTGTGTGTTGAGTCCAAGGATATCCGCGGCATCGTTTGCGGCACTGCGCAGGCGTTCGTGTTTGTTTTCCCAGCGAATGGGTGCGATACCAAAAGGCTTCATTTTCAAATCAAGCGTTTTAGTGCCGAGGATGAGTCCTGCCTGTGTGCCTCCTACAGAGGAGGTGTAAATCCAATCAGCATCAATCCCTAACTGTTGTTGCTGTTGCGCGATTTCAGCGATACACCATGCGAAGGCAACTGCAGCAAGCGCAGTTGAGCGCGGACCGGCGACAACATAAGGGGTCATTCCTTCTGTCTCGAGCTGTTTCGCCAGTTCGTACTTCACGGCATCTAACTCAGGTCCGAATGGGACATCGACGATCTCGATGTCAACGCCTGCTAATTTATCTAACAATAGATTGCCTTGCGGGATACTCTTGTGGTCTCGGGCGAGGCGTAGATAACAGTTGAGTCCGAGCTTACCACAGGCAGCAGCGGCTTGTCTGCAGTGATTTGATTGGGAGGCTGCGCCGTGTACAATTGTATCAGCCCCTTGTGCAATGGCATCGCCAAGTGTAAATGTAAGCTGCCGTACCTTATTGCCTCCAAATGCCAAACCTGAACATTCTTCGCGTTTTATGAAGATACGCGGACCTCCGAGTGCCTCGGAAAGCCTTGGGCATTCTTCAAGTGGGGTTGGGAAATGACCGAGGTTGGCTTGCGGTATTTGTGAAACCCGTTGAATCAACTGTTCTGCAGCTTCCATCTGTTACTCCGCTTCAATGACGATAGCCATCTGGTTGACTCGTTTTCCGTCTGTCGATTGCAAGCCCGGTGTGATAACCTCGACGATTGTACCCGGTTCACATTCGCTTGGACGAGCGTCTTTCACTTTGTGATGGGTAGACAACACTTTGGTTTCCTCGATTTCGATCGGCATGACTTCAGAATCGACGAGTTCGAGGAACCAATTGAGGCGTTTAGGTAGGGTATTCCCCTGGGTGTTTTTCGCTATTTCAGCGAACAGGAAATCCCGAATGAATTCGGTAAGAAATTTCCTAAAGGAGAGAATCTCGATCTTGGCGGCGTGTTTTTTTTCTTGCTCAATTAATTTGCTGGTGAAGCGGCGGAGATATGCATCACACTCGTTCCGAATTTTCTCAAGATCCCGTTCATTTTCTGCAAGCAAGTTTGGGAACAACGTCGGCGACGGCGTACCGATGCCGCGCGTCTGCTTGAGTGTTTGACGCAATATTCTATCTACTTCGGCGAGGGTCTCAACAATACCTCCTGTTTCAGGCCGGGCGCGACCTCTCTCTTTCTGCCATGCGATTATCTCGCTTGCCATAAGATTAAGGAGGAGAATAGCAGTTTCCTCTTCACAAAGCCTCTCTGGTTTCCAGGAGGTCAGATCAAGTCCATATCCCTCGTTGTAATCTCTCTCTAATTTAGAGAGTTGATCTTGAAATTCATTCTGAATAGTTTCACCTTGTTCTTGGTAGTAAGCCTTACCTCGTTTTCCGACCTTCAGTGTACGAACAATTTGCCCGAAAAAACCGTTTTCCTTCTGTTTAGATTTTCTACCGGTGTTCGCATCTGTACTTGCATGGGCTGCATTCATCTGTGATTCCTGTTGTTTTGCAAGCACACTTGGTGGAAGAGAGCGAATTGAAATTTTAAATGCAGAATGAGAGGTTACACTGGGCAGCTCAGTTTTGACTTTCCGAATTGTCGATGGTTTCCCTATGGTGTTCGGAGCATCCGGTTCTTTGTCGAACTTCTGTTGGCTGTTCGCACGTGCCCGAAGTGTTTGTTTCGGATGCTGTATTTCTGGTAAATCGGGTATTGTTTCTATCTGTTTGCTCGCAACGACTTCTGGTGCTTCAGAGGCATCAGTGTTCGCATCGCTGGGTGTGTTTGTCGGTAGTTGTATTCCCGGTAGATCAGGTGTCGCGTCTACCTGTTTCGCTGCAACGACTTCTGATTCTTCAGAAGTATCTATATCCGCGTTACTGGGTGTGCTGGTCAGTGGTTGTATTCCTGGTAAATGGGGTGTTGTTTCTGCTACAACTGCTGGTTCTTCAGAAATGTATGCCTCTATCTCATTGGAAGTATCTACGGTTTCCGTGTCTGTTACGGTCTCGACATTTTCTGATAAATCCTCTTCTGGCAATTCATTATGGAGTGTTTTCAACTCTGCCAGGACCTTTTTAACACGTGCGGAAATAGGTTCGGCATCGTCGACAAAAAAGGTTAAGCGGTATGCTTCGAGCACCTCTGAGGGGAGACGGAACGAAACTGGGAAGTTTCCTAACTGAAACTGCTGCCAATTGGCGAGTCCGCTCGAAGGTCGCTTCTGATACATCACGCGCATCTGTTTTTCATCGCTGACCAAGTTCCGCAGATCCATACGGATACAGTCTATATCAACGCTAAACGATATCTCAATATCTTGGAAACAACCCGCTACGCTATTTCTAGCCATCTTAGCTTTCTCCTTGCGAATCTCTTTAAGTGAACAAAATTAACATGGGTTTTGTCGGATAATATTGTGTTAATCAATATCAACGTTTCTTGTCCATTTGCGTTACAAATTTTTTCTATTCCGCGTTCCTTTAAATTAAAATTAATAAGATTGATAAATTTCTAAGAAGGTGAATAATACAGTGGTGATAAAAGGTCTTCTTCTGACAATAATTGTGTGAATAAATATAATAGGACTTACGCATTTCCTCTTAAAGTCCCCTACCCCCCTGATAAGGGCGGGGAATGCCATAAGGCATTCATACCCGGTTCATGCCTATAAGGAAACCTGAATACCGTTGATTCTGATTTATATGGGGGGTTGGGGGATTGAGGGGGTTAAATCGTTGAAATAACGACTTCTTAGGTGAAATATATCGCTTTTTCACGCAATTTGCGTAAGTCCTGTATAAAAGATTTATCGCTGAATCAGCATTTTGCGGGTCGCGTGAAAAGGACCAGCTTCAAGAGAATAAAAATATATGCCGCTCGCGACAGGTTCACCAGTGGTATTACGGCCATCCCAATAGGCGATGTGTGAACCTGCCTTTTGATATCCAAGGGTACGGGAATAGATACGTTTCCCTTGGGTATCGTAGATATGGAGAACTACGTTTGCATCTGAGGCGAGTTGATACGGGATCCATGTCTCTGGATTAAATGGATTCGGGAAATTTTGGCTAAGACGATTGACCAGTGTCGGTTTAAGCGGGTTCGGTTTCCATTCGGATGGTGTTAGTTCTTCCACAGCAAGCGAATAACCTTCGGGATGCACACGAAAAGTACGGAGTTGA
Organism: Candidatus Poribacteria bacterium; assembly: GCA_028818705.1. GTDB lineage: Bacteria > Poribacteria > WGA-4E > WGA-4E > WGA-3G > WGA-3G. Next base: position 39,388 of record JAPPNJ010000051.1, read on the forward strand.
TACAAATCGGCGATATAGAGGACGCCATTTGTTAGTTTTAATTCAGACGGAAACTGGAGTTCGCGACTTCTGTAGAGAAGAGATGAAGCCGTTGTTAATGTGCGTGTGTCAATAACCTGAACGCTTTCGCTATCAAGTAAATAGAGATGGTTGCTACTGGCTTGTACGTCTATCAGGACGGCGTCGTTTCTATATATACCGTCTAATTTGGGTTTGTTTGGTTCGGTTACATCAAGTGCAGCAACACCGACACCACTATCTAACAGGTAAGCACGTTTTGCCGTCAGGACAATACCTGTTGCATTGCCCTGTGTGAGGTAATTCGCAATGGGACGTGGCACTACTGGGTCTGTGATGTCAAAAATATGCAGTCCGCCTTCAAGGGCAGCAACGTAAGCGTGTGTAGACGCGTCTGTGTTGATGACGACGCGATAGGCACTGCCGCGTCGTATGTCTCGTTGGGATATGATTCTGCTCAGCTGCGGTGCTCGACTGTCAACGACAATCAGAGAATCGGCACAGAGGTAGGTGTAGCCCTCGTGCAAAGCGATGTCCGAAACGGCTGCTGCTGTCGGAATATGCGTCAGGATTGTATTCGCTTCGAGATTAACGACAAACATGCCAATCTCAGTAGCAACGAAGCCGTATCCCTCTCGTACACGAATTTTGGTGCAGTGAGTTGCTTCAAATAAACTGTTAGAAGTGGCAGCGTTCGCGGGCAGCGATAGGTTTTTTGTTAAGATCCCGTCATAAGGGTTCGTAAATTCAAGTGTCTTTAACCCACCTACACCGTTCGCAATGTAGATGGTGCGCGCACCATCTGCTGTTTCGACAACATCAAGTCCATAAGCCGTACCGCCGAGTGCATACCGATGTAACCACTTCGGCGATTTCGTTTCGCTTACATCAATTGTCTGAATGCCGCCTTTGCCGTCGGCGATGTAAGCCGTTGTATCACGGAGGGCGATATTAATCGCATTACCGAACGTAGGTTGTGAGGAAATTCGTTGCGGTTGTTGTGGGTTCCGCGCGTCGATGATGTGAAGTCCTGCCTGTTGGTCCGTCAGGTAAATGGTGTTGTTACGGAATTGGATGCCGGTTGTAAGTCCTGGTGTATCTAAGCGAAAACGTATTTCGGGATTGTGAATATCTGTCACATCAACTACTATAAGATTACCAGAAGCCACGTAAACGTATGTTCCATTTCTTGTGTCAACGATCTCATAAGCAGCGGCGAGAATAGGTACAACGCTGCGCACCACAAAATTGCCGAATGGGCTTGGATCGAGGATGATAAGTCCATGTCTGTCGTCGCTCAAGTAGACTGTACCCTCGTGGATGGCGATATTGAGTGGTCTGCCTGCAGTGCGAAAGAAACGTCGGGGTTGCGGTGATCGGGCGTTGTGAACATCGCGGAGATTGAAAACGAGCATCCCACGATCCTTATCAAGGACATACAGATTGCCATCGGCGACATAGACCTGACGGGCATCCGTAAGAGTGCCAATCGTTTTCACGATACTCGGATGGGTTGGATCAGTGATGTTGATAACGTGTACTCCCGCTGCGCCGTCGGCGATATAAGCGGTTTCGCCATTAACAGCGATAGCTTGCGCCTGTCCTGGCGTAGCGATTTCACCAACACGATCAGGTTTTGTCGGTTCTACCAGCGTAAAAATCTCAAGTCCCCAACGGCTTGCGGCGTAAAGATAATCTCCGTCTGTGCCACCGATTTCAACGTCAGTATAATTGCTCGCAAGATGAATCTGTGTCATCGGTTCAAGATACGTTTTCGGCGTGAGATTCGCCGGTAGTGGACTTGGTTGGGTCCGATTTCTGAGGGCGTTGGTTACAGAATCGGGTACAGCATTTGATACGCGCAAGCGTGGGGAATCTATTACCCTTTCAACATTGTTAACGGCGGGCGGTGCTGCAGCGACATAACGAAACGCCTGCGGCGCGTCAGCAGTTACCATCATCACAATTTCACCGCCGCGTTGCAGTCCTTCTCGTCGAATGTATCCTGTATTTTCGGTATCAAATGGGATGGGTGTAACAATGGGTTGTCCGTTAGGTGGTATGTAAAGCGTTGTTGCATAGAGGTTGCCAGTACCCGTACCAATCACCGATATGTCCAAAGTTTCTGGCAGATTCCGAAAAACAGCGTAATATGTTCCCCATTGATTAATAGGGATATTCTTCGCTTCGTTGGGATAATTAAAGAGACGCGGCGCTGCAGCACTCACTTTTCGGTTCTGGAGATGGGCGTAACCGAGTTGTCTGTTTCGTGCTTGCGTGTTAACCCAATTGGCAAGTCCCCAATTCAAAAAAACATCAGGGAAACTAACACTTTTTCCATCGTCTGCCAGAGCAGTATTAATCGCCTGTTCGCCGAGGGCATCCGATCCGACAATACCACGGATAAGTTCTCGTCCACCGTACTGTTCGTAGAGATAGAGCATGAGCATGAAAGCGGCACCATAATAAACGTCCCGTGTGTTTGCATAAGCAAGCGAAACGCCGGGGTTTGCCAGATAGCCATCAACAAAAATAGTGTGTACGGTTCCGTAAACTCCCCATTCCACGAAAGATGCCATGCCTTCTTCTAACCACCGTTGATCTGTTGTTCCGCCGTTCTGAAACCAGTTGACGAGGTGTGCGAATTCATGTGCAAGGCTGCTGTGGAAGGTGTGCCGAGAACGTTCTCTGAACTGGAAAATGTCCATATAGAGCATTTCCCTACGATTACTGTTCGGTGCTGTAGGTATCTGATCCGCAGGTGAGAAGTAGCCCCCATAATCCGCTCCAGAATTGTTCATACCAACGTCGTGCATCAACAAAGTTATACGGTTATCCCTGTCAAGTCCAGGCTTCCATTCGCTACCCATCCACTCTCGAACGCGCGGGTAGATGCGTGTGTCAAATTCTCTTGCGATTGCGACAGCTTCGGCATCTGTGAATAAGTGGCGCACCGAGTTTTCGATGTAGACGTAGAGGTGGTCGCTTTTGGCGATACAGGTGGCTGTTACCTCTGCTTCTGGAATGTGAATAAAAAAGCGCTCTGTTTGTCCGATTTGAACAGGTGCAGCGGGGGCAGCAGCAATTTCTGCAGGGGCGTGTTGCCCAAGGTGTTGTTGGTGCAAAAGCGGTGTCCCGCATCGCCATGAATCCGCGGACGCAACGCTGGTAACAATCCAGAAAATGAACGTAATTGATATTAAAAATCGCATTAGATAGGTGATTATTCTCCAGCAAACGTACTAATCCAACAAATTTCAGTAATCATTAATTTCGCTACTATCTATTTTACAACAGTTGCACCAGAAATTCAACCGGGATAGGAAATTCCCTCAGAGGCATTCAACTCTTCTGTAGGAGGGAACTCCGATTCCCGACATATTCCTGTAGGAGCCACCTCCGGGTCGCGATTTCTTACAAACGTGGATAGAAAACCAAATACTAAATGGTTCTGGAAATTCCCTTTACAGATCGAAATCCTTCTGCTATACTTTCGCCATAATAAACACTCAAAGGAGCGATTCCAATGTATCGTGTCGGTATCATTGGGTTAGGCAATATCGCCTCCCGTTATTCAACACCTGACGATCCTTATCCGTATTGCCATACAGGTGGTATCCGTTTTTGCGAGACAACCGAATTAGTCGCAGTCGCAGATATGTCTGCAGAACGTCAAGCAGAATTCCAACAAGTTTGGGGGCCCGCCTTCCCAGATAATTCCATAAATTACTACGAAACAGATACGCAGATGCTTGAAAGTGAGACTTTAGATATCGTCGCTGTTTGTGTCCGAGGACCGCACCATTTTAAGGTGATGCAGAACGTCTTGAAGGCGGATATCAAAGCCATTTTCCTTGAAAAACCCGCTGGATGTTCCCTTGAAGAAGTTGACACTATGACCGCAGGTGCTGACACGAAGGGAATTCCTATCGTTGTTGATTATACACGGCACTGGGGACCACACTTAATTCGTCTCCAATCGCTTATTAAGGATGGGTTGATCGGTGAGGTGCAGACTGTCATCGGATATTGCGGTGGTGGTGTGCTCTCCTTCGCTATTCACACGACCGACATGATCTGCCAGTTCGCTGGCTATGATCCGATCTCGGTGACTGGGTTCGTTGAGGGTGGTGAAGATGTACCGACACCTTATGAACCTGAACCGGCGATTATCGGTTCAACGATTCAATATGAAAGTGGTGTTATGGGATTCCACGTCGGGAACCATGGAGCACGAGGCGGATTCTCCGTTGACGTACTTGGCAGCGAAGGTAGCGTCCAGACAGGGTTTTATAGCAGCACAACCGTCTATAAAGAAGGAGAGTTGGTTGATAATGCTACCCTTGATCTGCCTGAAAACGCCGGTCCCTTCAATATCGCATATAAGCAGATTACCGACTACTTAGACGGCGGATCTCTTCCCGATTGTGCCCATGATGACTATACTGCCGTCAACGAAATCGGTTTCGCCACTATCGAGAGTGGTATAACTGGACAGACAATACAACTTCCCTGTCAAAATCGGAAACGGCTTATCTTCGCGAATGGATAGTATGGCATCTATACGTAAACTTGATCATATATTTCGATTCTTTATGAAGTTTTACGGCAGTCAGCGTTATAAAACATGTCCTAACACACCGCTGCGCTTGCCATTGAATGAATGTAGAGTGGCTCTTATTACAACCGCAGGTTTTTTTCTGGATGGACAGAATTCCTTTGAGAAGGAGGATTGTTCCTACCGCGAGATTCCAAATTCAATTCAGACACAGGAACTTAAAGATGGGCATAAAAGTGGGGCTTACGATAAACGGGACATTGATATTGATGTAAACCTTGCGTTTCCACTCGATAGATTCAGGGAGTTAGAGACCGAGGGTAAAATTGGATCGCTAAACCGTAGGCACTTTAGTTTTATGGGATCAATTACAAAACCGCACGTCCTCATCACGCAATCTGCACCAGAGGTTGGACGCATGCTTAAAACGGATGGCGTAGACGTTGCTTTTTTAACCCCTGTCTGACCGATGTGCAATCAGTCTGTAGGATTGATACAACGTGCTGTTGAAGCGGCGGGAATTTCCACAGTTTCTATTACCCTTGTTGAAAGTATGACGAAGAAGGTAAAACCGCCGCGCGCCTTAGCGGTGCCGTATGGTTTTGGACATCCGCTCGGTGAACCGAATAACCCCGGATTGCAGCACGCAATCATCGCCGAGGCACTTACACTTCTATCGGACGAGGCTCCACCTCCAATCCTTCAAAAACTCCGACACGTTCAGCCATCGTAGCGTTGATTTGTCTGTCTCTCTTATCTTGTAAATCCTAAAATCTTGGTTCAGACAATTGGTGCCTTATGAAAGGAGAAAATACATGGATAAAATCAAAGTTGGTATTATCGGATGTGGTGGTATATTCCGCAGCCTTCACGCTCCCTATTACCAAGAACCGACCCGACGCGCAGATATTGTCGCAATCGCCGACATCAACGAAGCGTCTGCGAACGAGCAAGCCGACCAGTTTGGTGCAGATGCCTACACAGATTACCGCGCACTCCTCGACAGACAGGATATAGACGCAGTAGATGTCTGCGTCCATCCGCGCCCACACCTTGAAATTACCCGTGCTGCTGCCAATGCCGACAAACACATTTTAATGGAAAAACCGATGTGTTGTAGCGTTGCGGAGGGTGAGGAGATGATAGCCGCTGCTGAAAATGCGGGTGTTCTCCTGATGGTCGCCTATATGATGCGGTTCAGTCCCGGCTACATGAAACTAAAATCGCTGTTAGAAGATGGCACCCTCGGCACACTGCAGATGGCGTACTCTAATCAAGTCGGTTGGTTCTCACCCGAACGACATCCGTGGCTCTTTGTGAAAGCGGAATCGGGTGGTATGCTGGTGGAGCAAGCCATTCATGATCTTGATCTCTGGCTGTGGCTCTACGGTCCCGCCTCCACAGTCTACGGATTCACAAGCCATGTCCCGCTCGGTGGCACCTACCCACCACCTGATCAAGCTGTAGAGAACAACGCCGTGCTGACCGTACATTTCAAAAACGGTGGCGTCGGTATGATGATTAAGAGTTGGGCGGCTGAAATAAGGAATAGTGGCAACGGTCTCGTTACCAGTAAAGGCTCGGCGACACTAATTCACAACGGGCTCCGTTGGAAGACCCACGATATGGCAGAGGTGGAAGAGTTCACTGCGCCAGTGCCGGATGATGATACCTACCGCAGCATGCCAGAGGCGCGGCGTCAGCAGCGGTATTGGGGGGTAGCAGCGAAAGGCACGAGCATTGATCACTGGCTCCAGTGCATCGCCGGGGAAGCAGAATCGACGACCCATGGACGCATCGGCAGAGACGGTATTGAGTTAGCAGAAGCGACCTATCGTTCCTCGCAAATCGGTGCACCGATTTCATTGCCCTTGTAGCAGTGTCGTCTACTCCTTTCCTATAAAAGTAATCCCATAATATCCTTCCATGCACTGTAGGGCGGACTCCCATATCCGCCCGTTATCGCCCACCCAAAGTTTGCTTTTCAGATCGAAATTTTTTCTGGACAGCGAGAATCCGATAATCTATAGTTAGATATAGACTTTATTATTATTTTTTTACTAATAATAGAAATTGACGTATTATAACTATAAAGTGCTATTTATAAATCCATGGGATATCCTTTCTGAACGAGTGTAACGGCATTTAAGATAAGGTGTTGTGGCAGTGACGAGTAAAACGACTGCCACAAAGGTTTAACTGACAACTGATAACTGAAAGGTTGTTCGCAGAAAAATCGAACTGATAACCATTGTAAAAGGAGTTTGTTATGAAAATACTAATTGTGGAGCGGAAAATCATCGTTTCAATTATTTTCGCGTTGACGAGTTTTTGTTTTATCGCAGGAACAGCGTATAGCGAAGTCAGCATCAGTGAAATCATGTATGGATCGGAGATAAGGTTCTCGCCAAAGCAATGGATAGAAATATCTAACACCGGAACAGAGCCAATTGATCTGACCGGATGGACACTAACTATTCAGAATGTAGACTCGGATGACCTACTCGGACCCACGACAGCGACAATCAATTTTAGGGATGCTACCTTTGACGATGCCCCCCGGATATGGCCAAATGATTTTCTCTTGATAGTGACATCGAAAACCGATGATAACTCAGGAGATTTCATGGAAGATCAAATCTATGATCTTAGATGGCGGGAAGACTTAGGTATTAGTTTCTGGACCACATGGCTGAGTGCAAAGGGATTCTACATAAAGTTGACCGATAAAGATGGTAATGTGGTAGATGAAGCAGGAAACTACGACGGAACTAAGACGCTTTGGGACTTACCTTACCATTTTAACAGAGGCAGAATCAGAGCAGGCAATCGGACTTCACTCATTCGCCGTTATGCCAATGGTGTCGCACTTGATGGAAAGCTAAAAGAGGGTTGGGTATCCGCCGTTGACGCGAATCTCACTGGAGGTCAAAAAACTTATTACGGTGATGAGAATGACATTAGTTCACCTGGTATCTTTAATATCAATTCTACCTTGCCGGTTGTAACGCAACAACCCGCTACTCCACCGGTTGATAACACAGGTAAGACTTCGCCTCCGGTTGTAGTGGAACAACCCACTACCCCACCGGTTGTAACACAGCAACCTCCGACTTCTACGACCATCGTCCGGCTTCTGCCGGCGACAGTGGCGGCTCCTGCTGTCGGGGACGAGTTAGTATTCTCTCTAAACATCGCAAGCGGAGCATCGGTGGCGGGATATGAGGCAACGCTGGAATTCAATAAGACGGCTTTCCGCTATGTGGGGAGTGAGATCGGTGATTATCTCCCCGCCGGTGCCTTTTTTGCGCCACCTATTGTTGAAGAAGGCAGCGTGAAACTTACCGCAACATCGCTTAAAGGCGAAGTCAATGGAAACGGCACGCTCGCGAAGATTACTTTTGAGGTAATCGCCGAGGATACATTCACCTTAATGTTATCCGATGTGCTCCTCGCTGACAGCAAAGGGATGAGCACTGTTCCGCAGGTCGAAAACGCGCAAATTAGCAAAGCGGCAGCCGACGGACTCAAAGGCGATGTCAACGGGGATGGGGCTGTAAACGTCCAGGATTTGGTATTGGTTGCAGCCAGTCTGTGGCAGAAGGGGCAGAATGCTGCAGATATCAATGGGGATGGTATCGTTAACGTCATTGATCTCGTCCTTGTTGCTGGTGCTTTGGGGACAAGTGCCGCTGCACCCTCTCTGCATCCGCAATCTTTGGAGATGCTCACTGCGGCAGACATTCAACTCTAGCTTTCCCAAGCACAACATTTAGACCTCACAGATGCGAGGTTTCAAAGAGGTATCCTGTTCTTACAACAACTCCTCACAACGTTGCTTCCCAAAGAGACAGCACTCTTAGCAAACTATCCGAACCCGTTCAACCCTGAAACGTGGATACCCTACCACTTGTCAAAGGATGCGGATGTTACACTGCATATCTATGCTGTGAATGGTACATTGGTGCGGACATTGTCCCTAGGACATCAACCTGCGGGTATGTATCAGAGCCGTTCGCGGGCAGTGTATTGGGACGGCAGAAACGCATTCGGTGAACCTGTGGCGAGCGGTGTCTATTTCTACACGCTTACCGCCGGCGATTTCACAGCTACGCAGAAGATGCTCATTAGAAAGTAAACTATTTACCTGTAGGGGTAAGACCATGTGTCTCACCCCTAACAAGGAGTTTTTATGATAAAAAAGATAAGTAAGACTCCAAAGGACATCCTGTTAACGCTAACAACTGCTTCATTTGGTGTGTTCTTTGCCTTTATAGGGTGTGGGTTTTTAGATAATAACAGTCAACCAACAATTGAAACTATAACCGATCAAACGCTTTATGTAGATGACAAGATAACAGTGGATGTAAACATCACCGATGAGGATATTGATGATACACATATTATCAGCGTCTCCTCTGACAATATGACCATAGCGACTGCTTCAATAAGTAATACAACCCTTATCGTCGTAGGTATATCGGCAGGACTTGCGACCATCACAGTTTCTGTCACAGACGATAGTAACCAAGACGATGCAGCGGCAATACCAGTGACGTTTCAGGTCACTGTCAATGAACTAATTGACAGAGGAGCTTGCCTTGTTGGAATGACGTTGAGATCGGGAGAGAGTTGTCGTTACAGTAAGGATCCATTTGAGGCAGCAGATATTGTCTTTTCTGTCCTTCAGGATGGTAGCTCGTGTCGAAAGCGTAAAAATCTAAAGTCATGTGTGGAATCGGATATAGAACAAGATGACTTCTTCGGGACGAATTTTGCTGCCAGAAAAAATCCTGATGGAAGTTGGACTATTGAGTCAGTGCCATGGTTCTATATTCGTCAGATGCTGGGGAGCCTGAATTCATTGATAAAATGAGAACTGTAATTCTCTCGTCGCGTGTCAAACATCCTATTACAAGGAATTTAGCAGAGAAAAAACAAATTCTAATCTTCCACCCAAAAACCTAATTGAGTCCTGAAATCAAAGACGAGAAAAGGAATTTATAATGAAAAAACTAATCGCGAAGCAAAAATATCTTATGTTCATCTTAGTTCCCGTCTTGATAGCCTTAACGATAACTGTCGAAGCACAAGACTATATCCGGGGCCCCTGGCTCTGGATGATTGCTCCAGGCTCAAATATAGATACCGATTATCTTGCCATAGAAAGTGGCGGCGCGATTACGGAGACTCAGATTACCCAAAATGGTGTGAACGAGGGAGATAAATTAGGCGAATTGCAGTGGACATCTGAACGCATCCAACCCTCAACCCATTGTGGTTGGTTCCTCTGTGCCTCAAATAATGTCCAACATGTCGTTAATGCAACTGGACTCAGCTCGGTTCAGAATCTCTCTCATCACACAGTTTATGCATTCATTAACATTGTGTCACCGCGCGACCAAAACAATGTACGAATGGGTGTGGGCAGCGATGATGCTGTCAAAATTTGGCTCAATGGAATTGTGGTTCACAGGAACAACGTTGATAGAAGAACAACGGGCATCCAAGACCGGTTCAACACAAATCTGAAAGCGGGCAATAACCTCCTATTAGTTAAAGTTTGCGAGAATTTGGGGAACTGGGGATTGTTTTTTAAAATATACCTTGACTCGAAGGATTTCACCACAGAGATCCCTAAAGGGCCTCTTGCTGACGTTGGCGCTGATACCGTTATAATCGCTCCTGGGGCTACTGACCTTTCTATTAGACATGTTGCCACTGTAGCCTGGGACACAGATAGCGTCTCAAATGTCCATTCTTTCACCGATGGAGCGTTAATTGGGGGAGCAGTTTCAAACCGTATTTACCTTTGGAACCCTCATTCGGAGCAACTCCAAGCCACACTCACGTATGATGCACTTATCAGAGACATTACTGTCAGCCCCGATGGGGGTATCCTTGCCAGTGGGAGCATGGACGGCACGATCCAATTGTGGAATCCCCAGATCGGTACACTCCAAGCCATACTCAGGGGACCTACAAATGGTGGCATCTTGAGTGTAGCTATCAGCCCCGATGGGGGTATCCTTGCCAGTGGGAGTACAGATGGCATAATCCAATTATGGAACCTACAGACAGAAACACTCCAGACCGCGATTAGAGCAGATACAAATGGTGGCATCTTAAGCATAGTCTTCAGTCCTGATGGCAACGTGCTCGCCAGTGGGGGTGTAGATGGCATAATCCGATTGTGGGATCCACATACACTGACCCTTGAAACTGCTATCACGGCACATACGGATAGTGTTATGGGTATTGCTTTTAACGCCGATGGCTCGCAACTTGCCAGTGGAAGCGCGGATGGGACGATAGGATTATGGAATTCCGACACCGGGCGACATCAGGCAACGCTTAACCATAAATTACCCATCTTGAGTATAGCGTTTAACCCTGATGGCAGCATGCTTGCCAGTGGAGGTGTGGATGGCACAGCACTCGTGTGGGATCCTCGGACGAGAAAGATTCAAGCCACACTCGGACACAGGTCGCCTGTCAGATGCGTTGTCTTCAGTCCTGATGGCAGCATGATTATTAGTGGGAGCCAAGACGGTAAGACCCGTCAGTGGAGAATCACCACCGGCTCAGAAACTGAGCCCACTTTAGAAGCAGATGTTAACGGTGATGGGAGCGTAGATGTCCAAACTAAACCCGCTTTAGAAGCAGATGTTAATGGTGATGGGAGTGTGGACCTCCAAGATTTAGTAATCGTTAATGCGCGTCTGGGTCAGACAGGCGAAAACAGTGCCGATGTTAACGGAGATGGTGTTGTTAATGTCGTTGACCTCGCTCTTGTTGCTAATGCAATAGAAGATGATGCAGCGGCACCTTCTCTACATCCGCAATCGCTGGAAATACTCACTGCGACAGACGTGCGCCAGTGGCTATCCGAGGCACAACACTTAAACCTCACAGGTGCGAGGTTTCAAAGAGGTATTCTCTTCTTACAACAACTTCTCGCAACGTTGATTCCCAAAGAGACTACGCTTTTGGCAAACTATCCCAATCCCTTCAATCCTGAGACATGGATACCTTATCAACTCGCAAACCCCGCAGAGGTTACCATCACTATCTACGCCGTAAACGGACACGTGGTTCGGCAGTTAGCACTCGGACATCAACCCGCCGGAATGTATCAGAGTCGTTCCCGTGCGGCGTATTGGGATGGCAGAAATCAATTCGGTGAACCTGTGGCAAGTGGTGTCTATTTTTATACCTTCACCGCAGGCGATTTCACCGCTACACGAAAGATGTTGATACACAAATAGCATATATTAGAGAAACTGGAAGACTGAACGGGTCGAAGGGAACACCCTTCCATCCAAAAACCAATCGCACATGGCAATCGAAAATCAAATAGAATCCCAGTGGTCCCAAAACAATCCATACAAGGAGCTTTAACATGAAAAGCATAATTGTGAATCGAAAAACGATAGCGTTAATACTACTAACTGTTTCTTTGATTTTTAGTATAGAAGCCCCAAGTCATGGCTTTTTTTGGGATGTCATTGTTGCTGTTGGACAAGCGGTGGGTGCTGTTGGACAAGCAATAGGTGCTGTTGGACAAGCAGTGGGTGTTATTGTTAGTGTCGTTGCTGGAACCGTTGTAATCGCCGCCGGAGTCCTTGGTCTCTCCATTAGTATCCTTGCCACTGTCCTTTGGCATACAGACAGTCTATGGGATATTGAGCCTTTTCCCAATGGTGGGATAATCGGTGTTGTAGTTTCAAACCTGATCCACTTGTGGGACCCACTCATAGAACAAACCACAGCCACGCTCAAGCACGATGCAATGATCACGAATATCGCTTTTAGTTCTGACGGGTTACGCCTCGCCAGTGCAAGTGAAGATAGCACCATCCAATTGTGGAACCCAGAGACACGAACACTCGAAGCGACACTCAGAGGACATACAGATGATGTTTTGGGTATCGACTTCAATCCAAATGGATTACGCCTCGCCAGCGGCAGTGCGGATGGTACCGTCCGATTATGGAACCCAGAGACGAGAGCACTCGAAGGGATACTCAGAGGACATACAGATGATGTTTTAGATGTCGCTTTCAGTCCTGATGGATTATTACTTGCCAGCGCAAGCACAGATGGCACTGTCCGATTATGGAATCCAGAAACGAGAGCACCCCAAGCCACGCTTAGAGGACATACAGATGATGTTTTGGATGTCGCTTTCAGTCCTGATGGATTATTACTTGCCAGCGCAAGCACAGACGGCACTGTCCGATTATGGAATCTACAAACAGAGCAACCCCAAGCCACGCTTGATCATAAAGCACCTGTTTTGAGTATTGCTTTCAGTCCTGACAAGGAAATGATCGCAACAGGGTGTGAAGATGGCACAGCGCGTATGTGGGATCCACATAAGGCGGAAGTCTTGGCTACCCTTGGGCACGAGTCCCCTGTTAGGACTGTCGTCTTTAACGATGATGGGAGTATGGTTGTCACAGGGAGCGCAGATGGTAAGATGCGTCAATGGGAAATCACATCCGAAGATGATAGCAGGACCGCATTTGAATCATCTACACCAGACGGCTACACCCGTGTTACGCTGAGTAGTAGCGGCACTGTTTGGGGGATTCCCACAAAATACACCACAGATTCTAAAGTTGGCAAAGTGACATATATGTTGCTCGCAAAATTGAAAGATTGCGACTTCGCCACCGCGGAGTTATCCCGACAAAGTAAGGTTTACATCAAAACACAGTCTTTGGGACGCTTAAACAACTACCAGTCAGAGTCGGTATGTGGCACATCCAGCAAACAATGGACATCTTCGTGGAATGGGGTTCGGATCACACACCTGCGTTTTTTTGATGAAAGTAGTCCATCTGACATTAATGAGGCAATTTACAACGCCTCAACGGATCAATATGAATTGACCTCTACTACTTCAACAAATCAACCGGGGTTGACACCCACTACAGCCGAGCGCACGATCATTCAGATTCAACCTGTTTCTGTAGCATCCCCTGCTATCGGAGACCAGTTAACGCTCACCTTAAACATCACAGGTGGAGAAGCAGTGGCAGGTTATCAAGCAATAGTCCAGTTTGACGAAACTGCCCTGCGTTATGTTTCAGGAGTAAATGGCGATTTTCTACCTGATGGGGCGTTCTTTGTAGAGCCGAAAGTGGAAGGTAATCTCGTGAAACTCACTGCCACATCTCTCGCTGGAGAAAGCAGCGGGAACGGCACCCTCGCCACATTGGTTTTTCAGGTTATCGCAGTGAAAGCATCCACATTAACGTTATCTGACGTGTTACTTTCCAACAGTGCGGGGAGGAGCTCCCGTCCCCAGGTTGAAGGTGCGCAGATAACTGAACCCATTCAACTCAAAGAGGATGTTAACGGAGATGGGAGTGTGGACCTCCAAGATTTAGTGATCGTTAACGCTCGTCTGGGGCAGACAGGCGAAAACACCGCCGATGTTAACGGAGACGGTATTGTTAATGTCGTTGACCTCGCTCTTGTTGCTGGTGCGATAGAAGATGATGCAGCCGCACCTTCTCTACATTCCCAAGCCTTAGAAATGCTCACTGCGACAGATGTGCGTCGGTGGTTATCTCAGGCACAACACTTAAACCTCACAGATGTAACATCGCTGCGAGGTATCCTATTCTTGCAACAACTCCTTATAGTGCTAACTCCTAAAGAAACAGCACTCTTGCCAAACTATCCGAACCCGTTCAATCCTGAGACGTGGATCCCCTACCACTTGGCAAAGGACGCGAATGTCACACTGCATATCTATGCCGTGAACGGCACATTGGTGCGGACGTTGGCACTCGGACATCAAGCTGCAGGGATGTATCAGAGCCGTTCGCGGGCAGCGTATTGGGATGGTAGAAATGCCATCGGTGAACCCGTAGCAAGCGGGGCTTATTTTTACACACTCACCGCAGGCGATTTCACCGCAACACGGAAGATGTTGATACGCAAGTAAACTTTTCACAATCGTAGAGTGAGGTCTTGTGCTTCGCTTGCTGAAGGACAGAGAATCATTCGCATAAATCCAAAAGAGAAAAAAATGAAAATTCGTTTTATACTTCACAAAGTTGTTACGCTTATTTGCTTTATCGGTTTTGTCCTTATACATCTCGTGCATGAAGGCTACCCACAGACGCAAACCGAGCAGAGCATCCCCCTAAAAGAGCAGAAAGAAGGTAGAACGCTATTAGTCGTTTCTGCAACGCTATCCGGGTTATCCTTGTATGGACCTGGAACAGCTCGGTTACTTGAGATTGAATCCGGGGCACAGGTCGCCGGGTTAGAGATGTTGATTGGCGGCGGGTCTTTTGTGGGTGCCCTTTTAGCTACAAGAAATCATCGACTCGGCGCGGGACGCTCCAGTCTAATCCTATCGGGCGGTCTTGCCGGGACCTTATATGGTTTCGGAGTGACTGTGTTATTTGAATCAGAGAATGACAAAGCTTACTTTGCTTCTGCGATGCTCGCTACACCTATCGGAGGATTCCTCGCCCATAGATTGAGTTCTCACAGGTGGTTTAACGAAGGCGAATCGCATACGATTAGTAGGGGCGGATTGGTTGGCGGGTTGTACGGACTCGCAATTCCATATCTCGTCAATATTGACGATCTCGAAGGTTGGACGCAAGGCAAAATCTATGTTACATCTGCGATGCTCGGTGTACCCGCGGGTGTGTGGACTACATCAAAATTGATTTACGATAAACCGATTAACGAAGGAAGGGCGAGTTTAATCTCTCTTGGCGGCAGTATCGGCAGTGCTTACTCCATCGGGATTCTGTCTTTAACAGATGTAGAGGCGTCGCGGGCTTATGTACTGGCTGCCATGCTTGGTTTACCGGTAGGGACATATCTTGGCTATAAATTGACTGCTGCGGAGGAGTATACAAGCGGTCGAGCAATTTTGATACAAGTGGGTGCCTGTGCAGGTGCCTTATTCGGCAGCGGGTTTCCGCTGATGGCTGACACGGAAAGTCATAAACCTTATGTTGTGGCGAGTATTCTTGGATCAGCAACCGGAATGTGGTTGGCACACCGCTTAACACGCGGTTGGGGCGAGACGGCACCTTTTGCAAAAAACAATCTTATACCTAAATCAGAAAAGTTTGCCGTTTCACTGCCTTCGATCAATGAGTGGTTTACGCTCGGACTGATGGCACTCCGCAAGCCAACTTTTATGGCTGATTTTCCTATGGAATTAGTGCGAATCTCATTCTAATCAAAACGCCAAGGTCATCGAACAGTTTGAGTCGTTCGATTGAACCATCGGAAAAATCTCTGTATTCGTCCGAGGTGACGAACCTGAATTTCGGAAATATCAGGTAGACTGATTGATACAGATTTCCACGTGCCATCGGCGTACTCTGGATTGTTTTGATGAAATGCAATGTCTTTGGCTTCAGGTATGGGTTCACCGTCAAGCAGCAGACCTTCAATATGGCATTGTATAGCTTCCAATGCTTGGTTCTGTGCATCGTCAAGCGTATCCCCAGCAGTTATGCAACCAGGCAGATCTGGTACAATTACACAATAGTCGCTATCTGGATCTTTGTGAATAACAATAGGGTAATGCATAATCATAGAGTACCTCGTGTTCTTCTGTTTTTCTTCCAATTTGGATCCCACCCGTTCCAGCCAGCCTGTCTACAGATACTCGACAATGTCTGTCTTCTCAAGTCTTTCTTGGGATGAGGAACAGTCACTCTACCAGGTTTGCTTGGGTGTTTGTAATGGTGATGGCTACCAACACTATGAACTAACACCCAGCCTTCTTTCCTCAGTCTTTTAATCACTTCGCGACTTGGAATTGCCATATACCAACAAATCGGTTGCTTTTCTATAACAGGTTAATGAAATTATAAGACGGATTCAGACCTCGTGTCAAGAAAAAGTGCCTCATTTGATTACATTGAAATCCCCAGTAGTCCCCGTGTCAATTGAAAATCCGTATTTCCCTTACCGTGTAGTTTCGGGGTATACCGACGCGAAGCCACCTCTACAATTATCCCTAACAACTCGTCAACATTAGCAGTCACCAAGTCCAAATCCGCCCCGTAGTTGGCTTGTGTTGCTCCATCTGTAGAAACCTGAATCAGCGGCACCATCACATGCGATTGCAAAGGCGCACCAACGATGTGTGCAAGTGCCATATCCACACCTGTCGCCCCTAACCCTGTCAACGTTTCTGTGGGTTGCTCTGTCGGTGTCTCCATGATGTGGAAACCGGGTTTTTCAACTCGCTGTCCGTATGCCAAAGTAGTAGGCACACTCCGTGTGCCGTTACGCAAGAAGGTCGCGTTTGCAGGCACGACGACTGTGCCGTTCGTAGCGACGATACCGTGCGTCAATTGCGTCAGAGACTCCGAGACCCCTTCTGTCGCTTCACCAGTTGATGTCACGGCGATGCAGAGGTGTTCCAATCCAACGTCAACAACCGGAACAGACGGCTTATCTGCAAGTTCGTCCGAAAACCAGTCTTGTACCTTCTCGATAACAGCATCAATGCCGCCATCCAATTGCACGCTCGCCCAACCGTAGCGTTCTGGCGATATTCCCAACTGCTGAATCTCATGTCGGACGTGGTCGTTATGTGTCTTTTCGCAACCGTGTTCAAGGAGCAAACCCAGGGCAACCGTCGGATGCGTGAGGTGTCCGATCATCGTACGGGTGTAAATCTCCTCAGAGCGTCCGCTGGAGACGCCACACCCTTCCGTATGTGGAAGCGCGACAAAGCGGGATATGCCCTGTTCCTTGCCGATTTTCCGTTCATTACAACCGTGTGCAATCATCTGCGCAATCTGTCCAGAGCAGAGACTCGTCGGCAAGATGAGTCCGAGTTGATCTGTACGGCACCCTTCTTCTGTTTGGAGGGCGCGGAATTGCAACTGTTGCGGAGTTCGTGATTCGGAGATCGCTCCTACCACAGTTTCAATCGAAATCGGTTCACCCGACTTTACTTCAGATTCCATCAACAGTCGGTCTAAATCTACAGGACCTGTCTGTTTCCAATCACGCCACAACGAGACTTGGGAGTGACCTGCTTTCTCTCCAACCGAGCGTTCTCCCGATGCAACATCCACTGTTAAGTCGAGCATTGATTCACCGAGTTCTTCCATGGGTGTGCCGTCGAGATACGCACCGGCATTCACGTCCATATCCTTAGAAAGCATCTCATAGCGTCCCGTCGTTGTGACAATTTTAATGGTCGGTACGAAGGGAAAATTGGTGATCGAGCCGTTCCCTGTGACGAAGAAAATCATGTTCGACCCGGATGCCACCTGTCCGGCGATACTTTCCAAATCGTTGCCGGGACTGTCCATGAAATAGTAGCCTGATTTCTCCATCAGCTGGCTATAGTCAATAACATAATCCAGACAGACCTCAGGATGCCGTTTCATCGCTGCACCAATTGATTTAATGGCGATATTATAAAGTCCGCGGAAGTTGTTGCCGCCAGATGGATTCGCCTCTGTGGAGTGCCCGTGCCACGCGGCACGCTCTTTGAAGCGCTCGATTGTATCGAGAAACGTGCGTGCTGTTGACAGATCGCGGGCGTTCTGAAGCACGTAAGCCTCCGAACCAATAAGTTCATCGGTTTCTGCGAGGTTGGCACACCCACCATAACGGATAACCTCTTTCGCAACATAAGCGGCGAGCGGATTGCCTGATACGCCAGAGAAGGCATCAGAACCACCACACTGCAAGGCGATTTTGAGATTTTCCAGAGACTGATCGGTACGTGGGGTGCTATTCACATGCTCTAACCATCCATTAATAATCTCCGCACCGTTGGCTAAGTCCGTGTCGAAACTCCCTTGTAACTGATAGAAACGGTGAACGACATCGTCCAGAGCGTATCCTTCACGGGTCATATATGCCTTGAGCATATCATTTGTAACCGCCTCGGTGCCGTAATCAACGAGCAGCATCGCACCGATATTCGGATGGATGGTAAAACCGGCGAGTGTTCGGAGAAGCATATCGATGTTATTTGGGGTCTTACCTTCGCCGCCTTCTGTATGTGTTACAGCAACGACCCCGTCCACGTTGGGATAAGCGTTGACGTTCCGTGAACAGATCTCAGCGAGTCTTCTCGCAAAGCCAGAAGTGCGAGAGGTCGTTCCCATGACGACGATATAGTTTCGCGTACCAACACCTCGATTGCCCGGACGTTGATAACCGAGGAAATACCGCTTGTTTGTATGATGCGGTGCCTGTTTCCCTGAGCGGAATTCTGCCTCGTTGAGCATATAGGGTGCCATTTTGTCGCTAAAGTTGGGCGTTTCTGGTAAGGTGAAGGGTATTTCGGCGTAACTTGAAAGCCGAAACTTGCCATTCAAAAGTCTAATTGACAACGAGTCAATCATTTTTTGATTGCACACGTAGTCGCCGGGGGCAATGGGACGTGTGGCGAAACCGAAGGGCAAGTTCCACGATAAGAGTGGCGTGGCTTCTGGAATCGACTGGATAGCAAAGCGATGTCCTTCTAAAATCGTGTGTGATAATTCAAACTGCTGCCCCTTATGACGGATGCGTGTGCCACCCTCCAATGTCTGTATGGCGATAGCAACGTTATCATCTGGGGCAGGCAACCGAGCGACTGAGGTGAAATCGTAGTCCATTAAGCACTCTCCTTTTGCAACGGGGATCACCGAAGAATTAATGGCGGTAAATACTAACTTCAATTGCGTCCTGTTTCACCCACGGCAAATCGATATCGAACCAATGTGTTTCGGATTCGTAACGCTCACGGACGTGCGCGAGATAATCCGCCATCGAGTCGGCACCAATACCGACGTTGTCCGCTACAACGGTTGCAGGGTTCGTCAACCGCGATTCAATTGCCTGAAAACAAGGGAAATAGTTGTTGAAGTTGTTATCGAGGAGCAAAAAATCGACAGGGTCTTGAATATTTTTTAGTGTTTCCTGTGCGTCACCAACGCGTGAATCGACAAGGTCTGCCAATCCAGCGCGTTCAAAATTCGTCTGTGCTTGGGCTGCCCGATTGGTATCTATTTCGATTGTGATTAAGCGTCCGGTGCCAAGGGTATTCAGTACGCGTAGCATCCATAGTCCGGAATAACCGATAGCAGTTCCACATTCGACGATGAGAGACGGCTTGGCATTTTCGACGCAAGCAGCGAGAAATTTCGCCTTTTCGGGTCCCAGCATCGGGATTCTCTCTTCTCTACATTGTGCTTCAACTTCTTGTAAAACCTGATTAAACATGTAGACCTCCATTGGAACTCGGTCGTTCCGTTTTGAATTTATCTTTTAGTCGTGGCTGTGACAAATTCTTTTGTGGTTTATAGCAGTATCTGACTGCAGTAATCATACAGGAAATCTGTTTTGGAGTCAAGTAGGTAGCCGTGTAGCGGTCAGGGCGGTAGTTTCGCCACCTCTCAGCCGTTAGCGATCAGCAATCTTTATAGACACTAATTTTCCTACTTTCGGATACATCAAAAAAAATTGCAACCAAATCCAAGGTATGGTGTATATTATAGACAAGCACCTCCGGAGGATCTTGATGCCTGATTTAGATGATGAGTTGATGGAACGCTACCGAGCAGGAGATGAAAATGCGTTTACGCTTCTGGTACGTCGGCATCAGCAGCCACTCGTCAATTTCATTGCTCGATTCATCAATGATAGAGATGGTGCCGAGGATTTGGCACAGGAGACATTCATTCGCATCTTTAAAGCATCGCGGCGCTACCAGCCCGGGCGGGCGCATTTTAAGACGTGGATGTATCACATCGCTTCGAATCTCTGCAAAAATGAATTGCGAAATCGAGGACGACGTGATCGGTACAGGGTTGATAACGTTGTGGATAGTAATGATGAGGGAGATGTTGAGCAGATTGACTTAATTGAGAGGGCACCTGCCGATGCATCTTTCCAACCGGAAGTCGCCCTTGAGCGTAAGGAGTTGGATGACGCTATCCAAACGGCGATCTCAGAATTACCAGAACAGTATAGGGTTCCCCTTATCCTCCGCGATTTGCAAGGGCTGAGTTACGATGAAATTAGTGAGACACTCGAACTCCGAGATGGTACAACAAAATCCCGGATCAACCGTGCTCGGCTTATGCTTAAAGATAAATTGAAATCTTTTGTTTCATGTTCATAGGAGTAGCAATTTATGCACTGCTTACAGGCTGAGGAACACTTCTCTGCCCATTATGAAGATACACTTGATTATCGGGTATTACGTGACTTTGAGGCACATCTTGCCCAGTGCGAAATGTGTCAAAGCGAGTATGCCCGGTTTCAGGAATCTGTTAAGGCGATCCAGCAATTACCACAGATAGAACCTTCGCCCGATTTTATGCCGAGGTTGCAGCAACGGCTTGCTGAAGAACGGCGTGAGATCGGGGGTGTTAAGGAAATTGCTGCAACATCTTGGGAACGCCTGCAAGACATGTTCCGCCGTCCGAGATGGGCATTCAGTGGCATCGTCGCATTGATTCTCATCGCGGTTGGTGGCTACCTCTATCAGGACGGCTCCTTATTCAATCAGGATTCCCAGCCCCGTGTAGTGGTGACCTCCCCACCTGAACGGTCTCAAGTTGGAATACCACCTGTTGAGTTACCCGTGCATGTGCGGCGTTCAGTGGAAAACGTGAATCCGTTTTCACCGCGTGGTGTGATCTCAACATCGAGGCAACCGATGCAACAGCATTACATCTTAAAGCAGGTAAGTTATACCAACGCCTCCACACGCGGAGGGCTTTAATCCAGGTGCTCGTAGCACTGATGCACGCATAAAGAGAACTTCCAGTTATCAAAAGACTTAGGTTTGAAGGAAAACAGCGCATGCTTGTGAAAGAATTAAGACAGCAACAATTGATAATCGGACTGCTGGGTCTACTTTTCTATGCAATCCCCTTTGGCTTTGCGAATGAAAACGTCTTGCAAATGTTTGAAAGGGATTTTCAAAGGATCGTCACCGCTGCCCGTCCTGCTGTCGTTAAAGTGGTAACGACACAGGTCAACTCCCTATCGATCCAGCCAGAGTCTAAGGTGTTAGCATTCACACGCCAGGATATCGGTTCTGGTATTCTGATTGACACTGCTGGGCACGTCGTAACAACGACTTTTGAGATGGAGAGACCTAATAAGATAGAGGTTATCTTTAATGATGGAGAAGTTTCTTCAGCAAAACTGATCGGAAGCGATGCCCTCACCGATATTGCGGTCCTTCATGTCTCAGATATTAAAATTAAAGACCCACCGCCGTGGCGTACGATTACCCCGAAAGTGCCTGTCAAATGGGGGAATTCCTCAAAGATTAATACCGGCTCTTGGGTGGTAACTATCGGAAGCTCTTACGGGCATAGCCCCATTGTTTCTTTCGGCATTGTGGGTGGATGGGATACCTTGCCGGATCGATTGTGCGGCGATTTAATTAAGATCAACGCCGCAGTTACGCCCGGCAACAGCGGGGGCGCGGTTGTAAACACTTCGGGAGAGATTGTTGGAATGATACTCGCAGTTTTGAGCGAGTCGACCAGCACCAACTCACCGGCTGACGCGTTGTTCCATAAAGAGAGCAACCCGAATGTTACACAACTCCTTATCCGACCCTCACAGCCAGCAAGTCGTAATCAAGAAATTACTTTTGCGATACCAATGGAAACGGTCCGTGATGTTGCTAAGGAAATTATAGAACACGGCAAGGTGGCGCGCGGTTGGCTCGGTGTTGAGGTTGAAGTGGGTGAGTTTGGTGTCTATGTTACTCGCGTAATTGAGGGCAGCCCAGCACACAAATGTGGGCTATTACCCCAAGACATTATTCTTGAGTTTGACGAAGTGTCAGTACACTCCTATGCTGAATTGTTAAGGTGTGTTGTAACCAAGCGACCCAATACGAAGGTCGGACTTAAAGTCGGTAGGAACGGGGCGGAAAAGCATCATGTAGTGATATTAGGCGAAAAGAAGTGAAGTATCAACCCAATTACCGTGTTATCCGCTCAAACTCCCCTAAATACGCTTCCGCAATCTCACGATTTTCCTTAATGATCAAGAGATTTTCGTTATTGCGGGTTTCTGCATTTTTTGAAAAATTATAGGAACCTGTAATTACTGTCTCTCCATCAATCACAATTACCTTGTGGTGCATAGCCCCCCGATTTTCATCTAAGATAACTGGTACCCCCGCATTCTTCATAGCGTTATATTCGGAATATCGATCGTCAACCTGTTGTTTCTCAAACACTCCCTGTACGTCAACGCCAGATTCAAAGCAGGCACGCATCGCCTCGCCGAGCGTATCGTGCGTAAAGGAAAACGCCATAAAGTGAATTGACGTTTTCGCTGACTGGACCTCCTTCAGAAGTGGCGAAATCGTGTTGTTTTTTGGCGAAAAATAGGTGGAAATCTGCGTGCCATCGCTCAGTTTTGTCAAAAACCCACCAGAAGGTTTCCCAACTTCCATATCCAAAAACAGTTCCCGAAATTCCTGTACGAAGTTATACGCCAGTGGGACTGAATCGATAAATATGACATTATTGTTGTTCTTGTAGGCACCGTTGTAGGTAGTGTTATAGGAACCCGTCCAGACGTATCGCTCATCAATCACGATGAACTTGTGGTGCATATAGCGGTCAGGATCTCCATCGTCGGCGACGGGGATACCAACCTCTTGCAACCGTCCAATTGCTTCCTCATCAATATTATCTGTTTCAGTCACCATTCGCACTTGGACCCCGCGGTTATGTGCTTCGATTAAAGCATCGGCTATCGGGGCAGAATTCAGATGATAGAGCGCTGCATCAATTCGTTCTACAGCATCAGTGAGTTTAGCGGTAAGCCGTTCCTCAAGAGAAGGGACCCCCGCACCAATCTCGCTAAAATATACCTCCCATGCTGTTTCGGTAGTCGATTCAGCACCGCTTCTGTAGTGTCTGATGCCGAGACCGATCGCAACGGCAGATAATAAAACGAGAATGAATGGGACGAGGAGTTTAGGTTTGCTGTTCTCGGGTGTTGTGTGAATTTCACTCGCCCTCGGATCATTGTGCATATTGGCGTATCTCCATGATAGCAAGTCAGAGAGCTCCTACGAACATCTATAAAAAATCGGGGTTACAACCTCTCCCACAAGAGATAGGTATACCGACACAATTCTGTGTGAGTCTTGTTAGAATTAAATACCCCACCGCTGCCGGGATGCTTGCAACAATTCAATCTCGGCGTTTTCCTGCTTCCAAGCGTAATGTCCCTTCGGTTTTTCACCAATCCATCGTTCATCGATTGGTTCCGAGGCGAGTTGATAACGCGTATCCGCTGTTATTCGAATCTTATCGGATGTGTTGACGAGCGAGGCGTGCATCAGGAACATACTGAAAATAATAACATCTCCCGCTGAAAATGTTGTTGTTGCCCAGCGTCCACCGAATTTCTCTACAATTTCAAGTGGCTTATCGCTGAAATGTCCTTCAATCAGATCCCGGTCAACGTCTGCTTGTCCGTAGGTGGCGCGGACCTTTTCAAATTGGTTGGAGCCGAGACAGAAGACGATGGGACCCATATCAAATGATACGTCACCAAAGGGGGTCCAACAGGAGTAGAGGTCTTGGGTGCCTCTGCCCATGAAGACGATGTCGTAATGAATTGGAGAGCCAGACCCAGGTCCTGCTGTGCGAAGCCATTTGAAATCGAACGTCCGCGCCTCGCCACCGAGGAATTGTTTGAAGAAGTCCATCACAGGTTTACCTTCAACGACTGCTTTGAATGCCGGTAGCTGCGTAAACGCTTTGTTGCCCATTGAACCGGTGGATGTTGGTTCAGGGTAATCAGAGTTAAAGATACCATCCATTAAAGGAGCGTCGGGTGCGAGCATCCCTTTTTCCTTGAGTTTCTCCAGAATTTCTCGGCGTGCTGTGAGGATAGCCTCTTTGTCGTGTAATCCACGAATCAAAAGATAGCCGTCCGCTGCTATCCGCTCTCGCAGGGCATCGGGATTATTGAGAATGTCGTTGCTTTCGCGTAACTCGGTGCTGACTTCTACTTCTTGATGCAAAAAGGGAAGTTTCATTTTTTAAATTTACCTTACGGTTCGTTTAGGTGGATTGGTTAAATAACGTTAATCTGACGTATATCTACCTGCGCCGTTGTTGCCGGCTACAATTACCGATAAAACTACACAAACTTGCGGTTCGTTCAGGGAGATTGTGATAATAAAAATTCTTTCCGCATATCCAGCCAGCCCGCTGGTTGAATTCATGCGTTTTCGCTATGGATTTTTCTAATTTCTGATGGAGGTGGTTCTTTCAACCAAGCAAGATTAAATCGGTAATGTTGACGGCTGCTAATCAGATGGATGATTCCATTCTGCCCTTGGCAGACAGCGAGGTAACCACCGGGCTCAGCGCTGTTTAAACCCATCGTAAAGGTCCGTCCATCCATCGTTTCGATGTCTCGGTCTGCGCCGTCATCCGTAATCGGCCGGATGTGTTCCCATGTTTCGCCATCGTCGTAGGACAAGGCACTAAAGAGTCCGGTAACAAGGCGTTCGTTGCCAGATGCATCAATGATCGGCATTGGGGTCGGTGCTCTCCGATCACCTGTGAAGGAGGCGAGAAAAATTGGACCTTCTTGGAGTCGCAGTAACACGCATCGTTGCCCACCCGAAAGAACTGGGAATGGGCTTGCACTGTAGTGCCACGTCTTTCCACTGTCTGAAGAGACGCTCTTTGGCATCTGTTCATTAATAGTGTCGCCGCGCCCATAAGCCATCAACCTTCCGTCTGTGAGTTCAACCACAGCGGCGTGGATACCAGCGATCCACCCACCGCTTTTCCCTGCCGCAAATTCCGGGATAGGCTGCCCAGCACCGGGATCGTACCACGTTTCTCCATCGTCGTTGCTGAGCCATATTGCGGTACCACCGTTTCCACCGCTCACCGCGTCGCAGGCAAGGAGTATAGAGCCGTCCTGCCGCCGGAACACAGAGGTGATCGGCATGTGTCGGAGTCGGTGTTCTGGAGAAATAAAGCGAGGTTTCGACCAATTCGCGCCGTTATCGTCAGAATAGCGCAGTACCAGTGCCAACGGACCCCACGTCGCCGCAGCCGAGAGTCCGTTGAAATGATAAATTCGTCCGGTTTCATTTCGCCACAGAGAAGTTGCGTGATTGTTCCGATCGGGTGGACCCCAAAACGGCTCGGCGGGATCCCATTCCGTTTCACCGAATCGTAGCCGACTGGCGGCGACTGTTAATTCGCGTCCACGCTCTGTCACGCACGAATACCATGCCGTTAACATATCACCGTTCGGACATTCAACAATCGCTGGGACATGATTGTGTGCGGAAAAAAGTGGTCCGTTTGAACCTTCCAGAATTTTAACGTATGTCAACGGCACCGCGAAGTAAGGGATATCTGGGACAGAGGAACTCGTCTGTTCTTGTTTAACATCACGCCCCCATAACGCCACCTTTGGTGCAGGAGTAGGCGATGTCTGGGGCATTTCACGGCAAAGGACACGAAACCCGATGTACCAGTGTTTGTCTTCTGGTACCGCCCCCATTCGGTTCGCAGAACGCAAGTAACAAAGCAACGTGGAGTGGCTACCACCGCGTGTAACGCGATACAGACCTGTTTCCCTACCTACTGGATCGGTTTGCGGATGAGGTTGATAGGGTCCATACCAATCTTGGCACCACTCCTCTACATTTCCGTGCATATCGTGGACACCCCATGCGTTGGCTGGCGTCTGCCCGACATGCAAGGGCATCACCTCTTCTGCGCCACGGCTGCGTCCAGCGTCTGGATACCAACTCTCTCCAATGTTTTTGTGAAACTCAGGAGGTAATGTGTCCCCCGTGTGAAAGTGAGTCATTGTACCTGCGCGGCACACGTATTCCCATTCGGCTTCGGTCGGCAATCTGTAAGGGAGACCCTCCTTTTCGGAGAGCCATTCACAGAAACGATTTGCATCGTGCCAATCGACAAACACAACCGCCTCATCATCGTCCTGTGAAAAGCCGATGTAGGGCGGTGCTTGCGAGCCCATATTAGGAAGACCGCGAAGTTTATTATGTGCGGGTTGGAATTCCTCGTACTGTGCATTGGTGACCTGAAAAATACCGATGTAGAATGGTGTGGTGAGTGTCACTTGATGCACCGGTTTTTCGTCGGCGTCTCCATCGCGGAGATATGCCTTTCCGTCAATCAATTCATCTGATAACGCCGCATTCTCTGAACCCATTATAAAGGTCCCGGGTTCAATTCTAACAAACTGCATGCCGATTGAATTCGTGTGCATCTCTCCTTCGATCGCTAACTTTTGCATGGTTTTCCTTTTCTGTTTTATTCAAAGGCGGGGTCCTGAGTTCATTCCATTGAGGTTATCATACCAATTAACACGCTTCGTGTCAAGCCACTGTCCTATCCTCATAAGGCTATTTAGTTTTCGGTTCCGATCTCAATTTTAGTTTACATAAGTTAATGTTTTTTGTGAATATCGCGAGCATGCAGAAACACCCAAGCAAAAACACTCGCTCTTACAGGGGAAAAATATTCACGTATATAAAGTAAATATATAAACTAAATGACCCTTCCATCCTCATACATTCCCAACCAAGGTAGGTGCGATTGTAATCGGGATCCTCAAAAATCCTTGATTTTTTTTTTTACGCTTGCTATATTAAAATTGTATTAACTGTTTAGTAGTTTCCAATTTTGGTTGACATCTGAAAAAATGTCGCTTATAATTCACTCTTGGGGAATAGTATATTGAAACAAATTTCTATGTTTTCGTTAATTTTTCTCATTTTGATAGGAGTTACAGCGGTTTGTGACGCACAAGAGTTGGTCTTGCATCTCTCTTTTGATGAATTAAATGGGAAAGTTGCGAAAGATATATCCGAATTTGGTAACGACGCAACCTTTAAGGGTAATCCAAAATTAATTGAAGGCGTTTTTGGAAAAGCGTTGGAGTTTGACGGCAAAACCTCTGGGCAAATTCCTGATCATGCCAGCCTTGACATTGTTGAGGCAATCACTATTGAGTTCTGGGCAATTGTCGGAGGCGGGGAAGCAATCCAGAGTGGTGTTGAGAAGGGGACTGCTTGGATTTCCGGTCTGTATAATCTTGCTGCTCTTTACAATGGTGGAACGATTCTTCAATTCTTCGATTTACCAGATGGATGTAACGACGAGAATATCGGTCCCAGTATCCAAGATGGTGAATGGCATTTTCTTGCTGGCACTTGGGATGGCGACGATATTTTACTCTACATTGATGGCAAACTCGAAGCTGATATGCCGTGTAAGGGTGAACTGAAACCAAACAACGACCCTCTTTTTATCGGGGCACGCGGTGGGAGCGGACGGTTTCTTACTGGTGCTCTTGATGAGATTAAAGTCTATAATTACGCCTTAACCAAGGATGAGTTGCTCAAAGATATGGCGGAGCCTGTCAGTCTCCGCGTTGATGCACAGGAGAAGTTGACAACCGTCTGGGCACGCCTTAAAGCTAACTAACTGGTACGATAAAGGAGAGTTGATGAAAGCAGCTCGTTATCTTTTGGCGAGGTTTGCAAGCCAAAACTCGCTATACAAATGTTCGATTTCTCTTCTCTTACTGCTAACCGTGAGTGGCTGTGCGCTGCCCTTCAATCGCAACCTAACACCTGAAGAGCAGGTCGCAGTCGTCACAACCGACAAAGGTATATTTGTACTTGAATTCTATTCCGATGCTGCCCCTGTGGCAGTAGAAAACTTCATTAGGTTAATTAACGAGAAATTCTACGACGGATTGACATTTCATAGGAAAGTCGACGCACCCGGACTGAATATCATTCAGGGTGGGTGTCCAAAAGGTGATGGAACAGGCGGCCCCGGTTGGAATATTGTTGACGAGTACACAAATCCGAACCAACGTCCACACCTCAGAGGCACAGTGGCGATGGCTCGCGCAAACGCCCCGAACTCAGCCGGGAGCCAATTCTACATTTGCTTCAAACCCCAACCCCACCTTGATGGCAATTACACTACTTTCGGTGGTGTCATTCAAGGGATGGATGTCGTTGATCGCTTAGCGATAGGCGATGTCATGACAAAAATTCGATTGGAGGCGAAGTCAAAATATGTTAAGGCAACAGCGGAATAAGCAACACCAATTCTTCGCATCTGCAGCACTCACGGTTTTGGCGACTCTATTCGCTACTTTCGTGCTGAGTTGCGCGCAAGAAGATAAGCCGGCACCTGTCCCCCGCGCACGCCGCGCTGGCACAGGCACAGCGGTAACATCGGCAAAACCCCAAATCGATCCGGCAACGGTGGTAGCTGTCATTGAAACAGCAAAAGGCACTATCGAGTTTGAATTTCTCGCAGCCGAAGCACCGGAAACTTCCAAGAATTTCATCAAAAACGCGCAAGTCATGTATTACAAAGGTGAGAAGTTTAATCGCGCAGAGGAACTCCTCATCCAAGCAGGTTCGAAGCTTGCTGCTGGAGATACGCTGCCTATTGAGAATGGTTCGCAAGAAATGTCGCGAGGCGTTGTTGCTATGGCAAAAGAAGAGGGTGCAAGCGTTTCCTATGCATCCGAATTCTTTATTTGTCGAGGCGACGCGATTCTTGATAGTGATTACACCATTTTCGGAAACGTCACCAGCGGCATGGATGTCGTTGACAGCATTGATGTTGGCGACGGAATTACGAATATTACTATTCGAGATAAAGAGTAGTAGGTCATTGGTTATCAGTTGTTAGTTGTCAGTTAAGAGACCTTATGTAACAAATCACGGTTTCCCGAGTCCGCTAAGTAGGTGATAATTGTTACAAGGAAACCTCTTAACCGATAACCGACAACCGACAACTGATAACTACTTAGATGGAGGTATATATGGCATTAACTGTTATCCGAACGGCGCGTCCAAGTCCCGTTTGGCAGGAAAGTTATGTACGCGTGAAAAAAGGACAGCGGCTCGTTATTGATGCAGAAGGTGCATGGTCCCCAGATTTACAAAATCGGATTGGATGGTGTGGCGGTGACGGTGTTGCCAACACTCCCGGATCCAGCGACTATCTGCTGCCTGGCACGAATATCGGCGCACTTATTGCCAAAATTGAAGATGTTGTTTTTGCGGTCGGTTCACGCTACGATAATCCGGCTCCCGCCGATGGTGTTATCTTTCTCGCTATGAACGAAAATCCACACAACAATAACCAAGCAGGCAGCCTACTCGCGCAAATTATTCTTTTTGATGACGAATAGCGGGATCTTTCTTACAAACATCCGCATGAAACAGATCAGGAGAGATAGATGGAAGAAACCACGGCTCAGCAGGAGGCGCAACAGGTTCCACCTGTCGATTTTATTAGTTATCTGACGAATCTTGTAGAAACGGGAAGGCTCTACTTAGAGGGGATTCCTAACCCCGAAACGGATGAGGTCGTTATAAACCTCCCGCTCGTGAAACATATTATTGATACGATTGAGATGCTTGAGGAGAAAACGAAAGGCAACCTCACCGCACCAGAAGCCAATTTCTTGGCGAATACCCTCTATGAACTGAGGATGGGTTACGTTCGTGTGCTCAGTAGACAGGAGGCAGCCACGACTGAGCAGACCGAGGGAGATGCACCCACTGAGGAAATTGTGAGCGATTAGCGAACAATTTGTCTTTGCTTTACATATTGTGAGCCGGGGAATGCCATAAGGCATTCATACCCCGGTCTATGCCCACAGGCATAGATACCGTTGATTCGGAAGCCCACACGGGCTTCATACCCGGGGAATGCCATTAAGGCATTCATACCGTTGATTTGATTCTGATTTTAGCGAACAATTTGTCTTGCTTTACATACGGAAAAAGAGACATCAGTTGAGGAAAACGGAAGTGCTTCTTAACGGAGGCGCGGCGAGAACTGAGCTATAGCAAGACCGGGCACATCTAAATGCTACCGATTTTTATGAATAATCTGTTACAAATCGGGTTAACCTTGTTAAACTTTTAAGGGGAGTCGTTTATGGAATTCTATCACGGCACGACCTTAAGTAGCGCGAGGGGCATAATTGAAAACGGGTTTCGTCCACGCGGGGGAGTTGTTTGGTTTACAACAAACTGGGCATACGCCAAAAACCGTGCTGGACAAAAGGCACGCCGCAGGCATGGTAGACCTATTGTAATTCAGACTAAATTGGATGTGGAAGAACTTCGCAGATGCCTCGGTCCAGGCAAATTTCACCTTCGTGGCGGTATTATTGCTGTCCGCGAACGTTTGGCTGTTCAACTCCTACAGTCCAACCTTTTTGAGTTGCTTGCCTGTCCAGCCGCGCTCGCACAATGGGTTAACCGTCAACTGGGACTCTACTCCCACAATGGTGTGAGTCGAAACCATTGGGGGATCGTCCGGTTGGCACATTGGATGGATAATCGGATGGCATCAGGCACCGGAAAATGCATTGACCGGCACGAGTTTTTTACGAAAGGCAAGCAATGGTTACCGGGGTTCTTTGATAAAATTCCTTTCAGTCCTGAAGTGCTCCCTATCCAGCATCTTCAGAACGACACGATTGAACTCCAGGTCCGGTATACTGGTACACAGGAGGAACTGCCTCAATCAGAAGAGGTTGATACACGCTACACTAAATCGCTATCTGATGTTTCCGATCTAAATCCGAAAAAACGCGTACGAGGACTTCAATCTCTTGAAAAATTCGGAATTATAGATCTATTTGAATGGTGTGTTCTGCATCTTGAAGACGAATCAGTAGATGTAGTTTGCAATGCTTTGCGCATTATGAGCCGGTGCGATGACGGGTACGTTGCTCCTATTCTGCCTTACGCTGAATCCCAGAATAAACGCATCCGTGCTGGCGCACTCGCTGCGCTCGCGAAACACGCTTTGGACGACCACGAACGCTGGTTTGAACGCGGACTCAAAGACCCAGCAGCATGCGTACGTATGGAAGTTGCTAAACTCTTACCTACGCTTGACAGAATTGCGCACCCTACCCTTTTCGACATCGCACGGCATGATCCGAATCCTGCTGTCAAACGTAGTGCCAAGAAGTGTCGTTAGGTTCGGAGAAATCACACGAATTTCAGGTAGCCGCTTAGAAAAATGCTGACGCACAGTTATAAAAGAGGAGAATGAATTATCAACGCAAGATCCTAATCGCTTTGGCCATGCTTGGCGGCTTGCTCGTAACCGGAACCGTCGGTTACCTATTGCTCGAAAATAACAATCCGATTCGTAGATGGCAGCTACTTGACGCAATCTATATGACTGTCATTACCTTGACTACTGTTGGGTATGGCAACATGAATATGAGCGATGCCGGACGTATCTTTACGCTGTTTCTGCTCATCGGTGGGTTTGGTGTGTTCACCTATAGTGTCACCATCGCTACTGCCTTTCTAATTGAGGGACAATTACAAAGTTTTTTTAGACAACAAAAAATGGTCCGAACTGTTGACAAATTATCGAATCACTATATTATTTGTGGACTCGGCGATACCGGTGTGCATGTACTTGACGAGATGTTGAAGGCAGAAGTAGATTTCGTCGGTATTGAATTCGAGGAAGAACGGCTTATCCACCTTTCTGACACGCGAGACTTTCCATATCTTCAAGGTGATGCAACCGATGATGAAGTGCTCATACGGGCGGGTATCACGCGAGCACAGGGACTTGTCACATGCCTCAGTCGAGACCAAGATAATCTATTCGTTGTGATCTCTGCCAGGAAGCTCAACCCGCGTTTAAAAATAGCTTCTAAGGCTGTTGAAGATAATTCCCCTGGAAAACTTGTGACTGCAGGGGCAGATGAAGTCGTGCTACCGGATCATATTGGAGGCCTCCGACTTGCGTCCAGTATACTCTATCCGCATCTCGTAGAGTTTTTAGCAAGTATCACCCAGGATCAGCAAGGCACCCATTTTGCTGAATCTATTGTTCAGCGGAATGCCCCCTTAGATGGGACTTCTCTCAAAAACGCAAATATCCAGGAACAGACTGGATTAGTCGTCCTCGCCATCCGCTATACGGACGGTGTGTTCCTTTATAATCCGCCCGGGGATAAGTTGGTTGGAGCCGGGGATGCATTGCTGGTAATAGCCAATCAGCGGCAATTACAGGCATTGCGTAAACTTACCGGAGATTTAAGTTAGCCTGCTCAGTTGTGTATTATAACAAACCGCAGTCTCTGACGTACTTGAACATTTTTAACTGGACATCGTAAAATCGAGACGTGTACCTCTGAACCGCTGGCGAGGTTTCCAAATTATGCTACTAAAGCAGAATTTGTTCCTATATGCTACTCGCTATGAAGGTTTCCGAAGCCATTCCAGCATTTACATTAGCCGATTGCTGATAGCTGACAACTTTTGGAAGGAAATATCTGTATGCTCGCAACCGTCCTAAGCAGTGCAATGCTGGGAATTGATGCTTATATCGTGAAAGTTGAAGTCGATGTAGCCGGTGGGCTTCCATCTTTTAGTACCGTCGGTTTACCAGACAGTGCTATCAAAGAGAGTAGAGACCGGGTGACTGCAGCGATCAAGAACTCTGGTTTCTATTTTCCACAGACCCGAATCACAGCAAACCTTGCACCTGCGGACATCCGAAAAGCGGGTTCGGCGTTTGATCTCCCCATCGCAATCGGGGTCATGGCGGCTACCAATCAGATAGTCCCTACAAGGCTTGAAAATATCATAGTTTTAGGTGAACTTGCACTCGACGGGAGCATTCGTGGAATACAAGGCGCACTTCCTATAGCTATTGCTGCAAAAGAGAATGGCATCGAAAACCTCATCCTTCCGGCTGAAAACGCCAGAGAAGCCGCAATTGTAGAAGAGGTCAACGTCTATCCAGTTGCGAGTTTAGCAGAAGCTGCTGCGTTCCTTAATTCTGAGCAAGAGATATCACCAGAACCTCCCACGCTCGGCACTGACCCACATACCACTCACACAGAATCCCTTCTTGATTTGCTTGATGTGAAGGGACAGGAGCATGTCAAGCGTGCTATTGAGGTTGCCGCCGCCGGTGGACATAACCTCATCATGATTGGACCCCCCGGCTCTGGTAAAACGATGATTGCAAAGCGAATTCCGTCGATTCTGCCCAGACTCTCAATGGAGGAGTCCTTAGAAACGACGAAAATTCAGAGCATCGTTGGTATTCTCCCAAGCGATACACCCTTGGTTGTGACGCGCCCATATCGTTCACCCCATCATACCATTTCAGATGCCGGTTTGATCGGAGGTGGAAATGTACCGCGTCCGGGTGAGGTGAGCCTCGCACACAACGGTGTCCTCTTTTTAGACGAATTCCCCGAATTCCGTCGGAATGTCCTTGAGGTGATGCGGCAACCCCTTGAAGACCGACAGGTGACTATCTCCCGTGCAGCGGCATCTCTCACTTATCCGGCGAATTTTATGCTCGTTGCCGCAATGAATCCTTGTCCTTGTGGGTTTTTTAGTGACCCGACCCGAGACTGTAAATGTTCACAGACCCAGATTCAGAACTACGTTTCGCGTATCTCCGGTCCGCTGTTGGATAGGATTGATATTCAAGTTGAGGTGCCAGCCGTGAAATACGCTGATCTTGCTGACGAAACGACTGGAGAGCCTTCGGCAATCGTGCAAGAAAGAGTAGAAGAGGCACGCCAAGCCCAGCATCAGCGTTTTGCTGGCACGAGAATACATGCTAATGCAACCATGCAACCCAGGCAAATTCGGGAATATTGCAAGGTTGACTCCCAAGCACAAGACCTGCTCCGCGTCGCGATTAATCAATTAGGATTAAGCGCGCGTGCCTATGACCGAATTTTGAAGGTTGCACGCACTATCGCTGACTTGGATCGGAATCCAAATATAGAGGCGGTCCATGTCTCTGAAGCCATACAATATCGGAGCCTCGACCGGAGTTTCTGGAAAGAATAATTTTTTAACGATTGGATGCTAACCGAGCTGTCCGTTGTCCAGATCGGATTCCTGAAGTGTTACAACTTTTCTCATTCTAACTTGAGGTTCATTCTCCTTCCTGAGAAAGGAGAGAACCAGCCGAAACCTGACAACGGAGGGTTTCGTCAGAGGCACCATAAGTAAAAAGATGCAACCTAATTTTATTATCTTTCTCACGGATGACCAAGGATATGGCGATCTGTCGTGTATGGGCGCGACCGATTTCAAAACGCCACATCTTGATAGAATGGCGGCGGAAGGTACTCGTTTCACGGATTGGTACTCAAACTCACCTGTCTGTTCCCCTTCACGGGCATCATTGCTAACGGGACGCTATCCTTGCCATGCCGGAGTCCGCGCAATTTTAGCAGGACATCGCACCGCCACTGGATTACCACCGTCTGTCCCTACCCTCGCCACAGCACTCAGGGTGCGTGGTTACTACACCGCTATGTCTGGCAAATGGCATTTGGGACTCGCAGAAGGATCGAGACCAGAACACCACGGTTTCGATGACTGGTTCGGGTTTATGGCGGGGTGCATCGATTTCTTTTCCCATATCTTCTACTGGGGTATGGCACAACGCGGTATTGATCAGACACACGACCTCTGGGAAAATGGTGAAGAAATTTACCGAAATGGTGAGTACTTCACCGAACTTATCACCGAGTATGCTATTAGATATATTCGCAAATCTGTTGAACTCGGCAAGCCTTTTTTCCTTTATGTGCCTTACAACGCACCGCACTATCCCATGCACGCGCCGCAGAAGTATGTCGATCGCTTCCCGAATCTGCCTTGGGACAGGCAAATTATGGCAGCGATGTTGAGTGCCGTTGATGATAGTGTTGGTGAAATCTTCGCCGAGCTGGAGAGACTCGGACTCGCAGAAAATACCTTTTCCTATTTCCAGAGTGATAACGGACCTTCACGGGAAACCCGAAACTGGTTAGACGGGACACAGGATCCGTATTACGGCGGTACTGCTGGTAAATTGAAGGGACACAAGTTCAGCCTCTATGAGGGTGGTATCCGTTCACCTGGAATTATGAACTGGCCCCAGCGTATTCCTGCTGGACAAGTGATTGGTGAAATCGGGGCAGCAATGGATGTCTTCCCAACCTTCCTTGCCGCGGCGGGTGGGGATCCTTCCGAATACACACTTGATGGGTCGGATATCCTACCTGTGGTTGTGAACGGTGAATCTACACCGCATCGTGAAATCTACTGGGAGATGGGGAAACAGACCGCCGTGCGCCGCGATAACTGGAAATTAGTGCTCAACGGTCAATTGGTAGAGGGTGCACCCTCGGAAGACGATGTACACCTCGCTAATCTCGAAATCGACATGGGTGAAACGAGGAATCTAAAAGACACACATCCCCAACTCACCTCTGAACTGACGCAGGCGGCACAGGTGTGGCGTGAAGGTATTGAAACGCATTGGGAAACTGAATGGGTTAACCCTAATGGAACGACCGGTTATGTTAAAGGGTAGTAAAATGCTAACTGATATTCAAGATGCTTATGGACATCTGCTTTCAGATTATCATAACGGTCGAGAAAATGTTGAAATCGTCGAGCGGGAAGATGGTTTCATTGATGTAAGCCGGCTGGGACCTTTTAATTATTTCGCTGAATATGAAGATTGGGCTGAACACCAGAAACTTGGAATCCAAGACGCTGTAGGGCGGGTCTTAGATATTGGGTGTGGTGCAGGACGACATTGTCTCTATCTCCAAAAACAAGGACACGATGTTTTAGGAACGGACATCTCGCCGTTGGCTATCCAAACTTGTGAACATCGAGGACTCAAAAACTCACTTGTCACGCCTATCACGCAATTGAGTTCCAAAATCGGTATCTTTGATACAATTCTTATGATGGGACACAATTTTGGACTTGTTGGAAGTTATAAAAGAGCAAGATGGCTATTGAGACGTTTCGCTGCCATGACAAACCATGCTGCAAAGATTATCGCCGAAACCCTTGACCCCTATCAAACAGAGGAGCCTTGCCATTTGGCCTATCATCAGTTTAACCGAGATCGGGGACGCATGGGTGGCCAGCTGCGACTGCGAATCCGTTACCGGCAATATACCACGCCGTGGTTTGATTACCTCTTTGTTTCAAAGCCGGAGATGGAAGACATCCTTGAGGGGACAGCGTGGCAGGTTGAACGCTATATCGGCGCAACCAATACGCCTACTTATATCGCACTTTTAACCAAACGTCTATGTTCCTAAAATTAGAGTTTTTGCGGGTGTGGTTTCCAACCTCGCCGAAAAAAGAGATATGCTATGACACTCTTTAAATTTGCCTTTGTTACGGATACACATCTCTACCTAAACGCAACGCAGAACTTCTCAGGTGGGCTGCAACAACAAAAAAACAGTCTCCTCCTCTATGAGAAGTTGGTTGAACAATTGAATGCCTTTGATCCTGACTTCGTGATTCATGGCGGAGATATTGTGTGTGGTGGCAACAGTTTTGGCATGTCCGCCGAAGCATACGAAGCTGCACTTGATAGCGCACAGCAGCTTGGTGGGCGTATAAATGCACCTTGTTATTACATTCCAGGTAACCACGATCTCCATCCCGAAACCGGTGCTAAAGATTCTTATTTGGCACGCTTCGGTATCAACGGCATGGGATCAACCTGTTTTGTGCATGAAAATATTCGGTTTATCCTCTTAGATTCACAGGAGGTCCCGGAAGATTTAACCCACGGATATGTTAGCACTAACCAGTTGGCGTGGGTGGAACGAGAATTAAAGCGAGCGAGCGATTACGATCAAGAGGTTTTTGTCTTTTCGCACCAACTCCCTTTTCCAAGTGTCGAGTTTCAAGGTATCGGTTCAAGAATCGCCAATTCTGCGGAGATTCTGGAAGTTATGACTCCTTTTGAAGAACAGATTCTGGCGTTCTTCTGTGGACATCTGCATCTTAATCGGGTTTTTAGGGATCAGGGTATGCTGTGCATCATCTCGTCTGGCATTATCTGTTACCCGATGATGTGGCGGCAGGTGCTGGTCTATCCCGATCGAGTTGATGTCCGGTGCGAAACAATAGATCTCCCCGATGTGCTTGCCGAATCAGAAGCCGTCCAACCAGATAATAATCCCTATCTATTAGGCAGAGATCGGGATTTAAACTTCAGTATCCGACGAAGGGATTTTCTTTAGAGAGGTTGAAAGACCTTAGCCGCTGGGGGCAGCATCGCAACATCGGCGCGATGCGGGTTCTTGAAAAAACTGTGAATACCAAGTTGCACCTAACAGTTCCCGTCAGGGGTAGGGTAAAAGAATGATTGAAGTTCAAAATGTTACAAAGAATTATGGTCTTTTCCAAGCGCTCAAGGACATCTCCTTTCAGGTAGACAAGGGACAAATCGTCGGTTTCCTTGGTCCCAACGGGGCGGGCAAAACTACGACAATGCGAATCCTCACTTGTTTTATGCCTGCGAGTAGCGGACGCGTGACTGTCGCTGGATATGACGTTTTCAAAGAGTCGCGGGAGGTCCGCAAACGCGTCGGTTATCTCCCCGAAAATGTCCCGCTCTATCCTGAAATGACCGTGACGAAGTACCTGAAATATATGGCAAAGATCCGGGGCGTCCCGCGTGGCAATATTAGGCATCAGTTAGATAACGCCCTTGAGTCCTGCGGACTCACGGAACGTCAGCATCAAATCATCGGGCAGTTGTCTCGCGGTTTCCGACAACGCGTCGGCTTAGCACAAGCACTTATTCACGAACCTGATGTTTTGATTCTTGATGAACCCACTTCTGGATTAGATCCACGCCAAATCGTCGAAATCCGAGAGTTAATCAAAACACTCGGCAAAGAACGGACGATTCTATTCAGCACTCACATTTTGCCTGAAGCCAGCCTTACGTGTGAGCGTTTGATTGTTATCAGCAGAGGCGAAATCACAGGGGATATCCGGTTAGAGAACGGACGTGCTGTATCTGAACAAGACGACGCACCTCTCAGCGATATGGAGAACTTGCAGGTCGCACCGCTCATCCTTTCCCTTGAGGTTGCAGGCGCACCCGTTGATGACGTCCTCGCTGTCCTTGAGGACATTCCAGATGTGGTTCGAGTTGAGCAGAGCACGTCTCGTACAGAGGACATCACCACCGTCAATCTTCACTATACACCGGCAGCCGACATTCGGGCGCTGGTCGCGGAAACCGTTGTCGGACACAGCTGGCAACTCCTCGGAATGCACACGACGGAGATGTCCTTGGAGGAACTGTTCCTCTCCTTAACGGTATAAGGCACTCTTCACGGGTGCCACCAATTCAGTTTGTGTCTTGGAATAGCAATCATGCGTCTAATAGCCCTCTGGACTCTATGCAACCTCATTCTACTTTTCTTTGGCTGTGGTGAAGAGGACCTCGCAGAGATGCAATCAGAGCCAGCAGTAGAACAAGTTACAGAGACGTCCGACCTCTTTAGCGATAGCGAATGGGCGGTGGTTGAGCGTCTATCTCCACTACCTAACAAGCCCCCACCAAACCCCACAAATCGCTTCGCTGATAACCCAGATGCGGCACAATTGGGGCAGATGTTTTTCTTTGATGCCAGATTTTCAAAGAACAACACAATCTCTTGCGCGACATGCCATTCTCCGTTTCACGGATTTGCCGATGTAGAAGCGACTTCATTAGGCAATCGGCGCGGCACGAGAAACGCTCCGACTGTGCTGAATGCTGCCTATAATGAATGGCAATTTTGGGATGGACGCGCTGATACCCTCTGGGCACAGGCATTATTTGCGCTTGAAGGCGAGGACGAGCAGGCTGGCACACGGCTTCAATACGCCCATCTGGTCCATCGGCACTATCAAGCAGATTATGAAGCTATATTCGGTACTCTCCCGAACCTCGAAGATGCCAGGCGCTTCCCACCTGATGGCAAAGCTGGAGATCCAACGTTTGATAACATGTCCGAAGCAGATCGGATTGCTATAAACACCATCTTTGCGAACATCGGGAAGGCGATTGAAGCCTATGAACGTCTGCTGATTAGCGGAAATGCCCCCTTTGATCGGTATGTCGCAGGCGATGAAGAGGCGATCACACTTGAAGCGAAACGCGGGTTGAAAGTATTCATCGGCAAGGGCGTTTGTGTACTCTGCCACGGCACACCTCATTTTAGGGATAACGATTTCCATAATCTTGGGATACCCCAAGACAGATTGCCAGAAGATATTGGACGTTTCCAAGGCATCGCGGAACTTTTGGCAGATCCTTTTAACAGCGCAAGTATCTATAGTGATTCGAGAGCGGATGCTGCGCAGATACTGAATCTATTGGAACCGCGATTGGAACATCAAGGGGAGTTCAAAACACCGACGCTTCGGAACGTTGCCCTAACAGCACCTTACTTTCATACAGGCGAATTTCCGACACTCGCCTCCGTAATTGAGTTTAATAACGCTGGTGGCTCGACAAATGAATTTGCTGGTAGGCAGGCAGTAGCAGTCGAACCGCTCCATCTCACTGAACAAGAGAAAAAAGATCTCGTTGAGTTTTTAGAGACCTTGACAGGCGAGCCTCCCCCCGCACATTTGCTAACCAAGCCTAAACTCCCTTAACTTTAACCGAATCATACATGGTTTATGGTTAAGATATTGATGCAGGCATCTTGTCAGGGGCATTTAGTTTTACATATTCCCTTTATATATGTGTATATTTTCCGCTGTAGGAGCGAGCTGTGCTCGCGATATTGTCAAAAAACGTTAACTTATGTAAACGCAAACCAAAGTTAAAACCGAAAACTAAATAGCCCTAGCATCTCGCAAAAAAATCTTGATTTCTAAATGTGTCTATCGTATAATCATACTATGAAATCATTTGAACAAGGAGGCATCGTCGTTTAAAAAAGAATACTTATGAGACTCGTTACCTTTATTAAATCGACAGATACCACATCAAAAGTTGGTGCATGGATTGCTGATGACCGAATCGTTGACCTCACCCCAATTGCGCCAGATATGATGCAATTCTTTGAACAGAATTGTATTTCTGACGCACAAGAGCGCGTTACACAGGTTGAAAGCGGTGCGAACACATCCGATACAATTTTCAATGTTGCCGATGTCCAATTGCTGGCACCATTTCCGCATCCAGCAAGTCTGCGGGATTTCGGTGTATTCAAAACCCACATGGATGCCGCCGCGCGCATCACTGGTAAGGAGATTTCTCCAGAGTGGTTCAAACTCCCAAACTACTACCGCGGCAGCACGAGTCCGTCCTCCATCGCTGGACACGAGGTAGTTGTTACCTGGCCCAACTACACTCAGAAACTTGATTTTGAACTCGAGTGGGGTGTCTATATTGGCAAAATCGGGAAAAATATTCCTATAGGAGAGGCACACGAATATATCGCAGGCTATACCATTTACAACGATATTAGTGCCCGCGACATCCAATTCCGACACATGACAATGGCACTCGGTCCCGCTAAAGGAAAGGACTTCGATAATAGCAACATTATGGGACCCTGTCTCGTTACACCCGATGAAATTGTCGACCCCTATAATCTCCGAATGATCGCCAGAGTCAACGGTGAGGTC
The DNA here is from genome assembly GCA_028818705.1 of Candidatus Poribacteria bacterium. Taxonomy (GTDB): domain Bacteria; phylum Poribacteria; class WGA-4E; order WGA-4E; family WGA-3G; genus WGA-3G. Next base: position 80,478 of record JAPPNJ010000051.1, read on the forward strand.
TGGGCGGATGGCAATACCTCGGATATGTATTACTCATTTGAAGAAATGATTTCGTTTGTTTCGCAATCAGAGACCCTCTATCCTGGTGAGTTTTTAGGCTCTGGCACTGTTGGAAAGGGATGCGGGTGGGAACTCGATCGCTGGATTCAACCTGGTGATGTTATTGAACTGGAGATTGAAAACATTGGTATGCTCAGAAATCAAATCGGGGCACCCGAAGTGAACCCGGCAGAATGGACGGAAAAAGGACTTTAACTATAATGTGGTAGGCGAAGTTTCTAACCTCACCGATTTCTTATTACAAGGGGTAGGCGAGGTTTCTTAACCTCGCTGCTACTATAAATAGCCCTAATCAACTGGTAAGAAAACAAAATAATGCGACTTAAAGACAAAGTAGCCATCATTACAGGTGGCGCATCCGGTATTGGAAAGGCGACTGCGATTCTTTTTGCTGAACACGGCGCGAAGATTGTTGTCGCTGACATCGATGAAAACGGTGCCAACCAAACCATTGCAAACATCCACGACGCAGGCAATGAAGCGGTCTATGTCCAGACCGATGTCACAATTTCGGGTGACACTGAGCGAATGGTCCAGGAGGCCCTTAACAGCTATGGAAAACTGGATATCCTACTCAGTAGTGCTGGAATTGCAATGCGGCTTCCAGTTGGTGATTTACCGGAGGCAGACTGGCACCGGTGCCTGAATGTCAACCTCACTGGTGTCTATCTCTCTGCCAAGGCAGCGATCCCCGCAATGCAGAAAAACGGCGGTGGTTCTATCATCAACTTGTCTTCCATCTACGGTCTCGTTGGGGCGGATGTACGGGCAGCGTACGTTGCTGCTAAGGGTGGCGTGACAAACCTCACACGCAGCATAGCACTCGATTATGCGGAGGACAACATCCGAGTTAACTGTATCTGTCCTGGCTTCGTTGAAACACCTTTAGTCGCCGGGGTCATCAAAACACCAGAGGAGTATCGTGTCCTCGCCGATAAACATCCTATGCGCCGACTGGCACAGCCCGAAGAAATTGCCTATGGGGCACTATACCTCGCCTCCGATGAATCGGCGTTTGTTACAGGCATCGCCTTACCAATTGACGGCGGCTACACCGCAGGATAAGGTAGGAGGGGTTTCTAACCCCGACCTGATTCAACAATGAAAAAAGTCTCCTTATCTGCCCTTCTCATTCTACTCATAAACAGTGCCTACTTGTTCAGTTTCGGCGAACCGACGCTCTTCTATATCTTTAACGTTCTGCTCCACGTTGGACTCGGTATTGCGCTGATACTTCCGTTCAGCATTTATGCCTATAAACAATTCAGGCGGATCTCAACGCTCGGACGGATAGGAATTATTGGGATAACTGTGGGTATCATTTCCGGCGGCTATCTGATGGTTGTAGGTGCGACAACCCCGTATCGGTGGCTACTCATCACACACATCATCACTGTCGGTGTCGGTAGCCTCCTTTTTTCCGTTCACCTGTTGCGAGACGGCGACCTGCTTACGCCATCATTGAGAAAAGTGGGTATAGTGGTCCTGGTCGGCATTGTCCTTTTCCCTCTTGGCGCGCGACTTACGCAGCACTATCTCCCGAATGAAACCTACCTCGTTGAAAATCCAGCACTGCCTCCCACAAGCATGTACGAGGAAGGCGGTGGCACAACCGGTCACTTTTTCCCCGCGTCCGTCGAGACCGAGACGGGCGCGCTAATTCCGACCGATTTCTTTCTCACATCTGAGACCTGCGCCGCAAAAGGGTGTCATCCAGATATCTATCGGCAGTGGAACGAATCGGCACACCATTTTTCTTCTTTTAATAACCAGTGGTACCGAAAGTCAATTATCTATATGCAAGAAGTCAACGGCATTCAACCCTCTAAGTGGTGCGGAGGGTGCCACGATCCGGCAATTCTCCTAAACGGCGTGATGGATAGACCTATTCGCGAAAACCTCCATACGCCTGCCGCACAAGCCGGACTTGCTTGCACAGCGTGCCATTCTATTGAAAAGGTCAAGGATACGATGGGCAATAGCGGGTATGTAATTAAATACCCACCGCTTCATGACATTGCTGCCAGCGATAACCCTATTATCCGCAATTTGCACAACTACCTCATCCGACTTGACCCGGAACCGCATAAAAAGAGTTTTCTTAAGCCGTTCCACCGTCAAAATACCGCCGAATTCTGTTCAACCTGCCATAAAGTACATCTCGATGAGCCGGTTAATAATTTCCGATGGATACGCGGCTTCAACGACTATGACCAATGGCAGAAAAGTGGTGTTTCTCATCAAGGGGCGTTGTCCTTCTATTATCCCGAAAAAGCGAAAAAGTGTGTCGATTGCCACATGCCGCTTGTTTATTCTAAGGATGCAGGAAACATCAACGGCAAAGTTCACAATCACCGCTTTCCCGCTGCAAATACTGCACTGCCCTTTGTAAATCAGCATCCCGATCAGCTTAAGACTGTGACTGAATTTCTACAAAACGAAGCGGTCACCTTAGATTTCTTTGCGGACGGCGCTCCGATCCCAAGCGGTGGGATTGCGGTCACGCCTGGCGAAAGCATGCGTGTTGATGTAGTGGTACGCACTCGAAACGTTGGGCACCGTTTCCCCGCTGGAACGATTGATGCTTTTGACATCTGGTTGGAATTGAAAGCCACCGATGAAAACGGAAAGATAGTCTTCTGGAACGGCAGGATCACCGCACCCGATGGAAATGGACCCGTTGATCCAGGGGCGCATTTTTACCGGGCTTATATGCTCGATGAACACGGGAACCTCATTAATAAACGGAACGCTTGGGCAACCCGGACTATCCTCTATTCAAATACAATCCCGCCGGGTGCCGCCGATACTGTCCGTTACCGACTTGAGATCCCACCCGATGCTGGAAAAGTGCTAATGCTGGAGGCGAAACTTAACTATCGCAAGTTCAACTGGTGGCACACACAATGGGCTTATGCCGGTGTGCGCGATCCAGAAGACACCGATTTTCAGATAGATAAAGGCTACGATGACGGCAGGTGGGTCTGGACGGGTGATACCTCAGACGTTGCTGGAAAAATCAAAGCGATTCCGAATCTACCAATTATCGTAATGGCATCTGAAAAAGCAACCTTAAAAGTCTCGGTAGGAGGGAACTCCGATTCCCGACCTATAGACGTCTCGGTAGGAGGGAACTCCGATTCCCGACCTATAGACGACAACGCACGTGAACGCTGGAACGATTATGGTATTGGGCTTCTCCTACAAGGCGATCTAAAAGCCGCTCAGATTGCGTTCTCGAAGGTGACCGAAATAGATCCCGTATACCTTGATGGATGGGTGAATATCGCGCGGTGTCGAATCGAAGAAGGAAATATGCAAGGTGCCGAGGCAATGCTCGAAAAAGCGTTTGAAATTCAGAAGACACTACCACCCGAGAATCCGCATCGCGCCAAAGTTCACTACTTCTATGCTCTTGTTCAGGAGACTTACGGCAATTACGATATAGCGATTGAGCATCTCCAACGCGCCGCTGCGCAATTTCCGCGCGACACCCGTGTTCGAAATAAACTTGGGCGTATGTACTTTCTGAAACGTAATTACGAAACCGCTTTGACTGAATTCCAGAAGACGCTTACAGTCGACCCAGAAGACCTGGACGCACACTACAACATGATGCGCTGCTATCGTGCCCTCAAGAATCCGTCGCTCGCTGCGAAATCGCAGAAACTTTACCTCCGCTTTAAAGCCGATGAATCCGTCGATGCAATCACCGGTATCCCTCGCCGAGCGGATCCAAATGTCAACCGTGAACGTCAACGGATTCATGAACACACAAATAGTTATGAATCACTATCCAACCCCTGAACATCAACACGCCACTGAGGCAATTATCGAGTTCTTCACCGCAATCCCAGAAATTGAAACTGTTTGTCTAACCTGTTCATGTGCTCGTGGCAAGGCAAGTCGGGATAGTTGTCTGGATATGCTCGTTCTCGGCAGACCCGAAATCATGTCCGCCGCACAGGCAGACATTCAGAAAGCGTGGGACGAATTTTATAGGACTGCCTCTGTTTTTCAGAAACTCGCCGCTGTCGGGAAATACGCACATGTCGATTTAGAGTTCAGCGATGGGCACTTTGTTCCAACGCCTCGCGGCTGGACAAGCGGTCCTGACGAATTTGAATTAGCAATCGGGAATTACCTTGTCTATAGTGTCCCGCTCCATCAGAAAAGCGATTACTTCAATAAACTCAAGGCAAGATGGTTGCCGTACTACAATGAAACCTTGCGTCGCGAGCGGTTATTGATGGTGCGGAAGTATTGTCTTAACAATCTCGACCATATTCCGCTTTACGTTGAGCGCGGGCTGCATTTCCAGTGTTTTCATCGATTTTACGATGCCTTTCGAGAATTCCTACAAGCCCTCTTCATTGCCCAACGTATCTACCCTATCGCCTATGATAAATGGATTCAGGAGCAGATTGTGGAGATTTTAGAACTTCCAGACCTCTATAAGCAGTTGCTAAGTCTATTTGAAATACACAACTTTGAAAGCCACGAAATTCTAGACAAAGCAAACATTTTGAGAGACTTATTGGCACAATATGCCCCGATTTCATCTTAGTAGAAAACAGATATAAGTTAAAATAACTCAAGTTGCTACTAACAGATTTTGCCCATTTCAGAAAGGTTTTTTTACCTTCTTTCCACACCCCCGGGGAATGCCATCAGGCATTCATACCGTTGATTCAGGGGCGATATATCTATAGAAAATGACGCATTTGCACGATAGCACCCCCGGGGAATGCCATACGGCGTTCATACCGTTGATTTCGGAGTGCTATGTGAATAAAAAGGTGGCAACTTGCATTAACTAAAGTTTGGACAATTTTGGTCGGGTTCATGCTTGGTTTTCAAAACCTTTCTGATTTTTCTGAAGGTTTCTCACACAAACGCAACTCACAGAAAAATGAACTCGGAATGTGCCAAGGGGCAGCCCCAGCGGGGCGAAATGTTTATAGAAATGCCGCCCCTGCAAGGTCTAAGCCCCAGCGGGGCGAAATGTGTATCGCATCTAAATAATTTAAAATTGTCCAAAGTTTAGTGCAGTAAAATAAAGTGCCCCGACAATTTTTGCCGGATCACTTTTTTAAAGGGACAGTGTTCAAATAGGCTGCTTCAAGCGGAACAAATTGTCCGACCTGTCACGCTCAAAAAACCAACGCTCTAATGACAAACACCATTCAAAGAACTTTACCGCCAGAGGCGTGATTCCTTCTGTGCCAAACCACATCTCCGCTAACTCTCGTACGCGAAATGGACCTGTCAGTCCCATCTTCTGGACAAAAGCAGCGACTTCACGGAGAATTCTGTCACTACTCAGTTTTCTGCCTCCTGCAATGCCTTTCCGTTTCTCCATACGATGCACTTCACCATTTTCAGGAAGTTTCACATCTACTGCCGGACATGCTTTACAGACAGATTTAAACAATTCTCCACGCGCTTCTGCATCACCATGTACAAGAAACAGTTTGCGCGGTTGCACTTTCTTAACCAGCTCCAGTAGTTCTTTACTGTCCGCGTGTGCTGAAAGTGAATAACGTTCCACTCGGCACTTGACATCAAAGCGTTCATCGTCTAAAAACCACACACGGTTTTCGGATCCCTTTATATCCTCGAGAGCACGCCCAGGAGTTCCCTCAGCCTGATATCCGGTGATGGCAATCAGGTTTCTCGGATCCCGGACTAAATATTTAGCGTAAGCGGCAGACTTGCCACCGACCAACATACCTGAAGATGCTACGACACAGCACGGTCCCTCTGCTAAAACGCTTTCAGGTTTAGTCCCGCGTGGTACCTTTTTTATCATATCGGAATAAAAAAGAGACTCACCTTGTTTCCCTTTACCTCGCAAAGGTCGTTGCAGTTCGTCGGCAAATTGGGAGTATATTCCATTAATATCGCGCACCATCCCATCAACATACACGGGAAACTCAGGAATCTCTTTACGTTCCATTGCCTGCTTCAGAATTAGAATGACCTCTTGAGATCGCCCAACAGCGAAGGCGGGGAGTAACACCATGCCGCCTTCTTTAATCGTGTTGGCTACGTCGTTGACCAGTCTCTTTGCTTCTTCGGTCCGGCTAACCTTGTGCCGGCGATTACCATAAGTTGATTCTATCACCATCACGTCAGGCTTACACCACTTTGGCACATCCACACTCGGAATAGTCAACTGTTTGCTAACAGACACATCGCCCGTCATCAGAATACTTTCAGACTTGCTTTTAATGTAAATCATTGCCGCACCCAAAATATGTCCAGCGGGAATCCATGTGGCTGTTACACCTTCACAGATTGGTACGGGTTCAAGCCAACGGACTTCTTCTCCCAGACAATGCAAGAACACGTCGACATCATCGAGAGTATACAAAGGCTGTTTACTCTCTTCTTGTTCCTCACGCTGCATCCGTTTCGCGCTATCTTCTAATAACACTCGGGTGATAGCCTTCGTCGCAGGTGTCTGATAGATCTTCACACCTGCAAGCCAAAGGTTTCTCAATCTCGGTAGCGCGCCCGTATGATCCGTGTGTGCATGTGTCAGAAGGACTGCATTCGGCATGCCTACTGTATCAAAGTCCGGGAAATGAGGCAGTGGATCCTGCCCAGGGCCCATTCGGATACCTGCATCTACGAGAATACGATATCCATCAATTTCAATTAACGTGGAGGAAGCACCAACTTCATTGGCACCGCCGAAAAAACGAAGGTTCATTATTAACTCCTAATTTTGACGTAAAAAGTCCGATATGGGCACCTACTTATTACGTCGTTCTGATGAGTGTTATAGCACATTTAAGAGGTGCTTAGGTCCTCTGGAGTGCTCTTACGCAAATAATAGAACAAAATGTGGGATAGGTATTGATTTAATGCGACAGATACTAAAATCAATCCTAACCTTTAATCAGTAAGTGTAGAGAAACGCTACTATTAAATCGCTAATTTTAATGTTTCTCATTATATTAAACGGAACATGTGTAGGAAAGTTTACCTTATTTCCGTTTTTTCGAGGTAACTTTATTTTTTTCGTCAGGTTTCTGTGCGGAACCTCTTGATTTCCAATAAGCATCGTTGTTAGGATTCAGTTGATTGGCACGATTGTCAAGACTACCATGAGGGACGTTCTGATTTCTACCATCAACACGTTTCTTCGCCATTGTTATCACTTCCTTTTTCTACCAATTTCTCACTTCACGCGAAGACTCGCGTCAAAATTCTATCAGTCTATAGATATAGAGTCCACTCCAACGAAAAGGAGTAAAAAATTTAACATATCCAATATTTTTAAAATTTTTTCGGAAATTAGTTATCTCTTCAGTTGTAACGATCACCTTTTTCCCGCGTCCGGTGCAACTCTCTTTGGCGCGTTCGCATTGCCCCCGCACGATCAACTTTTATGTCAAGCGCTATGAGATGCGCCTGCCGAAGCCACCAAAACGCTTCAAACAGCGGTCTACGCGGCGACGCGCCTTCGTCTAAATTCGGTTTGCCTCGATTCAGGTGCCGAACCTTTTTATACGCTTTCTTAGCAAGTTCCCGGACCGTCTTATCTGGATCGTTATTCAGTAGCCAGAGGAGGGTTCGGTGTGATCGTCCTCCAGGGTTAACGCGCAATGCAGCGAACGCTTGAATGTAACACCACCGCCACTCTGGACGAGTCTCCACGAAATCTTCATCAGTGTAACCTGAATCCTTACTCTTTTCTCTTCTCTCTTTCCTTGTTCTGAGCCGTTCCAGACAAAACTTGGCAAATTCTTCACGTAAGCCCTGCAAGTATTGATCTTTCTGAAGTTCAGTCCGCAGGTTCTGAGAATACATTGCCACTTCAATCCAATTTGGAACGCGGGAATATATTACCGGTGGATTGTCCGTGCTGTCATGTTCACGCCACGTACGCAGATCTCGTGCAACCGCTTGCTCGGTCATTCCCGTAAAGGCGAGCAACAAAGGCTTCAAGCGTTTCCACGGAGGGGCGAAACAGAGCAGAACATAATAAGCTTTGTCATAAAAATCGCGAATATCTTCATCCCCAAAGATTTCAGGCGTATCCCTTAGCACAGATCGCAAGATGCCAACATGCCGCGATGCGCTTTCAACAAGTCGCTCTCGTAATTTGTCCGGAAGTTCAGACTCCAGTCCACCCATACTCCAACTGTAAATTAGTTTAGATAAATGCCACCAAGTTTTGAGTAAAGGTGAATGTTCCTGATTTAACTCTGGCTTTCTGGTGTTCAGAAGTTCCAAAAACGGAATTAACTCATGCGCGACAGCCTGCCATCCATCATTCAGTGGGTCCAAACGTTTTACCTGAGACGAAGATGTATGCGTTGCATTCCACATAGCATAGTCAATAGCATTCAGCAAGCCAAGTATCTTGTCACCGAGGACATCGTTTGGGAGATCGGAAAAATCTTGTAATAGTGTATCCAACCTCACTTTGTCACAGCGTTCTGCATTCGCGTGAAACCGCCAGGTTAACCAAAATTCAAGTTGTTCCAGCGTCTCAAACTGGTCGAGATACGTATTTCCTCGTTGACGTCGTTGCGTCGGATCCAACAGATTCAGATTGACTACCTGATTTAAAGGCATATCTTTTGGAAAGAGAAAGAGCAAGAACCCACCAAAGTCGAAAAAAGCGTTCTTAACCGCCTTACGGAGTTTTTCCAAATCCAAATTTTTAGCACTGAACTTCGCATGCCTTTGGAATTCACCAACCCATTGCGGTATATCCCAAGAACTGTTTGATTTCCTAGGTGATTTATTAGGCGACAACCGCGAATCACCTCCAGGTCCAAAACCGAGCATCAAACTAAAAAGGAACGCCAAAAAGGTTTGACCATCTTTTTCTTCGATCTGAACCCGTTCCTTTAAAGTATTCAGTCCACCTAATAGATCGTCCCCAAACGCACCAAACTCGTCGTGTCTGAATACCGATTTACCTGTTGGATCGCCAAAGCAATCTGGACGTTTAAAAACGCGGGCGAGCCACTCTTGATCTACGGTAGAAAAACCTACTTCCGCAAGGCACTGCTTAACGGAGGATATTTCTTCTTCCGCAGGATCATTTGATGGAAAAACGAGTCCATTTTCGGCTTTGCGCATGACATGCTCCTTTCTCTCTGAAGGAGGACAAAACTATATCCTATGAAAAATCCGATAAATTCGGATTACTAACCTTTAGGATTCCCAATGAAAGTACATCAGGACCGGAGGAGATGCAGAATGCATCAAAATGACGAGGTTAGATTTTACTTCAATGTTTTTAATGATAACACAAAAAACAGTAGGTGTCAAATTGATTTTCAAAATTATTAATAATCGCGTTTTCATCAAGCATTCGGAAACTTTTCGGGCTTCGTTGTAGTTAAGGGGTCCTGTACCTTTCATCTAACATTTCCATTCAGTCTAACCACGATCGCAGAGCTTCTTGTCTGATCTTTTCGGCTTCTGTCAAGACTGCGTCTAATCCGCCAAATGGGACTGAATACCAACGTAATAACTGGCTGAACTTTGCAACGATATCCTCAATAATGTCTGCAGGCACTTGCGCTTGTAAAAACGATAAGTCCTCATGCAGGCTGTCTATATCAAAAATACTGACTTGTTCATTCATGCGTTCAAGACCGCCTAAGTCAACAGCATCGTGGATTAGGCTTGCTGTGGTCCATGCGAAACCAGTATAGATTTCGTGTTGCTCCGGGGTCATTATATCTTCGGTAGTGTCGTCAAAACGCGCTTCGTCTAAGACTTCCGAATCTATACCGATGGACGCTGTCCAAACGTACATCTGTTCGGTAATCTGTTCTTCAAGAGAAAACAAATCACGCGATAATTCTTCTCCCGTCACGGTTTTCTCCTTGCATTGTGTACTGACACCATCCTCGCGAAATCCCTGATGTTTCTCAAGATGGATGTCAAATTTATTTTCAACATCATTAAGAATACCACAAAAAATGGCGGAAGCCAAATTATTTGGAATCTTCAACTTTGAAAACAACACACGAACATTTCAATAGAATTTGACAATTCGCCTATAATATGCTATTCTACCAAATAGATTATCACTAAAATCATTATTTTTAAAAGAAACAGATTCCTTGGAAATTATTTTGACGACTGTTGACACGCAAATCCTCCTACGGCAATTGCCCGCCATTGAAAATCTCCTGAACACGCAGGAGATGCTTGATTTACAAGCCACCTACGCCCGTCCGCTCGTGACGGAGGCACTACGCGCTGTAGTTGCTGATGTCCGAAGCGACATCCTGAGCGGAGACCACACGCAACTACCAGAACACGCCGAATACGCTGAACGGACGCTCCAGAAAATTGTCGAAAAGATAGGAGCACGTATGCGTCCTGTCGTTAATGCAACAGGCACAGTTACACATACCAACTTAGGCAGGTCGTTGTTAAGTACTGCTGCCTGTGAAGCGATCCAGCAAGCCGCGCAAAACTACGTCAATCTTGAATACGACATCACGACAGGTAAAAGGGGACATCGGGATAGGATCACCGAACCGCTCCTGCAGCAGTTGACAAGCTGCGAGGCATCTACAGTCGTCAATAACAACGCCGCCGCCGTTCTAATCGCGCTTCAGACGATGGCCCGCGGCAAAGAGGTCATCGTTTCACGGGGAGAGTTGATCGAAATCGGTGGGGCATTCCGCATCCCGGATGTGATGGCGGCAAGCGGCGCAATTCTCCGCGAGGTCGGCACGACTAACCGTACACATCTCCGGGACTACGCCGAGGCTATTAATGAAAACACAGGGCTGTTGCTCAAGGTGCATCCCAGCAACTACAAGATTCTTGGTTTCACTTCAACGCCTTCGATGGAGGAATTGACGGAACTCGGCACACAGCGCGGCATCCCAACGATGGAAGATCTCGGAAGTGGTGCACTCATTGATATGACAGCATACGGGCTTCCACATGAACCGCTTGTCGGTGAGCGCATTGCCAGTGGTGTAGATATTGTCACTTTCAGCGGTGACAAACTGCTCGGTGGACCGCAGGCGGGGATCATCGTCGGTAAGGCGGAATGGATTGAAAAAATGCGTAAAAACCCCATGATGCGTGCACTCCGGGTCGATAAACTCATCATTGCCGGTTTGTCAGCTACACTGCAACGCTATCTTATCGGTGGTCCTGTCGCCAAACAATTCCCGATGCTTAACCGCTACACGCGCGCAATAGAGACACTCCACACCTTCGCAGCTGAACTTAAAGCGCAACTACAAAACCTCTTCGGAGAAAAGGTTGACATTCAGGTATCAGAGACCTATGGGCAGATCGGAAGTGGTGCGCTCCCTGTTGAGACATTGCCGAGTGTTGCGCTTGTCCTTAAGACTTCAGATATTTCTGCCGAAGTGCTCGCCGCACATTTCCGAAGTGCCGCGATTCCTATCATCGGCAGGATCAAGAACGATCTCTTTTGGCTGGATTTGCGTACTGTCTATGAGAGAGAGCAGGCTTGGATAGTCGAGGCTGCTACAGAGGTCGCGAAAATGCTATGAGGACAATATGGAAAACCAGCAAATTGCGTTTCACAGCAGGCTTATTTCTGATTTACCTCTGTAGCATCGGTATCTGTGGATGCACGCTCGACCCTCAATCTACCGCTGAACCACCTACAGAAATCATCTCCGAAGTTGATGATGCCCCCATGGTGCTAATCCCCGCCGGAACATTTGGGATGGGTTCCACTATCGGCGATAGCGACGAACAACCCGTGCATACTGTTACCCTCAACGCATTTTACATGGACATGTATGAGGTAACGAATGCGCGTTACCAGAAATTCATTGAAAGCACAGGTTACTCGCCACCACCGTTGTCACACAATCCACGGTTCAATGCCCCCGATACCCCGGTTGTTCGTGTGAACTGGCGTGACGCTGTCGCCTATGCAGCGTGGGCAAACAAAAGGTTACCTACTGAAGCGGAATGGGAATACGCTGCACGTGGTCGTCTGGTTGGTAAACGATACCCAAATGGTGATATAATAACTTATGTAGACGCGAATATGGCTGATACAGGTGGAACAGACAAATGGGAGTGGACAGCACCAGTCGGCAGCTTCCCACCTAACGGCTATAACCTCTACGATATGGCGGGTAATGTCTGGGAATGGTGCTTTGACGAATACAACGGCGAATTCTATAGGCTTAGCGTGCAGAATAATCCACGTTTCGGTAGAGAACAGGCACCCGATAACGAGAACTTCCGTATCCTGCGAGGTGGCGGATGGGGGGGTAGTCCCGAAGATCTACGCGTCGCCGACCGCTGGTATCACCTTTCGTCTGGTAGCACAATCGGTTTTCGATGTGTGAAAGATTTTTAAATGAGATAGCATCAAAACCCATAGCCTGCAACAACGGCGCAGGCAGATTTAAGGAACACACGTTAAAGTGCTAATGCACGTCATTCCTCCGCAAGGAAAATTAAAAAAATGTCAGTTGCAGTTGAATTAACCCATGTCACAAAAGCGTTCGGGACAACGCTCGCTGTCAACGATGTGAGCCTAAAGATTGAAAGAGGTGAGTTCTTCTTCCTCCTCGGGCCCTCGGGTTGCGGCAAATCGACCTTTCTCCGTATCGTTGCTGGCTTCTATAAACCCGATACCGGTGAGTTACGATTTGACGACACCGTCATGAACAGTGTGCCGCCGCATCAGCGCAATACAGGCATGGTGTTCCAGAACTACGCCTTGTGGCCCCACATGTCTGTTGCTGAGAATATTGAATACGGATTAACGCTTCGCAAGCTTGAAAAGCCAGAACGACAGGAAAAAATTACGCGCGCGCTGCAAATGGTGCAGATGGAGGGCTATCACGATCGCGCCGTCAACACACTTTCTGGTGGACAACAACAGCGCATTGCACTCGCACGTGCCCTTGTTATTGAACCAAGCGTTCTGCTCCTTGACGAACCGATCAGTAATCTCGACGCAGCACTCCGGCAACAGATGCGCGACGAAATAAAACAGATTCACGACCGCACGAATATCACAACTTTCTACGTTACACACGATCAGGTTGATGCGCTTTCCATGGCGCATCGGATGGCAATTATGCAGGACGGCGTTATCGTTCAGGTTGGCACACCGCGTGAGGTCTATCAGTTCCCAAAAAACGCCTTTGTGGCAAGTTTCATCGGTGAAACTAATTTTATCTCAGGTAGAGTCCAGCATACCTCAAACGGCACTGCTACAATCGAAACGCCCGTCGGAACTCTCCACTCCAAAGCCGTATATCGCGAACTGACACAAGGAGCATCCGTACAGTGTTCAATTAGACCAGAGGCACTCATTGTCGAAAGTAATGGCAGTGGTGCTGCCGAAAATCGGATAAATGCTACCGTTACAGCCGTCAGCTATTTGGGAAGGGTAGAGGAATACCAATTGGTAGCTGCAGACATTCCACTCAAAGCCGTTCACTACAATCCGGGCACCGAAGCAAAAAAGCCAGGAGACACTATCCAGCTCGGAATATCAGCGGATGCGGTTGTCCCACTACCCGAATAGTTATCAGTTATCGGTTATCAGTTAAGAGATTTTGGTTCAATATAACCTTCTTGTGCCTGACAACTGACAACCGAACGAAGTGAGCATGCTGGTAACTGATGGCCATAAAAACATGCGATTAACACCGAGTCAACAAGAAGCCCTTAATATAGAAAGACACGTTTGCGTAACCGCCGGTGCTGGATCCGGAAAAACCACTGTACTGGTTGAACGTTACCTCAAAATTTTGCGCGAGGGAAACGTTAAATCACCGCGAGAAATTGTCGCGATTACCTTTACAGAAAAAGCCGCCGCTGAAATGAAAGAGCGGATTATCAAAGAACTATCTCCTCAAGAAACACATGAGGGCATACAACAGAACAATCCACGTCAACGTTTGCGAGAAGAGATGGGTTCGGCGCACATTTCAACTGTTCACGCTTTTTGCGCACGCGTCCTGAGAGAATTCCCGTTCCAAGCCGGCGTTCCAGCCAACTTCAACATCATACAGGGTATTGATCAAAAACTTCTGCTACAGCAAACTATTAAAAACACCCTCAAAGAAATTGCGACGGATACTGCGGATAGACACCGTGCCGAACTTACCCGCTTACTGCAACGCTACGGTGGACAGCAGAAGTTGGTAGATTTCTTTTCCGCTATGGTTAATCAACGCGATATAATCGAATACCTAATACGCGAAATTTATGACGATCGAAATACATCTAACATACGTGAAGACTGGGAACAGAGTGCACAAATAGAACTCATGGCAACAATCGACCAACTCATGTCGGGGATTAACATTGTTGAATTCATCCGATGCCTAAATATTGTTTTGAAGGTTGCGAAAGGTAAAAAGGCAGAAGAAACCAAGAAGTTAACAGAACAATTAGAATCACTGTATGACCAGAACCCAGATTCACCTGAAATACAAAGCCTGCTTAAAGGAATTGCAGATTTGATTACAACGCAAGATGATAATATCAGGACAACAAGCTTTCTGCCGAAAAGCATTGACAGAACAGAAATTATGGATCAGATCAAATTTCTCGAACCAACTGCGAAAAAAATTAAAGACCTTCCAACTCTTGAAAAAGATAAAGCCGATAGTGAAGATGAAACAGATGACGATTTTTTAATCGGTACAACCCGTGACCTCCTCACACTATACGAACGAATCCTCACGGAATACCAAAATACCAAACTCTCGCAAGGCAAACTTGATTTCAGCGATCTCCAAATTAAAACCCACGATCTCCTCAAAAGCAACGAAGAAATTCGACTGGAATTGGTATCTCGGCACAAGTATTACATGATAGACGAATATCAAGACACAAACGAATTACAGTACAATCTCGTAATGTGGCTCACAAACGAACTCAAAAACGCAAATCTCTTCATCGTTGGTGACCCCAAACAGAGCATTTACGCCTTTCGCGGGGCAGAGGTCGGTATCTTTGAAAAAACGAGCCAAAAAATCGTTGAAAACAGCGGACTTAATATTTCCCTTACAGAGAACTTCCGTTCCTTGTCCACGATTATTGCCTTCGTTAACTATTTTTTCGCCCGTTTGATGGGTGCTGGGAGTGAAAATAAATTTGAGGTGCCTTATGAATCCTTGACCAAAGCCCGTTCTACGCAGCCAGATGGCAGTGTTGAGTTCCTGTTTGGAACAAAGGATGAAGGAACCGCTGATGAATCCACGCTTATTGCACGCCATATCAAAAACATGAAGCGAAATGGAGAAGCAGTGTGGGCGCGCAAGAATGCGAAAGAAGCGGAACACCCTATAGCGTATGGCGACATAGCTATCCTCATTCAAAGCAGAACACATCTCCCTAATATTGAACACGCACTTCTTGAAGCCGGTATTCCTTACCTCACCACAGGCGGTATCGGTTTTTATCAACGACAAGAAATTTACGATATTTGGAACTACCTCAACTTCCTTAACGATCCAATAGAAAACCATGCATCTCTCGTCGGGATTCTCCGGGGACCTGCTTTCGGTATATCTGATACGCAACTCTACGAGATTTCACTGCAAGCGGAGACTAATTTTTGGGAAAAAGTACAGGTGTACCAAGGCTGTACCGATAACCTCAACCGCGCCGTGGCTACTTTAAAAAAGCACATCGAAATCGCGTATCGTATGTCTGTAAACCAACTTATCCTTACTATCGTTAATGAAACAGGGTTGATTGGTACACTGAAAGCGGGGAAACAAGGACAGCAACGGTGGGCGAACTACCAAAAACTGTTGGAATTCGCCAGAAATTTTGACGCTGATGAAGATAAACAGACCCTTACAGACTTCATCGAATTTCTTGATATCTTGATTGACGAAGAACCTCGCGAAGGACAAGCACCAATGGAGCCAAGTGCCAATGCTGTCGAAATCATGACAATTCACGCCGCGAAAGGAAAGCAATTCCCTGTTGTCATACTCCCCTGTCTTGATCGTAGGGGACAAACTGACAGAGAGCCTTTCATTGATGACACACTCGGTATTGGCTTTAGCCCGATTAACCCGAAAAAAGATTATGCGAAAACTGCCCCAGCAATTGTTGAACGCATGAAAAAGCGGGCAAATGCGAAAGCGATCGCCGAAAAAAAACGGGTTCTATATGTTGGAACAACACGTGCCGAGGACCGGTTAATCTTATCAGGCTCCCTTCCAACTAACCGGAAACCTCAACAAATGCTTGAATGGCTCCATAAACACCTTCGCATTGACAAGGAAGCGGATGAGCTGCGTCTCCCCGTTGCATTAGAGGTATTTATAAATAACCACACAACGCACCGAAACTATGAACTCCAAATCCCGATCTCTCGAACTCTGGCAGACACTACACCTACAGATGAAGATTCCGATGAAACGACACTTGTTGATTTCCCTGAACCTTTATCGCCGGTGCTGGAACCAACTGAGGTTCCTGCAGCTTTCTCTGTCGCTGAACTCGCAAACTATGCGCGATGTTCACTGCGGTATCAATTGGAAAATGTTTTACAGATTCCAATAAATGGACAACGAGCGGCAGGCTTGGATGAAGCTGAGGTGGATGCTGCGATCCGCTACGTGCTCTCACAAATCAGACAACGCTTAGATGTAGAAAATCTTGACACGCTGATTGACAGGGTATCCGAGAATTATCCTGAAATAACCAGCGAGTCTGAAACGGCGTTTCGGACGTATATTAACAATTTTCTCAATTCTGAACTCGGAGAAACCGCTTTTAACGCCTCCGAAACTTCTACCAATCAGCAGATTCACGCGAATATCAATGAGCATATCATTGATGCAAGGTTTGACAGACTCTTTAGAGATAAGACAGGAGATTGGCAAGTAATCAATTACAAGGCCGGTGAAGGGCAGAGTATAGACACTTGCCGCCCGGAAATGGAACTTTACAGCCTACTCTTACATCGGCGTTATCCAAGCCAATCGACCTTGACCATTAATTTCTTTTTTGCTGAACACAATCGGTGTGAACGGATGCATTTCAATACATCACAGTTACAGGAAATCCAAGAACAATGGAAAAAAAGAATCTCGGCACTGCAGCAAGGAAATTATAAAAAAAACCTTGACCATTGCTGCTTTTGCCCCTATGCGGATCCGGATGGACAGTGTATAATCACTGAAGCATAAGGAGAAAAAAATGAAAAACTTAACACCAGTAATTGCAATCATCATAATTGCCTGCTTTGCAATACAAGCGTGGCAACCCGTTCTTGCAGGGACGTGGCGCGACGATTTTGAAGACAAAGACACCCGTGAATGGAAAATATTTAATCTCGACCGGCAGGTCGAAAAGTGGTGGGTTAATGATGGCGAAGCCGTCGGCGAAATCTTCCTGCCCGGTTTTATGAGCCTGTGGCTCACCGGTGAACTCACATGGAAAAACTATTCCCTCTCTTGCCGCGCAAAATTAGTGGAGGACAAGAATGAACCCCCAAGCATCGGACTTACGCTCCATGACAGAGGTGAAGAGGATAGCCGCTACCTCTTTTTTATCGACTACGTTTTCGGCACCGTCCGAATTGTAAAGGCACTGCGAAACAATTGGTCTCCCGTCATCTATGAGTTTAATGCCGAAATTGATACGTGGTACGAACTAACTGCTACTATTCACGAAGACGGCACCCTTGAATTCCAAGTCGATGACGAAGTGTTTACGGTTGTTGATGATGATCCTTTGAAGGGTGGGCAAGCCGGGCTTGTTGTCGCAGACGGGCAAGCACATTTTGATGATGTTGAAATCACAGGTTCGAATATCAAGAATGGCGGTCCCGGAAAACCACGCCCTGTCGAGCCACGGACCAAACTCACAACTACTTGGGGAGCAATAAAAAAAGGCAACACAATCAGGCCAAGATAGTTTAAAGTTCTTGGCCGACATCTTGTAGGAGGCGGGGAATGCCCGGGGAAGCCCATACGGGCTTCATACCGTTGATTAGGCATTCATACCCGGTGAAGGGCATAAGCACTTCATACCGTTGATTTTGATTCTGATTTTTTCCAAATCCCGACTGCATCTATTTTGGAGGAAGGATTTCCAAGTCCCGACGAGTGAACTCGTATACTATAGTAAAGTTTACAATTATTGATACATCTATCTTTTAACCCATAAGTGTTCGTAGTAGTGCGATTCATTATAAAAGAATGGAAAAACATACAATAGGCATCGGCATTATCGGAATGGGATGGATGGGGATGACGCACGCCCGCGCATATCGCCAGATCGCAGACCGGTTTCACGACAGTCCCCTCCAACCCAAGCTCGTCATCTGTGCAGATGATGTTGTCGAGCGGACAGACGAGGCAGAAACACGTTTTGAATTTGAACGTACAACGACCGATTACCGACAGGTCATAGAGGACAAAGACGTACAGGTCGTCAACATCGCCGCACCAAATAACATGCACCTTGAGATTGTCGAGGCAGCGGCGGCTGCAAAAAAGCACGTCTTCTGTGAGAAACCCGTCGGACGGAGTCCTGCTGAAACAAAAGCGATCTACGCCGCCGCACAGCGAGCAGGTATCTTCACGGGTGTCGGCTATAACTACAGATGGGCACCCGTCGTCCAATACGCACACCAACTGATTTCAGATGGGAAACTTGGGACCCTGACTCACTATCGCGGTAGATTTTTTGCTGGTTATGCTGCACATCCCCGCGCAGTACTTTCGTGGCGTTTTCAAAAGGAGATTGCTGGACTCGGCACGCTTGGCGACCTGATTTCCCACGTCGTTGACATGGCACATTTTATTGTTGGCGATATTGACAGCGTTGTCTCACAACAGGAGACATTTATTCCACAACGTCCTGTAGCAGCGGCGGGCACTGGCACACATTTCACCCTTGGATCGGACGGTAAAATAGAGGCTGTTACGAACGAAGACTACGTCGGAGCATTAGTCCGGTTTGAAAATGGTGTCCGCGGAACACTCGAAGCGTGCAGAGTCATTAACGGACCGAAGTGTGAGATGGCGTTTGAGGTGAATGGAACTGAAGGTGCATTGCGTTGGAATTTCGAGCAGATGAACGAACTGGACGTCTATCTACCCAATGAGAACGGCTCCACTGACGGATACACGCGTATACTAAGCGGTCCCAGCCATCCGCTCCACGCCGATTTTAATCCCGGTCCTGCTGTTGGATTGGGCTACGACGATCTGAAGACAATCGAAGCCTATCAGTTCTTGCAAGCCATCCACGCAGGAAAGCAGGCAAATCCAGGGTTTCGGGAAGCTGCTGCAGTTGCCGATGTGCAGACTGCCATCCAAATCTCATGGGAGGAGGATCGGTGGATTTCCGTCTAAACATGAAACAAGCACTACACCTCTCAGTTCTATCAAACAGTGTTGTTCGAGGTTACTTCGTCTCGATGCCTCTTTGTAGGAGGCGGGGAATGCCACACGGCATTCATACCGTTGATTTTTTCCTAATCCCGACTCTTAGTGTTCGTCGAGGTTACCGTGCCTTGTCCCTCGCCGCTGCACTCATAGGTATTGTTCGTCGAGGTCCCCGTGCCTCGACTCCCTCAGCACCCGCAAATAACCTTGTCTTTTATACCGCAATATTCTGTTACCTGCTCCTTTCCATAAGTGCCGCTGCACAAAACTTACCCCAGTTCACTGACATCACGCACGCTGCAGGCATCGACTTCATCCATAACACCGGTGCTTATGGCGAAAAATACCTACCTGAAACCATGGGATCAGGGTGTGCTTTTCTCGACTACGACACCGATGGTTGGCAAGACATCATCCTCGTCAACGGGAGGGACTGGGAAGGCAATCCGAAAACCGAAGCCATCCCACCTGTTACTGGGAAGGGGCACCAGAAGCGACAGACGATGGGACTCTACCGAAACAACCGAGACAGTACCTTCACCGATGTTACTGAATCCGCGGGACTCGCCATACCACTTTACGGTATGGGAGTTGCCGTCGCCGATTACGATAACGACGGTGATCCAGATATCTATATCAGCACTATTGAAACCGATCGCCTCTTTCAGAACCGTGGCGACGGCACTTTCGTTGATGTTACAGAGGGCGCTGGTATCCATAATCCCGGCTTCGGGACAAGCTGCGCATGGTTCGATTACAACAACGATGGACACCTTGATGTCTACGTGGCGAACTATGTTGAGTGGACCAGAGAGAACGACTTGTACTGTACCCTTGATGGCATAAATAAATCTTACTGTACGCCTGAATCCTACACAGGTCAGTCCAGCAAACTCTTCAGAAATCGTGGTGATGGCACGTTTCTTGATGTTTCTCGCATTGCCCGTATTGAGGACAATACAAGCAAATCATTGGGTGTTTGTATCTTTGACTACAATGCCGATGGTCTGCCTGACATCTTTGAAGCGAACGATACACAACCCAATAAACTCTATCAAAACAACGGCGATGGTACTTTCATTGAGGTAGGAATGCTCGCTGGAATTGCCTATAACGAGAGTGGTGTCGCAACCGGCGCGATGGGTATTGATGCCGCAGACTACGATCGCACCGGTAGGGAGAGCCTCGTCATCGGTAATTTCTCTAACGAGATGCTCAATCTCTATCACAACGAAGGCGATTTTTTCATTGACGATGCCCCCGCCGCCCACATCGGAAACGTTACCTTATTAACGCTCACCTTCGCCTGTTTCTTCTTCGATTTCGATTTTGACGGCAATCTTGACATCTTTACTGCCAACGGACATGTTGAGACTGACATTAATGCTATCCAAAGTCAAGTCACCTACGCACAAATCCCGCACCTATTTCACAACGACGGACAAGGCAAATTCACCGATACAGCCAATAGAGTCGGCACGGATTTGGCAACACCGATGGTTGGAAGAGGTGGAGCCTACGGCGATATCGACAACGACGGTGATTGGGACTTACTCGTCACCACTTCCAATGGGCCGGCGTATCTCTTCCGAAACGATGGCGGCAACCGCAACGCCTGGATTAAGATTCAACTTGTAGGACAAACGAGTAATCGGGACGGCATCGGTGCGCAAATCCGTGTAACCTCCACACTTGGCACACAAACCCGAACCGTCAAAAGTGGCTCCAGTTATTGCTCACAAAGCGAACTCACCGCCATCTTCGGCATAAACCGGAATACTACCATTGAGACAATCGAGGTCCTCTGGCCCAGTGGCATCGTCAGCACCCGCAAGAATGTCAAACCCAACCAACGCATCCTTATTGAAGAAAACGCACCATAGACTGTCGCTATTTTCCAAACTCGTTCTTCCAACCGCACCGGTGAATCCCAAAGAATCTCTCTATACCAATATTTATCCTTTACTTTTCCTACAAAATGCTTTATCATTCTGGTGGATAGGTGGTTTAGAAATTTACCGCTTCAGTTTTGCAATGTTAGCATTTAGAATAACAAACTCTAACGGAGGATCCAACATTGAAAAAGAACTTGCTCATTTTTGCCACAAAAGCCTCATTTTTTCTACTGATTTGCGTTTCCTTGGCTTTGGTAGGCTGCGAGAGAATTCCCCAGCAGACAGATGTGATTTTAACTTCATCAACGATACGGGCGATTGCAATAATCGGTCCAGCGAGTGATAGTATCGTGACCGGAACGGCGACTTTCACACAAAACGGTGCCCAAATCACAGTCCTTATTGATATCCAAAACGCATCCGCGGGTAGCCACGGCGTTCATATCCACGAGAACGGCGATTGCAGTTCACCCGATGGTAAATCCGCCGGTGGTCACTGGAATCCAACCGATGTCGCACACGGAAAATGGGGCGTAGGTGAATACCATCTCGGAGACCTCGGCAATATCACCGTCGGCGAGGACGGCACAGGCAGCTTTGAATTGACGACGGATCTTTGGGAAATCGGCACCGGTTCTGATATAGATGTTGTCGGCAAAGGCATCATCGTTCATGCTGACGCAGATGATTTCACCTCACAACCTTCAGGCAACGCAGGTGCCCGCATCGGTTGTGGTGTAATTATGTTGGCAGAGTAGTCGTCGCAAATTCTACTTCCGTAGGCGAGGTTTATGCTGTAGGAGCGATCTCCGAATCGCGACTGGTTAGGTTCCCTTAACATTGGTAGGCGAGATTTCCAAATTATGCTACGAAAGCATAATTTGTCTTAGCTTTACATGCCTCGCCTTTAGTTTTTGGCAGTAATCGTCTTTTGACAATTTGCTTTTGAGTAAAACATGTTAAGTATATTTATACTATTACTACAATTTACCCGTCAATTTTCGGTAGAATTCACAGAGGATGCCGAAGAAACTGTCTTATTAGAAACCGAACTCATCCGTGAGTGGAAACCAAAAACCAATCTAAAAATGAATCCCGACAAATCTTAACATGGTGTCGAAAATTGCCCCAAATGCCAAAGCTGGGTAGTTGAACATAACAACGTAGGTTGGGTTAAACATAGTGAAACTCAACGCAACATCTGCTATCTACCAACTGCTAACAGCCAATAACTATTTCGTTAAATAAAATATAACCAAAATTCACTTTCACGGAGAACGCACAATTTCAAGTTCAGAAACCCACTGAAATCAAGGCTTCAAAAGAATCTCCGTGAAGCCTCCGTGAATTTGCCTGTTAAAATATAATCCAATCTTCCAAAACCACGCTAAATTACCAATTGGGTGATTAAGCATAAAATTTCAGAGTAAACTTCCTGAAGACCTTCTGTAAAAACTCGAAGAATCCAGTCAGGATGTAGGTTTATAGCCTCTTCCTATTATATCACTTTTTCACATTTACTCTGAATACTCTGAAATTCGCGTCCGTCAAACGCAAATCAAAGTAGGAGGATTTCAATGCGTTTTCGACTTTTTATCTTACTCGTATTCATAACGGCGATGCTTTCAGGTTGCGAGAAAGCGCGACAAATCGTTACCCCACAAAAGGGAACAGCCACGGACACTTGTACGGACGGAACCCGCGTGTTGAAGGTCGGTTTTTATGCCCATTTCGCGCCGGTAAGTTACAGTGCCAATGAGGATCCAGATTCTGCTGAATTCAATACACATCTCGGTTACGAAGCAGATCTATTGACTGCACTTGAAGCGATGGAAGGGGCGGGTTTGACGTTCTCTCGAACGGCTATCGCCGAATGGGATGGTATTTGGCTAAAGTCCACTGAACCTATGTATGATATTATTGGGGGTGGCATTACCATTCTGGAGTCTCGGAGGCAAGACGCAACAGGTATGCCCGTTGTCACCTTTACATCCGGACATATCCAGTTTCGGCAAACACTTTTGGTTCGTGCTGAAGATGCCGAGCGTCTCTCCACGCATGCAGCCCTCAACAATGAAGTTCGCGTTGGTGCACTTCCCGGCACAACGGGTGAGGCGCGTTTACTTCAACTCACCGGGTTCGTTGATACTGAGGGTGTCCTTCTATCAGGCACCCGGATTGAGACTCGCGACAGGACTGCAGTTGCCGATGGCACAGCGGCTTACACGATTACAGCCGCCGGTGCCTCTCCGAACCTGGCAGGTAGACAACATCTCTATCCACCTACGGAAACTATGCCGCAAATAATCTATCTCGGTGAGGTCCTGGGGGAGGCGGAATTGCTTGAGGCACTCGTCGCGGGTCGTATTGATGCGATTGCGCGGGGTGAGATTGGTAGTCAGGATGCCGCACACGCCTCACATGGCGAGCTTGTTGTCACTGCCTTTGATGATCAGATAGAGTATGGTGGATTTACAC
Source organism: Candidatus Poribacteria bacterium (assembly GCA_028818705.1). Taxonomy (GTDB): domain Bacteria; phylum Poribacteria; class WGA-4E; order WGA-4E; family WGA-3G; genus WGA-3G. The sequence continues at coordinate 104,284 of JAPPNJ010000051.1, forward strand.
TTGCCCTCGAAGATGCGAATCTCGCCGCTTGCCTTGATGAAAAACTTGACTATCTGACGGATAACAAGAACATCGGTTATGGAGAATGGCTGCAGGATCCGTCGGTATTCATGAAACGTGCCAAACAGTGGAATGCCATAGTAGAATAGGCGATTTTAGGTCTCCTGTCAATATAGTAAAGACAGGGACATTTATAGTAAATTATAAAAATATGTGGACATATTAGAGAATCCTCATAATCTCTGTTAGGCGAGGATGGCTTTGGCTTTGTGCCTCGCCCTCTTGGAAACTGTCTAAGTAATTCTATAATCTACCATAGCTTTACATATTCACTTTATGTCCGTGAGTATTATTCCATTGTAGGAGCGAGCTGTGCTCGCGATATTGCGTCCAAACCTTAACCTATGTAAATGAAAACCGAGATCGGAACCGAAAACTAAACAGCCCTAATAGGAAATATAAAAAACTTGACAGTAGAACCGAAATAGGTTAATATTGCCGCATTACTATCAGAGCGAATACGAGACTTTAAGGAAACTTAATTGTTAAGAGGACAGTTGAGGTTCATCGCAAACTGGCTTTTGACAGGGTCCCCATAGCCATTAGCATATCGGGCTGAAAGAGCCAAGCAAGAACCCAATCGTTAAAAATATGAAAACTTACCGCGTTGCCATATTAGGATGCCGAAGTCGAGGCACCTCAGCAGCAAAGGCATATCACGCACATCCGCGCACCGAAATCGTGGCACTCTGCGACCTCGTCCAAGAGCGGTTAGAGACCCTTGGTGACATCGTGGACGTCTCCGCCTCATCACACTTCACCGATTTAGACGAGATGATTCGGCAGACTGCTCCCGATATTGTAGCAATCCCAACAGCGACAGAGGCACACTATCCACTTTGCATGCGCGTTCTTGAGCACGATGTGAACATTGAGGTCGAGAAACCGCTCTGCGTTGATCTCGTTCAGGCAGACGAGGTGCTGGCGAAGGCGAAAAAGAAAAACGCTCGTGTCGCTGTACATCATCAACGGCGTACCAGTCCGTCGATGCAGGCGGTCGCGCAAGCCTTAGACGAAGGAAAACTCGGTGACCTCCGTTACATCTACGCCAGTGGAAAGGGCTACTATGCTGGTTACGGATTAATGAACATCGGAACCCATGTTGTTAACAATATGCTCCGTTTCGGTGGAAGGTGCCGAAGCGTCGTGACACAGGCGACGACGGGTGGTCGTGCCATCGTCCACGATGATGTCCTTCCCTCACCGGCTGGTATGGGTACAGTCGCAGGGGAATATGTTACGGCAACGCTCCAATTCGATGGAAACGTCACCGGCACCCTCATTCAACACAGATTCCTAAAGATTGATACCGATGCATACGTCATGGAACTCTACGGCACCGAAGGTAGACTCTTCTGGTCGGAATTAAAAGGTTCGTGGTGGCTACCTACGCCACATTTCGTTCCTGATGGTACACACGACCAGTGGCAGGCACTTCCTTCTATCTATCCAGAGCATTTTGACCCCGATAAGGGCGCAAATGCTGATGATTACTGCTTCGTTGACGAATATGTGAACGCATTGGATGAAAACCGAGAGCACATGTCTAACGGCGAAGAGGGGCGTCATGTCATTGAGATTCTAATGGGTATCTTTGAGTCCGCTATCTATGGTAGACGTGTAGCGTTGCCTCAGAAAAACCGGGAACATCCGCTATTACAGTGGCGTGAAGAAGCCGGTTTAGGCGAAGTAAGAGAGATGCCACGCGATTACGGCACTTGGCTATCCCTCGAAGACGAACGCCTATATAAATAGTTAACAGTTCTCAGTTAATGCTTGTGGAATTAAAGTATATTGTGATAATTACAACTCACAACTCACAACTCATAACTATTAGAGAAAAACCATGCCGAATCCTACGACAAATGCTGACAATCTGCCACCAATCCCACTCACAGAAGAACAACGTTATCTCTTTGATACTCGCGGATGGCTTTTGTTCCCAGGGGTACTCAGCAAAACAGAAATTAAGGAGATGCGCGAGTTCTGCTATCAACTCAAACAGGACCCCAAGTCAATCTCTGAACACCACCGTTCTCCTATCGGGGGTCCTCTTGAGGTGCTAACCGATCATCCGGTTGTTCTCGGATTTATGAATGAGTTTCTGACATCAGGGTATGCCAACGAAAATTGCTACGGCTTCCGGTTGGAAGGCACATTCCTAACCATTCGTCCGAACGGACACGATAACTTTGCCCCGCATGGGGGACGCGGGATGCTCAATTTCCCCGGCAACTCGCATACTTATCATCTACATTACGACAAGGCACACAGTGGATTGACGCGCGTCGTCTGGGAACTTAATCCCGTTCAAGAAGGTGGTGGTGGAACAATGTTCCTTACCGGTAGTCATAAAGGCGCGTTCCCGGCACCTCAGTCAACAAAAGATCGCAATTCGCCACTCTGGGAGGATTACTCCTGTCCTGCTGGCTCTATGCTTATTTTCACGGAGGCGATTACGCATACGGGTGCGAGGTGGACAGACGAAGAGATTGATCGGGTCGCTATTTTCCACTGCTACAATACTGTTGGAAACAAGTGGCATAAATGGGAACCGCATCCGAAGCACGTCGAAGAGATGCCCTTCAAACGTCAGACGCTTTTCCGTCCCGTCCACTGTCAGGACAACACACCGACCTTGGGTGCGGTGTAGAAACCTGTTGAGTCCCACTTCGTTCAACCTAACTATGATGCTTTGACTCTTAAACGATTTAATCATAACCTATGTTGTTGAAATTTGGCGAAAAACCCGTTTTTGACAACGGAAAAAACGGAGCGAAAATCTCATCGTTAAAAAAATGAAAATTACGAATGTTAAATCTTTTGTTTCAGCGGATGGTCATTTCTTTGTGAAAGTGGAGACCGATGCCGGTATCTACGGTGTCGGTGAGGGTGGACTACGCCGCCGTTCACTCGCCTTAGCTGAAGTTATTCGTTCGTTTGAACCGTTTCTTATTGGCGCAGATCCGTTTCGGATTGAGCATCTCTGGCAAGTGATGTTCCGCGGTGGATTTTTCCCCGGTGGTGTTGTCCAATCCGCTGCAGTAAGTGCTGTAGATATTGCACTCTGGGACATCAAAGGAAAGGCACTGAATGTTCCCGTCTATGAACTTTTAGGCGGACGCACGAGAGACAAGGTCGTCTGCTATCCGCATAACGGCGGTGGCTCGATTGATGCTCTCGTTGAAAATTGCCGACAAACCTATGAAGCCGGTTGGAAGTTTGTCCGATGGAGCGTGGTTGATCGCTCTGACAGTGGAGGGACGTTTGAACCCAGACGCGCCGTCCAAAACACCCTCAAGCAGGTGGAAGCCGTCCGCCACGCATTCGGCGATGATCTCGAAATACTGATTGATGTACACACCCGTCTCGATCCGGCAGACAGCCTTGATTTCTGCAACAAAGTAGCACAGTACAATCCATTTTTTATTGAGGACCCGCTTCGAGCCGAAAACCCCGCGAGTCTCAAGCGGCTTCGGCAACAGACTTCGGTACCAATTGCTGTCGGCGAGCAATTTGATAGTAAATGGACGTTCCGAGAAGTTATTGAAGAGGATCTCATGGACTACTGCCGCGTCGATTTGTGCATTGCCGGGGGATTGACAGAGGCACGTAAAATCGTGGGATGGTGTGAAACACATTACATCCATGTAGTACCACATAATCCATTGGGACCCGTGTCCGCTGCTGCGTGCCTGCAACTCTGTTTGGCATCACCGCTTGTTGGTGTACAAGAACTCCCTCGCGCCCCGATGTCTTCACTAACGGATGTGTTCCCAGTGCAGGTGCCCTTTGAATCGGGGTATCTCCTACCACCGGAACGCCCCGGACTCGGTATCGAATTCAACGAAGACGCGCTTACCAACGTCTCAACCCAAGAATATGGACCACCCCACGGCTATCAACGCGATGACGGTTCTTATACGAACTGGTAATTGTAGCATAGACTGTTAACCTGTGCACACATGGGTTTCGTCCGGAGAGGTCTGTCCGCATCAAAATTGTAGCATAGGCTGTTAGCCTGTGTCATGGGACCGTGAAGTGCCAACGCTAATTAAGGTCAAAATTCCGTAAAGTTAAAACAATAGGACTTACGCAGTTTCAAATTTGAGTGCGGGTGATTTGAGTTGCTGACAGAGA
>JAPPNJ010000009.1 GCA_028818705.1 Candidatus Poribacteria bacterium
ATACAATCATGCCGTAGCCTTGGGCGTTCGACTTGGTGATCGAAGTGACTTTGCGCTTCTTATCTCGTGCCCGCGCTTGCTCGAAAGCATAAGTGATAATGCGCTCGCAGCCGTGGCGCGTAAATATGCCAACCTGCACACCGACTTCTTCGGGAAACCCTTGGTACTGAAAACCGCCGACGTTGGCATACTCGCCTTCTGTGTTCTCTCTTATCACTACTAAATCAATATCCCAAGCCTCTTTGTCCTTGAGCGGTGTGTTAATACCGGGATAGAGGACGCTTGGTCGCTCACAGACGTACTGATCGAATCTACGTCGGATAGGGAGCAAAAGCCCATTGAGCGCAATGTGGTCTTGGATATCTGGGTGTCCGACTGCGCCAAGATAAATCTGGTCGAACTCCGCAAGGGTATCAAGGGCATCTGCTGGCATCATGTGCCCATGCTCGAAATAGTAGTCTGAACCCCAAGGGAACTCCACAAAATCCCATTTGATGTTATACCTATCGGCGATAGCATTGAGGACTTTGATGCCTTCCTCTATCACTTCAATCCCAATTCCGTCTCCTCGAATTACTGCAATCTTGTATTCAGCCATATTTTCCTTTGTTAGTGCTAATACTATTTCTAAAAATTCGTAAAAATTAATCTTCAGAAAGTTTGTGCTACAAATGGTATTAGTCCCCCTTGTGTTCATCTGAAGATATAAAATCAAATATCAACGCATCCCCAACAGGCACATAGCCGATTTTGGCGTAGATGCTGTTAGAAGTTGGGTTTGATAGATCGGTATATAGGCAGCAAAATGAATAGCGATCCGTGAGCATCTTCTGTGTCAACAACAGAACAGATGAAGTTGCATAACCCTTATTGCGATGCTCAGGTGGCGTGTACACTGAATGGATTGCTATGCCATTTCTTGTTGGGCGATCCACGGCGGCGATAGAAACAGGGCCCTCGGTATCCCAAATGTGTAATTGCTGATTCTGGATGAGTGCCTCGGTCCAACTTTTAGCAATGTCAAAACTGATAGGCTTCCCTACAGTTTCTGAGTAGTCTGCAATCCAGCGCGCCATGAGTGGGTGTTCCTCTGGGCGCGCGAGACGTAACTTCCCTGGTGAAAGCGGAAGATTCGCGACGCTTCTTGTTTCAAATATACGCATCCGCATGCTTATTCTGGCTGATACATCAAGCATACCTTCAACCCAACAATTAGAAAAAGCTTGAGCTTCTACCGCTGGTCCAGCAACCCTCGGTATTCGCGTATCAATGTCACGTAGGTGCCTCACAAGAGGCACGATAGCGGCTTGGATCTCTGTATCAATCCTACTTAAGGTGATCCTCTTCGGGGGTGTCATCATTGCGACACCAACCACTTTCCCCTGTTCCAAGATACTCAACAGCAGCGGTAACTCGGGACCGTAATAGTATGGGTCTTCAGCGAGCCTATAGGCTAAACCGAGAGGCAAATTGTTTTCACTCTCTTTTTGTTCCAGATAGGGACCTGAAAGTGAAATAAATTCACTTGCCTGATCGTGAGATATTATTTTAATCATCGTTTTTTATTTCCGCTAACGTTTTCAGACTACCAATAGTATTTTAGCCGAATTTTATTCATTATTCAAGTGTAGTGCGCAATATCGCGCCCCTACAGGAGAATTGAATAGTTCTTTGATTTCAAGCATTGCACAAGATGAGATTTTATGCTATGCTCTAATGTAAAGAAGGAAATCGGAAAATCCAATCAGTTTCTAACGATGAAACAAAGGAAAGACCAATGCCAAACACTCAAGAAATTAGTTGGAACGCAGTTAGTAAAACGGGTGCTGTTGCTGCTGGTGGTGCTAAGGCTGTCGCAGCGGGGATTGAAATTCTGGAAGCGGGTGGAAATGCAGCGGACGCAGCGGCGGGCACAATTCTTGCGCTTAATGTTACAGACCACGGGGCATGTTCCATCGGGGGTGAGGTGCCACTCCTTATCTTTGACGCGGAAAAACAGGAAGTGAAATCACTCTCTGGACAAGGACGTGCACCGCTTTCACAAGATGCTATCAATTGGTATATGGAAAACGGTATACCCAACGGTGATATTAAAATGGCACCGGTACCGTCGGTTGTGGATCTCTGCACGACCACACTCAAACAGTACGGAACCATGACCTTTGCGGAAATCGTCGCACCGACACTGGCACTGCTTGATACCGGTGAAGTGAACTGGCACTCTGATTTGGCGGTTACGCTGCGTCGGATGGTTGAATCGGAACAGAAGACTTCGGGAAGCCGTGAGGAGAAAATCCAAGCGGCCAGCGATCGTTTCTACGGACGGAACGGTGCTGATACCGATATTGCCGATGCCTTAGAAGGTTTTTACATTGACAAGGGCGGATTTCTCCGTAAGACAGACCTCGCTGCCCATGCTACGCTCGTTGAAGACCCTGTATCGGTAGAATATCAAGGGTATACGGTGTACAAGTGCGGTCCTTGGACACAAGGTCCCTATCTCTGTCAGGCGTTGCGTTTATTGGAAGGCTTCGATCTTAAGGCAATGGGCAATTGCTCAGCCGACTATGTGCATACGGTTACAGAAGCACTCAAATTGGCGATGGCTGACCGTGATGCCTATTACGGTGACCCAGAATTTGTGGACGTCCCATTATCTGCCCTGCTCTCCGATGCCTACACGGAGATCCGTCGACCGCTGATTGATATGAAAACGGCATCGCTTGAAGTACGACCGGGTGATGTAGAGAATATGCAGCCGCTCAAAGCGGATGGTGTGTTCAGACCTGCGGTTGGTGGCACAACGACGTGCGCAGTTACTGATCGATGGGGGAATGTTGTCGCTGCGACGCCAAGTGCGAACGTTTATCACGCAGGAGGTATGCTCGGACCGACAGGTGTCAGTTATGGCAATCGTTTGCGGAGTCTCAACACAACACCAGGGCATCCGAATTGTATCCAGCCCGGAAAGCGTCCGAGGATTACGCTTACGCCTACACTGGTTCTTAAAGATGGATCCCCAATTTTAGCGATTAGTGTTGCGGGTGGAGATTTACAAGACCAAGCGACGATGAATTTGTTGCTCGATTTCGTTGAATTTGACATGCTACCGGAAGCTGCTGTCACAGCACCACGTTTTGCCACTGCACATCACGAAGATTCGTTTGATCCGAACCCCAACCGAGCGCAGACTTTTGGACAGGCAGGCTCGTTGACTATCAACAACAGCGTGGGTGAAAGTGTTCAGCAAGAGCTTGCAGGTCGCGGTCATCAAGTCAGAGGACACGGAGGTGCCATTGCTGCACCGGTCATGATTTATATCAACAAAAATGAAGGGACGTTCTATGCTGCTGGAGATCCAGGCGCAGGACGTCACGCAGCAGGATTGTAGTAAAGATTAGGTTGGATTATCAACTTTAAGGGAAAATCGGCGAGGTTGGGAAACCTCGCCTACCGTCGGTAGATCGTTCACCGTTTAATATCCGAGACTCCGCAGGTATTCTCGATTTACCACGGCGGCTTCGGCGGGTGGACGTGGTGGATAGGGACGATCAAGTTCAACAGAGACCCATCCATCGTAACCGACTGCTTCGAGTCCTTCAAGAGCGGCTTTGACATCAAGTCCCAGATTACCTGCACCGAGTTCAGCGAAACGCGCCTGTTCGCCAAAACGTTGTGTTTTATAATTCCAAGTTTCTGGATCGTCGGCGTGGCAGTCTTTGAGATGGACATGTCCAATCCGATTCCGCAAATTTTCGCTTTCAAAAACTTGCATCGGGTCACTACCAGCGGCGAGCATGTGCCCTGTATCAAATAGCAACCAGAGACTCGGTGCTGCTGCCAAGAGGCACTCTGCATCAACAACCGTTTCAAGCAACGTCCCGAGATGAGCGTGGTGGAAACCTTTGATATGATGTGCATCACAGAACGCCAAAACATCGTCCAACGTTCGTGCAGCATTTTCAAAATCAGCATCGCTTGGATCAGGCCCACCCCATGCGTCACGACGTAACGATGGCACTTCGGCTGCATCATTACCGAGAGCGATGTTGAACTTAACCCTGTCAAGTCCTGCGCCACCAGCATTGACGATATGAAGTCCGAGACTGCGGGCAAGCGTTGCCATCTCAACGAGTTCATCAGACGTCTCAATGCCTAAACCTTCGACACCATCCCAACCTGCGTCGGCGACTTCACGCAATACTTTTTCTGGATTATCCCGTTGTTCGCCTCCAAACTGAATGAGGTGACAGGCGAGTCTGAATTTGCCCATGAATATACTCCTTAATTACTATTATTGAGTGCTGTTAAAGACAACTTTCGGTCAGGATTCTGATACAACCACATCTCCATATTCTTCTTAATTGCAGCCCATTCGCTGTCTAACATTGAATACCAAGCAGTGTCTCTGTTTCGACCTTTTACGATTATATGCTGTCTGAAGATGCCTTCAAACCTAAAGCCGAGACGCAGTGCCGCTGATCGAGAACGTTCATTTAGAGAATCGCATTTCCATTCAACACGGCGGCATCTCAGTCTATCGAAAGCCTCACAGAGCATTAGGTATATGGCTTCCGTGTTCACGTTTGATCTTTGAGAATCTGGTGAATACCATATATGCCCGAGTTCCAGTCGTCGCATATCTGAAACGATGTTTAGGAAACTTACCATCCCCACGCGATGCTCTGATTCAAGATGATGCACGGTAAAGAAGATTGGATCCGTCGATTCGGCTCCTTCTTCGAGCCAACGCTGCATGCCGTGTCTGTTGTCAAAGGGACCGTAACTCATGTAGGTCCATATCTGCTCTCGCGTATCCGAACCGTGAGAGCATTCGTAGAGTTCTGCAACATCGGCTTGTGGATTAATTGGCGATAATTTAATGAATTTACCTGTGTAGTCCGTTTTCTGAGGCACGTCAGCATGAACAATAGGCGTTACGATATTTCCTACTGGAAGTGACGATTGGGTCATAGTCATCCTTTTATGTTGTTTATTGTGGAATTGGCTTTTCTGTATTATTGATATAAATTCTATTTTCTGTTGACGCTTAAGGGGCAGGTCGCCTTACCGTTTCATCGAAATAAGCTGAATTCGGATCGTCAATCCAATCACAGACCCAGCCCAGTTCCTTCAGTCCGTTTTGAACCATTGGTAAAGTCGCTCGTAATTCTCTCACCGGTGTCCAGTCCCGCCAATTCCGGTTGGCAGGCGGATCGAGAAAGTCCCCTATGCCACCCACAGCTCGTTGAATCGATGGATATACCATGACGCCCAGTCGGGTCTGTTTAGCGGCTTCAACCACCCATTTTTCGTAGGGAAACGGTTGTTTGTCAGCGACACAACACATTTTGCAGAGGTACTCGATAATATTTCCAACCGCAACAAATGCTGTTTCCACCTTATTTCGAGCTGCCATAGCCAAAGGACCACCCTGTGCGAAATAATACTTGCCGAACATCCACTTCAACTTACGCTCTGCGACCGCTGGTGGATAATGACAGTAGCGTTTCAATTCTTCAGCGGTACTTGAACAACCATAGAGGATCCTCGAATTGGCAACAATCCACATGGGTTCATCTGAGTACGTTCCCAACCACGCGCGGAGATCCTCTTCATCATAAAACGACCAGTGGGCTTCAAAATCGCCTCGATCAACGAAGAGTTCTCGCTTCTGTTCATAAATTCCTCGATCTTTATCGGAAAGGTGACGCTTATCACCAATGATCCACAGGTCAAGATCTGACCACTCATCGGCAAAACTGGTGGAACGACTCCCCGCCAAGACGAGAACGGCACGTTCACCCATTTGTTGGCAAAAATTTATGGCTCGATCAATAAATTGTTGATCCTCTGGACTGAAACAGATTTCTTCGCTCATTCGGACCTCCTCGGAACGTTTTTTGATTTAACTTATTTAAATGCATATTGCCACCTGTGATATTGACCGAAATCGGTGGCAGCGGTTAATAAGTCGGGTGCAAATGCGTGTTTAACACTGTTTGGAATAAACAGTCCTGTATTTAATCGGTTTTCATGAAAGATACGATTTCGAGCCGCACACATCACATTATGCTGTTCGTTTAGGGATAGCTGAGACTCAATAAACCCTTCAATCCACAACCCACGATAGAGTAATGTATTAACAGGTATGAAATGGACAGATTCAGGCACATCAGGGACGGATTCACAAACCAGAGGATCCCAAAGAAAGAGGGTACGCACTTGGGCGTCTGTCGTGAAATCTACCTTGGAAAATGCCCGTTGGCTTGCATAGTTGTCAATGCGGATTGATGCCTTAGCCCAACGTGCTCCCAGATTAGAACCGTATGTCAACGCTTTCTTAATGAGAGAAGTCCCTATACCTTTTCCTTGACTTGCAGAACGAACAATAACAAGATCTATTTCCCATCGATGCATTGGGCTGGGTACCAGAAAAGCGGAAAGAAAACCTGCAATTTCACCACCATCCACTGCCACAAAGATTTGATGCTCAGGCGACGAAATGTGGTCGTTGAAAACGTCGAAAAGCAGCGATTCTCCCCATGTTTGCTGTAATATTAGGTGCACTGCTTGCGCATCATCTGGACGCGCCGATCTAATGTCCGACATACCTGCTTTTTCGCTCAACATTTCTATCAGGGAATCATGGTGCCTATCTCTTAACTTTTTTGAGCAGCCCCCAAGTCGTTGCAGCTTTATCTAATGGCGATACGCTCAAGACCTGTTCCATATCTTGCTGAATCTCATCTTCAGTTAGGACACGGTTATAGATGACGAATTCATCCAGCCTGCCGCCATAGGGCCACGGACCATCCAAGCGATTGCCGAACCAGTGATCTGCTTGAGAAGTCGTAATCTCGCCTCCCACTTTATAGGTTTCATCAAGTTTACCGTTGATATAATGCCGCAGTTCCTTATCAAACTCGTAAACGACGGCGACGTGTGTCCATTTATCGGTTGGAATATCGCTCTTTGCGCTGTTCCATGTTCTGCAACCGGCTCCGCCGCATCCAAGCCACACTGAGGGTCTGCCTTGATGAATGCTCAGATAATAGGTGTGAGGGCCCGCCTGTCCGCGCACATTGCGATAATCGCCGACACTCTCTGGGTATACCCATACTTCCATCGTCAAGCTCTTGGTAATCGTTAGACTATCAGATGCTTCAACAGCGACGACGCCTTTCTGAATCTGTTCATTAAAAAATACACCCGAATTGATTTTTCCGTTTTTCTCCCATTTGGCATCGCCTTCGAGTGTGCCATGGTTCTCCTTGCCGCTCAAGTCTTCAACATCCTTTCCCTTTCCCTCATCGAATGAGAAGTAAAGGACCATTGCGTCGTCCTCAATCGCCCCGCTTACAAAGGGAAATATGAAAATGGATGCCGTGATTAGAATATAGGAAACTATTTGTCTCATTTCTACCTCCATATCAAGATGTCAACTCAGACGTCTGAAGGAACGTTGAGCATCCAAATCATCGTTTACGAACAATAAAAGAATTGAAGACTCTACCTTCATGAGGCTCCAATCGCCGGTAGTACTCCAATCTGAAGGATCGTTGTAGGACTTCAAGAAGTGCCTCTGTCTTCCAGAAAGAGAAAAACCGCTTTGGCTCATATTTATCTTCCTCCCAGATGCCCTCAAAGTTTTGGTTTCCCCATATACCGAGATACATTAAGCCGCTTTCGTTGAGTCGATCTGAAATTAGACGTAAAACCTGATCAAAGTCCTGCTTTGGTATGTGTAGGAGACAATTCATGGTATAGATTGCATCAAAACGTTCGGTAATTTCGTCGAGATCGTAGCAATCTAAGACTTGCGCGGGGATCCCCTTTTCTGCGGTGAGCTGCACCATCATTGGTGTGTTGTCCACTGCCAACACCTTGAACCCTTGTGCTTGAAAAAATTGGGCATCTTGACCGGGACCACATCCAATTTCAAGGAGAGTCTTTCGTCTCTCATCCTTCAGAAATTTTAGAAATTCCGACCGTTCTTCTACTTTGAATTCGTCGGGAGAGTGAGATGCTCTCTCATGTGCGTACTTTTCGTACACCTCAACAAGTGTATCAGTGAATCGCATCATGTGGTAAACCCTCCCATCGCGTTCTAATTGACACCGGGACGATTAAGTAATGTCAACGACCGATAGGTAGCGGTGCGTTAATATCGATTTTATAAATTTTTCTTCGTGCAACACAAAGAATAGGAGGCACTATCGGTCGCACATTTGATAGTTCCCAACAGACATAGTTAGGAATCCACTCTATCCCTTGCGATTCAGCTTCTTTAGGCGCCCATTCGTGAACGCCTGTAATGTCGACGATAGCGCGTGCCAGCCCATTTGGGTCTTCCTGCCCTTCTTCAGTCAAGTAAATTTCGTTCTCTACAAGTACGAGATCGAGAAATGGGATCTCCGGTGGAAGCCAACGCCGTATTTCGACGACCTTCTTTCCGGCTACAATGTTCTGTACGGATGGTGAAACTATGGACAATGCATTAACGATCAAAATTGGCTACTTCCAATCGTCATCTGGCGGGTAAATCATAGAGCTTCCGCTCCCGGCACCTTTAAAATCGCTCTCAGCGAACCAGTCTTTGACGGTATCCCGCCATTTAATGAAGTGTGGTGCTTTCAGATGCTCTTGGAACGCTGCCTCGTCTACATAAACCTCGTAGAGCCAAATCCGATTCGGATCAGCACCGTCCTGAATGACATCAAATCTGAGACAACCGGGTTCATCCGCAACAGAGCCTTTCGCGTCGTCTATCATGGCTTCGATGAACGCGTCTCTGTGGCCTTCTTTAATCTGAATAGGTGCGATGATAACAAACATATTCTCTTTCCTCCTATAAAGGATTTTCAAGTCTAATTTCTTTTCAATTTCAGTGTGATAGTACCGAACTTACATTAGCCTATCACACTTGGAAACAGATGTCAATTGAATACCCAGAGATATTCAATCGTCAAATTGTCTGAATCGCGGATTATCGCGGAGGGCATGGAGGACGCGGAGTTGTGGGTTTTGGTAGGCAGCAACCGCTTGGTAATTTAGCGAGGTTTTGGGAGAACTGAATATCTCTGATTGAATGCCTCTGCTTGACAACCCATTTTAACTTGACCTCAGTTGGCAAGAATAGTATTGTTAAACTCATGTTATAGAAACAGAATAAATCAACACGAGTTCAACTTAAGCGTGTAATAAATCAACCAGCACACTGTCTAAAGAATACCTCCATGAAGTTACGTATGAAATTACAACTCACTGTCGTCTGTGTCTTGTGCCTTTTGCTTTTGTCAGCTTCTGATGCAACCGTTCCTTCCCGATACGCGAAGCAATCCACCGAATGGTTCCAAGGCGCAGAAGGTCGCCGCATTGCCGACAATGTCCTCACGTGGCAGACACCGCACGGCAGTTGGCCCAAGAATCGAGACACGGCATCTGAGCCGTTTGATGGCAAAAGTGACGACCTACACGGAACATTTGACAACAAAGCCACCACTGGCGAATTACGGTTCCTGGCCCGTGCGTTTCGTGCGACAAACGAGCCGCGCTACCGAGCGGCATTTCTCAAAGGTCTTTCCCATATCCTTGAAGCCCAATACCCGACTGGCGGGTGGCCCCAGTTTTATCCGCCAAGCAAAGGCTATCCTCGCCACATCACATTCAATGACGGTGCTATGGCGCGAATTCTCGAACTTCTCCGAGACATCTCCGAATCTTCAGACTATGGGTTCTTGGAAATGGAGTACCGCACTAAGGCTAAAGCTGCTGTAACCATGGGCATCGACTGCATCCTGCGCACGCAGATCAAACAGGGTGGTAAACTCACTGCTTGGTGTGCACAGCATGACGAAAAAACGTTTGAGCCTGCGTGGGCGCGTTCCTATGAGCCGCCATCAATCTCAGGTGCTGAAAGCGTCGGTGTCGTGTGCTTTCTAATGTCAGTCGAAGCACCTACGCCAGCGATCATCGCCGCTGTCGAAGGGGCTGCTGAGTGGTTCAGGAGTGCTACAATCCACGGCATCCGCTTAGAGGAGTTCACTGACGCAGCGGGGCAGAACGATAAGCGCGTCATAGCGGATCCCAACGCGGAACCGCTCTGGGCGCGTTTCTACGAGATTGGCAGCAACCGTCCCATCTTTCTCGACCGCGACTCGGTGGTCCGTTACTCGTTCTCCGAGATCGGGCAGGAACGCCGCACCGGCTACGCCTACTACGGTGGCTGGGGCACCAGACTCCTCACAGATGCGTATCCACGGTGGAGAGAAAAACACAAGCTCCCCAAGGAATGACGGAGTGTTATACCTGCTGGATTCGCTGTGCTGTGTTCTGGAATGCTTCAATCTTTGTGATTTTCATTTTTTCTCCCGAAGGTCAAGAACGGCTTCGTAGTGTTTGGTGATCCGACCGCCATACTTCCCCTCAATGAGATTAACAATCCCCTCAAACAGAAGACGCTTATTTTCTTCTGATAGCGCGATGTGCCCTGAATAAGTCCCCAAAAGTTTGATGTACTGCTCAGATGAATACGTTTGCGTCCATGGGTAGACGCGTTTAATTGGATATTGAAAGGCTTCCACACCGGGAAAGCCTGTGGCATGTGTAGGGCGATTTGTGGTCAGCGGAGCGTAGTATTTGTCGTAGAGACTCTGACTTTCCGCAAAGAATCCTTCTTCCTTTCTGACATGCTGGTTCGAGAAAACAGCAAGGAAACCATCTGATTTAAGCACTTCAGACGCCTTCAGGTATCTTACTTTTGGATCTACCCAATGAAAGGCAGTGGCAGAGATAATCAGGTCAAACTTTCCGTTTGATTCCCATTCCTCAAATGCTTGCTCTACAAACGAAACATTTGGGAATTCCTTTAAACTTTCTCTGGCAACAGCGATTAGATCAGCACCAATATCCAGACAAACCAATTCGTATCCGCGTTCCGCAAAGGGTCGGGTCGCTTTTCCGGTGCCGCATCCGATCTCAAGGACTCTCTTGTTGTCTTCAAGACCAGAAAGGTCTATGACATCTCGAATGAGTTCTGCAGGGTATCCGGGTCGGACATCTTCATAGAGCGTTGGGGCGGTATTAAATATGGTCTTGAGTTCGGTATTTGACATCGGATTTTCTTTTTACGGTAAATTATGAAAATAGATAATTGCCTCAGTGAGCAGCGGATAGGAAAACGGCACCCCACTGTTAGCGAAGTTTTCAAGGGAAACACCCAAGCAAAACTCCTCGCCCTTCGTACTGTTTATAGGTAATTGTATATTTTACCATAAATGACCCAAGTTGTACCTCGAAAATTCATGAAATTGAAGCTATGCTATATTCCAACTTAATCATCTGTTTTTGAGAGTTTACGCATTGCGGCGAGATATAACGCTTTGCTTTGATTCTCGAAGGGTCCTGGATTGGCCGGGTTTTTTGGAAAGTGTGAGAACAGACACGCTTCACTGACTTCCTCAAGGTCGAGTGGACGACCTAACGCCTCTATTTCTCCCAAATAAGCGATGCCCCAATATTCGAGATTGTACATAAAGCAGTGAATGTAACACAGCACTTCAAGATTTTTCAGCGTTGCACCGGTCTCCTCCAGAAGTTCTCGGTGTGCAGTTTCTTCAGCCGTTTCTCCGGGTTCGGCGCGCCCACCCGGCACCGTCCAAATGTCGTTATCACGCCATTGGCAGAACAGTATTTGGTTATCTTGATGTGCCAGACAATTGACAAACTCAATTTCCGCTACATCTACCGGTGGTTCTCCGAAATAGAGTAACATGTAGCCATCTTGTTCCTCGATCTTTTGAACCATCTTTTTCCTCTCTAAATACGAAAATCTACTATTTTTTTATAAATAACACACATTCTAATGATCATTTGGTAAATTTTGGAATTACTTGGACACCGAAAGCCTGCAAGGTTACGAACCTCGCCAGTGGAAGCATCGTGTTCTGTGTCTACTTATTTTTAGCGTTCACCAATTGATCCCATCGGGTATGGACTATACCTGAGCACCCTATCTGCGTCTGTAAATCGCAAATAAAATCCCCAGTAGCCCCCAATCAGACTCGTTTTGCACAAAACCGTGTTCCACCCAGCTTTCAGTCGGCAAGGGATGGCATGTTGATCTGGAATTGTAGGACGGCTGATATCATTTCGGTGGATCTCTGTGCCATTTAACCAGATAGTGATTGTATCATCACTGCCGAGCATGAGCACAGATTCTG
Organism: Candidatus Poribacteria bacterium; assembly: GCA_028818705.1. Taxonomy (GTDB): domain Bacteria; phylum Poribacteria; class WGA-4E; order WGA-4E; family WGA-3G; genus WGA-3G. The sequence continues at coordinate 12,225 of JAPPNJ010000009.1, forward strand.
TTGCTTTCGGGGTATAGACATAGGTAAACGCATATCCAACTACTATGGAGTTTGCCTGTATGTACTTGCGCAAATCAAGAAAACCATCTGCTTCAGTTGATACTTCCTGCCAATGAATAGTTTTGTCGTCAATTCCCTCAAAGGTTTGTTCAGGATCAGGCTCAATTTCTGGTTGAAGAGGCACATTCATAGTATCAACATCTGCTTTCGCAAACGGACCCAAAACCAGGTAACTTTCAGCATAAGGCGAGGCATGTCGTATTTGATAGGAATCAATACCGATCTTGTAGCTTGTCGCTTCGGGTGCCTTTTCGACGACGCTGAGAGCAAATTGATTGTTTCCAGCATCCAGTGGCGCTGTGCCGAACGTTACTAAAGTTCCAGGTATCCGCTCTGGGTTATAGCAATTATACGGTGCCCCTATTACTGTTCCGTTAATACTTAATTCCACCTGCCCATATTCGGGTCCACGCGTTAGGATAGTGCTGATTTGGTATAGACTCCTATAATTCGATGTAATCTGTTGATTTAACGCTGCACCGGGTGCTTTGGCATTCAGAACGACATGTCCACCATCAATCTCAATGCCTGCCGCGAGATAGGTTTCTACCTGGGATTCATCTGTGTCTACTGCTGCTAGCAGGGACGCTGCTGATAAGGTGTCCTTTGGGGGCAGTGGCCACTCTTTCTCATACCAAAATTGTGGCAGGCGGTAGAGATCGCGCGCCTCGTTGGTTAAAACGAGATCGTAACCCTCAAAGCAGACTGCTTCTCCGTAAAAATTGTGAGATAGGGACCACGGTGTACCCTGAATCATTTCTGCGAAATTATCTGCTGTGCCGTGATATACCCAGAGCATATCGTAAGTGCAAACAGCGAGTCGTGTTCCATCCGTTGACAATCCTGCACCCGTCACCCATTTTGCTTCAGCGAATTCTCCAACGCGTTCTAAAACATGTTGTGTATCCATTTTGAGTGTTGGAAAGCGATAGAGAACGGCGCGCTCCCGCTCTTTAGAAACAATGTAAGGAACATCATCAGCAACAAACAATCCCTCGGCATCTACATTTTCACTCGGGTACTGATACGGATAACTTGCGATAACCTTTGCTTCTGTGTCAGTAAACGGATTCGGCTCGGTAACGACAACCAATTTCAAGCCTGTTCGTAGCCGGCTGTTATTACCAATTTCGCCGATCCAAATCCGGTTTTGATTATCAATGCCGAGTGCCTCCCAATCAAAGTTTTGGGAACCTTGGACTGAGATTTCTTGAATTAATTCGCCGTTAAGTTTCGTTGCGTAGAGTGCTGCGGGATTGCCAGAATCGTTGAGCGTCCAGTAGATACCTTCAAACTGGCGACTCGCAACGATGCCTGAACTTTCTCGGATAGTGGGATGTGTATATTGTCCTATGGGGTGCCACGGCGGGATGCCAAGCGTGTCGGGCACCTCAGCAGGAGATGCGTAATTTCCAATGACAATGGTGAAAATCAGTAGCAGAAACAACGATTTCACGTAGAAATCCTCCTGTGATGATATTTGTATTACTTTAAGTCAAAATAAAAATATGTAAGGGCACCCCTTTTCGGTGCCCTGCTGGCTTATTGATAACTGAAAGGATAAAGCTCCATGTTGACAACCTTTTTGTAGGAGGAAACTCCAATTCCGGACTGTATAGTATAATCCACACGCGAGAAAATTCATCGGAAAATTCTGGGAATTCGTAGCAAATCGACGACTTGTGTCTACAAGGACCTCTTTTAGTATATCTCTTTTACAACCGTTTCAATCGTCGATTCCTCAATCTGTATGCCCCGCGGATGAAGATGGTCCAAGATTTTTTGAATAAGGTCATCTTTCAATTTCAAAATCTATTTCAAAAATGAAATGAACTACCTGAAAACATCCGATAAACACTCTTATCGGACGTTTTCTTCCATTCGTGCGCGCCATTAGCGGATCTGTGTGATCTATTACAAATCACCCTCAAAAACAACATCATATCCATTAGGGGATTTTACTGTAATTGTGTAGACGTCCCCAAAATCGTAAGTATACTTTTTTAAATCTTGCACCACCTCAAGGTTTTTCTCACAACACCTATCTAAAACCTCTTGGACACTGTTTACGGCAATCTGCCAAGTAAAGTGTCGAAGGACGTCTTCAACGTTGACATCGGCTTTGCGCCCCAGACCGAACTCGATGCAATCGGCATACTTTATCGCCTTGAAGTCTTCACCATTGTAAGAAAGTTCAAATCCTAACGATCGATAAAACGCCACTTCAGCGTCCAAGTCTTTGACTTTCAAGATTGGTATAAGCATCGTGTAAAGTTCGCTTTTCATATTAATTGCCTCACTTTTTCGTTGGTTAAGAAGGTTTTCAGAGTCTTTTTCGGTGAGGGAAGTTGTGCCAGTGAAAACCAGACAAGCAATAACTGTGATTGTAAATGGGATGCTATGCACATCACGGCACTCAGAATCAAGCAAAACGACTCGGGCTTAGTATTAGGGTTGAGCCTTCACTGCCGCTGCAACGAGTCTCTCTAAATCTGTCCCTCTCGCTTTATGTGTAATTAATCTGCCTTCCCTATCAATGAGCCACATTTCAGGAATATCGCCGATACCATATTGTTGCACAAGTGAATCCTCGCCAGCCCCCTGATCGAAAATCTGTCGCCAAGGGATATTGTTTTCCTTAACGTAGTTTTGTAGTATCACTTCCTCATCATCAAGATTGACACCGATAATGTCAAATCCGCCATCTTTATAGGTATCTTGACATCTTCTCCAGTCTAAAGACTGGAGATTCCTTTTGTTCCTCGTGGGAACATTCTCTACCTAAGCAGAGCAACATTGGACTTCCAATCGAAATCCAACGGGCGGTGCCATTGCCGCCACTACGGGGGCGCCTAAGCAACCCAGATACTTTCGTCTTATGTTTATTGCACCAACGCCATCGCGATGATACTGAAAACCACATTTACAGGTATAGCTGCGAGCATTGGATTTATGCCTATCACCACAACCTGGGCAAGTCTGTGAAGTGTAAGCCTCATCTATTACTTCCACTTTGATACCTAAAGCCTTGGCTTTGTATGTTATCATCTGTGTTACCTTGCCAAATGCCCATTGATGCAGCTTTTGATTCACACGTTTGCCATAGTTAATAGTATCGCGGATACCAATGAGATCCCCAATTACAATCGCGCCAATATCACGTGAATGACACAACCGCACAAACTTTGTGGTATGCTTGTGGAGTCCATCATATATCTGGTTGTCAATCTTCTTGATGCGTTTCCATTTTCTTCTGACTAAGTGCCACCAGCGTTGTGAATGGCGTTTACATTTATCTATTTTAGCGTCCATGGACGCGATCACCTTGTTTCTCAACCGGTATAGACTTCTGATATACCGCCCATTGAAAATCAGAGTGTTCACACCATCATAACTCACCATAGGGTGTATCTCGCCAATATCAACACCAACAACACCTTTGCCTTCAAAGTTCACGCCATCATCAATCTTGTAGACAAAATGTAATTCATATTGGCCTTTATTGAAAACGAGATTGACAATGGCTGGAGTATTCTCTATATCAAATTTCTTCGGTAAATCTACGACTAAAGGTTCATTGCCTCTGCCATTAGAAAGAAGAACCTGTTTTTTACCAAAGTTGGTTTTCTTAAAACTAATTGCTGACTTCTTCCAAGTAGTTGTTTGATAGAATTTCTCTCTATATGGGGGTCTGGCGGTTTTATCGCCATTACGTCGCAATGCGCGAAATGCCTTCCAGTTTTTGAAGTAGCGTGAACGCACTTCTTGGATACTTTGTGAATGCAAAGGTTGTGATTTAGTCAACTGCTTGTCCATCCACAACTCACAGGCGTTGATGTTGGGAAAGTAACCCCAAGAACCATGAGCATAACACCATACTTCAGAAAGAGTCAAACACTCACCCCATACAGCAGCTGAAGCAGCATTCAGCATATTTAGTTGTTCCGTGTATGGTATCTTAAGTTTCTTTGTTCGCATATCTTAGCAATACCTCACAGAGATTTACTTATATTATCGCATATATCAAATCCAAAGTCAAATGGATACTTACCTGATTCTACATTTGACAATCGCCGCATATTGTGATACGATTAATGCTTTACATAGAAACAAGCGAGGTGCCTAAACCGCTCGTCTGTTAAACCTATGAAAGGAGGTAAGTATAACGACTTTTTGCTGTGCTTCAGTCACGGTTTTTGCTTGTTCGTCCGCTACATATCGGGAATATGCTGCTTCCCTCTTCATCGCCATGTTAATGCCCTCCACCACTTGGACATGCAATCGATGTTTACGGAACCACGCAATGCAGCGATGGTTTGTAACCACATACAACCACCCCGAGAACCGATTCGGTTCTCTCAGGGTTGCCAGATCTCTATAGACTTGCAGAAAGGTTTCCTGCGTAATATCTTCAGCGATGTGGAAATCGCCGATTTTGTGCCATGCAAGTGTGTGCACATGTTTATGATATTTTTTCACGAGCAGGGTGAAAGCAGTTTCGTCGCCTGCAAGCGTGCGACTAATTAATTCGGCATCATTATCTCTCATCATGCACCTCCAAGTGTAGATTTTCAAGGCGAGATTCAAGTTAATATATAATGGCGCGCGTTAAGGGAAAATGGTTGCATAATTTTGCACAAAAAGAGAAGATTGTAGGAAAAGAGAAAAAGATGACTACCTTTACAGTCATTTCTATGCTCCCATGCTAATGCTTATTGATGCTGGTTAGGGACATAGGCTTTAAAGAAACTGTGTTAGAAGTTCAGAGAGTTTGGTTATTGTCCTCACATTAAGTCTGGATTCCGTTTGCTCTAAGTTGTGTTTATTGACACTGAAGTCAAAGGCATTGCCTTCGTAATTTCTTTGTATGAAGACAGGAACCATACCAGCAGCACGTGCAGCGTTCGTGTCATCGTCCGTGTCCCCAACATAAACGACTTCTTCAGATTTCATTCCAGTCTGTTCAAGTGCTGTGTCAAATATGCGCGGGTCGGGTTTCTTGACCCCTACTTCAGCGGAAATAACAACCGAATCAAAATAGGGTGTGAGATCAAGTTTGTTGAGGATTGAATGAGCATGCGGTGGAGAATCGAAATTGGAAACGAGGGCAAGTTTTTTAGAGCGATGGAGTGTATGCAGGACATGGTGTGCTTCAGGATCAAGGGATACATGTGCCTGCCAAGCATTGACGACTTTGTTTGCTATTACTTTTATATCCTCAGAGGCGAGATTTAGTTTTAAATCGAAGCAGAGATTTTGGATGCGTTGTTCAAACACCGTCAAATTGGGTTGGCGTGGTATTGGCTCACTTTTACTGTAAAATTGATCGCAAGTTTTAGCAAGTGATTCAATGGAATGGGTGGATCCTCGCAAGCTGAGTTGTTCGTGGAGTGCCTTTAACCAATCAGACCATGCGGTATCCATATCTCCGTATACCAAAAGTGTCCCGTATAAGTCAAAGAATATCCCGTTAATTGTCATTTTAGTTGCATCTCCCGCTGTAGATTCTGTTACTGTATAGATTTTGTTGAAAACAGCGTGGATATATATATTCCAATAATTGTAAAGGCATCACAAAGTAACAGCAGCAAACACGTTATAGAAAGAATCTGGAATCATCAATGACTTTCGTGAACTGCTGCCACTTGTGCAAATATACGTCCTATTTGCGGTAGATACTCAATTTCGTGGCTCAGACGTGCGACCGCTTTACACCGACCTGCAAGCGAATCAATCCCTTTCATCGTATTCCCACCCGTCCGGGGAATGGGACCAAGACGTAGCAACCAATATATCCAAGCTGCCAGTATCCCCTTGTAATAAATGCTATCATCCAGAGCACCGGGAAAACCAGAGGATAATTCTGACCGATAAACATTTTCGATTTCTCTCGCCAGAACGTCATCACACTCCCAACGCACTGGAAAAGGATAAGGACCGAGAGGTGCATCAAGTAGAAAGTGCCCATAATCACTGTACTCAAAGTCAACAATCTTTACACCGTCATTAAGCAATAGATAATTCTGGGGCGCGATGTCCACATGCCTGAGAGCAGAAAAGGGTTCAGCATCCGAAAGCGTCTCCTTTAATTCAGATAACTCAGTTTTAACAGCGAAAGATACGGGTTGCTCAACAAATGTCGCGAGCCTGCGACAAGTTTGGAGAATTCCATCAAATGCGCTTGGGTCCGCCTGTGGAAATGTTCCGAGACCCGTACGCAAACGGAGCCATTGGTTTCTTCTGCCATAGGTAGCTCCGTGCATACGCCCGATTGCCTGAGCGTAAGTCAATAGGGCATGTCTTCGCTCGTCTTCGTTAGAGTTGCGTAATATATCCCTGAATGAGCGGGCTTTCGACACGTATTTGAATGCGATTAGTCCTTGAATAGCATCGCCCGCGATGAATTCGGGAGCCAGTGTTCGGGTGCTATCAATTTGACTTAAAAATTGAAGTGCCGCCCATTCGTTGAAAAGTTTCCAAGTCGGACTCCCAACGCAATCCGATTCGCGATTGTATGGTTCACGTTTAGTGTGTCTCGCCATTTTGACCAGGAACACCTCTGGCAAGGAACTCGGTCCATCTGCAACCCAACAGCGAAAGATACGTTTCTTCTTGAACTTCGCGCATTTTGCAAGCCGAATCTCGTATTTCAGAGCGCGCGAAAGACTTTTCTCTATGAGGGATAACGGTATATCCATCTTTGATAGTTTCCTTTATAACGGTAAGTAGGAAGACACTTCGCCGTTAGGATTTCACAGCCGTCTAAAGTTAATTTTGACGAAGATGATGGGACTAGATCTCAACAGTATACCACACAAGACGGGGAAAAACAAGATGTAGGAGTAGGAAACTCAGGGCTATTTAGTTTTCGGTTTTCTATTGATTCTATAAAATAAATCGCGAACTGGAGCTTACTCCTACAGTAATGTGTCGTGAATCGGAGTTTCCTCCTACGGAAAAACTGAATGCCTCTGGCGGAGTAAAGCATTGATCGTGTTGACCCATATATGGGTCTGTGGTACAATACTTGTATACTTTTCCACAGGAAGTATTGGTATGAACTATTTTTGGATTGTACCGGCATTTAGTGAAGTGCCTACGCGTATTTAGACCACAATTTCGCAAAGTTAAGAGAAGGTTTG
>JAPPNJ010000186.1 GCA_028818705.1 Candidatus Poribacteria bacterium
GCAAACCTTCTCTTAACTTTGCGAAATTGTGGTCTAAATACGCGTAGGCACTTCAAAAGGTTTCACTTATGCCACCTTCTGGTGGGATATTGTACTGAGGTTGACCCCAGTGGCATTGTTCTGTGTAAGGCAATATTCCCAGTTCGCCTAAGAATACACAAACTTTATCAGGGTCGTGGTTGTCAATCTTTATATTCCACAATGAGGGACAACCTACCATTGAATCCTCAACAGTGTATTTGCTGGGTTCATTGTAGTACTTATCCAAGACCTGCTTACGGAAATGTACAACGGTGTATTTTGAAGCAGCATCTGCATTTTCACCAAGAAGTTCTCTCATTTTATACGGATCGCATGTGTGGTAAACCTCATCTCCGTTATCGTCAATATCAACGATGAATTCAACATACTTCGGTTCCTCGGCGAAATCCCCAAAACCGCTCTTAGATTTAGGCAGAGGTTCAATGAGTTTTCTTCCTCTTAGTCTGCTAATCGACTGAAAATTTTGAACTGGAATATCCCAACGATCATAAGTCCAGCACATAGCCTCTTTGCGTCTGAAGTCATATTGTTCAAATTCGCTGTGTCCAAGTTCCTCAAGGGAATATTCCGAATACTCATTGAACTCAAATAGCAGCGAGAGGTACATCTCTTTGATAGCTAAGAACTGCCGAATTTCCTTGAGTCTTATCTGAACCTCGCCAGGTTTAACAATAACAACTGTCGTTTCATTTCCAGCGTCATCGATTTTGATGTATGTATCCGTTTTTCTGTCATGATAGAGGTTATGGAAAAGGCGGAATTCTTCAGATATCTCATTGTAATCTTCTCTTATTCCACCAAAGGAACGACAAATAATCAGTGGTTCCATCTCGTTTTCAGTACCGTAGCGGTCACCAATCCTCGCCTCGGAAAGCACCTGCTCAATTTGATCTTGCGGAACCAACTCGGAAAGAATAAAATAGTCGGTATGACGTTTCTTCTCCACCCACTGGTCCCAACGGTACACGATGACCATCTTGGTCGCTTTCAAGTCGCGTCGAATCCACTCCAGATTATGTTTTTGTGCTAGCCGCTTCCGGTCTTTATCAATGCTCATAATTCCATTTCCTCCTGATTTTTAAATAGCGAAAATGTATATTAATATATTCTAACTTAATATAAAAATGGTATCACATAATTTCAGGTTTATCAATGGAAAGGGGTTACACATATCGCCCCGATAGGGCTTGCTGGGTGGGGGTATGGCGTTTCTATAAATATTTCGCCCCGATGAGGCTAAGAGGCAGAGAGATGAATTTAAACGTGAGTTCGGTATTGGGAATACGAAATCTTGAACGGTTTTTGGTTTTGCCCCTACGATTAAGTAGGAGCAGTTTGGTAAAAAGAAAAATATAGTTTGCGACACGCCGTAGGTTGGGTTGACCGGAGCACAAAGGATGCTTCTGTGTAATCCGCGATTCAGACGAGAAACAACGGAGGCACAGACTAACAGTCTATGCTACGGAAAAGGGTGTCCGCGCGCAAACTTAGGAACGAGGTTTATTGTGCTTTGGTAGTCAGTCGCGACCAAGAGGTCACTCCTACAATTGGGCAGTTGGCGGTCAGGATTGGGAAAACGGTACGGGTGGCAATGTCAGCGGGAGCAGGGAAAGTTTTATTCCCAACATCGATCGGTGGGGTTAGAAACCGCACCTACTTAGGGGAGAAACAGGGCAGGTTCTTTGTCGCGATTAGAAGTCGCTCCTACAGGAAATCGAGCGTATAGAAGGATCAAATCACCAATATCCGCTGTGATAAAGCACTTTACATGCTCCTAAATTTCGTGTATAATTAGAAGTGAAAAACAACAAAAAAGTAGGGTTCTCTCTACTCCAACGGAGTATATATTTTATGGAACTTTTTGAAGCCGTCAGTCCTCTGGATTTTAGATATTATGGCGGTGATTCCAATTTTATGAAACGGTTGCTGCCTTATGTCTCCGAGGCAGGATATGTTACATATCAGGCAGAGGTGGAGGCGGCACTGGTACGTACCTTGGCTAACTACGGTGTCTGCTCGTCAACGATCGCTGATGAGGTGGAAGCGGCGGTAGATCTTGTAACAGCGGAAGAGGTTTATGAGGAACAGTCTCGTATTCGGCATAATATTCGTTCGCTTGTCAATGTAATCCGACGGAAGATTAGCCCCGAAGCGCGTCCCTACGTCCACCTGTTTGCGACCTCTGCGGACATTCTGGATACCGCTACGGCTTTGCGGTTCAAAGCACTGACCGAAAACGTCATTACTCCTGACCTGGTTGCCTTGGAACAGCAACTGATTGCCCTGGCGCGTGAACACGCAGAGACGGTACAAATCGGTAGAACGCATGGTCAACACGCCGAACCGACGACGTTCGGTTATGCGCTGGCACTCTATGTGAGTCGTCTTGGCACTCGAATTGAGAAGATTCACGAAGCAGGACAAAATCTCCGTGGGCAATTTTCAGGGGCAGTAGGGGCATTTAACGGACTTACGCTGATTCATGAACATCCAGAACGGATTGAGGCGGATTTTCTGGAACTGCTCGGTTTGAAGCCGTCTGATACACACACGTCAACACAGTGTGTGGAACCGGAATTCATCTCCGACTTGGCATACGAGGTTACGGCGGCGTACACGGTGCTGGCGAACTTCGCAGACGATATGCGACACCTCTATCGCACTGAGATCGCTGAGGTAGGCAGAAAATATAACCCACAGCTGGTAGGATCGTCAACGATGCCGCACAAGGTGAATCCAGAGACTTATGAGAATATCAAAAGTTTGTGGAAAGCGTTCGTGCCACGTATGCAGACGGTTTTCATGGATAGCATCCTTGAACATCAACGCGACCTGACGAATTCGGCATCAAGCCGCTTTTTGACGGAACTGTTTACAGCGTTTGATTATGCGATCTATCGACTTCGGCGTGCGTTGGACGAGATGGATGTGAAGGCGGATAATATGCGGAGCAATCTTGCGCTGAGTGCCGAGGATACGATTGCGGAGCCCATCTATCTGTTGATGGCTTACTATGGGTTTCCCGATGCCTACGACCATACCCGAAAGTTGATCGGACAGGTTCATCAGACTGGGAAAAGCTTGACAACGCTGTTGTGGGAAGATGAGACGTTTCGTCCGTTCCTTGACAAGTTGACGGAACCGCAGCGCGAAGCACTCCGAGATCCGACGCATTATATCGGTGCCGCGGTCCGGCGCACGCACGCGACATGTGATGAATGGGAGAAACGGATTTCTGAAATGGTTGTTGGTTAATAGTTGTCAGTTGTTGGTTAAAAATTAATGTAGCGGTGCTAAGGCGATGTTACTGATACTCACTCGGCGAGAATTGCTCACCAACCTTATGACGTTTCGGTTTGTCGTTGCGATGGTCGTTACGCTGTTACTGGTTGTTGCGAATACTGTTGTACTAATTGCCGATTACGAGCGTCGCCTGACAAGTTATAATACCGCAGTAAAACAACACCACGCGCGGCTTTCAGAAGCAAGCACCTACTCGGAGTTGCAGAACGAGACCGTCGTGGACCGATCACCCAATCCGCTGAGCATTTTCAATGCGGGTTTGGATCGACGGCTCGGCAACTCTATTGATGTCAGCCATATTCTCGTACCAACCCGTTGGGACACGCAATCCCACAGTGCTGATAATCCTTTTCTTAACCTATTTTCCAGCGTCGATCTGATTATGATTTTTCAGGTAATTCTCAGTTTGCTGGCACTGCTATTCGCGCACGATGCAATTGCCAGTGAACGGGAAGCAGGTACGCTTAGGTTGACGATGACAAACCCTGTCAGCCGTCCTATTATTCTGTTAGCGAAGTACATCAGTGCGATGGCGTGTCTGATTCTTCCGGTAATTATGAGTTTGCTGTTCGTCCTGATCTTATTTTTTGTATCTGGGTCAATTGTGCTTAGGGGAGATGATTGGCTCCGGATTAGTGGCATCTTGCTGACATCAATCATTTATCTCTCCGCATTCTATCTAATAGGATTGCTAATCTCGACGATTACTCGCCGCACCGCGACCGCCTTGATGCTGTCAATGGTAATATGGAGTACCGTGGTCTTGATTTATCCCAGTCTCAGTGTATTCGCAGTCAATAGACTTTGGCAGACACCTTCTCAATTGGATGCAGCGTATGGTGAAATTGAGCAAATCTGGGAGGCGTTTGAAAGGGAACGGATAAACTTCTTGAAAAATGATAGCATCGAGGGAGAAGACCCGAATTTCAATGTCAAAACTCCAGGTTCTGGTAGTATACTCGATTGGATTAATTCAAATCCGACGACACTCCAGTATTCTAAGCCAGCATTTCGGAATATGTCAGGTGTCGAGCCGGATTCAGAACCGCTGATTCCTTATGTCAAAACTTACTATCAATTCTCAGAACCCCAACGGATCCGGGCGGCAGAGAGAACGTGGTTGGTTCGTCAGAAAGCCTTGGATCAGGTCCACGTTCGCAAAGCAGATGTCGCGAAGATTCTGATGCGTTTTTCACCGGCAGCGATGTACGATCTCGCAACCGAAGTGTGGGCAGGAACAGATTTCCATAGCATTGAGAATTTTATCACGACTGTCCAGCAATACCGGCAAACAATCATCGATTATTTTTATGATAAAGGCGCTTTTTCTTCGCGGCAATGGTTCGCCAGTGACAAAGGTGAAGTCGATTGGAGCGATTTACCTCGGTTTTCTTATCATCGGACAGATATAACGACCAGTGTCCAGCACGCAAGCGGCGATATTGCTTGCTTGTTATTCATCAACGTTGTGCTGTTTATGACGACGTTTCTAATTTTTGTGCGGCAGGAAGTGTAGGATAGTTGTCAGTACGGCAACTGCGTTGCCTTTCGGTTAATAGTTATCAGTACGGCAACTGTGTTGCCTTTCAGTTAATGGTTAACAGTACTGATAACTGAAAGTGAGCGTAGCGAACGTACTGATGACTAAAAACTAATTATGATTTGGCATATCATAAAACGTGAACTCTATGACCATCTGAACAGCCTGCGATTTGCTTTCACAGCGGTATTGCTTGTCGTATTGATGATCGTCAACGCAATTGGATATCTCGGTGAACACAAAGCGCAGTCGGTGGCATATCAACAAAAGGTCTCAGCGTCTTTAGATAAAATGAGATCAAACGCAGATAATCTCTATAATCTGCTTATAGAAGGACCAGGCAATCTCTATAAGAAACCTTCTCCACTTTCGTTTTGTGCAAGCAGTGGTGAAGCGTTTATCCCCGAATCCGCTGAGAGTGGAACCCGCCGTTGGGGCTTTACAGTTCCCGGTCATTATGAAGTCTGGGCGATATGGCACATGCGATATCCTCAGTCCAATCCAAGTTTGTGGGACATTATGCCGGATTATACGAACGTTGATTGGGGTGCTATTGTCTCCGTGGTGCTGAGTATGATTGCAATTCTATTCGCTTTCGACGCGATCTCTTCGGAGCAAGAACGCGGGACATTGCGACTGACACTATCCAACAGCATTCCACGCGGCACTGTATTGGTAAGTAAATTTCTTGCAGCGTTGATAGCGATCGGCATCCCTTTGCTGATTGCAACATTAATCAACCTCTTTCTACTTTACACTTTAGGAAGTATTCCATTGGGATCCAGCGAGTGGGAACGACTGGGAACGATTGTTCTTATCGCTTTTGTTTATGTATCAATCTTTCTCGCCCTGGGGCTGCTCATATCTGCGCGTGTGAACAACTCGTCAACGAGCCTTACGATTCTCCTACTGATTTGGACTGTTTGGGTGGTTCTGCTGCCCTCTACGCTTGGAGCACTTACCAGCGGTTTACAACCTACGATGACCAGTAATGAGTTGGATAGACGACAACGAGATCTGGATGGAAGCCTCTTCAATCAATATATGGACCGTTGTACGTCCCACCGACCTTCACAAGAGATCCCAGCAACAGAAGGGACGTTATTGTGGTCGGAATACCTCACAGAAGACGCGATACGTCACGAGCGTTTGAATGAAGAACACGTGAATGCTCAGATTGCTCAGATTCAACTTGCGAGATCCATAACCCGTATATCTCTAGCGTCGAGCGTCCGATACGCCATCGAATCACTTGCTGGAACGGGTTTTACACGGCATGTCCAATTTTTAGCGCAGGTGCGCCGATACGCCGATGAATTCAGAGCGTTTCTCGTTGAAACTGATCGCGCCGATCCGGAAAGCCCACATGCAATTGGGCCTGAGGAGGGAACATCACAAAAACCTGTACGCTTTGCGTCAATTCCGAAATTTGAAGATCGTATCAGTTTCAGTGGCGCATACAATGCTGCAGTTACGGACATCATGTTGTTACTGCTGTTTTTTGTGGTTTTATTTACAGGAGCGTTTCTTTCGTTTTTGCGTGTTGACGTTTAGTGGTAGATTTCAGCGAGGTTAGAAACCTCGCCTACCGCGATTGGCAGTTAGCAGTTAGGGGCAGCGGTCAGCAAGACTACAGATTTACGTTAACAAAAAAATGTTTGATATTACTTATTTAGGACGGCGGTGCTTTCGTTTTCTCAGACGCTATCCGCGCACATCAATAGCGGTTGGTCTCTTGTTAGTTTTCTGCATCGGCATTTGGTTGGGTAGGAAAAGTCCGCCTTGGCTTCGTGGCAGTACAGTCACCAATTATGTTCGTTCCTATCTTCCCTCCGAACGGAGCGATACGACAAAATCGGTTGCGCGGGGAATTATGCACAGACAGATATTAGATAATGGTGTGCTGACGAACATCCTTGCAGTCTCGCCAGATGTTGTTGACATTCGTCCGTATCGGGCGTTGAGCGCAGGGATTGGTACGGAATCGCTGGTCTCGCTTGCGCGGCGTCACAAGGCACTCGCTGCGATAAATGGTGGCTTCTTTGAGATGGTGGGAACACTCCGCGGAGAGTCCGTCGGCGCGTTGAAGATTGACGGCGAATGGATAAGTGAACCTGAACAGGGTAGAGCAGTGATCGGACTCCGAACTGTTGATGGAAACATCGAAGCGTACATTGACCGGATTGTTCTACGACAGAAACTGGTGTTACCGAGCGGAAAGACGCTGCCGATTGACGGTATGAATCGGAGTCTCGGTAGAAATGAGTTAGTAATTTACCGTCCGGACTTTCACACCGTGACACTAACGATGCCCGATGGCGTGGAAGTCGTTGTGAGAAACGATGAGGTGACGGGTATCCGTGATAGAGAGGGGAGTTCGCGCATTCCGGCTGACGGTTATATTTTATCGGCGAGTGGTAAAAAACGCACGGATTTATTGACACATATCGCAGAAGGTGATGCGGTGCAGATCCATGAGATTGTCATCCCTGAACGCGTCGGGGATAGCAATTTATGGGCAAGCTTTGCGCATATTATCGGCGGCGGTCCGTTGTTATTGCAAGATAGTACGGCGCTGCCTACGCAAGCATACGAGCGCGAAGGATTTAATCAAGCATTCCACAGTTTTTGGCATCCGCGTACGGCAATCGGTAAAAAGGCAGATGGTACCCTTCTTTTTGTGACGATAACAGCAGCAGCGGCAGGTGTTAGACGCGGTGTTAAGTTAGTACGGCTTGCGGAACTCTTTCTGGAATGGGGTGCGACAGACGCACTTAATCTTGACGGCGGCAATTCATCAATGTTGGTCATCAAGGACAAAATCGTGAGTGTTAAAGAGAAAGATTCCCGGCGTGCGAAGTCAGATGATAAACTGGAATCGAAAAAGGTAGGGGCAGAGCGGAACCGGAGGCCTGCTCGTGGTAATCGCCGAATTCGTCCGCTGCCGAGGCAGCAGGGACGCGCTATTGCGGACGCTATTTTGATTTTTTCGCGGTTTTAGGTTATAATATGGTTATCGGCTATCGGTTATCAGTTGTCGGTTAAGAGTTTCTTGTAGCAGGCGAGAACGTTTGCAACCGCCACAACGAGTTACTGAAACTGACAGCTATGAGTAGGAGGAGAAATCAGCGATGTTACGTAACGGCAGATACCCTGAAGTTAAGAAAGAACCGAACGATAAACATGCATTTATACCCAGTGTAGAATCGAAACAAACAAAAAGACTGTCACGACGTTCCTTTTTGAAGGGATCCGTTGGGCTTGCAGCCTCTGCACTCACGGCGGGTGGACTGGTTCTGTCTGCAGACGCACAGTGGGGTTTCCGAGAATATATTCCTTATGACGCGACAGAAGATGTTCATTACGGTACGCGATACGGGATAATTGAACATCACTATCCTGAGATGAATCCGACAGGTGAAAAATTCACGTTTGTGCGACTCAAGTATCCGGGTGGCGACTGGTACACAAATATTGTTAATTACTATCGGTGGCCATCGGATTTGAAGTTCACGGAAATTCTTGCTGAAAATACGACAATTGATGTTGAGGTGCGTGAGCATCCGCAATATGTTGATATTGACGATGAAGGGCTGTTTGCTTATCCGTTCCTATATATGACAGGACACAGCGGGATTCGCCTTTCGCCGGAACAAGTACGAAAGTTAAGGGATTACTTTGAGCGCGGCGGTTTTCTCCACGTCGAAGATTGTGATATTCGGCTCCACAATTATCGCGGCGGTTTGCGTCCGTATATCTATGAGATGGTTCGGCAGGTGTATCCAGAAAAACAGTTTGAACGGTTGGAGATGAGCCATCCGATTTATCATACGCTCTACCAGCATGATGAATACCTCGGTGGCGATAAACGCATCAAAAACATATCTGACTATGACGAAGCGATTATGGATGACGATCGTGTGATTATCTACTTTTGTCCGAGCGATCTGAACTGTGCCTGGGAAGGTAGACCTTGTGAACCTGGGGGCGAAGAGCAACGGACATGGGCATTTAAACAGGGAATGAATGTTGTGGCGTATGCGTTGACGCGGTGATATGGCTATCAGCAGTCAGCATGAGCGGTTAGAAGTCGGGATTCGGAGATCCCTCCTACAGATGGGCAAGGAGTTTTTCGCGGAGGCGTTCATAAGCGAGGCTTGCGCCGGCGATGTTCCCTGCAGCGGGACCTATCTGAAGTTGCGCAATAGTGCCAGAGCCGAATAGATTTTGGACTGGATAGAGTTGTAAATCGGCATCAAGGCGTGGCAATTCACACACAAGTGGGATCTGGTGCTGTGCGATTAACTCTCTTAAAAACCCGTAACGGCGAAGATTGAATTGATACCCAGTTGCGAGAATAATACGTGAGACATTCATAATGCTCCCGCGGTTTGTTGTAACATTTAGCTTTTGTGTTGGACCGCCATCTCCCGCCAAGACGATATTCTGGATACGAGTCTCAGGATAAACATTAATGTTTGAGGCATCTGTCAACGCTTTCATAATATCGGGCGTCATACTTCCTTCACCCCTGTTTTGCTGAATAATCTCATAACGCCTCTGAAAATCGGTCTCGCTTGCGAATCCGGTGAGTGCCTTGGGACCCAACCACACTGGTGGAAAATCAAACTGCTCTGTTTTTAACTGTTTTCGAGCAATCAATGCTATCTTATGTCCACGCTCGCTAAGATTCTTCACGAGTGTTCCTGCTGTTAACCCACCCCCGACGATAACAAAAGACTCTTCATTGCTTTTTTCATCCTGATAATCCACATTAAATTCGGAGGCGTGCAAAATTCTGTTGGGATACTGGCACCGCCACTGGACAAACTCCTCGGGTACGTACGCACAATCGTCAACACCGACGGCGAGGACGACACAACGACTCCGAAACCCGACATTGTCCTTCGAGATCAGACGGAACGGAAACTTACCTGCGCCTCTGTCCCATCGCAATTTAGCGACCTCAAACTGATAATAGATCCGGTGTTGCGCAAGCTCAGTAAGCGGACCGTTACAGTAATCCCAAAAAAGTTGTGTAGAGGGTTGCGAATAGGGTGGTGCCAACTCTCCTGTTCGGTTGTAGCGCTCGGCGTATTCAACAATACCGAGCGCGTCAGAGGAAACATGATGGACAGCAGGCGAACGGAGAAACGTCATGCCTTGGCGTTCTGTTTTATCCCGCCATTGGGTAAGAGGTTGTGGGTGCCGATCGACAATAACGAGATGTCTCGCCGCTGTCGGTGCTTCGCGAAGGAGTCGCATCGCGATAGATACGCCGTGTATTCCGCCACCGATGATGGTAATGGGAATGTTGCGGTGGGCTAAAGGGTGGTCAGTTGTCATCAGTATTCGGTATCGTCAAATGCGCGCTCTTGAGTGCAAAGGTTTGTGCGGAGAATGCATCAGTGGCGCGATAACGGTTGTACCGATATTGGACGACCCCAATTGAGGGGGCAATCCAATAAATGGCAGGCGGACTAATTAAAAAGATCGATGGATCTTCGCTATCTCCGTAAACGACTTCTTCCTGAACGACATAAGTCGTGAAGGTGCCTGCGGGGACGGTAATTTGTACATCTTTCTCGACTACATAGCGTGTGACTGTGACCGGGGAGCCGATGGTCTTTTCAAAAACGACCCACTGCTTTCCAACTTCTAATGGAAAATCCCAGAGCGTCCGCGGCGGAAAATGTTTTGCGTGAAATATCGGATTTTCAATAGGGAGATAAATGTCAAAGGCGGATTCTATCAACGCCTGTGAGGTCTTGTAAAAGTAGGTCGCCAAAACCGGAAAAGGGAATGCGTCATAAAATTCCGTGTTTAATCGAAAGTAATACGCGTTCGCGGATAAGTGATCGACAGCCTCGTAGTTGAATTGGTCGGGTTCGACGGGACTAATGTCGCTGACAGTCATCTGCCGATGCGTTGTTCCGCTGATATCGCGTGTGCCTCCGATCCGGAGTGTGAATTCCTGATTGGTATCAACGTTGAGATAGGTCCATGAAGAGCCTGGACCTGTCGGAAAGTCGATAGCATGGAGACCTTTTGTTGTATCAGGCGCGGGGAGCGTAGTTTCACCGTGTGGGTCAACCAATCCCTCGTCTCCGCAGCTTACGAGAAGCAATAGTATAAAAATAATGGAATGACGATATAACGTTTTTATCATGACTGACTTTCGGTTTTATAATAAGGTGCCAAAATATGTGTGCCCGCAAACTAACAGTTTGCGCTACAAAAGAGGCTTGACTGATAACTATTTCACCACACAGAATTTGCCGGTGCTTTGGAAACCGTTTCCGTCAGTTGCCCGGAAAAAGTAGAGTCCGGTGCAGACCATTTCGCCGCGTGCATTTGTGCAATCCCATTGCGATGCATTATTTAGCACTTTAATTAAATTTCCCATAGTATCGTAGATTTCAACGGTTAATCCCTTCGGGTAGAAAGTTAAATGGTTACCCTGCCCGGCGCGAAGTGGATTCGGTGCGACTGTGACACCTTGATTCGTGCGACTTGCAACATAACTGAAGGTTTGCCCTTGCCAAATTTGGGTGCCGGTCACACCAGCAGAAGTCTGTCCACGAATTTTATAGAGATAGATACCCGTCGGCGGAAATCCGTTGGTCTGGAGTTTTCCGAGCCACCGTGTTTCGGTTTGCTGCGTTAGAAAGATAGTATATCCTTCTCTGGTAGGACTTTCTACCGTTAGGTGCGGTGGACTCTGTAGGGGTTGTGTGCTTTGTACCTCAACATCCCACTCACCCGTGCCGTGAGGTTGTGTATGAATAAAAAAAGCGGGTGCTCCGCTCACCGCGTCCACGCGCGGCGTGATACTGTTTGGCACAATATTAGGCGTGCCCATAAGCCCCATTGCGTCAACAGGCACAACAGCGTAGTAATAGTGTAGGGTATTGGGATCAAACAACTCACTGTTGACATCAATACTTTCAAAGACAGTTGTGTCTTCAAATCGTGCTTGGGCGACATCTACACGTCCAACAACAGTTATATCGTCATCGGGGATGCCGTTGTCGTTTCGATCAGCGGCAGCAAGGACTTCACCAGGGTTTTGAAAGGGTTGTGGCACATCTGTCTCATTCTGTATTGTGTAGCGTTTTCGGACGACTGCGACTTCCCGAATACCTGTTGGATCGTCAATATTCCACGTCACAAGCGGTCCGTTGGAGCCTTGAGAGACCTGTGCGTTCGAGAGCCTTCCCGCTGGTGGTGCGCCCGCCATGTAACTGACATTGCCACCGAAACTTCCACCTGGAATTATCACGCGCTCAACATCTGGGTGCATATTAATCAGGACGAGAGCGATCTCTTGAATATTTCCGCCGAAATCTTTGAATGTCATTTGCGCTTCTTGGGAACGTTGATAGGTGAATGCCTCCCTAATTTCGGTAGTGCCATCTCGTTTTTTGACGATAAATTTTGCAGCCCATCCACGCAAACCCGTACTGTTGAGTCGTTGCAGTTCTCTCCGAATGCTATCCTGATCTTCAGGAGGCAGACGGCGGAGGTCTACTGGTGCGATATCCGCACCGTCAATTTTGATCGAGAATTCTGGCATAATACCTGCAGGACGAAAAACAGCATAACGTGCTGAGAAGTGTTCAGGCATTGATTCGGAATCGAAATCGGTGCGAACTGGATAGCTGGCATGAACATCGGTCGGATGAATGGCGACTGGTGGGAAACGGTGTGCATTCTTGTACCCACGTATTTCGGTCGTCGTATTAGCGCGGGTATGGGTAAAATAATTCCATACGGTGAACGTCTTGAACGCCTCGGCGAGGGTTGTGCCATTATTGATAAAGACATCGTAAAAATTTCCCATCTCTCGATAACTACCATCGGTAGTATCTCCGTAAAATTGTCGAACGATATCGTATCCGAACCGTTCAGTCATATACAATGTCCAGATAACGGATCCGTATTCGTGGTCGCCGATGCGGCTTTCAAGTGAGATATCTGGGATTTGGAGCCAACGGCGGAGCTGATGGATGTAGTAGTTATAGGCATTGGTTTCGTTGGGTTCATCTGGATCGGGGATGGTATCACCATCATCAATTTCTCCGCCATCGTAGGTTATCACTTCGATCCACGTTGCAGATGCTTCCATGAACCATGTTGGCATATAGGCGTTGTATCCGAACTGGACGCCGTGCAGGAATTCGTGGGTGCAAGTTGTCTCCAGATAGCGAATTCCCTCCATCTTTCCGACGTAATCGTAGATACGGGAGTTGATCATAAAATAGGGCGCAACAGTCAGTGCTGTGGACAAAACCCTACCTTCAAACCAATCGGCGGTTGTGATACCGAGTGCGGGGAAGACAAAGATATAGACATCATATTTATGATCGCCACCGTTCTGGGCTGCCCAAAAGTCGATGTAGGGGAGCTTGAACCCCATCAGGTCAATTTGGACGTGATAGGCACGTTCCATCGCATCGGCACAGAGATCGACGTAATCTGGAACGCCGTTGCGTGGGTGGAAATCCTCAAGGGGCGGTGCGTTCGGTCCGACGCGCGTATAGTGGAATCTGAAGTGGGGTGTGGTGAAGTGTTCTGACAATTCGACATCACCAAAGAAGCTGCCCGGGAGTCCGGGACGTAAGAAAATTGGTTTGAGTTCCTGTCGATATATTGAGGGTAAGTTGTGCCAATTCTTAGCGAGTGTAACGAAACTATCGGTTGCGCATTCTGTTATTTCGTTGAGGGTGTACCTCGGTTTAAGGTTTTTGAATTTGCGTGCGGTCTGGATTGCGCTTTGGAGTTCAGAATCGGGTGGAAGCGCGTGTCCAATAGATAGACACATTATAAAGAGCGTGACAATGATAAACGATAATTTCATTCTTTTAACTGTTGGTTTTTTGCTCGGCTTGCTGCCGTTGTCGAAGCCGGTTTCTGATTGATATATATGGTAGATTTTAGAATTATCTATACACTTTGAGAAGCATAGGGATCTCGCCAAACACCTATTGCAGGGGCGAGGTTAGAAACCTCGCCTACCGAGTGTGGTATTTTCGCGGTTGGAAACCGTACCCACCTCGGTTGGTGACATGCATAAGCTGCTAAGCGAAGCGGGTGGGTTTTCCGTCGAGACTGGTATGGTTGGTTTCCTTCCAATATGTCTCCACACCCTCTTCACCCTTCTTTTCTGCCCATGTATTTAGATGCTCTCTTTCACCGACATAATCATAAAGTGGAACAGCCATTCCACAAGAGGTTTGTACAAGATTGACGTTGAGGTCAAAGATTTGTCGTGCTCCTGGCAGTGGCGTGAACAGTGGGAAGAGTAGTTGCCATTCGGCATCGTCTTTGTGGATAGCCTTTGCGGTGCCGTAGAGTCGGAGGATCACGGGGTCATTTTCAAATGCGGTAAACATAAGTGTCATGCGAGGGTGCTCTTGAACGTGTGCGGCGGTTTCGTTTCCGCTGCCCGTTACGTTTAACCAGACGACGCGGTTTGGACCCAGGACACGTAAGGAGTCCATGCCTTTCGGAGATAGGTTGATTCTGCTATCGGCTGTTGCGGTTGCGACAAAGAAGATTTTTTGGTCTTCGATGAATTGCTGTAGCTTTTGCGGAATTTCGGTGTACAACTTTGCCATGGTATTAGATTTCTCCGTTAGGGAAGGCGACCGGATAGGATTCGGCCGCCTGAACAATTTAGCGCGCTTTGATAGCACTCCATGTGACAGCGAGTTTTCCCGCGGGTTCAACATCAAAGGCGATTTGGTAATTTTCTTTAACCTCTTTGTCATCTAAAGCGCGATGATAGACAGCAACATCATCAATTTCACCTTCAAAATAGAAGGGTTTGATAAAGGCGTTACGGTCGTGTCCGACTGCAACGACGACGTGGCTGCGTGTGTCTCGACTATTTATGACCCCGTCTGCCTCAGCATCGAGTTCACCATTGATGTAGAGAAATTTTTTCTCGTCATCGGCATTGGTGACAAATGTGATGTGCGTCCATTCGTCCGGTTTGACGGCGGTCGCGGTTTTGAAGACGCCGAATCCATCACCAGCTCTTTGGGTTTGCACTGTTCCGTCTGCCAAGAGTTCCAACCACGAGTCGCCACCGCCCTGTGGGTCATCGTCCCAAATGATGACTTTTGGACCGCCGGGGAGGGCTGCGACTTTAATCCACATTGCGTAGGTAAGATCCTGTCCTGTGGTAGCGGCACCCATGACGATATAATCCTCTGTGCCGTTGAAGCTGAGCGCTTCTCCGACAATACCTTCTACACTCTTGGGGGCACCTTTAATCTCCCCATCGTTTTCGCCGAGGGCATCCTTAGCGACCTTTGCGTCAGTATCGCTCTTATCAAAAGTCCAATGCCCTCCCAATCCATCTTCAATGGATTGCGCGTGCGTTATCTGCGTATAAGCCGACGCGAAGCTCATGAGTGCCGCGCAGGCGAGTATAAGGAATAACTTGCATTTCATTGGTTCGCCTCCTGGGTATTATGGTGAATCCTAAAAATAATTGGGCACGCTTTGAAATCTGGGCGAGGGGACCTCGCCCCTACGAACCGTCTTCTGTTAACTGATGTATATTATATATCGTTTTGGGTGTATATGCAAGGGAAATGGGTTATGGGTGGTGGGTTATAAGTTATAAGAGAGAGGTCGGGATTGGGAAATCCCTCTTACCGGTTTTTGAGGGTTGCCCATGTGGTTGTGAGTTTACCTACTGGTTCGACGGCTTGTGGTTCAGCCCCCTCGATGTCACTGACAAACTCGCCTTCGTAGACCCGGATATGATCGAACCAGGCATCAACTTTCTGTCCGCCCATGATAATGCCGGCGCGTGAACTCACATCATCCATTGGCATTTTGAAAGTGATGAAAAACTCTTTCCAAGTTTCGGACAGGTTGATTGTTTGTCTAGCATATTCATTCCATGGCGCACCTTGATGCAGAATACGCATTACAACAGTTCTCGGCTTTTCGCTCCTCGCCCACAGATTGTAGGTATAGGTGGTGCCCTTTTCCAAGGTAAAAGGCTGCTGATAGAGTTGGACATGCCATACAGCGTTGCCTGCTTTGCTGATTTTGACATAAGCGACCTTTTTGCCGACGATGGGTTCGGCTTTTTTGCCTTCGGTTTGGAAGAGTGCGGCGGCGGTATCGTGCGTCCAGTGGTGCCATCCCTCAAGATTGAGATCGAAATCACCGTTTTTGAGGATATTTTCGGGTGGTTTCGCGGTGTATGCGAGTGTCGCGAACCCGAACAGTCCTATTGAAATAAGCAAACAACAGATGTATATTGGAACTCGGTTAGTTGTGTTCACTCTCGCCCTCTCGGTCATGTTCGCCTCCATGTTCTGAGTTCCCTTCACCATGTTCTCCACCGCGGCTATGCTCTCCTACTCCGACTTCAGGATGTGCCGTCCACCCGTCAAAGTCTGTGCTTGTTGCGGTGAGTTGGACTTCACTTTTTTCCCCAGGTGCAAGGTCTACTGCGAGTGTTGGACCGAGTTCTTTTCCGTTTGACAAGTGGACTTCAACCCGGACTTGCTTCAATGTTTCGTTTGTAGTGTTCTCCACGGTACCTTTGAAGGAATTGCTTTGTGCGTCGTAATCTAAAATGAGTCGGGCTCCGTTGCGAATTTTATCGTATTGCGCATCTAATGTGAGTTCAATATTAGATTCTTCACTCTCATCGCGCACAGAAAGCTCTTCCTCACTCTTATCACGCCCAGAGGGCTCTTCCTTCTTTGAACATCCTGTTAGACTCGTCACCAATACGATAATACCTACGATAAGAATGGTATGAATAGGATTCATGGATGTACCCTTTTTAAGATATGAATTGTAAGCGTTATTTTTTCAAAACAAGGGAAGATAGGTTTAGAAAAAAGGGAGCAATTGTATATTGCCCCCTTTTCGAAATGAAGTGCTTGGTTTAATTTCCGCCGCCTTCAGCACCTTCACCGCCGGCACCCGCGCCGTGTTCACCACCGCCTTCAGCTCCACCTTCGCCACCGCCTTCACCGCCGCCTTCGCCGCCGTGTTCACCACCGCCTTCGCCCCCGCCACCAGAACTGGGACCGACTTCCGGGTGAGCTACCCACATGTCAAAGGGTTCATTCACTGCTACCAACTCAATCGGTATTTTTTCACCAGGCGCAAGGTCAACTGGTGGTGTTGGACCGAGTTCTGGATCCGTTGGATTGGCTCCTTGGCTGTTTGCTAAGTGAATTTCGACGCGAACTTGGGGTAAAATCGCATTCGTCGTATTCTCAACAGTCCCTTTAAAGGTATTGGTGGCTGCATCATAAGCCAGAATCAGACGTGCCCCTTTTCGGGTATGATCATAAGTATCAGTTAGGGCGAGTTGAACTGCTGATTCTTCGTCACCTGCTGGTCCCATGGGCATCATCTCATCTGATTCTCCTGGTACCACAGGTATCATCTGCCGGGTTGTCCGGTCACAACCGATAGTCGCTGCCATCAATATGACAGCCAGCAGGGTGAGGGCTCCAAAATTGCGTTTCATGTGTATGCTCCTTTTTATAAAGTTACGCGTTGTATGAAATTAATGAAAAATGAAGTATAATCTATATATAAATGGAATATAATCTATTATGATTTGCCTCTACAGAAAAGCTGTAATTGATGTATATTGCTTCTTTGCAGAGGCGTTCCGACTACACTGCAATTAATTATGGCCGCCACCGCCGCCGTGTTCGCCACCGCCTTCACCGCCTTCACCACCGCCGCCGTGTTCACCACCGCCTTCACCGCCTTCACCGCCACCTTCACTGCCGACTTCGGGGTGAGCCGTCCATTTGTCAAAGGGTGGGCCTGATGCTATGAGCGTAACTGGTATTTGGGCACCGGGTGCAAGGTCAACAGGTGTTGTTGGTCCGAGTTCCACGCCGTTGGATAAATGAACTTCGACGCGAACTCGGGGTAAAATTGCACCGGTCGTATTTTTCACAGTGCCTTTAAAGGAATTGGTGGCTGCATCGTAATTCAGAATCAGATGTGCCCCGGCTCGGATACTATCATAAGTATCAGTCAGGGCGAGTTGAACTGCTGATTCTTCGTCCCCTACGTCAACTGCGATCGGATTTGCTGAGACGAGATCTCCTTCTGTATCTTCGGACGTTTCATCGGTGCTTGAACATCCAATAATACCGCCCACCAGGGCGAAAGTCAGTGCTGTGAGAATTCCCAAATAGTATTTCATGGTTTGCTCCTTATTCATAATTGTTGTATGAATTAATTTTTTTCAAATTAGAGAAATAAATTTTCTATATTCGCTGGCGGTTTTTTTGAATGTTGCCGCCAAGGGTTGATTCGTGTGCGTTCCAATCTGAAAAATACGTATGGTATGAAATGATGTAATCTACGCGCCAAAACTTAAGACAGCAATTTTCATGTGATTGCTTTTATGAAACGATGATTTACTGAATTCGTTTACATTGCCTTTATGAAACGCAAACTTACTTAATTTGTTTACATTAAATCATACCGTTGGCACAAGCAGCTTCCAATACATCCACAAAGCGCGACGCACCGTGCAACCAGAACATACGATGCGCCCAGAATAACAGTTCGATTGGTAGAATGTGAGATTAGTGGCTTAAGATAAGGTTGTTCCTCCAAACGGACGGTAGCCCTTCCAGGTAAGCTGGCTTGGTTCTCCGTTGACCGCGGTGTTCCGTTCTTCTCGGCAGCCTTGATCGCTGTTTCAGGGACATAGTACTGTCCTTGTGGCGGAGGATCGCAATTGATTGCCAGAAGCATTTGAGAGGCAAAATTGGGGAAAATCCGAGAATTGATTGGAATTGTACGAAAAACAGGGCAGGTTTGGTACCTGCCCTTTGAGAGGATTCCCGGCGGCGACCTACTTTCCCACGGGGTCGCCCCCGAAGTATCATCAGCGCTGAAGGGCTTAACTACCGTGTTCGGGATGGGTACGGGTGGGTCCCCTCCGCTATAGCCACCGGAAAATTGTTCGTCCGGCTCAGTGTCGTAGTGTATCTGAGCCGATCCAAGAATATTTGACAATTGTATACGTATTGAGGGGTCGGTAGAATAAAAGTAAGTTATCAAGCCCTCGGCTTATTAGTACCAGTTAGCTGAACCGCTCACACGGTG
>JAPPNJ010000058.1 GCA_028818705.1 Candidatus Poribacteria bacterium
TGATTAACTTTCGTATAACTTTCAACCAGGCTTAGCGCGTACTCGCTATGAGTTCCCTGACTATGCGGTGTGGCGACCCAACGAAATGAGAGAAGTCCTTGAGACCTTACAAAGAAAGGGGGTGTGAATCATGTATGGTTTAGATTTCAAGAAAGTTGAAGGGATTATTTTTGAAGATGAAGTTGCTGTGCCAACACCTGAGTTTCGTCAAGCGTTGAAAGATAATCCTGAAGAAGTTGAACGGAATGGGTATCAACTTAAGTGGTTTGGTGCTACGGCTTATGTTATCAAAATGAAAAGTGATCTTGTTACGAATATAGATTTGAAAATCTAAAGGAGTTTCTCATGAGGTGCTTTTTTTTCGTAGTAAGTTTTTTAGTTTTTTCGTTGGCTGTCGGTGTTGGTGCGGAAACAGTTTTTTTGGCTAACTTTTTGGGAAAATCTGATAAAGCTGTCCCTGATTTTAGCGTCAATGATCCTTTAAACTATGTCCCTGAAAATCCAAAAACTGTTTGGGCTCTTGGCAGATTTGGTAGGAATCAGTGGCGGACAGGTGTGTTTGACTGGAGATGGGGCAAGAATGCTTTAATACAGATTACTAATCTTTGCGAGGGATCTGGTTACACTCCTTTCCCGGGTGTTACTGATTTTAAAGAGGGGATGATACAAATTGTTGTTTCTTTTGGAGACCCTGATGGTTTTGGTATCCAGTTTCGTAAGAGAGATTCTGGAGAAGGATATATGATTTATTTTGGCGGTCTTCGGAAGCCATGGGTCGGACTGTTTAAATTGCCGCATCCTTGTATCAGAAGTGGAGAATGTCTCAGGAGATTTAAAGCAGAAGATTTCAAGGCATGTTTCCTGGATTCTGAGATTTTCAGATTTCACCAGTTGGATGCTCATTTTCCAATTGACAATAGTCAACCGCTTTTGGTGCAGATTGAGGTTTTGGAGAGTTCGGTAAAAGTTTGGTATAAAGAGATTCACCATTCTTCGCATTTGTATGCTACGCAGCGAGTTTGGGGGGAGCCTATTTTGGCGTATGATCGCCTTGATTATTCTTTGCCAGGTGGTGTAGGTATCTGGCATGAAAGTTGGTCTTTAGGGCAGATAAACAGTATTAGGATTACTGATGCGTTGGGCTATGGAACTGACCCCGCTGAGAGTATTGCTGTTGGGTGGGAGGATTTAAAAGAGAGACATGCGTGGAAGGAACGGGAAGAATACGATATTTGTGATATTAACAAAGATTTCTCGGTTGATCACTGGGATGTGCGTGTTGCCAGGATAATGATTCACGATCCGAGAAAACTTTTCTCTAATTTGGATGCTGATGTAAATAAAGATGGGAAGACGGATCAGGCTGATGTGGAGATCATCAAGAAGCGTGCTATAGAGTTTGCTTTGGAGCAGATAGAAGCAGCTGCTCAGCAAGGGGGTGCTCCAAGATTACAAAGTAGAAGGAAAAGAGTTTTGACGTGGGGGGCGTTAAAGCATCGTTGAACTTAACGAAAGACTCGTTTGTTACGTTCAACTGTTCATAATTTGGACAAAATGACTTGACAGAAGCAGTCAAAACTTTATTATATTCACGCCTTGTGCTAAATAGCTATTTATAGATTTCTGGTTATGCGAGGACGAGATCTTTGAGTTTCATCAAAGGGCGTCCCAAACACTGATTGAGAAAAACACCTAACAGACTGGCACCCAACTTATGGCTCATGCGCGTCTGAAACCCGCAATGCGTCCGCGCACGCACACGCGCAACACCGAACTGATCGGTGAGTTGGTTGAGCGTCGTCTCAATGCGTCTGCGCAAACTCACTTGGAGTTTTCTAAAAGCCTCGGCGTATTGCTGCTTCTGATTACGGCGTAGCGTCGGCAACAAACAGGTATTTTCCGTCTCTAACAACTCCCGCTGGAGTTGCTCGGAAATGTAGCCTCTGTCGGCAAGAATAATCGGATAGTGGTCTCTTTGACACAACATCGGTAGCACTTCTCGGTCATCTCTATCTGCCGAGGCAATCGCAAAATCAACAGGCACGCCCTGAACCGTGGTGATCAGGCTCCCGCGAAACCCAAGGAACTTTCCCAAGTTTTTCGTGGCAGACGTGCTATAAGTCGCAAGCGTCCCGGAAGCATCCGCCCACTTCAGATCAGACTTTGAGGCTTTGGCACGCTTGAAATCGCAAATCGGGATCGGAAACGAGTCAACGATATACACATCCGTCTGTGGCACGTGTTGCCGCAATGCCCAACGCAAGACTTCAGAGGCCCCCGAGAGATTGCGTCTGCGGCGATTGAAACGAGACCTTTCAGGTAAAGACGGGAAAATCGTCTTCAATTCGGCTTTCAAACGCAGATACCCCGAATGTTCGCTGTCTGCCCCGATGTATTCAAGTAGCCATCCGACTGTGAGAATGTCGCTGTCTGAGCAATCAGGATTAGGCCCAGGTCTGTGGTTCTCCGCATCTGGAAAGTGGACGTCATAAAGCGTTTTCATGATTTTCTGAACCACCCCGGCAACCGCTACGAGCGTGCGCGGGACATTTTTCAGTTGCAATGCGTATTGTTCTAAAGTATACTGTAAATCCATCCTTATGTCTCCTTTGGAGTGTTTGCTTGACTCGTAAGGATAACATAAGGATGGATTTCCTCAAAACTCAAATCTAATTAGCACAAGGCGTTATATTCATGGAGATATAAAAAATGAAAAATAAGGTAGATAATAGGAAAGATTATATAGCTAACCATTTTGTTCCAGAAACGTATTTGAAAAATTTTGCCTTTGATGGCAAAAGATGTTTTATCATAACTGATGGGGTTAATAAAGTTGTTACCAATTCAATATCTAAAATAGCATACGAAAATTATCTTAATTCACGCGATTATGAGATATTCATAAATAAAAATTACGAGAACAAATTTGGTAAAGGCATTGGACTTTTGATGGATTATAGAGAAAAAGTGTTGTCTCAACAGAGACTTCTTCAGATAGGACTGTCTCCGCCATACTCTCCGCCTCCTACTCCTGGATGTTTTGATTTTATATTTGATTTAGCCGCATTCTTGTGGTCACACAATAGATACACTAGGGAGTTTATATCGCAAAATATATCTAATGACCTGAAAAACAGATTACCGCAATTCTCAAATCTGGATAATGATTTTAGGACTAAAGACTTTTATGCAAAAGATGTATTTGAAAATGTCAGGCGTGATATTGAAAACTGGAAGGTCTTACTAAGATTTAATCCGAATCAAGGTGGGCATTTTATCACATCAGATAACCTATGTCAAATATCTAGCGTTACTGAAGATTTGTTAAAGAATATAAATGATCCTATATTTGAAACTTCTGATGGAGAAAGACTATTTGCTAATAACATCAAAGTGAAATACAGTCTTAAGACACAAGACAGGATAGATGTTATTACCGGTGCGATTCATATCACGATTGATGAGAACTCTATGATGCAATTTCCACTAACACCTCATATATACGTTATGATGTTCAAAAATGCGGATGTTGTTGATTATATTAGACGGGAAACCAGTTTTGATAATACTGATATTACGCCATTTTGTAATCACTTTGTATATCGTAATAAAAAGAAACAGTGCTATTCCAAAACAGAAGAATCTTTAAAAGTTTACATATAGGTTAACACAAACTGGTTACAAAGCCTGTTTTCACTTGGCTTTTCACCCTGTTTCTGATATACTCTCACTTGATTAATTCTATCAACAGCAAGTTAATCACTAAAAGGAAAATACCAATTAACACTTTTTGGACTGTTTTCCATATCTGGATTGCTTTGGACGCTTTTCTGGATTGAATCATAGCCGTTTCAATCTTGGCCCAGGTATTTGGTGTAAACATTGGATTCACCTCCGTGCTAATGAATGGATTAATCATAAACAGGCTCGGTGGTGCGAGCCTGTATCTCGTGCTACACTCCATTCTAAGTCTTTCGGAAATAAAAATCAATGCGAAAGTTACAAATAGACCACAGTAGAATTAGGTAGGTAAAAAGATGACTCATCTAATTTCACTTTAATATCCTCCTTTTCTACAAAGAATCTCCAAGTTTTAGCTTAGAGAGAATGTCAAATAATAAAAAGCAAGTGAGACAGAGCTGGACACTTTATCTCACTTGCTTTTGGTAAAAGTTGTACTGCCATCGGAAATTCGGGCCACCTTCTAAAACAAGATTGTGATATACTAATAAACTACTGAAAGGAGCATTCCGATGGCGAAACGAAAACGAAGAAACTTCACTCCCGAGTTTAAAGCAGAAGTCGTGCTTGAGGCACTTCGCGGTGAAACTTCGCAAGCAGAACTCTGTAGACGCCATAACCTCAGCGAACAACAGCTCTCGAAGTGGAAGCAGCAAGTCGTTGAAAATGTGGCGACTCTGTTTGCCTCCACGGATCAGGAGTCCAGCGAGGCGGCGCGTATTGCTCACCTTGAGCAGCTCGTCGGAAGGTTGACCGTGGCGTTAGACATCGAAAAAAAAGCATTGACTTTCTTGAGTTGATCCCGTCTGAAGAATGCCAAATCGTTGAGGCATTACGGACGGAGCACTCGGTGCGGGAGATTTGCGAGGTGCTGGGTTTCACTCGGAGCAACTTCTATTATCAACCGAAAATCGACACGTCTGAAGACGTCCTGCGAGCAGAAATAGAAAAGTTAGCTGCGGCGTATCCGACGTATGGGTATCGACGTATCACGCACTTGCTGGTGAAGGCGGGATACGCCGTTGGGTATCGGCGTATTGCCCGATTGATGAAAGCCGAGAACCTCTCGGTTGCTGTCAGACGTGCGTGTCAAACGACTCACTCCACTGACGGTCTGCGTCCGTGGATCAATCACCTGAAGACTCTTGAGGTCTGTCGATGCGATCAAGTCTGGGTGGGCGATATCACCTACGTCCGACTCAAGGGACACTTCATCTATCTCGCGCTCCTCATGGATGTCTTCACTCGCATGATAAAGGGGTGGAAGCTCAGTCAACATTTGACGCAATCTCTGACGTTGAACCCGCTACGAGAGGCGTTGGGTCAAAGCGTTCCGGAGATCCACCATTCCGATCAAGGTGTGCAGTATCTTTCAAAGGCTTACCTCTCGACGCTCAGACGTCATGGGGTCGAGATTTCCGTAGCACCTCGCGGGTGTCCTTGGGAGAATGGATATGCTGAAAGACTCATCCGCACCCTCAAGGAGGAAGAAGTTGATCTCAACGACTATCAGGACATCCACGAAGCCAGAGAGCGTATCAGTCACTTTATCACACAGGTGTATCACCAAAAACGCCCGCATTCGGCATTAGGGTATCTGACACCTGTGGAATTTCAACGAAAAAACTTGTCTTAACTTTGCTAAATTGTGGTCTGAATAAACGTTGGCACTTCATTTATTTCTCTAAAGGCTCTCGAGACAGCGCGAAAGAAACCGCCTTATTTAGCCGGGCGAAGGTACTTTGAATACGGATTTCTATGATGAAATCCGGTGCTGTAAAACGTAATTGATGATTTTACAGGCGTTTGATAATAAGGAGCAATATTTTCATAGCAACAAAGTTATCTTTGGTTCTGGCAATTTTATTTTTGACCCTTACTTGGGCACCGAATGTCCTTGCCCAAGATTCACCGTAATGGCACTTACCCGAAGGTGTCAAAGCACGGTTCGGTAAAGGTGGGATATATGACATCGCGTATTCTCCCGATGCCACGCGTCTGGCAGTAGGCGGTTCTATCGGTATTTGGCTCTACGATATGCAGACAAACGAAGCACTCGACCTGCTCAGGGGACATACGGATTCTGTCATTGACGTAGCGTTCAGTCCGGATGGTCGGACGCTCGCCAGTGGCGGTTGGGATGGCACGGTGCTCTTGTGGGAACTTGAACTTATCCCACTGGAAGCGGATGGTGAAAAGTGAGTAGGGAATCAACGCTGAATAAGTATGTAGCGTTCGGTGGGTAGGAATTATAGTTTCAACGCTACGTGCTAATCTTTGTTTTTGCTTTTTGAAAAAAGGTTGCCTTCTCTCTAAAAGTGTGGTGTAATTAGAGTATCCGTAGGACCGGAATAAAGTCATAGACTTGCCACAAGGAGGAAAAATGTCAATGTCACAGGAAAATACAGTGAATGCACGGGTACCGATGACACCCGAACAGAAGTTCTTCTTTGATCTTCGGGGTTGGATTCTGATACCCTCGATATTATCGGAGTCGGAAATTGAGGAAATGAAAGCAGAGGTTTATGCAGGTGCCAGACAGAGTTATCAAGGTGCCTTACAGACCCTGCTTGACCATCCGGCGATTGTAGGAGTCTTGAACGAAATTTTGTCCGAAGATCCGTTTGTGTTGGATGACTGCTACGGATTCAGGTGCGAAGGATCTTTCACGACTGTCCGCCCCCCCGGATGGAGTAAAGCCGAACGCGGTGATAACGGTCTACCCCACGTCGTGCGTCCACCGCAGCAGGCGAACGCCATGCGCTATCAGGTCGCCGGTGGAAAGATTTTCGCAGGATTGACACGCGTCGTCTGGGAGCTTGAGGAGGTCAAATCAGGACACGGTGGCACCTCTTTTCTCAGTGGTTCACACAAAGCCCACTTCAATTATGGAGGTCCTGACCGGTATCGTCCGAACATCAGTGAATCGCCGTGGGAATCGAATATGCGCGAGATGATGGACGACTATAGCTGCCCACCAGGTTCTGTCGTTATTTTCACGGAAAGCCTTGTCCACGCCGCGAACGATTGGACAAACCCATCGAATCCACGGTGTGCTGTCTTCAATTGTTACAACTCAATCTGGGCACAGTGGCATAGATTAAACCTAAGCCATGAAGTTATCGAAACGATGCCTCCAAGGCGACAATCGTTGTTCCGTGGAACGTGGGCGATAGGCGGTGGTCCCGGGGGCAACCGTGCGTATTCGTTGGAGAATAACACGACGTGACATAAATAGGACTTACGCAGCATTAGAGCAAAATGTCTGATGTTCGTACGAGGGGTTTAGAACCCGACCTTTCGTAAGGACGGTTTGAACTCGAACAACCTGTGAATTGCGTAAGTCCTGACAAACTATGGGAACGTGAATTGATGTAAGGATATAGGTATAGGAAGAAAAAATGCTGGAGTGTCTGGCTCCAGCAATCCAACATAGACATACCATAGCGGTAGAGGTCACGGTTGGCTGTCCCTAGTTTTCCAAATGGGAAAACACCGTCCATACGGCACGTATTCGGGCAAAGGAATTATTAGAGAGCGATGTTACATCTTAAACAGAAATCTTCCTGCTATCTTCTGGGTTGGATTCTATTGGCGTTGGTGTTACCGGGGAAGGAGCTTGCGGAATAGGCTCCCCGTGTTTTTGATAACTCTCCTTAACGCCCTTCCAAGCTATTGCAAGCTCTCTTACTGCATCTTCTGGCGTATCTGAAAACGCTGACACGTTGGGCATCTCAACAAAATGCGCCAAATAATCGCCATCTTCATCAAGAAACACGTTCACGGTAAAGCCATCAAATACATTTTTATTCATTTCTATCTCCTTGATCATGCCGCATAATAAATTCCCTTACCTGATAACCTTTGGCCTGTGCTTTTTTCGGTTGAATTGGCAGACGATAACCTCGCGGCGAATACCAAATGCGATGACTGCCCGTTTGATGATCAAAGGTCCACCCACATCGGGAAAGCAAAGTTTCAAACTCACGAAAGTGCAAACTATTTGGATTATTTCTCGCTTTTGCTAACAGCCTATCTTTTCGCCTCATAGCAGTCCTTTAGATGCTAACAATCTAACGATACTGAAACTATTATATCACATAAAACCCTAATTGTCAAAAATCAGGAATCTACTTGTAATTTGACTCTATTATAGGTGCTAACACTTGTGCACTCCGAGCGGGGACATAAAGTTGAATCGACTGTGCCTGTCCCTCCATCGCAACATCCTGCCATGGATAATGGGTGCCTTCTACGGCACCGTGACCACCATAAGCAGTATCATCTGTATTGAGAATAAGATGATAATCCACCTGCTGAGGCACTGAGATACGCCAATCGGTGACGGATGCTGTCGAGTGAAGGTTAAAGGCGAAAATAAGCCCTCCACGTTCGTAGACGATCTGTTTCGTATCTTCGTGAATCAATAAAAGGTGAATGCCTTCATCAACAAGGACGTGGTGTGTTATATCAAGATGCTGCATTGCGCGGTCAAAAGCGTTAAGGTGCTTGTAGTGGAGGGTGTCATCGTCGACGAGGTGCCACTGTCTGCGCGCATACCAATAGGAATTATCGTTTCCCTCGCGCGGAAAATCTATCCATTCGGGGTGTCCGAATTCGTTTCCCATAAAGTTGAGATACCCCTCACCCCCTAAGCTGAACGTCAAGAGACGGATGAGTTTGTGGAGCGCAATCCCCCTTGCAATGACGGGGCTTGTTGTAGCAATACTCATGTTCGTGTAAAGTTCAGCATCCATGAGTTGCATAGCGAGCGTCTTGTCGCCGACAATGTTCTGATCGTGGCTTTCGACATAAGCGATATGTTTTTCGTCAGTGCGACGATTGCGTAACATCCCATAAATCTCACCGATGTGCCAGTCCTCATCTTGCTTCTCTTTCAACAACTGAATCCAATAATCCGGAATGCCCATTGCCAGTCGATAATCGAAGCCGAGTCCACCCTCATCGGTGGGACGCGCCAGTCCCGGCATTCCACTCATATCTTCAGCAATGGAAATCGCCGCAGGATTGACGGCGTGGACGACCTCGTTTGCCAATATCAAGTAGGAGATGGCATCCAGTTCAACGTCTGTGTCGAAGTAGTCTGCATAGTCAGTAAACTTTCGCTCTAACCCGTGGTCGGCATAAAGCATGCTCGTGATACCGTCAAACCTGAACCCATCAAAGCAATACGTCTCCAGCCAGTAACGGATGTTGCTTAGCAGAAAGCGTTGTACCTCGTATTTGCTGTAATCAAAACATCGCGAATCCCATGCGATGTGTTCACCTTTCGCACCGGCGTGGAAGTAGTGATGTGCCGTGCCGTCAAAGTGGCTCAGTCCTTCATTGAGATTTTTGACGGCGTGACTATGCACCAGATCCATAATGACCAGCAACCCCATCCCGTGTGCTGTATCAATAAGTGCTTTGAGTTCTTCTGGGGTTCCAAAACGACTTGAGACGGCGAAAAAGTTGCTCACGTGATACCCGAAACTCGCATAGTAGGGATGTTCCATGACCGCCATCAGTTGAACAGCGTTATAACCTAAGTCGGCAATCCGAGGAAGTACATTTGCTGTGAACTCAACAAACGTACCCACCTTTTCTGCTTCCTGCGCCATGCCGACGTGTGCTTCATAAATCCGCAACCCTTCGGTTTGGGTATCGAAACTGGGCGCGTGATGTTTCCACTGGTACGGGTGCGGTGGTGCCCAGTACTGTCCCCTGAAATCAGCATCACCTTCCTGAACAACACGCTGAATATAAGCAGGGATTCGATCGAGTCCACCGAGTTCTGATACGACATGCACTTTCAACCTGCTACCGTGTGTGAGACGATCGGCATAGTTCCTATCGGGTAGAAAGAGATGCCAAACCCCCCACTCATCCATGGACATCGGATTCACATGACGATCCCAGCCGTTAAAATCACCAATCAGTGAGAGCGCGTGTGCTTGCGGTGCCCACTCGCGATACCAGACACCAGTCTCGCCATCATTTTCTCCGCGGTTGAAGCCAAAATAGTGGTGTCCTTGGCTTATTTCACCTAATATGCCACCAGTCTTTTCGATCTCGGCTCTAAAGCGTTGATAGTGCCTGAACCGTTCGCGTAGTTGGTCGGCATACGGTTTTAGCAGGGGATCTTTATCGATGAGAGCAATGCCGTCGGTCTTTCTGCTTTTTGAGGGTGCCTTTCCCATAATACGTCAGTTTACCACAAGGCGGCTTGCAATTCAAGGTGATGTACGCTAACATAAGCACATGCAAACACTTTTCCACCGAATCACAGTCCACTTCATATTTATCGCACTAATAGTGTTGTTTTCTTCTGATGTTCGGGCGGTTGAGAACCCGTTTGAGATTCAGGTATTCGATGGGTCAGCAGAGGTGATGCAGCCCTATGTGCTGATCTCTGGGAAACAATATAGACTGCAGGCAGTATCGCTCGATGGCAGCGTACTTCCAGCGCAGTGGTTTCTTTCGGGGAATTTAGGTAGAATTACAGCAGGTGTATCACCGACGCTAACAGCAGTCTTTGTGGGACAAGGCAGCCTTATCTGCCGTGTAGAGGGTGTAGAAAAGCGTACAAAATTAAGTGTTGTCCCTGAAAAGGAAACTATCGGTAGTAGTGGTGGGAAACTCCGAAGTCCAGCGGGTGTGGTGGTAGAGCTGCCTAAAGACGCGTTTGCTGTTGAACGGGAAATAAAAGTCGAAATTGTGGCACCCCCTGGATTACCACCTACACCGCATCGATTCGTCCGGGTCATCCGAATCTCACCAGAAAAACTTGTCTTAAAACGACCTGGAAAACTTACATTTCTGTTTGGGAATGATGGATTCACAGATGCCAAGCCGCAACTCTATTTTTGGGAGGCATTTGGGAAAAAGTGGAAACCATTGCAAGGAGACGAGAACACGATTCAAAGTAGCGTAACGACTTCTATTAACCACTTCGGGATTTATACTTTGATGGCAGCTGCACCCGAAGATTTGCAGCGTGGTGAGCGACTGCAAATTCAGGATGTCAAACTCTCACCACGTGTATTTTTCGCACCCGATAGAAATCGGTTGACGATAATGTATCAGCTCAATGCGCCAGATGTGGGGCAGGTGTTTGTGACAATAGACATCTTCGATCTGCGAGGTAGACGGATTCGGCGGCTGCTTGAAGAAGTCTCACGCTATATCGGACCGAATGTAGCACAATGGGACGGATTGACGGATCGCGGTGTACTCGTCCGGAACGGACGTTATTTACTTGTGATTCGTGCAAGGATAGGTTCGCAGCAAGCGGTACATCGGAAACTAATCGTAGTTTTTAAATAAAGGATAAACCTGTTACCGTGATGACGGATCAGCAAATGTCCCAAGATGAATTCGCAACGTACATCGCTCAGAAAATTAGGACTCTCCATTCACAATCCCGCGCACCACAATTCATTGCGCTGAATGGACGGGACTGTGCTGGAAAATCTACACTCGCAAAAGATGTTCACCAGCAGCTAAGTCGCCTCGGTTTGAGCGCAACCTTGCTCTCAATAGATGCCTTCTTAATCCCCCGCCACTTAAGGACCCCGAGTACACCTGAACACATTGATTACTTTGAGAATGCCTTTGACTATACTGCGCTTGTGCAAGCGCTTGAAACCATTAAGAATAGAGCATCTTCAGTCGATCCGAACTCGTATGATATTGTTCTTGTTGAAGGCGTTTTCTTATTACGAGAGGAGCTTTATCATTGGTGGGATCTTACGGTCTGGGTAGAGGCTGACACCGCTATGATTATGGATCGAGCAATTAAACGAGATAAAAAATACTTTGGCGATGAACACACTGTGCGACGTGTTTACGAGAACCGGTGCCTACCAGCCCAGAATTATCATATCCAGCGTGATCTGCCGAAACAAAACGCTGACATCACCGCCACATTCGAGAATGGAACGTGGAGAGTAACCACAACATTTTTTTCCGATGGAGAGTACGCGGCTCAGAAATAGACGCGAAATGAGGAAAAGAAAAGATTGGGATAACTGCCGAACTCCGATTGAAATTGAGGAGAATCCCCGTTTTTAGGTCGTTTACCAATGCTAACGAAACCACCAACAGAGAGATGGATGTCCTCGGCAATGTTATATGCAATCTGTGGGGCGATCCAGGTTGACGGATCAGATAGGTTAAATAACATTTGTCCACTGAGGCTGATCAGCGGTGTCAGTTGATAAGCGATTCCGGGAGCAAGATAGTGGGTGCCAAGCAGATAGACACCGCCACGGGTGTACGCTGGCTGCTCTAAATTGGTAAAAAAATTCCCGGGTTCCCTGGCACCTGCTCCATTGAAATGATATTCAATAAACGTATAGGTCTCTCCCCCGAAGCTATAATCCAGACCGACAGAGGTCCGCAGATAGTTGTCCGAAACACCGGGAACTTCATCAAACGGGGTGGTAAGTACGTAAGCCGTCTCTAACCAAAATCCCGCGCCTCCAATGCCCCGCGCTACATCGAAGCCAACAAGTAGATCTCTCTGAAATTCCAATAATAGAATTGAGAAGTCTGTTTCTACGGCGTTCAATTGCGTTCGGAGAAAGACAGCACTTTTGTCAAAATCGAAATTACTGCCAAAGATATATCCTGTATCTATTTCTCCCATGACCCCCACGGGAATCCGAACTCGGAATGTGTCTACGCCAATACGGTCTTCCGTGTCGAGTTGATCGTAGGTGTAAGGGGCGATAATATCAGTTGGGTTTATGATCCGAGCACTGCCCCAAGCAATTGCGTCCCGGCCGATGGAGAAGTCAGCGAAATCTGTACTGAACTGAATTGAAGCGCGATCCAGATTATGATAGATGCCAACACTACCTGTCGGTTCATCCGTTCCAGGGTAGATCGACGCGTCGAAATCCGCGACGCGGTAACGCGACGCGGCAATACCAACGGCAATCGGAGACTGAGAAAAGAGCAAAGGGTCTTGGACACGCGGCGTGAAATCGTAGGCAAAGGCAAATGAGAGTGAATCTGTAGGTGCGTAAGAGAGATTGAGACGCAACCGATTAACCACCATACCCATCATCGATGCATCTGGGAGTGGGGAATTGAATGCTGTGGAGAAATTTTTGTAGTAACCACCAACTTGAAATTCAGCGTTGGCAGTTCCTACAAGTGGCACTGTCATCAAACAGGTGATGAATGCCAGAATTTTTATCATTTAAATAGTTCTCGATTATCAGTCCTTAGATTGCTCACCGATACCAAAGCCATCAACCGATAAAGTCGACCATCGAACCCGCCTAAATTCTATCTCTTTAACTGATAACTGACTACTAACTACTGACTACTATTCCTTTGTCTCGTCGCTGTCTATGCGTCCATCGCGAAGTGTAATCAGACGCTCTGCACTTTCCATCACCATCGGATCGTGAGTCGAGAAGATAAACGTCATACCAGTTTCCGCGTTGAGATGACGCATCATCTCAAGCAGGTCGGCACCCGTTTTGGAATCAAGATTCGCTGTCGGTTCATCAGCGAGAATAATCGTGGGTTCAGAGACCATGGCGCGTGCAATAGCAACACGTTGCTGCTGCCCGCCTGAAAGCTGCGTCGGTGTCCGGTTAGCAACCCCTTTTAACCCGACCGTTTCAAGCATCGCGATAACCCGTTCGTGACGCTCCGCTTTCGGTACGCCCGCCAAGAGCATGATATATTCAACATTTTCTTCAACTGTCAGCACAGGAATCAGATTGTAAGCCTGAAAGATGAATCCGATATTATCACGTCGAAAGTCGGAGAGTTCATTACCGCTCATCTCGGACAGGACTTTCCCAGCAAGCCACACTTTCCCTTCTGTAGGGCTGTCCAACCCAGAGATGATGTTGAGAAAGGTTGTTTTGCCTGAACCGGAAGGACCCACCAGTGCCGTAAATTCCCCTGACTCAATGGTTAAATCAATCCCGTTAAGGGCGTTGACAGGTATTCCATCTGCTGCATAAATCTTTGTCACACCTTCTGTGACAATAACATCTTTTTTCTGTCTTTGATCCATTTAAAAACTCCGCCGTATCGCGTCTACTGGAGCCATTTTGGCTACGTGCCAAGCCGGATACAACCCAGCAATGATGGTGAAAACGAAAACCCATATCGGATAAATGATAAACTGTCCAACCGTCATAACTGGGCGAATAAACTCCTGCATCGTTACACCCATCATTTCAATGCCGGTGTAGTCAATACCGGTGTGGGCTAATAGTGCCGTTATAAGGAAACCGAGTATTGTTCCTAATATAATACTCACGATCGCCAGTGCCCCCGCTTCAAATAAGATGACGCGCGCCATCCCAAAAGGGCGGGTGCCAACAGCGCGTAGGACGCCAAACTCAAACATTCGCTCATACAGCGACATAAAAAGTGTATTAATAATTCCAAAGACAACCACCGCAAATAATATAACACCCATGATGTATTTGCTGTATTTCGTCATTTCTAACACGATTGTCAACTGCGACATAAGTTCTGTCCAGCTTAACGCTTCATTACCGTGCTGGGAATAGGTGTCCCAAAATGGTAGTGTTGGATCTTGGGCGTGAGCGATAGCGGTGAATTTAATCGCGATTTCGTGGACGTCCTTACCGATCGCAAGCATCTCTTGTGCCTTTTGAATCAGGATGAATGCCATACCACTGTTCATCCCTTCGTCAGCAAAATGATAAATACCCGAAACACGGAACATCTCTTGAGAAAGTTCTCCGGTTCCGGCTTGTGCCACCGTTACGACCACCCGATCCCCAAGCGCAATTTCTAAGATTTCAGCGAGTTTTGCACCGATGACAACATCGCGGCTATTATCTGCTTCAAAGTATGCACCCTCTGTTATCGCATCGTCAATCAGAGACAAGAATTTCTCTGTCGGCGGATGAACCCCGACGAGATTAATCGCACTGACATTCGCTGGGGATGTGATCATACCTGCAACAAGTACCCTTTGCGTCCAATGCTGAACGATAGCTTCTCCGTCAAGACTCGTTGTCACCTCGTCAAGGGCTTGAATCGTTAGTGAGGCTTCTTGTTCGTCTTGGAAACCTTCCCTATGAATCTGGGCATCGCCGAGGAAAGAGGCGGTGGCCGTCCGAACCATGATCTCTGCCATCCCTATCGTGAAGGCGTCAATAAAGATCAACGCAGTCAGACCGATACCAATCGCCGCTGCAGCGATGAGCGTACGCCGCTTATTCCGAAAAATATTTCGCCAGGCAAGTTTTACTAAAATCAACCACACAATTCTGAACCTTTTTATTCGTTGTTGGCAGTCAGGGTGTTCCGCTGCGCTTCACTTTCGGTAGTCAGTAATCAGAGCGTTCCGCTGCGCTTCACTTTCAGTAGTGAGTCGTCAGTAGAGTATATAGCGGTAGACCTGATATGACAATAGTGCGGTTTTTCCATCGCGCCTTTCTTCTTTCTGACTACTGACTACTGATAACTGGCTACTGACTACTATTAATGCGTCCGCATCGCCCTTGCAGGCATAATCCGGGCAGCTTTTATCGCAGGGAACAGACTAACTATCGCCGCTGATAACATAACGGTAAGCGCTGGAACAATCAGACATCGGACGTTGACTTCAGCATACAAAGTCTTGAATTTCATACCGCCGTAGGTAATTTCCTCGGGATATGTGATGCCGTATATAGATAATAGATAATTGACGAGGATCCCAAGGAGCGCGCCAACGCAGATACTGCCAAGTGCTATGATGACCACTTCGCAGATGACGAGCCAAAAAATTTGTATAGGTGTTGTCCCGACTGCCTTCAGCACACCGTATTCACGCGTCCGTTCCAGCACCGACATCAGCACCGTATTCAGGACACCGATAGCTACAATAAGCATAATCACCCAGCGTGAAATGGCATCTCCTTGTTGATCGGCTTTCATAGCGCGATAGAAAGATTTGGCAACTACCTGCCACGGCGCGACATCAAGCGTGGAATCATTAAGGCTCGCTTTAATTGCGTTCGTAACTTTATCCACCTGATTGATGTTTGAGACAATCACAACAATTTCGTGGGCGCGCCCCTCAAGCACAAACAGTTCCTGAGCATCTTCAATATGTAGATAACACGCCGTTCGATCTATTGGGTCGTCACCGCTCTCTGTGATCCCAACAATCTTAAACACGTCGTTCGCAAGTGAACCATCGGCAGCTTGTGAAAAAATCACAACCTCACTATCAATTTTCGCAGAAAGAATCTTCGCCAAGCCTGTGCCAATGACTGCCTCATGTGAGGCGGTTTCCGCTAATACACTGCCTTCAACCACTTTTTTATCAAATCGCGTCGCTTGTGTCTCTCGTGCCACATCAAC
This sequence comes from Candidatus Poribacteria bacterium, assembly GCA_028818705.1. Classification (GTDB taxonomy): domain Bacteria; phylum Poribacteria; class WGA-4E; order WGA-4E; family WGA-3G; genus WGA-3G. The sequence goes on from JAPPNJ010000058.1 coordinate 16,099, forward strand.
GCCGATGATTTGTACAGCTGTACTCTTTTCACCGACCGAACCCAGTCCGGCTGCATACACTCTCGGCGTCCACGCTTCAACGCCCACACTGTTCTGAATCGTTTCACCGACAGCGGTATAGCCATCAATTGTCTCGTAGAGTGAAGGTTTATCGAGGTACCCTTCGCGGTGCACCTGAATGTGCCCGGTGCGGTTTCGCGTGAACATCGAAATGATATTTCCATACGCACCGTCGGACAAACCGATGGTTAGCGACAAAAGCGTGAAACCAACAATCATTGCGAGAGCGGTAAGAATTGTACGCCGTTTTTGACGAAAGGTGTTACGAAACGCAATTTTGAGTATCATATTTTTGCTCTATGGGCTCTTGGACTGCGCTACGCTTACGCGCAGGTTTTCGCTTATCCTATAGGGGCTTCTTAAAACCGAAGCTTAGCCTGCAACAACGGCGCAGGCGACTCGTACACGGAAATCGTCAAAGTTCTAACTCGTGTTACTTACCCGCAAGGTAAAATTAAAAAATCTATCTTCTTCTTTGGAGATTGCGACGTGTGAAGATTTTATCGTCGATCTTTGAATCGAATGTGGCATCTAACCACCGAACAACCGTTTTGTGTCCTTTTTTGTTTTCTGGGATTATCTCCATCACAGAAGGCGCAGTCTTGCCGTCAAAGGTTTTAATCTCTTTGAAGTTCATAACCCGCATCAAGTTCCCTTTTTCGTCATAGAAATGCTGCCACACCGGTATGTAATCATCGGATCGCACAGCACCAACAATCTTTCCCCAAACAATTGGGGAATCCTCTTTCGGTGTGAGTTCAACATAGAGATGATCAGCGGATGCGTCGTCTGGCGTAACAAACTGATAGGTGTAATCATTGAGCATCGACGACTCCCTAACCAAGTCGTCGTTCGTGAAATCCGAGCCCATCCACGACCCCATCATCATTGATGGCGGAATCTTCATCACCTTGTTCGTTTTAGGGAGATAGTTCCACATTTCGTTTCCGATGCGCAGTGTTGCGACCCCTTGTTCCTTTTTGGGTGCAGTAATACGGATAAAGGTCTTATCCATTCCCTTTGACCATATTGTCATCGCTAAGGTACGTTCCCAATGTGGCGTGACGATATGCATCTCTATTTCAGCATGACTGGTTTCACTACGATAGAGTTGATCGATATGTTTGATGACGATTTCGATATCCGGCGTTGATTCTTGGGCTGGTGCAAGGACACAAAATGGGAAGGTCAAGAAAAGAAAAGAATATATCGTCAAGTTTCGCACTGTCTGTGTTTTGTTTTCAGATTTCACCATTTGCTTAGTTATCCTTTTCGTTTTTTGGGATGTGCAATATGGGGAACCGAGCAGTCGCATCTACATCTTCCATTATAACACATGATGCTTCAAAGTGCAAGTCCTTTCAGAGAACATCAGGGCTATTCGGTTCTTCTGTAGGAGGCGGGGAATGCCCTAAGGCATTCATACCGTTGATTCTTTCATAATCCCGACTTTTTTCATAAAACTGAAAAAAACTATGGTAAACCAGACAAATAAACAGACATATTTGTAGCATAGACTGTTAGTCTGTGCAAGCCCCAAGGAAACTCATCGACACAAGGGATCGTTTGAGAATGTCCAATTAATTCTAAGGTTTACCATAAATCGTCTTACCCTAATACAATTAACACTTGCATAGCCCCAAGAAGTCGTATAAACTAAACAGATATAACCCAAAATTGTGCCTTAAAGCAGAATTTGTCTTTGCTTTACATTGGAAACCAATCATGCAAGAAACACATATCAGAATCAACATCCAACACGCTTTGAACCAATTCACAGATGGGAACCTCGCCGAAAACGCAACCCATCTTCTCAAAGTGTTAGGCTACCAAAGCCAGCGAACCCTCAATCGAGACGCCAACACCCCCGAGGCATTCCTCAAAGACTTCGACCCTGACAACCAGATAAACTTAGACAAAGCACAGCTAAGCGAATGGCAGACCGCCGATTTCCTCTTCCAACTCACCGCTGATGAAATCAGACAGCACACGCAAGAAACCATCACATTCAATGAGGATCCAGGCGTTGATGAGAGTATCTATCAATCCTATCTTTTTCTCGCTATCAAACTCAGTGGAGATACCTATTCCCGCACCGCACTCGCCAATATTACACGGGAGATCAACAAACGCTACGCCATGCCGGCACTTCTCATCTTTCAGCACGGACACGCGTTGACCTTTTCCATTATCAACCGCAGACCGAGTCAACGTGATCCTGAATTGGATGTCCTTGAGAAGGTAACACTCATCAAGGATATTGACGTTCACAATCCCCACCGTGCACACCTTGAGATTTTGGCGGACCTCTCGTTGCCTGCCCTCTATCAACGGCACGGGGTTACAAACTTCTTGGAGTTGCATCAGGCGTGGCAGCAGACCTTGGACACCTCCGAACTCAACAGACGTTTCTTCAAAGAGATTGCCGACTGGTATTTCTGGGCAGTGGAGAAGGTGACCTTCCCCCCTGATTCGATAGATGTGGTTTCCAACAATATTTACCCCCCTGATAAGGGGGGACTGGGGGGTTCAACAAGTGCTATTCATAGTGCCACCTGTATCATCCGCCTGGTAACGCGGCTTATCTTCGTCTGGTTCCTCAAAGAGAAAAACCTTGTCCCAGACACCCTTTTTGACGAAAACGACATGATGGAGATGCTTACGAACCTCGACCCACAAGAGAGCACATACTACAAGGCAATTCTCCAAAACCTGTTCTTTGCAACTCTGAATCAGGATAGGACTTACGCAAAATTAGAAAATGAGTTGATATATCCTCATCGATCTATTAG
>JAPPNJ010000130.1 GCA_028818705.1 Candidatus Poribacteria bacterium
GCGCGCGTTTCGGCATCTTCAGCGCGCGTTTCGGCATCTTCAGCGCGCGTTTCGGCATCTTCAGCGCGTGCGGCGTGCTGCTCGGCGGGCGTTTGGAGCCATTGCTCGGTAATCGGATCGTAAACGGCTAAACGCCTGTCGCGTACATGGAAATCTAAGCCGAGGACATCTGAATGGATACTACCCGCATCGCCCGGCGGGACTGGAACATAGATACCCTTTACCAACTGAAATCCCATTAGCGGCGAAGGCAGATAAAGTGCCTCGGCATCATAGAGGAGGTAGTTCGGTATGCCGAGTGCAGCGTAAAGTGCCATCTTGTCTGTGAGGTCGTTTTGATAGGTGGTTTTGCTTGAGAACTCCATCACAAAGTCTGGTGCCTTTCCTTCTTCCCAGACTTTGTAAGTGTGTCGTCTCTTTTGCCCGATACCGAAGGCGACGAGGACATCGGGTGCGACGACTGCGCGCGGGTTGCCTTGGGTGTAATATGTGAGAATATCCCCGGAGACGTAGACCTCGGGTCTGTGGGCGAAATGTGCCTTCAGCGTTTGCAGGAGCCAAATAAGGATTTCGAGGTGGAGATCGCTTGCTGCCATTGGTTTACCGTCCGTTTCAGGGTAGAGGTCTGCTGCATCTGCGGGTGCGTAAGATATGTTGATCCCATTTTTGTAGGTATCCATCGGTGTTTCTCCTGGTTCTCCGTGTGATGCGTGAAAAACAGCGTTCGGGTTTTGATAAGATTATACCTGTTTAAGGAGGGGGATGTCAATCTTTTTTTTTAAGTTTTGGACACGAAATCGGACCTATCACTTGCCGTACCTCAAACCTTCGAGGTGAACAGCCGTGTTCTCTTTCAGCAACAAATCTTTTTTGTATCGCCTTAATTCTTTTAAGACAAGCGATCGGATGTATTTTAACAAGTCCTTCGCAAATTCTGTTTCATTCATAAATTCATCTCCTTTCCACGTTCATCTCCTTTCTACGTTCATCTCCTTTCTACATTTCCATTCCGTTCAAACGGGAAAGCGTATCCAAAGTTAAGGGCTTGTGTGTGGTGGGAACGTCTGGAGAAAAGCCGTGTTTCAATTCCCTTCAAACGGGAAAGCGTATCCAAAGCCCCTTAAGCCTGCCAAAAGGAGAATTGAGAATGGTTTCAATTCCCTTCAAACGGGAAAGCGTATCCAAAGGAGACCCACAGCAACCCGAAGAAGAACGCGACTAACCTGTTTCAATTCCCTTCAAACGGGAAAGCGTATCCAAAGTTAAGTCTGGTGATTTCTGATTGCGAGGTATTAAGTTTCAATTCCCTTCAAACGGGAAAGCGTATCCAAAGTTTCTGAAGGTCTTAGGGTCGAAAGGACGTAAGTCCGAGTTTCAATTCCCTTCAAACGGGAAAGCGTATCCAAAGTGGGGAGGATGACGAGGTTATGCTTCAAGTCCTCGTTTCAATTCCCTTCAAACGGGAAAGCGTATCCAAAGGCGTTGCCCACAAGTATGGAGGGTCCCAGGGCTGGTAGTTTCAATTCCCTTCAAACGGGAAAGCGTATCCAAAGAGGGTCTCTGGAGATACTAACGTCTCTCCAGAGACATCGTTTCAATTCCCTTCAAACGGGAAAGCGTATCCAAAGGTGTCTGAATCTTTGCCGAGCGATTCTCGCGAAGCGGTTGTGTTTCAATTCCCTTCAAACGGGAAAGCGTATCCAAAGACATCTTGCAGAAAGTAGCAAAAAGTGATCACGACATGTTTCAATTCCCTTCAAACGGGAAAGCGTATCCAAAGCCACCGCCAGCATGACCCAAATAGCCCCCATCCTAACCGAGTTTCAATTCCCTTCAAACGGGAAAGCGTATCCAAAGACGATATTAACGCTATCCTTAACAGCAAGGTACGAGGTTTCAATTCCCTTCAAACGGGAAAGCGTATCCAAAGGCAATGCCAATAAGGGTACTGTGGTCGGAATTGGGATTAGGTTTCAATTCCCTTCAAACGGGAAAGCGTATCCAAAGCCTTGTGCTATGGGTACTCATCCGTACCTTCAAAAAAGTTTCAATTCCCTTCAAACGGGAAAGCGTATCCAAAGAAGACCTCGTCGTCGTGAAAACAATCGGTGCTGCCGAAGTTTCAATTCCCTTCAAACGGGAAAGCGTATCCAAAGGGCGAGAATCTTTGGCGAAGCTGAAGTCACGCAAGTGTCTGTTTCAATTCCCTTCAAACGGGAAAGCGTATCCAAAGTCTCCCGCCTCCTCCGAGGCGATGATTTTTTCTAACCGTGTTTCAATTCCCTTCAAACGGGAAAGCGTATCCAAAGAGACCTTCAATATAGTGCCTACGAAACCGGGTGGCTCGTTTCAATTCCCTTCAAACGGGAAAGCGTATCCAAAGGCGCATGGCATCTGAGGTTTTTGACGCGGGGAGTAAGATGTTTCAATTCCCTTCAAACGGGAAAGCGTATCCAAAGATATTGATGCATGTTATGGAAACAGACACAGATTTAAGTTTCAATTCCCTTCAAACGGGAAAGCGTATCCAAAGAGTTTCGATAGTCTGGAGTACTCGAACATTATCCGTTTCAATTCCCTTCAAACGGGAAAGCGTATCCAAAGAGTTCCTCCAGAAAGAATTCCGCGCGCCAGACATAGAAAGTTTCAATTCCCTTCAAACGGGAAAGCGTATCCAAAGAACGCTACTTCAACATCTCCGGGGAGAAATCCTGGGTTTCAATTCCCTTCAAACGGGAAAGCGTATCCAAAGAGAAATCAACACACTTGAATCCTGCCAATTACAAACAGTTTCAATTCCCTTCAAACGGGAAAGCGTATCCAAAGCCAACGGAACGCCGGAATTCGCGCCTTCGAAATCTGTGTTTCAATTCCCTTCAAACGGGAAAGCGTATCCAAAGCAGGAGAATGTGATGTATAAAAATCCTTTCTTATTAGTTTCAATTCCCTTCAAACGGGAAAGCGTATCCAAAGTGCCAATGCTAACGATCGTTATATGGAGTTTCTGAAGTTTCAATTCCCTTCAAACGGGAAAGCGTATCCAAAGTAGTGAACGACGATGGATCAAATAGAGGGTTTTTAGTTTCAATTCCCTTCAAACGGGAAAGCGTATCCAAAGAGACCCTATTTTGAGCCCAGTGGGGCCGTGGCTCCAAAACGCCAAAACCAAACGCGAGGTGCACGAGACTTTTTTTATTTCAAAATTTACCCCCAAAACCCCGCAAACCCACGTGTGCATTGATCCAAACGCGATTTTTTAGCAAAAATGGCTTCAAATCCAGTCACCACGTGCGTTCTTGGGCGTTTTAAGGGGCATCGGCACTCGGTTACCGGATCGCGTTTGGTGTATGTCTTAAGTATACCCTAAATTCGCACATAAGTCAAATTTTTTTGGTTTTTTGGGAGGGTTGGAAGAGTGGAAGGATGGAAGAGAAGAGGGTGGAAGAGTGGAAGAAAAGAAGGATGGAAGAGAAGAGGGATGGAGGGTTGGAGGGGGAGAAGGGTGGAAAGATGGGCGGGGATGCCCATCCTTATGGTGGAAGTGTGTCTTAAACACGGATGAGAAAAGGTTTGTATGTCGGTTCTTCACCCGTAATCACGCGGGCGAGATGCCTGACTTGAAGTTCAATAGCATTGTTTTATTCATCTCAGGACTTACGCAATTTTGACTGCAGCCCGTTCTGTTAGATGAGAATTTTCGGAAAATACAGCGCTCTCCTGCTACAAACTATGAAGTTTTGCGGCGTACTCGCCCAGATGCGAAGTGCATCGTGCTACAAAAGAGCAGCATGCGTAAGTCCTACATCTTTAAATTGTACCGTCCTTTACGCAAGGTTCATGCGCGTACAGCACGTGAACTCAATCGGCGCGCTGGACTGATGTGTTGCGGCATTTTCAGCGGTTCTTGGACGGTATAGGTGAAGCGGTAGCGTGCGAATTGGAAATTTTGGAGCATGGTGTGTTTACGTCCAACCGAAGGCAGTGCGTATGTATTGATGAAATGTTTGTTGGAGGCGATACCACGTATCTTTTCCCCAGATTTCTAAAGACGGACTTGAATGTCCTGTTTCTTCTTTCAATTCGGCTTGGATAAGCTGCTGTGCCTCTTGCGAAGCCGCACACAACACGATGGCACGTGCCTCAACACCGCCGAGTTGCCGCATCCGTAAAATAGCCTCCATCCCTTTTTGCTTCACCCGGGCATGTTCATAAGCAAGGCTACACGAAACAACAACGATTTGGTAGCCGAGTACTGCAACCACGTCAAGTTCAAAAGGCTTCACACTTGCGTCAGATACATTGGCGCGCCGGACATACACCTTGTGGAACAGTCTATAGTTGCTTCGATCCGAGCACTGCTGAGAGATGTCTGCCAAGGTATCCTGAAACGCCGCATACGCCCCGTACTCAAAAAGTTCAGGTGTCCAACGTCCACCGCTCTTGAATACTGCACGCCCTTTCGCCAATTGTTCTCTGTTGAGCGTGTTGGGAGCCGGACAATTTCTCGTTTGATTGTTACCCAATTCATCCCAGTATTCATAAGGAAATGGACCGAGTTCAAAACCGTTGAGTTCAGCAATGCGCTGCAGCCAAGGATCGACACCCTTGCGAGTATCTGAGACTAAGATATTTCCGTTCCGGTCTATGAGGGTCGCGCCTGCGTCGGCACGTGGGTCCAGATAAGAGGTCTCTATATCTATATTTTGCGATGGCAGCAAAGCCTTAACACTTTCTGCCGCAGCGACGGTTTCAACACACATCACCTTCGTGCCACCGGTATAATGCACGTGAAGGCAAGTGGTATTGTCTGGTAAATTATGTATGAGATTCTGGGTTATGTCGTTGCGTACAGTAGTTGGATTCCCCGACACTATTTCGACCGTATCAATAGGAGATACGTCATGACTATATTTCAGCAGTCGGTCCCGTTCGGGTTTTGTTTCTTTCGTATGCACAAGTCGTACATGGATAGGGGATGGCAGGTTAGCTTTCAAATGATGGAGTGCAACCCACACCGGTAGTGGATTGGTGCCGACTGTTAGCATGAGGAGTGTTCCCATGAGGGCGGTTTCCTCCGTTTTCCTACAGATTTTTGCCGGCCGCCGAAAATGTTGTGCTTGTGTTGTGGTATTTTCAGCCGTTCTTGGACAGTGTAGGTAAATTGGTAGCGTGCAAAGCGAAAGTTTTGGAGCATAGGTGAAGTTTGGGAGTCTTTATTCCACAGACTCTACTTAAATCTTGTTATTGGTTCACACAAGGCAACAAACTTGTAGCGACGTATTCCGCTTGTGCACGTGTCGTTGCCGTTGTGAAAACTTTAAGCGTTGATCCTTTTTTTGTCTTACGGATAAAAAAAGTAATTGATCGATCTTCATTAACTCGGTATTGTTGGTTCGTTTGAGAATTCCAGTCTGTAGTTGCAATTCGATTGACGAAAGGACTGTAACACATCCGTTCAGCAACCGTCTGCATTTTCTTTCGATCTACCTTCCTGATGTTATGCTCGGAAATGCGAATCTCCTTTTTGCTAGGCGGAGTCGTTGATGCTTCTGGGGCTGTTTCGACATCACTCAAAATTGCCAACAGATCTCTGCCTGTCTGTGTAGGTTTTCCCTCCTCGTCTATTAACTCGTTTTCACGGAGTAAATCGGTGACATCTGCCCGATCCTTAGCAGACTCACCTTGCAAAACGCTGGTGATTTGGCTCATATATGGAAAGAGTCCAACTACAGGAATCGAAACGAGTTCCATACATAGGACATCTGGATGAAATGCCTCACGACGTGCTTTAGGTGACTTCTTTAACTCCTCATAATCAAGCCTTTTCCTTTCAATTTCTTCAGGGACAAGAACATGATATAATCCTTTAGCTCCGAAAAGTTGAGCGACAATCGCCATTGCAGCTGACATTGTCTTTCGCCCACCGGCTATGCTCACGTACACGTTATCGCCGCGTTTCCGATACGTGTTCAGAAACGTTGTTGCCAATTTGATGAAATCAAGGTTGTCTTGTGCTGTCCAGATATCATCGCTTGCAATTGGAGCAGGAATCAGTTCAACCTTTCCTTGGTAGGTCTCCATAAAGTCCTCATGTAGAAGCGGTACGTACGTGTCAATAATCCTCTCGTTTGAAGTGGAGAGGAGGACTACGGTATTGATTTGAAGCCCAGTGTTTTGAAGCGCATCAATGGTTTCTGTGACAACAGCTGGTGATAATCCGAGTGATGATAGGAGAATATTTCTTTTCGCCATCTCTATATTTCCTTTTTAATCCGTGCGTGCATCGGTAATCATAGCACGTAGATGCACGTTTACCTACAAAAGCATACTAAATCAAGCACTACTAAATAGTCGGTTTTAATCGCGTTTGTCGGTGAAACTCTGTCTCCCTTTCATCCTCAAACCAATCAAACTTCGGATAATGGATTGGTGTTCTGGGATCGTCTGTAGAATAAATCAACATGGCACGTAGTTCTTGCATCGTCTGATCAGTTCGTCTGCGGAACGATGCAGTGCGTCTATCAAGTTCTGTAGTGAGGGTGCCTCCATCTAGGGCATCAGGCGTGCTTCCGCCTCGATAGCGTGCTGCCGCATTCGTCCGCAGCTCCATCTTCGTTATACACATCCGAACAGAACCAGCACCATGAGGCTTAGCCCCTCCCATTTTATGGCGTAGCGGCCCCTCAAATGTAAAGGGCGGTTCGTTCTGATCCTTGCCAAGTGCCTCTGGACTGAGTGTGACGGTAACATCTTTTTCGAGCACCAAGCAGTAGATCAACAAGTTTAGTTCATTTTCGCGTAGATTCATGAAGTCCACTGTGAAACTAAAACAGGTCCCCGGCGGAGCAGGCCTAACGCGATTCGTCTGGAGAATGCCAGGATGCGGGCGAACGAGTCCTTGGGCACCTGGATGATGGTGGTAAAATTTGCGTCTATCCTTCTGTGCTGCATAAAAAGCGCGGTGGTTCGGCTTTGGCTGTCCGACAGCGACTTGGTATTGTTGCCACTGATTCAGGGGACTAACTTCCTTGGAGATATCCGCATCGCTAAAGTGAACCAAGCCAGCGACAACATCCCCGCCGTTCAAGTAACCAAACATTCTTGAAACGATGTCAAAATGCGCAATGTCGTTTATATCGCGTTGTGCCTTTTCTAATTGATGTGGGTCATCAACCTGCGGGCCTGGGAATGGGACAGTAGCATTCCCAACAACTTCAGCCAACGAACGTACCACGCCTTTGAGGGAAGTGGATGGGATGTAAGGTTTCTGGTTACCTCTATGGCGCACAAATTCACCATGACCATCACCAATCATCAACGGTGTCAAGGCTTCAAGTTCACACCAGATGCGACCAGAAATCCCGCTTAGCGTGTGCTGATAGTTCGGCACGTCGTGTTGAATAGGCTTATCGCTAATAGTAACCCAGCGATAAGGGTTCCAAAAATTTTCACCTTGAGGCATCACGCTTCCTCCTCATACGGTTCAAGATCACACAAACGAGAAAAATGGATCGCGCCGGTGCTATCTCGCCACTGTTCCACACGAATTTTTATTCTGTTAGGGTCTCCAGGAACCGGATACCGGAAACGATGGGGGATGCGTAGTTCAATCCATTCTTTCGGTGTTGTCTCAGTTTGTTGTCCCCACAAGAAAAAACGATCCTCGCGTGGTTGTAGATCCTTTAAGCTGTGCGAATGGTCTTTTAATGTTGTACCCACCCAATCGGTGTTTCCGAGAAAAACAACACGGTAGCAGACTTGACCGGGGGCAGGAATCGTGCGCCAACGCAGTTCACCAGTGGCATCAAACAATCGTCCGGCGGTGGATCGCGTTAAACAGTCGTAGGCAGGTTCTTTTTCTGCAACCGACTCCTGACCTGTCCCGCACCACCGCAAGGCATTGACGCGAGGTTCTTCATTGTTTATAGATTCCTCTGGTACAACGAGCTCTGATGTCCAATTCCAACAATCAAAAGTCCAGCCGTCCGGTGCTTCCAACCAAACATAGCCAGGCTGCTTGACATTATTAGGTTGGAGATTTGCAATCAGTTCTATGAACTGCTTTTGTGTTAAATCTGCTGCTTTCAAGAAGGCCGTCATGATGCTCCCTCCTGCTCAATCACATTTTCAGAGTTTCTGGGAGCATAGTTTGAACACGCCAAAAAATTCTCAAAGGCTGGAATTAACGTTTGTAGCTGATTGGACCAATCACCGCTCAAATCGTACTGTTGCCGCAGTCCGCGCCCTTGAGGGGTAGGTAAATCAATAGGATTTGGGGGTGACCAATCGTGTAACTGATAGGCAGACTGCTCTTCAGGCGTAACTAATTGGTGTAAACCTTCTAATTGACCTACTGCATTCACATAGGTTAGCACATACGAAGGAACGGTAATACGGACACGCCCAAGTCCTCTGCTTCGCCCGGAACCGATAGTGATGATTGCATCCTCCATATCCACCAATAGCAAGTTAAGAGCAGCCAATTGCCAGAGCTCAAAATTCGTCAATCGCAGTTCGGCTTCAAATTTGCCACCTACCAGTACCTGCAGGTCAAATAGAACCCCTGGCACTGTTCCGCCAGTAAACCGGTTAATTCCAACACCGTTGCGAGATTCAAGCGTAGGGTTTTCGGATGGATAGGCATCCCCAATACTGAAACGACCACCAAACTTTAGAGAACCGAACATCCGGCACACCGCACACGAATTGGCATAGATCAATGATGTCGTGTCTCCGCTTGCAACATACCCACAACCGTAGGCGTGCGCTTCCGATGGAACAGGGATTGGGATACTGCCCTTTTTCTTATCATCATGGTAAGGGACACACACGCGACCTGGATGTAAAGTGCGGGCGATGCGCTCCAGATGACTGCGCAGCGCGCCTTTAAGAGAACTCCCAGGGAAGTAATAGACACGCTTGCCATCTTTGAAGGTTGACACAGGCACCATATCCTCGCCATCAATTGTGGCGTAACCACTTTTAATGAGCACCGGATCCACTGGTTCAAGGGTAATCTTTACATCCGCTTGGCAAAGCCATTTTCTTAACATGGTTAGTCCTCCTCAGTTTCACCCGCAGGATTAGGGGATTGCTGATTGTTAGCAGCAGACTGCAGTTGCTGTTTGATCCGATCACTAAAGTAACTTTCCCAATTCCCCAAATTACTGAAGCGTTCAGCAAAGTCCGTTTTTGTAAGAAACTTTAACTGTTGGTCGGGATCGTTCAAGTCAACACCAAAAACCTTGATTTCCTCAAGATGGAAGCGTCCGAGACCTCGACTCGTAAACCCACCAAGACTGCTACCAGCACACCACTCAAACAGCGCAGCACCAAGAAGAGCAATATCTGCATCTGTCGGGTTTTCCAAGTCAATACAGAGTTCAAATAGGCTGCTCGGCGGAACAACTTCATAGTCGTATTTGAGACCATCCACAGCAGTTCGGCTATCACGGTCAATGACCACACCATCGCGTACCTGCACAACGGATGCCCAGTCTTTAAGCATTCCATCGCTTACCCACAATCGTCCAGCCTTCACAGGAGAACCAAACAGTTTGCACACATCACAAGTATGTTTGTCAATCCATTGACAGCGATTTTTCAACCCTTTTTTTAACGCTTTCTGGTAATCATCCCGAACCTTGCGGTAATAATCGACATCGCTGGTGCACTTAACGCCACTCGCTTTGTGATTCAGCATACAGGCATTCAGACCGAGGGCATGTGATAGCGTTTCGCAGGTACTTCGTAATTTCCCCTTCAGAGAGGAGCCTGGGAGAATAGGTTCACCCGCTGTAGTGAGCATCACTCCCAAATCGCTCATGGTTTCGCCCTCTTTACCGGAGCCGACGCGCCATGCCGTATCAAAAACGAGGGATGCTGTGAGGCGAACTTTTTCGTTTAACTGAAACATGTCATCATTACTCCTATTACAGATTAGACTGCCTTGCAAGGTTCAGTCTACTTTTCAAAACGATTATTCAACGCGATTCGCTTTTTGAAAGGCGGCCTGCATTGCACCTCCACCTTGGCTATTGCTTTGGTCCTGTTGCGTCAATTCATCTGCTTCGTTTGCGCTTTCACTTGCCAACTGTCCCATTTCCGCCTTCGCGATGCAGTACAAACAGTGCAAGTAGAAACGCTCAAAAAACGCTGGAATATGCTCGTTATCCCATTTTTCCAGCCACTCTCGTCGCTCCCTTTTAATTCTATTATTATGCTGTCGGATCTGCTCTTTTTCTTGCCGCGTTCGCCCTTGGACCTTACGCAAATTGTCATCCGAAAGCTCTTGCGGAAGGTAGCTGTGCCCTTCCTTTTTCACAGACCAGTGACCAGGTGAGTCTCCGCAGAAATTTGCCACGAGAGTCCAAAAATTGACTTCGGTTTCCCACTTTTGCAAGACATCAGTCTTGGGATTACTCCTTTCGTTTTCTGCATCATACCTACTTTGGGCGCGCTGCCTCTGATGGTTAGCAAAATTTTCGACTCTTTCCGGTTCTTGTCTCGCGATTTGACGAAGCCCATGAATTTGTGCGGGCTCTACTGGAAAGTGGTCATTGTTGCCCAATAGTTGATGCAGCTGTTGCACCACCTGTTGACGGTAGACAGTGTCGGATAACAAGTCAACGAGTGTCATGAATTTCCCTCCATTTGATCGCGCGCAACCCGGTAGAGATATTGACTGACCACAGCACGCATCCATCCCCGGGCAAGCCGCAAACGCACTGCCATCTGTTTCATTTGTGATTCAGACAACTTGCTTTGATCAGTAGGATCATCGGGGACAAGTTCTTGGCTTGTGTCGCGTAACTCCTTTAATTCTGTCAAGACTTTGTCTCCCAAATTCCTCCATTGCCGTTTATCCTTGCCCTCTTTACCCATCTGGTTCTTCACAAAATCTTCAATGTCGGCAAAACGTGTAGCAGAACAGGTAATTTGCTGAAGATTGCGGACCTGCGCGCTGATACGATGATTATTTTTATCATAACTGAATTCTTTAAAGAAACAATTGCCGAGTTTTGAAAACGTTTTATGTTTGTTGTCGATATAGGAATCGACTTTCTGAATCAACTTGTTACTCAAAGCAGTCACGATTGTACCTCCTGTTGATTAGCATACTGACGATGAAAGTCATCGCATACGAGAACTGTCCCAAAACCTTCATTGCGCCGCAACCCTACGCCTTCTTGGAATAAAGTTTTGAGTTGTTGGATGAGTGCCCCGCGTTCTTCGGGTGCTCCCTTAAAGCAGTAAACATAGACCGAACCGCGTGCGACCATCCACTCGTCCTGCCGCGGTAAACCGTGTGCTGCGTTCCAGCCGCGTAACCGCTCATGTTTGGTGACAGCTGCTACCCAATGCAGTGTGCCTCCTGTTGACAATTGATGAATAGGGCGACCTGTCATCGGAAATGCTGCATCGACTGAAGGCATAACGGGTAACCACGGAATCATATCAGCCAGATCAATGGTATGGCGCAGAAAACTGTCCACCAACACGGCACCAGTCGGGAAAGAGAGACTGAAGTAGAAATCATCCGGAGTGCACCCGGGAATAGAAAGTTGTCTAAGAAAGGCAACCAACTTACTGCTCCACTGCTCCCAATTTTCCTCATCTGTCGAATTCTTTATATCTATAGGTTCACCTAACTGTAAACAGACATCTCCGTAGCCGCGCGTACGGTGGTGTCCGATTGAGATACAGTAACCTTCAGTTTCTAAGAGGGTTTTCAGCTCTGTAAATGCTTTATCGTCCGCCATGACCCAACCGTACAAATCTTTTTTTTCGCACGAAGGCAACAGTGCCTCAAGGGTGTATAATATAGACTCAGCAGCGGTGTTGGTATGACGGTCAATGCCGACATGCGCTATGACGTGGTGCTTGTCACTGGCATCCTCAGATAAACGTCCGTTATTTTCATGCCAAAAGCCGTGATGCCCCTTCAAATCCTCCTTGCAATTTCCACATTGCCGCCATGGAGTTTCAGCATTTTCTGGTAGTTTGCCCTCCGTATGATGTTGCGCGATCCGGTACCACAACTGATCCACTAAGACATGCTTTATACCTTCGCGCTTACAAGAGGCAGCTGTCAAAGGAAATATTTCTGGACCGGGATCCAACGTACCGAAACGACAAGCCCTTTCATCCAAAAATAGATGTCTGAAAGTATCGTCTACTTGTCCATGCTGCAAATAGACAGATGCCAGAGCACCGCGAACCGATGTGCCAGTCAGGGTTCGGACGCTTTCAGAACGTTCAGATTGTCGATCGCGTTTGATAGCTACCGGCACAAGCAATTTTGCTGTTACAAGGATTTTTTTCATGACGTTTGTTCCTCACGCAGTAGTTCCACCATTATTTGCCAATCTTTCTCTTGGAAACTCTGAAGCGCACAATTCGGCTTGATAGGATTCCCATTCCAACATAATTTCTCTTCGTCAAGTGTAACTTTACACCTGCCGAGACCTACACTTTTGTCGCCCCCCAGAGTTTCAAGCGATAATATCCCAGCGACCAAAAGCGCATACTCGTAAGGAAAACCACCCGCATACTGAGTCAACACTCCAGCAGGGTGCCGCCCCCGGATTTGCCCTCGTAGGTTTACTTCTCCTTCTACCAGTTCAGTCGTAAATAGATGCTGCTCCATGACTGTTCCTGTGACGCGATCCATAGCGGTTCGGGTGTGGACAATAGGCTCGTTTTCCACATCAGACGAAACAGGCAGTGCATTCGTCACAAATAGGCATTCTCCTTGGTAGCGATTACCAAACAACCGATCAACGATCAGTATTGAGTTTGTTAATGGCGTAAAATGCTTTACCAGAGCTTTCTGATCTTCCGGAGTGACAGCATGTGGATTAATCGCTTCAAAGCCGAGCGCAAGAGCCAATCGTTCGCATTGGTGACGCAGCACTCCCTTGAGCTGTGAACCCGGAACAAAGGGTTCCTTATTAACGCCCCCCATCCGTCGAAGCAACCGATGCGCGACCGCAGATTGATAACCGCTGCCGACGTGCCAACGTCCTTTCCAAACAATCTCGTAGCACAAATCTAGACGTTGAGGTTCCATGTATCAACTCCTTTCTACTTATTAGAGAATAGACGGTAGGCATCAACCAAGTCCGCAATACATAGCAAACGTAGATCGCCCTTTTTAAACCACGGAAACTCAAGACTGTATCCTTCTGGACACATACTATCAATTGATTCCCACAAGGCACGACGTTGGGACCGGTCTTGTCCATGTTGACATCGCGCAAAAATCTCTTGAATGCGTATAGATGTTCGAATCCTATTAGGTAATAGTGCTGCTTTTTGCAGCGCATGCAATTTACTGTGCGGAAAGCCAGCTGCTCTCAACTCTTGAACATTCTCGCGCAGCTGCTCCAATTGCCGACAAGACAGAGGTCTAAGCGTGCGCGGGTCTGGCGCGCCCGTTTTCGCCAGATAAGTTTCCTCACGGACTTGTGCTAAAGCATAACTGTTCGCACCCGCAACGACATGAAAGTCAATGCGTGCATCCCCATCTGCGTCGCTGTGTGAATAGAAGTTATCTTTTTTTTTCGCATTTTTCAGCAGATCCTCTGCAAGATCCAACAATAGATAGAACGGGTAGTTGCTCTTTGCAATAGCAACGCCGCAAGAGATAGTGAAACCTTCATTGCTAAGCTGCTTATAGAAGAATTCTCGCGTTTTTCCATCTTTTAGTGCATCAATCTTCTCTTGTGTTAGTCGTTGGAACGTTTCTGTTGCCCTCTGAGCGAAATCAAGAGCGCGGTCCGCTGGCAAAGCTACCAATAAATCATCACCACCCAAGAGCAAAATATCAGCGGGCAAAGATTTAAAAGATTTTTGATTCTTGAGTGCTTCTTGCACATTGTTAATTTCGGATTTGGAAACTTGATTGAGTGCAGTGAAGCATGCCTCTCGAATGCTTTTATCGACGATTCTACTAAATTGGCGGTACGTTTCTGGTAAGTCTAATGTTTTGATAATTTTGCCCATGCCATTTCCATCAGCGTAAACCAACCCAATGTAACCGTCCCATGAAGAACAATCTCCTATATCTGTTAGACTCTCACACCGGAGTTTGTCCCAATATTCATCAGATGGCCACGATTGCCCAGTTTCTTTCAGTTGCTTCATCCACTGTGCCCAAAGTCCACGCCGGCGCGCATCACTGCCGTGTTGTCTCTTTTCGTAACTAGCATGAGATAATATATCACCATCATTATTATCAATGTCGGCTGCTGGTAGATGTGAGGCAGATTTACACTCCTTCATAAGTGGTATTAAGGCGGCACTCCGTTGACTGGTTGCGAACTCACGTTGGCAGCGTAGTTGGAAATGTGCCATCTGTACTGCCTCAGCATAGTCAGCGTAGGATGTATTGTCTTTAAGTGGTGCAATACCGTAAACAACACCCACTTCACCAGCGGTTTGCTCGCGGATATGTTGAACCATGCTTTCACAAGCCATCCTTACGTCAGCCTGATCAGATTCGTGAATCAAGAACTGTGCCGAACCACCGTTCGCATAAATGCATTCGACACGCCCCTTACCGAGATCGTCAGCCAAGCATTTTTCTGTCTCATACCGATTGAGTGTATCTAGCCGTGCACTGGCACCCCGCACCTCATTCAAAGGGTCGGTGCCGAACACATAGTTTTTGATGGACGGGGTATCAATCACAACGACAAACGTTTCGCATGCCATACTGTCGGCATCTCCTTTCTACCTATTTCAGTTATCAAGCCAATGGCAATCGCTTTGGACAAATGGATCCCGATCTTGCTGTGCGGGGGGACGGCGGTCAATCAGAACGAAGCGTCGCACCGGCCTATCCAACTTTTGTGCTTCCTCGACCAGCTGCTGCACAATAATGCCCATCAGTGTTGTGCCACCTGTCATGTTAGCAACGACCTCGTCAGCCTCCAACAGATGGGGGCGCACCTGATCCACTGCCTGTGTGATTTCGTCAAAACCGCCGTGTGGGTCGACCAACTCAATTGGCTCAGTCTTCCCTGCAAAAGCTGCATGACTGGCGGCATCAGTGATACTACTGACGGATGCCGATGAACAAATAACTATACACGTATCAGCGGGGTGTGTAACCTTCAGTGCCGAAAACAACACACCGGGTCGCGTTCCTTGTGGCGAGATCAGTAACTTTCCGTGGCTACCGCCCAGCAGTGGTAGTTTAGTTCTATCTTCTCTCAAACTGTTCCAAAAATCCCGAACCTTTTCGAGAACTTTAGGGCGTTCTTCAACTGGATCTACACGCATCGCGTGATGGAGAAGCAGATTACGGAGCGCATTTCCCAATTGATCCCAAAACTGCCCGAATTCTTTTTGTTTAGATGTGATAGTAGTTTTGAAAGCTGGAGTTCGAGCAAATGCTCCGATCGCACCAATGCGGCGTGTATATCGTTCACGCACTTCGAGGTTCAACCATTCCTGAATATCTGGCCTGTTTCCTGACTTGCAAACTGCCCAAGAGACAACCCACTCGCGCATCAAACCTACCCCTAAAGAGAGTTGATCCCGATCCAAGTAAATATCAATCATGCGCGCTTGACGTTCCAACTCGTCTGCGTTTAAAACGACAGGTGGTTTTCGTTTCCAATCTCCAGCGTTACTTGGACGTTTTTCAAATGCCGATTTTTCGGCGGCGGTAGTGATCGACTCATTCAGTTCCGCGAATAGTGGCGGCAGACCTACACTATCTACGGTGGTCGATTTCTTAATTGAATCCATCAGTCCCTTACTCGCTTTTCCTAATTCCAGAGGCAAAGCGGACTCATAGGCAAATGCATACGCTTTAAGCCAATCAACAGAATTTTTTATCTGTTTGGCTTGCCCTGAAAGTTTCCTACCAGCCTCCGTGTCTCCGCGTTTGAACAGTTCTGATGTTTCCGCGTTTAGCATATCTGCCAGAGGTTGAAGGAGTTGTGCCATGGGCTTCGTTGTTCCCTGATCACGAAACATCTGCACAGCATGGAACCACTCCGGCAGTTCAAGTAACGGCTGCAAGTCGATGATGGGTTTAGGCGCATCTCGTGGAGTACCTTCTATCATACCGTAGTACGCACCGCGAATTGTGACACCGCGAAGTGATTTCAGGTAGAGCACCAAAGCGTAAAAGATAAATGGAAAGTGTCGAAATCCTTGTGTGACATCAAGTGTCAATTCTGAACCTTCTGGAATACGCTTGGCAACAGATTCAAGAATTTGACGAATCTCATCACTGCTGTTTCCATCAGGAATTTCAACGATTTCAGGACTAAACTTGAGTGTCTGACAGATTCCTGCACGAAAGGGTTGCCATGTTTCACGTTTAGCACCTACTGTAACGACAGTGACAATATGATTCGGCAACTGTGTCTTATCAAGAAGTTGTACTAAAGCAAGTGGTGTGAGATCTGCTGTAACTTTTTTCCCATTCCACTCATATTCCGTTTCAATCGCTCGCATACCCAAACTAGTCAGTAGAATATGTTTCTTATTTGATGTTGCCATTACCTGCCTCTCTTTCTTAACTTTATGATTAAGTGTATTAAATTTTAGGTAAAAAGTCAAGTGCAATTTACCAAAAGCCCAGAGCCATTCAGTTCTAAAAATTTACCTCATATATGGATATACTTTCCTCTGTAGGAGCGAGCTGCGCTCGCTATATTTTGGAAAAAACGTTAACATCTATAAACGAAGACCAAAATCAAAACCGAAAACCGAATCGCTCTGACCAAAAGCAGGGCAGGTCTATAAAGTTTTTGGCAGCGGGTGTCTCTTTTTTTACATGACCTGTTAGGTTGTGATCTCCTGGGTGCACATTTAACAGATTGCCCTACAAAGACCACAGAGGCGTTAAAAGAAGGGGCGTGATGGCATTCGGCAGAAAGCCTACTCACCATCACGCCAGGGGGATTTACTTTGATTATTGCTTTAGTTAGATTATTGCTTTAGTTATTAGTTAGAGGATACGCGCTTGCGTATCCCCCCACCTTGAATCAACTGAAGGGGCACAGAGATAGCTAAGATTCTCTTCCAACATAGAAGCTATATCGAACTTGCCTTCATTATCAAGTTCACGGATTCTTTGCTTGTAGCGTTCTTCTACACGGTCATATACCTCTTCCGCTGTCAAACCATCAGCAAACGCCCGATCTATTTCAGAATCGCATTCCAAAAAAACATCAGCATAATCTGGGTCAAATGTGAAAAGTGCCTTATAGCCAAAGTAAGCACGGCATCCGTGTATGACAAAATCTGGACCAAGTTTATCCGCCGTTTGACATGAAAGCAAATGTACAATTTTGCCATCGGATTCTTCAGGTTGATAGTTTCCTACCTGAAAAATAGGCAAGTTCCAATCTCCTGTATATGTCGTATAAGTTCCGTGGCCAGCACCAGTAATGTAGGCGATATCATCTTGGCCTGCTTCCGGCGCAACGATTTCACGACGCGCCGATAATTCTTGACAACGAATAAGTCTAAATCCCCTGGATTCCAAGTACGGATAAACATGCTGATTTCGGTAGTTGCAGGTTATCTTGGTAACGCAATCATGATTGGAATCAATAGCAAGAATCCGCATGGTTGTTTTTTGGTTTTGCATACTAACCGTCTCTCTCCTGGACGCATTCCATCAAGCGTTTGATAGTACGCAGCTCAATATTAATCAACGTGCGACCGGCAGGTGTTTGTTCTCGGATTTCCTGAATAGCACGTTCCTGGTCCACCATGCCAATACCTATCATAGCCACTTTAAAGTCGGGCCGGTACGCAAGGCGTTTCTCTACCAATTTCGCTTGTTGTCTGGGTGCCAACTGTTCAGCCGAATTTCTGGATGAAAGCGTGGCTCTTCTTTTTTCTGCAAATTCTCGTAAACTTATCCAACGTCCATCTGATGTTATGGACACAGGCATCTTCCACTGTTCTTCGGAAAGCACCGGAGGTTTATTTGCCATGATCTTCTCCTTCAAATTTTTCTAATATGCTTTCACTGAAAGGTTGTTCGTAATGGCACAATTCACTGTGCCTTGGGTTTTCCGTGCGATGAATCGCATGACTACAAACTACCTATCATTTTAGACTTAAGAATCGTCGAAAAATTTGAATATTCGTCTTATAGGGCAGTAATTGAAGACTGCCCCTAGACTATGAGCGGATGTTGACATGGCAAAATGTAAAGATTGACGTTTTTATTTATCATGATTATCTCCTTCCAATGGAAAGGGTATCCAAAGATTATAGAAAAACCTGTCAAGGCGGAGGCAAACACAAAAACCAAAGATCAGGAGTCAAGAAAAAGTTGTTTTGATTCCCTTCAGACGGGAAAGGGCATCTAAAGAAGATAATTACAGCCCTATAGAAAAACATGCAAATTGTATTGTTTCGATTCCCTTCAGACGGGAAAGGGCATCTAAAGATATCCATTTTCGACCCAGATGGGCCGTGGATCCACTCCCCAAAAACCATGCGTGAACTACACAGGACTTTTTCTCACAAAAATTTCCTTCAAAAATCCCCAGAAATCCTTGTGAACAGTGAACGCTAAGCGATTGTTTAGCGAAAACACATCTGAATCCAGACATCTTATTGATTTTTTTTTGCGCGATTCCACCTAACAACTCACATCGCAGTTGAATCAGATTTACTTGGGATAAATCATACAAAAAATACGGAAAAATGTCAAACTTTTTCTAAAATTGGGGTGTGTAAATATTTTGTTATACCATTTCTAAATGATGATATAGCATTACCGGTTTTCAAGAAATGTGTAGTTATGTAGAACAAACTAAAAGTTTATTCTACGTAAAGATGGATTTATTAACAGAAATGGTATTACTAAAGTTTGGACAATATTGTAAACTTATGCTGCCTTGTCAAAAGAGGGTG
>JAPPNJ010000162.1:0-11879 GCA_028818705.1 Candidatus Poribacteria bacterium
GTGTCTTGTAGCACAAACATCCGTGTTTGTGTCTTGTAGCACAAACATCCGTGTTTGTGTCTTGTATTGTAAACTATAAACAATGAGCAGAGAATGGTTACGAATCCCAAAACAACGCGAAGTCGCTGGCAATAGTGGTGTCATCCGAAATGTGATGGATTATTTCGATAATGCTATCGGGGTGACACCGACGCTCGAAACACCACCTGCCGAGTTTGTTACAACTGATACTGATACAAAAATTGACCGTGGCGATCTTCATTATAAGATAGCGGATGTGACCGAGAAATCACAGACGTTCCTCACGCTCACTGCATCCTGGAAGGAAGGCACATCTACAAAAACTGCACAGACGATTGTTGAGTTTGAAGTCGGACCGGAAGTCAGCATCCCCGATGTCGAACCAGACGACATGCTCGAATGGGGATACTTCCAGCCGGTCGATGTTTTCGTAGATTCTACGGGGAGTTTCGGCGGCGTTATCCTTTCGCACATTGAGGAGAACTTGATCAACCCGTCGGGAATTGATGTCGCGATAACTGTTGAGATGTTTTCAACAACGCTTCAGAGTGCAAGAATAACAACCGATGCTGATACCACTTTAGGCGAGGGGCATCTCCATGTCAGTATATCAGGACTTGTTGGAAATATAAAAGCCACGGCTACCGTTGTCGCAACGGGTACGGTTGACGGTAAAGAACGTAAAGCCACAGCGGTGATAGCACTAAACCTCTATGCTGGACGTGCAATTGCGGGGCATGCTGTCACGGGTGCAACAACGAAAGGACCGCCTGGTGAAAGTATAGCAGGGCATTCGATTACAGGCGCGACGACGAAAGGTGACCCAGGCCCCAAAATCGACGGAACAGGCATCACAGGCGCAACAACCAAAGGACAGGAACTACCCGCTGTAGACGGAACAGGCATCACAGGCGCGACGACGAAAGGTGACCCAGGCCCCAAAATCGACGGCATCAGTATCACAGGCGCGACAACAAAAGGTGACCCTGGCACTAAAATCGACGGAACAGGCATCACAGGCGCAACAACGAAAGGTGATCCTGGTGTGGCTGTGGACGGAACGGGCATCACAGGCGCGACAACAAAAGGTGACCCTGGCACTAAAATCGACGGCACGGGCATTACGGGCGCAACAACAAAAGGTGATCCTGGCACTAAAATCGACGGAACGGGCATCACAGGCGCAACAACGAAAGGCAGACCCGGACCAAGATTTGATGGCACAGGTATCACGGGCGCAACAACAAAAGGACGTGAACTACCCGCTGTAGACGGCACGGGCATTACAGGCGCAACAACGAAAGGCAGACCCGGACCAAGATTTGATGGCACAGGTATCACCGGTGCAACAACGAAAGGACGCGAACTACCCGCTGTGGATGGAACGGGCATCACAGGCGCAACAACCAAAGGGCGTGAACTACCTGCTGTGGATGGAACGGGCATTACAGGCGCAACAACGAAAGGCAGACCCGGACCAAGATTTGATGGCACAGGTATCACAGGTGCAACAACGAAAGGACGCGAACTACCCGCTGTCGATGGAACGGGCATTACGGGCGCGACGACGAAAGGCACCGCAGGCGTGGCTGTCGATGGCACGGGCATCACAGGCGCGACGACGAAAGGCACCGCAGGCGTGGCTGTCGATGGCACGGGCATTACGGGCGCAACAACGAAAGGCAGACCCGGACCAAGATTTGATGGCACAGGTATCACCGGTGCAACAACGAAAGGACGCGAACTACCCGCTGTCGATGGCACAGGCATCACAGGCGCAACAACGAAAGGTGATCCTGGCACTAAAATCGACGGCATCAGTATCACGGGCGCAACAACCAAAGGTGATCCTGGCACTAAAATCGACGGCATCAGTATCACGGGCGCAACAACCAAAGGTGACCCTGGTGTGGCTGTGGACGGCACAGGCATCACAGGCGCAACAACGAAAGGTGACCCTGGACCGAGTATAATAGGGCATTCGATTACAGGGGCGACAACGAAAGGGCCGCCGGGGCTGGCAATCAGAGGGCAGACGATTACAGGGGCGACAACAGTCGTTTCCGCAGTGGTTGGTATCACATATTCAGGGGGTGCAGGCATCAGTGTGAAGACTAACCCTATAAATCCAAGGAATTATATCATCTCTGCGCCGTCTATACTGAGTTCAATTTCAGGGTTGGATGCCCGCATATCAGACCTTGAATCAGCATCGTAAAGGAGTTATCTCATGCAAAAAGAGACACATAAACCGCATATTATTCGGTTGCCAGTTGTGGACTTTCCGAACTATGCGATGACGGATACGGCAGTCGCTGTCTCTATCCCGTTGTTCCATTCGGATATAGATTCAGCTGTGTTATCTCAGGCAAGTGTTGAACGTCTTAAGGATGTTCATTGCAAAGGTGCCATCTGGGCAGCGATGTCGTTGATTCACAATACCGACCTCGCAGATAGAGGTGTCGGTATCTATTTCCATGTTGAAGATATTATCCTTGATGTTGTGATGCCGGTGTTTGAGGCTTTCAAAGTGCCATCTCAACATATCCGCTCCATCCGAATCAACGCACCGGAGCTACCGAATAAAGTGGAGCATCCCATATTCGGTAAGAAGTTTATGTGTCTGGATGACCATAAGGTGAACCCTGCGCGCTGGCTGATTTCGGACTCAGATATGTTCGCCTGCTCTGCTGAAAAGAAGTTAAAACTTTACGACGCTTTCAAAGTGTTCGAGAACCCCTCGGCACTCCGGAGTAAAAAAAGCGATTATCGCGACGAGTATCAGCAGTGGGTCTACGGTGCCTGCCTCGCTGCAGGGCTACCTTTCTTCCCTGAAGATGATCTCTTTAGCCAAGAGATACGGGCGTTCTATACCTTGGGGTTATGGACGGCGCCTTATCGTATCCCGTCAGACACTAAAATCCGTCCCTATATCTCGACACAGATGTTCCTGCTCCCAGTTCGGCATCCTATCGTGCCGTTTATTGCCGAAAACTATAAGACGTGCTATCAAGATGAGTTCCTACTCGGTATGTGGAACATGACCTACGATTGGCAGATCTCCGACCTGCGAGAGAAGTGCGGGATTCGGAACGTCTACAATTTTGAATCGGCATATAAGAACCGCGACAAAACACAAGACACCGAGGGCTACCTCGCACATATCGTCCCCGATACACACGGCCCCGCTATCAAGGATTTGGATGCATATTACGATGATTTCTACCAGCACATTCAGCAAAAGACTTCTGCTGAAAATAGAGCGTCAACACAGATAAGGCTGTCAGATGCCTTCCAAGCGACGAACACAGACAAACAACACCGGCTCGGACACCAGTACGGCAATTTCTACGATATGCTATTCGAGTCGATGGCGTACCGAAAACAACGCGGGCTTCGGGTCTTAGAGATCGGCGTATCGCTGTTCGGACGCGGGTCAATGGACGCGTTCCAAGAAGTCGACACGGTGGACCAGGTGGTCGGTATCGATATTCTTGCGTATCTCGGCACCATCGGCGGAAAAGCAGCATTCCATAAAGCGGATGCGTATACACTTGAGACGGTAGAGATGCTGAAAAAGGAATATCCGGACGGCTTCGATATTATCATCGATGACGGCACGCACAAAGCACCCGATCAACGGTTCTTTTTTGAACACTACGGTCAACTCTTAACGGAAGATGGACAACTCGTGTGTGAAGATGTCATAGATGTCCAATTCTTTAAAGAGGCGTGCGACGAACTGAATTGCTACGGTATAGACGGTTGGGGTAATCTGAAAATTGTTGCGAGTCCCGAGATGCAACATCAAGAACGGATACTGATAAGAGACCAGAAAACGTGTGCTGCTTTTCCTGTCCAGTCTGAGCCCGTCATAAAAGAATCAACTGACGTATCCACGGAACCCGCGGAAACAGAGAAGGCGCGCGCGAAACCTGAGTATGACTACTTTTCGTTTATCAACGCAGATTTTCGAGAATATACCCCACCCGCGAAAAAACGGTTTATTGTCTTAGATGTACCTTATGCACAT
Source organism: Candidatus Poribacteria bacterium (assembly GCA_028818705.1). GTDB lineage: Bacteria > Poribacteria > WGA-4E > WGA-4E > WGA-3G > WGA-3G. The sequence continues at coordinate 4,055 of JAPPNJ010000162.1, forward strand.
GCCGGTTTTATCGCGTGCGCGTTCTGCCAGCGCGTTCAAAAATGGTCTAAAGCGATGCTTCATCTCGGGCACGAGATCATCTATATCGGACATGAAACAAGAGAAGTTGCATGCACGAAACGCTACGGTATCATCACAGATGCTATGCTCGAAAAAAGTTACGGTTCAGCAGATTACATGGCGTTCCCGGAACACTCCGAAAACGATTTGGCGTTCAAGGCATTCGAGAAACGTGCCGCTGAAATCATCCGCGATATTGCACAGAAAGACGATTTTGTCCTGGCATTTTACGGCTACGGACATTTCGACCTCTGCCAAGCGATTGCCGATCTCCCCGTGATCGTCGTAGAGCCGTCTATCGGATACACCGACGTGTTCACTGAAAATAAGGTCTATCAGAGTGTCGGTAAGATGCACTTTGAACGCGGGAAAGCAGATAACAACGCATATCTATTGAAGCACTATCCAGATCATCCATACAATGAAACGTTCCGTGCGAAAATGAATAGATTGCCCTATACACACGCGGATCGGAATTCATGCGTCATCCCGAACTTCTTTGATTTTGACCATTTTCGGAAACCTGAAGGCATCCAACGAGAAGATCGGATGTGTTTTCTCGGACGTATCTCACCCGCGAAAGGTATATTTGATGCGTTCAAGCTGGCGGCGTATACCGATACCGAATTGCTTGTCGCAGGTGTCGGACACCTTGATGATTTGCCGTTTGATGTACCGAAACAAGTTGAGTTTGTGGGCGCTGTCGACCCGAAGAATCGAAACAAAATTTTCTGGTCGTCTCGGGTACATGTCTGTCCCAGCCTGTATCTCGAACCGTTTTTAGGGAGCGGTGTAGAGTCGTTATACTGCGAACTGCCACACATCACATCTAATTGGGGCGCGGGTATGGACTGGTGTATCCATGGTAAGACAGGGTATCGTGTTCAGAACTTTGACCAGATGGTGTGGGCATACAACAATATCCATCATATTACGCCACAAGCGTGTCGCCATCAAGCGATCCAATACGCAAAAGAACGGGCGGCGTTGTCATACCATGAATATTTCAATATGCTACTACAGAACCGAAATGGCGGGTATCTCTCCGTCAACCCGGAACGGACGAACCTGCAGTGGTTGAATGCTGAGATGACGGAAACAGCAATTGTCGAAGCAACCGTCGAGATTCAGAGAGCAACAGGCATCTTAAAGTAGAATAAACTGTATGAAGTTTGATAAAATATTTCGGCAACGGACGGGCAATGAATTGCCCTACTACAAACGGGCAGGCTTGTAGTAGTGCGATTTATCGCACGTTCCAATATTACCGAATTAAAAAATCAATTTTCATTTCGTTTGTTTCGCATCTTTGGAGAATCAGATTATGCGAGGCGTTATCACTGCACCTGCAAATATCATCAGCGGTGCCTTTAATATACACATCAGTTTTCCAAGTGAAGCCGACTTAGCACACGCGGACATCTTCATCGAGACACTCGAAGGCGACGCACTCGGACACGAAAAAGATACCTTCACCGGTGGCAGCAACCATTACCACCTGATCTGCTACCTGCCGGACGACAGGAAAGGTAAAAGCCGGATCCACGTGCTTGGGCACGAAGTCAAGCCCGTCGACATCGAGTATGACACCATCCGATCCGTCATACTCACATGGGGGACACCGAGCCGCTCTGGAAAAAAAACAGATATACCGTTCACGCTGTCGGATGCTGTTGTCAACCTGCGCAAACAAAATTTCAAATTATCCAAACCGGCACGGAAGGTGCTTTATGGCACTGGTAACGCGTATCAACTCATCGTTTCTATGACAGACGATTTTAACGTAACGAGCAAGGGCACCGTCGAAAAAGAGAACGGCATCGTCGCGACACTCACAGCAGCTGTCATCGAGGTAGAGGTATAGCTATGCCAACAATTACATCCGTATCTTCTAATCCGACCGATGCCGTCCAAGGCACAATGTGGGTGATTTTTAACGTTGATTCTGCTTTCACCGGAAGCAATATCAATCAAATTACGGTCACCGGCGATGGCAGACGGAGCGCGGTGCTCCATCTGAATCAGGCACTGTGGCTCCGTGTGACGAATATCCCCCCATCCGGCACCTTCACCGTCACGCTCGCGACAGGCGCGCTCACGCCCGCACTCGATGCCGAACAATCCTTTAAGTTCACCTGGACAAGCAGAGACAAAATCTGGACTGTGACGGAGTTGACAGGGATACCGATACTCACGATTAGCCCGACTTCAAATAGCATGGACACCGGTGCGACACAGACGATCACGGTTACGAGTTCTGCGGCGTTGACGACATTTGACGAAACAGATATTACGGTGTCCGCGGGCACCATCAGCGGGTTTACAGGCTCCGGCACAAGTTATAGCTTCACGCTCACGGCACCGGCTTCCGGCTCCGGCACGATCCACATCGATATCCCCGCAACTTCAGATTGGCAGGCAGCAACACGCGTCTCGGTGACCTACGCACCCCCACAACCGCCACAGACACCCGCGACGGTTACGCTGGGTCGCTCGGCAGCATCCATTCAAAGTGGGCAGACGGCAACAATCACCGCCACTTTTAATAAAGCCGTGACAGGTATCGCCGCGAACGACTTCACGACAAATCGCGGCACACTTTCAGGGTTTAGGCGCGTCTCCGCAACCGTCTACCGGATCATATTCACGGCTCCGAGCAGCGGCACGGCGACGGCGACGCTTACGCTCCGCGCAAATGCCGCCAACGAGCAGAACGCCGCAGCAACGATCACTGTCAGCTACGCACCGCCAAGACAACAACCGCCACCCTCAAATCTTTCGATTGAAGCGATTGATGAACAAACCATCCCTATCTTTACTGAAGATTATGAACTTGAGATCGATATAGGGGGCGCCCCAACTCGTGCCTACGTTGATGGCGATATGGAAGGTTTCTATCACGCATGGGACCCCGATAACGCTCGGCTTCTTATAAAAGCGATAAAAGTCACACGGCTCATCTCCGGTGCAATCTGGAATGTACGACTCGTGAAGGGCACCCAAACATTAAACAGCCAGATTGTCTATAATGTTGTTCCCTCGGCACCGGTGATCGCGGATCCAGGTGCCCAAAAATTGTATCGGGGCGGGTCGTTCGGATTAGATATAGCGATCGCCAATCATCCTACGCTTGCACGCGGCAACAGTCTCCTCATAGGACTCAAATACCAAGCACGGGCAGATGGCGTAGACGGTATTAATCTTGCCGGACAGTTTCCAGCAGCGGCAAACCTAACAGAAACTACATTTAACGCAAACATCTATACCGAGAATGATGGGGGACAGGATAATTTGGCAGTGCCGATCACAATCGAAACGCATACCGGCGTTTATGTTTTCGATAGTGCGAAAGACGACTTGCTAAAAATCGGGCCGGATGCAGCCACTTTACAATGGACCTACGACGCACCTTACCCAGGTCATGTGCGAACAGGTCAACGGTACGACCCCATTGTTGCATCGCCAGACGGGATTTATCTGTTCTCTGATGTGAACGACGATTTACTGAAGGTATCACCGGACGGGGATCTGCTCTGGACTTTTGAAGCCAAGACGAGTTCTTACGAGGAGATGGTCGTAACAGAGAGCGGTGTCTATGTGTATTGGTCGCGTTCGATCTATAAGGTGCATCCGGTAACCGGCGCATTGATCTGGGAGAGCGATATTTCTTATAGTCCCAATAATTCTCAGGTGTACGCTGATGATGTGTATGTTTTAAATCAAGGAACAAACATCTTGACAAAGTTAAATGGCGAGGATGGCACGGTGGCTTGGACATACCAAGCACCGTCAGGCTATTGGCTAAGAGGTGTTACTGGTGATGGTGCATATCTTCAATCAAGGCTTATACTCAGAAAGATAGATATAGAAACGGGTATGCTTGCTTGGATGCAGAGATATGCAGACACTAGTGCAAATGTCACTTTGAATAACGACGCGGTTATTATAGCATCTGCAACTCGTAGGGTACAAGGTACTCCTGTTGGACCCTATAGGATTCAGAGAATAAATCCGGCAAATGGCGCGACGCTATGGACATCCACGGTAGATTTTATATCCTACCGTGTTATTGATCCAGATGGTTTCTATATATCTCGGTTTAGCACGACGATTCGACAGGTTTTAAAACTAAATTTGGCTGACGGTACACGGGATTGGTTGGTTACGCTGTCAGATCAATCAATCCCTCCGATTGTTCAACCGAAGGGTATCTATATTTTAAATTATCATACCGATAGTCTTATCAAGCTAAATAAATCGAACGGCTCGGCGGATTGGACTGTTACAGTGCCGAGGATTCGGCACGGTAACCTGTTAATTGAGGATGGTTCGGATATATATGCTATCGCGTCTTTCGGTTCTGGGAGCGATTTGGTGAAGTTGAGGGTCAGTGACGGGAGCGAGCAATGGCGGTATGCATCAACGACTGCGGATTATAAGAGCCTCGCTATACCTGATTTTAGTTTGGGGGTGTAACAGTAACCAGTAACCAGAAAAGAAAGTTTGATAGTGTACTAAAGATAAGAAAGTTTGCAAGTGTTCTAAAGTTTCAAAGTTGCGAAGTTATGAGGCTCCCTCTTTCAACTTTAGCTCACTTTAGCACACTTTACAGACTTTACGGACTTTACCCGCTTTAGCTCACTTTACGGATTTTAGCACACTTTATGGACTTTATCCGCTTTAGAGCCCTCTTAACTTATAACCAACAACTTATAACCAACAACTACTCATGGTAAACGCAACTTTCGGAACAGTCGAATATCGAGACGGTGGCGTGATCGCGGTGCCAGTAACTTTCGGTTCAAACATGATTGTGCCGAGTAAGACGATTTGTCAATTCAGCAATCCAACGTCTGACCCTGGTGACGGAATCGCTGGGATTGAATATTTTTATCTTGTCGGTGAAAACACGGCGTATGAACTGGTTGTGCAGATTGGCGAGGAAAAGCAAGGACAGTTTGTTTTGGGCTTTGAAGGGAGTGTGCTGAAAGCGAGTAGCATGGTTTGGGATAATATAATAGCGACGGCGACGCTGACTGTGTCGTACAACACGATTAAGCCTGATTTGATAGATTATGAAATTCCAGGGGATTATAATTTTGGTGAGAAATTCTATGTGCTGGTCGAATTTAAGACGGTTGTAACAGGTTGGCATTTAAATAATACGATCACCCAAATATTTATAGAAGAGGGCGCGCATATCGGTACACCGACACCTTATAAGTGGATAGGTGCGAATCCTCCAGATATCCACGCGCCTGTGGTAGGTGAATTGTCCGCCGATAAGCGGTTCATCGGAACGGACTGGGAACGTTTATCGGCACCGCCAGCAGGAACGCCGACACCCGGCATGAACAATTTTAGCGATGATGGAGAGGAATGGCACGGTGAATCCGGACAATACTTTCTGATCTCGTTTGAGGTATCCACGACTGCACGCGGCATTTTTAATCTCACACTTCGACAACCTTCCATTTTGCGCGGTCCTGTCAGTTAGCATCCTTGACGCATTGGAAAAATCGTTTGAAGATGGTTTTGGGTTTGATGTTCATACGGCTACCCAAGGCTTTTGCCCTAAGTAGTTTTCAGCACCTCTTTTCACCTTACCTTTATCCAGCAAACGAAACAGCGCGTCCCTGACAGTTGTATGTGAGACCTCTTTCGGATGCGTTTTTGCAGGGAGACCGAGTATCTCTGTAATCTCATAAGGGAACAGTGCCTTATCGGATAAGATAAGAACTGTAAAAACAACGTCGTCAAACTGATTGAGTGCTAATTTCGCTTTTTGGCTTAATTCTGTTTGTTGGCGATACGGTATCATAAACAAGCAACCTCCTTATACAACACAAGCAGCACAACCCGCTTGAGTATCTCCAATTCATAATATTTGTAGTTGGACGCTCGATATACAGATGATTTCGTAAGTTGGATATGACATAAAAAACATCCTCCAACTGACAACTAACAACTGAAAGATTTTTTCGCAGAAAAAATCGTACTGACAACCATTAAAAGGCAAAAGCGGTGGACAGGGAATCAGCCTCCCTTCGTTAGGTTAGTTCGGTTATAGACTTCTCCCTGAATAACCGAGTTGTTGCTTAAACTTCTGATTCCTTGCATAGTTTTGGTATTCTGATGTACCGAAAAAACGCTTATAGTCAGATGATTGTGTCATAAAATCAGGATTGTTGTATGCTTCCGCATGGCATTTGATACTATTTTCGCATCAACATCTTACGCGTTGCGGTAAAATCGCCTGCTTTAAGTGTATAGAAATACAAACCACTTGCAACAGACTCACCGAACGCGTTTTTACCATCCCAATACGATGCCCGACTCCGAGATTCATAGATACCTACAAGTTGATGCCCTAACGCCAATGTTCTAATTAAACGTCCATCGGCAGCATAAATGGCTATGCTGACATCCGCTGGTTCGGCTAACTGATACGGTATCCATGTTTCTGGGTTGAACGGATTTGGATAGTTTGGCAAAAGAGATGTCTCTCTCGGCATTAACGCCGTCAAGAGGTTTTCTAAAAATAAAATGCCGCGTTGTGAAGTCGCATCTGTAAGATTTAATTGCTGTGCTTGTGTAAGCCACTGATGCAGGTTTACTGCAGTGAGCATATCCGGTACCTGTGAATGTGCAGCGGGTGCGGCGGCTGAATCGCTAAGAGCATTCGCAACCAAAACGAGATCCGCAATATTAACAACGTTATCCCCGTTAATATCTGCATCCTTCTTATAAGGTTGCCCGAAAAACGAAGCAACAAACACTAAATCCTGGATATTTACAACCCCGTCGCGATTGACATCCTCAGGAATGTATAAGGGTTTAACCTCCTGGTCCCCAGTGAACAGAACTAGCGAGCTCCCGACAGCCATGCGTATACCACCATAACCTAATGGTACTGTGGGCGCCATCCCTAGATTGACAGTAGTAGGACCGATCCCACTTTGTGTAACGGTGATAGTCCCACTTTCGGTACTGCCTTTTGCAATTGTCGCAGTGCTTGCCGAAAGTGTCCCGCCTTCAACGGACAGGCTAACGTTTATCTCAAAAGATGCTCCTTCAGCGAGTTTAACCTTCACCGTAGCGGGGCCTGATGCAGCTTGGTTCGTGTTGTCTGTGCGCGCAAGTTCCAGTGTCAAGGTAAAAGGAGCACCAGGGTTATCCTGCAAATTCAGATTCGTCAAGTTAGATAGGCCTTTGAACACGTTTACTGGCAAGATAGTGAGTTGGTTCTCACTTAGATTTAGATAGGTTAATTCGCTAAGTCCGCTGAAGATATCTGCTGGTAAGGTAGTGAGTTGATTCTCACTCAAATTCAGATGCTCCAACGCCCTGAGTCCGCTAAAGATATCTGTTGGTAAGGCGGCGAACTCGTTTTCGTCCAAACTCAAGTGTGTCAAGTTGTTAAGTCCGCTGAAGGTAATTGCTCGGAGTATAGTGAGTTGGTTCTCACACAAATCTAGACAAGTCAGTTTGGACAACCCATTAAACGCACCTACCTCAACGGTCTTTAGGGAGTTTCCATCCAAATCCAGAGATTCCAAATTGGAGAGATCCAAGAAAACATCTTTCGAGAGTGTGCTGAGTTGAGCATCCGACAAGTCTAGGTACCTGAGATTACTGAGTCCGTTAAATGCCCCAATCTCAATCGTATGCAGAGGATTTTCGTACAATTCCAGATCATCTAAACTTGAGAGACCCAAGAAAACGTCTTTCGAGAGCGTCCTGAGGTGGGTATTACCCAATTCCA
>JAPPNJ010000162.1:11979-18821 GCA_028818705.1 Candidatus Poribacteria bacterium
GTTTTGTTAGGCTGCTGAGTCCGTTAAACGCCCCAGCTTCAATCGTTTGGAGGGGGTAATTATTAAAATCCAGTTTTGTTAGGCTGCTGAGTCCGTTAAACGCCCCAGCTTCAATCGTTTGGAGGGGATTTCCGTCCAGTTCCAAGTCTGTCAAACGTGAGAGACCCAAGAAAACATCCCTTGAGAGAATAGTTATACGGTTGTTCTCCAAAGTTAGTTTGTTCAAGTTGAAAAGTTCTTCAAACACTCCTGCCGGTAGTGTGGTGAGTTGATTATCGCTCAAATTTAGTTCTATCAAAGTGTCAAGATCATTAAAGGCCCCTTGTTGTAGAGTGGTGAGCCGGTTACCGCGTAAAGAAAGATATGTCAAACTGTCAAGATGCTCAAAGCTGTCCTCTACCAATATAGTGAACTGATTGTTTCGCAAACTTAACTCTTTCAGGTTTCCAAGGTACCAGAAGACATCCTCTGGCAACGTCTCCAGAGAGTTCCCTTTCAAAACCAATTTTTCAAGACCACGGAGTTCGTCGAAATCGCCTTGTTTCAAGGTATTAATGTCTTTCTCAAGCAGACTTAAACGCCTGATTGATTCTAACTCATCCTCTGTGACATTCGCGCAGTTGTTATCACCGGTTTTCTTCATGATCTCTTCGCGAACCTGCGGCGTGCGATCACACACAGGAAGACTCGGTATAGTTTCAAGTTGTGCCTGCACCGTTACCCTAAAATCTTGCGTTTCTGTCAAGCCTCCGGGGTCGCTTGCCGTCACTGTAACCTTCGCTTCACCTACGGACACCGGAGTAATTTTCACCGAGTTATCTTCTATAATAGCAACTATAATGTGATCGTTACTTGAGTTTGACGTGTATATCAGTATATCGCCATCTGGGTCGCTGAAGTAATTTGATAAGTTTCTGCACTTCGGGCCATCGCCTACCTTGAAATTCAGTGGATTAATACGGCTGCTTACTTCCGGGGACTGGTTCGGTTCGGAGATAGGCGTAACTACCGGCATATCGTCAGGAATTGTATCGGCTGGCTCAACTGCAGAGTTCTGTTCTGGGAGGCAAAACCCATGAGAAGTTAGATCATGTGCAGCTGAATCGTATATACCGTTTATATTTCTGTGAAGTTCACTCTCAATATTATCTGCTAATCGAGCATCCAATTGATCCAGGGCAGTTTTTTTTTCTAACGCATCTGTGGCGGTAGAGAGTGTAGATAGGAATTCTGTCATTATATCAACGCTAAACCGACTTGCCAGAGTCTCTAACAGAGCCTCTATCGGATCCTCGTGTTTCGCCAAGCCTGTTCCTACCTCCCCTGTATACTCTGCGTAAATTTGATAGACCTGAGCCGCAAGACGTAGACGCAGGGGATCAAATACGCCAATAGCATCTGAAACCTCAACAGATTCTTTCTGGATACTGAAAGCGTTGCCAGTGATATCAACAACACCTCCAGCATTGATAACATCCCATAATGCAGCAGCTTTGTGATTTGCAAATGTTTGTAGATGTGTTGCGGTATTGGCGTATGCCGCAGCCCTTGAAAATGCATAGAGTGCCCTTCGCATTTCAATTTCTATACCAACTAACTTTGAAAGAAATTCTGTAGGTTTTACGATAATCGGGGGACCACTTGCGTTTAATTCTATTTTGAATGTTCCAAGGTTGATGGTGACTATGCCGAGGTTCAATGAAGGTCCTATGAGTGTCAGTACTTCTCCTTTGATCTCATCCACCACCATTTCCCGAACGATCTCTCCAACGATCCCTATAATATCAACATTGCCTTGTTGATCTATTCCGAACTCCTCTGCTGTTTTCATCACGGCATCAGCAAGGGCAGATGTGTCAAATAGAGATGTATGGCGGGGTGTTTTTGCTAAGACGCGTGCCGCCGTGTAAAGTTCCCACGTCACGCTTTCATCATTCCCTGGACACAACTCTCTCACTCCTGCCTTATCGTAAATAGAAAAGTCGTCTACAAAATTACTTACATTATATACACTGTTTGGATTGATATTGCGAAATCGGATTTGGTAGACGCTTCCGTCCCTGGTTCTTACCAAAGCCTTTTCAAGTGCGGCGACCGGCATCGGTAAAATGAAAATCATAGCAAAAAGGTTCAGTGTACCGATAACGATTTTGATGTTAGTTTTCCAGTCTCGTACTGTAACAGAGCAAAAATTCATAAAGGAGATATCCTCATGTTAGTTTAAAATTTGTGCCTATGTTGTTTGAAAGTATCAACTTGGTTATAAACAATACCTTCGTCAAAAATGGAGGTTCTTTATAAATCAACCAAACCCTATGCGGAGGGGAAAGTACCTCAGAAAAAAAAACAAAAAAGGCGCGGCCCCAATCACAAACCTCACCTAACTGTTAGCCCCTCTAACTGACAACCGAAAGATTTTTTCGCAGAAAAAATCGTACTGACAACTAACAACCATTAAAAGGCAAAAGCGGTGGACAGGGAATCCACCGCTTTGCGTTAGGTTAGTTCGGTTATAGACTTCTCCCTGAATAACCGAGTTGTTGCGAGCGAAAGCACGCCATCCCCATTATAGGGACCGCGTGCCTTTCGTTTTATTGCAACGCTTTTAGTTCACCCCATGTCGTTGTCGCTTTACCAGCAGCTGTGACATTACCTTTCAGACGGCTCACCCGTAGGGTTTGGGTTTGACCGTCTATAGAAACATCCTGAATCTGGTAGTAGTAGACGACATTGGGCTTCGCAGAGGTATCTTTCCACTCGTAAGACGTTTTCTCACTCGTGGTGCCTTGACCTGCGATCAATTTCGTGTTAATCTGCTTGTATTCACCGTCTCGGGTATCACTCCGCAGGATATTGAATCCGGCGTTGTTCAACTCAGACTGCGTGATCCAACGGATAACGACATCACCACTCTCGAGCCGTTCCGGACGGAACTTCGACAAGGACACGGGTAGCGGACCACCACCACGGTATCCGGGTGTACCAAAGTCTCTGTGGTTACCATAGTAAGTGAGAGACGGCACATTCTGGAAACTCGTATTAGAAGCGAGCATCCAACTGGTGTCAGCGTTTTTCGGACCACCGATACCATTCAGTCCGCTGCGTGGGACACCATTGTCATAGATACGGATCAGCGATGTGCGATGCCCATCCTTAGAACGGAGATCATCAAGAGACGCTATTTCCCACATATCTACAGCTTCATCGCGTCGCCCTACGCCAGTGCGTCCGCTAGCGTCATGTCTCAGACCGAGGTTACCGATCTGATCAACAGGGTTGTTCTTGTGGTCTCGGAGCTGAATGTAGAACCCTTTTGGATTCAATATCGGCTCCCCGCGCGTCCTTATCCCTAACTCGCTGCGGTAACTACCGTTTACGAAGATATTGATCGTGCGTTGTTCCGGGAAGTTCCCTGAATTCAGGCCGGACCCTGAGACGACCAAGGCTGTCTGATTCGGTGGAATAATCACGTTCGGGAGTCTCAGTGTCGCGTGGAGATTGCCCCTGAAATCAAAACCGTCCATATTGTCACCGGCGTTCTGGATTTCGAGGTACCAATTGTTGAGCGACACCGCTTCCGTCATGGAATCGTTGTAGATTTCAAACCACTGCGGTAAACGCGTGGCACGTGGAACTCTGTCGGCCTCCTCACCTTCTCCAATCACTAACATAATCTCAGAGATGGTGATCTGACCTTCCCAGTCAGACTTATCGCCTTTCACAGCATCTTTGGAATAACCGGGGGTACCACCGTTCTCAGCGTTGACAGCTGCGTGACGGTCATAACCGACACCCGTGTAGCCACGGACAGCGAGATGTTTTTCACCCGTACCGCCACCAAAGTTATTGCGTTGATAGACTTTACCGGCTCGGAAATCTTCGTCGCCTGTACCATCAATCACGTTGCCATGGGGTCCGCCTGTAGCATGCAACGGCCAGAGACTCGTGTTATAGTAGACCGTGTTATTCTTATCGTAACCTGTCCAATCACTTGGCACAGGGCCTTGCAGTTTGATAGAGAGCGTTCCAATGACATCGATAAATCCTGCCGCTTTACCTTCGTTGCCATGCCCATTCCGCAGAATGAGTAAGGATTTTTGTGCAGCATCCGGCAGACTAAAACCAAGCACTGCGTAGTTAGCAACAGTACTATTGCCGCGTTGACCGAGTCCACGAGGCACCTGATCCACTGCACCTTTGGTAATATCTATACCCGCAGCGAGATCGTTGCCATCATTCTTCGGATTACTTGCAGCAATGACGAGGTAACTCTTCGCAGGAATCTTGATATTGTCATTGTCTGGGAATCTCAGCACTGCAACCTCTTTACCCTTACCGCCATCATTGGTAACAGCACTCAACTGCCACTTTTTCAGATTGATTTCACCATCTGTGGTGTTATAGAGTTCAAACCAATCGTAAGCACTCGTCGCACTATTACCGACTTCGCTGATAATCACGTTTCGTGGCACAGAGGATGCGCCATGGATCGTATAACGTGGCTGCGCGCCAGGTGTGGCAAGCCGCCATGTGGCAGCGATGTTAAGACTCGGACGTGTTGAAGCTGCCCAACTCCCATGACCACTTCCACCGGGTACAGCCTTTAGTTGATCGACTCTCTTATCGTGATTCATAACTTGCGAATAGTTGATCTTACGATACATAGAGATAATCTCAACAGGCTCAGCGTAACGCCCTTGGGTATCTATACCTGAGGTGCGTCCTCTTTGACCGTGGAGGTCACCCCACCCGGAGGTATTGATCTCATCAATAGAACCAGGTGTCGGTGCGATGCGAGCACTATAGAATTCCAACATATAGTTAGAAAGCTCAAGCGGGTTGGCAGTCGTATTGTAAAGCTCAATCCATTGGCTATGCGTATCATCTGCCAAAGAAGAATCGGATCCCCACATGATTTCGCTGAACACCAAGTCTTTCGCAGCCCCTGGACCTTTGAGTGCTATTCCGCCTCTGTCACGGAACAGATGGTCTAAGTTCGCGAGACCGACACGGACAGCGTTGACTTGCTCATAGATACCGGAGGTTGTCGAGTTGTTTCTCTGGAGGACAACGAATCCGTGTGCAGGAATCGACATCGATGGCAGCGAAATCGTGGTATCAATTAACGCTGTACTCGGTAACGTTCCAGGAGCAGCCATCACTTGAATAGTGAAATTCAAAGAGGTTGTTGCACCATCAACATCTGTTGCGGTGTAGGTATAGGTCGATGCTTCCTGCATTTTTGAAGGCTTTCCATCGAGGAACCTAGTGCCTGCATTAAAGTTCAAGCCAATCAGCTCCGGATTCGGTGAAAGCGTGTAAACGATATCACCGTCATCGCCATCAGGATCGGTAGCCTTAGGTAAGGTGCGACCTTCAATTGCCGTATCTACTGTTGCAGTAATATTATCAACCGTTTCGTTACCGAACGTTGGTTTAACATTGTCTGATGGAAGTGGAGGCACATCTACAGAGAACGTTGTCGAGTCGCTTCTAGTTCCTACACCATCGTAGTTGAATGCGGCGACACGGAACACATGCCGTCCTGGCTTCAAATCCTTCCAGCGATAAAAAGTAACATCCTTAACTTCTTCCTGAACCACGGGGCCGCCATCAAGGGTTTTAGAGATCAAGTAGCCGTGAATAGGTAAGCCGCCGTTGTAGATGGGTTCAATCCAATCCAACGTTGCAGATGTACGCAAATCCAGCACTTTTGAAGCACGTAGATCACTCGCGGGACCTGGAGGATTCGCAACAGTTACGTACCCTCTTTGGGCTGCCCCGCGACCAACCATGTTGACAGCGGCGACTCTAAAGTTGTATCCACCCACCATCAATGCTGCTGGAGTCGTATACGTTGACGCATCTTTTTTGATCGCAGTGGCACCCGGAAGCGGGTATGTTACTGGGTTACTGTCATCTTCATCGGCCTGGAGCACCACGTAACCTGTAATTGGCGCGCCGAACGGTATAGCTGGCTCATGAGATGTTTCAGTCGTATCTACAGGTGCTCTCCAGTTCACCACAACCTTATTGGAATTCACAGTTCTACGCAACACATTGGACTGTATACTACCCAGATCGCCTTCTTCCATCGCACGAACAGCTGTCGGTGCAGAAGGCACAATCGGATCAAGCACGGTGATATTGAACGATAGTTCAGCTGCCTGATTCGCACTATCGGTAATGGAGAATTTATATGCCCTTTTCGCACTCGATATCATGGCTGTTCCGGTGATGGTACGATCTTGTACATCATTTGCTACCAAGCGCAAGCCATCAGGCAAGTCAGGCGTTATTGTGTACTTTCCTAGCGTATCGCCTTCATCATCCGAGGCCTTCGGCAAGACAGGTGTCGTGTAAGCATGCCCCTTCCAGATCACAATATCAGCAATTGATGAACCTACCGGGAAAAATGGTGGTTTATTGGCTGGTGTCTGAGCCGCCGGAACCGTATAGACAGCACTCTTATCACTTTCCGCGCTAGTACCGTTAGCATTCGTAGCAGCGACAGTGAAAGTGAAAGACATTCCACGATCCGCCGGTGGCACAGGACCTACCATGTAGCTAGTCGTAGTAATGGCGGGATCACCTGTTTCCGGGAAAGTTTTGACCAACATGCCGGCACTATCGTATTTCTTCACGGTATATCCAGTGATGACAGAACCGTTATCGTCAGGTGCAGTCCAACTGACATCGATAATGAGGTCGTTGGTAGCATTTGCCGCAGCCATTGGCGCATTAGGTTTCGCAGGCGCATTGGCTGGTGGAGGCGTGGTACCTGTACCGCCGACTGTAGCCGTCACAGCGTCTACATCGGCTGCATCTGGATTATCGTCCAA
>JAPPNJ010000172.1 GCA_028818705.1 Candidatus Poribacteria bacterium
GACCCAAGGGAAATAGCACTCACAAATGAGATTGTCACTTTTTCAGTCAATCTCCGTATGCTCGCTTATTAGCACATTTTCTGGAGATGAAATCGTGTGTAGAAAAAGAAGTTTTGGAGCTCGGCTAACTGTGCTATTGACGATAGCCGTATTGGTATGCCTGCTGAGTTGTGGTGATGAGATTGATTTTGACATTGACCAAGAACGCACCGAGGAACCTCTCAAATTTATTGAATTTGTCCTTTTTCCTACAGCACCTTACATCGATAAGTCCTACATAGAAAAGGTCCCAGAAGACGAAGTGGCATTTAGAGATATTGATTTTGAAGCCGAAATAGAGGCGATTCAGGAGGTCTATCGTGCTTTCACTAAAGCCTATCTAGCAAAAGATATGAGAGCACTTTCCAAAACCTTAGACCGAGCAGAGGGAATCGAATATGGAACTAGCACTGCAACTGTCTATGGGTGGAACGATGTTAAAATTTATATTGAAGTAAATTGGGGGCTCCCCACTTTCTGGAGAGAATGTCAAGAGGCTCCGAATTGGTCCCTGACAAACTTTTATATACGTCCCAAAAATGTTAAGGTGCCTTGGACAGAAGCAAGCGCGACGGGTAACATGTTCTACTACAGAGTGGATTTCCCTCTTATCTCTGTCTGTTACGTTGACATCGGACGTTTTTACTTCACAAAGAAGTCAGGTGAGTGGCGCATTCATCAAATTGATGGGGCGAAATATTTTGCTGATGATAAATATAAAGTTCCTTGACAGGAATTCGGTAAGCATACTTTCTTCCCGCACAGGACTTACGCAGTTATCTTTAAAACCGACACGTTTCCCCGTGCTTGCGGGGGAGATAGCGGGGGTTCTTCGCAATTTTGCGTAAGTCTTACTGCATATCAATCGGCACGATCCAGCCGCGCGTCAACGCGGGTTTATAAGCATTATCACGCAGATAATCCGAGGTCTGCCACAAACAGAGATGTTTACCATCTGGCATCCAAACAACAGAAGTTAGTTTCATCGACGTACGAGCAATGGGAAGCTTCTTGCCGCTCTCAAGGTCATAAACCCAGACCTTCCAGCGGATACCTTCGCAGTCCTCACGTTCCAGATATGCCAACCGTTTACCTGTCGGCGACCATGAGGGAGAAGTATGTTTCAGAATCTCGCTCTGCGTCTGGGCACTCACTGTTTCTGATAGATGCAGCTGTTTATCGATCCGCTGTCCGGGGCGATTGCTACCCGACAAAACATAAGCGATCCGTGTTCCGTCCGCTGCCCAGTCTACTTGACGAACCTGTTGATGTTGCGTCTGAATCTCTTTTATGCGTTGACCTTCTATATTTTGGATACGGATGCCAACATATTTTGAACTATTTACACCGAAAGCGACACGTGTGCCATCCGCTGCCCAAGATGGTGCAGATAGGTAGGTATAGGTGCGCCGTGGACGTTCAAGCGGCACACGAGCAATGCCACTTAGACCGCTACCGTCACTATTGATGCGATAGACAACATCCAGACCCTTTTCGTGTCTCCGAAACACCAAACGGTTGGATGTCGGTGAAAAAGCAGGTCCATCGCCACGGGCTAACCGTTTAGCCTGCCCAAACTTCCAATCAACTGTATAGATATACCGTTGACCTGCTTCATCTACCTCAAACGCCACAAGTCTGCTGTCCAGCGACCAAGAAACATGCGGATTGTAAAAATGTCCCGTGTAGTATTTTCGCCCCCGTTCTCCTTTCCGATCCGTAATCCACAACTCATTCGCACGCCAGTACCTACTTTTCAGGTCTTCCCTTTTCAGAAACGCGATAAACTCTCCATCCGGGCTCCAGCGAGGGAATTCAGCACCCTCTATCAATTGCAGACTGCGCGGTGCTACTGTTGAATCATTACTCTCACGGCAAAAAGTAGTATTGAACAAGATACCGTCCGTCTCCTCAAACTCCCCAAAGGCGAATCTGTCCATCCATCCACGGATACCATTCGGCAATTCGACCTCGTACGATCTCTCTGAAACCTGCACAATTGGCAAGCGCGTGCCGTCATTGAGGTGTAACAACACTGACATTCCATCTTTTGTTGCATAAACCGGTGCAGCGTCGTGTACGACAACGCCCGACCGTCGCATCTCCTCAGTTGCCGTGATTTCTGTTGCGTTTGCAAACGCATAAACATACCCATCGCCAGATGCCGCGTAGAGTATACCATCGGAAATAGCGGGGGCAGCGTTCACAAAACCGCCTGTCTGGTACACCCAGGTTTCTGCCTGGGACATTGAATCGAAGCCGTGAATGCGACCATCACGTGCACCGATGTAAACAGTACCGTTTGCTGTAACCGGATAACTTTCACTTCCTGCTGTATGATCCCGCCACGCCTTCGCGTTGTGCTCCGGACGAACAGGCCGAAACACACCATTTACACACCCATATTCGATGTTCCGGATTCGGACTGTGCGTTCACGCCTTGCTTCAAGTTCGCCTGTCTTGGCGTTCAGCAGATAGATGTTTGACCGGAATGCGCCGATGTAAACTTTATCATCAACAACAATTGGCGGTGCGTCCATCCAGCTTTTTGTTTTGAATTCCCATAACTTTTCGCCTGTGTTCGCGTCCAATGCGTAGACCTTGTCGTTCCGTGCGCTAAAGTAGACTTGGTTTCCTAACACCGTCGCAGAATAACGGATAGCATCCCCTGCATCAAATACCCATTTAATGCCCCACTGTTTTGCATCTAATGCATACAATTTCCCATCAGTTGAGCCGATATACAAGGTTCCGTTTGCGATCACTGGCGAGGCGTGAAGTGGTCCACCAGTCTTGAATTTCCATAGCAATTTCAAGGGTGGGGTAAGGCTTTGATCAGAGCTAATCCCCGAAAAGCCTAAATCGTGCATGAATGTATACCAATCTTCAGGGCGCGGCGGTGGTGTAACAGACTCCATCGCTCGAGATGATATACCCTGCTGTACCTCCGGCTGACGCGACGATTCTTTCTGTTCCGAGTCGCACCCCCATGCAAGCAGGCACACAAGCAGTACTATGAATTTTTCGGCGCAGCTCGCAAGCCGAAATCTGTTATATAAAAGTCTATTCCAAAAATACACATTAATCCTTTCACGAAGCGTCCGTATCTGATGTTACTATAGAGAGATTACTTATTAACTTACCACATTATTGGATCAAATGCAATTGAAAACCTCAACTGCTCCATTGTTAAGTGCTGTTTCAAATTATGCTACGAAAGTATAATTTATCTTAGTTGTACATTCCGCGCCGGTCATCCAGTACAATACGCTTTTCCACACTGACAATTCACAGTTTTTTTCAAAGAGAATCGAATTGATTTGCAACTAACGCTATAGCATAATCCGTTAGGTTGGGTAGAACGAAGCGAACCCAGTGCTGCATCGTCCACTAACAACTTGATTTCTTACTAAATATGGAAAAATGAACCCTTTGTGCCAAAATTACGAAAAATTTGAATTTGTGGCAAATCTGTGTTAAAATTTAATTCCTACAAATCTTATATCATCTCACATTTTAATTGCAAGCGGTGAACGAAAATGAATACGTTTGAATCCAAATTAGGTGAAGTCGACCCGCAAATCGTCGAAATTGCCTCCAAAGACTTAACACGCCAGCAAGATTCTCTCATGCTAATTCCGTCGGAGAACTACGCCAGTCGTGCGGTTATGGAGGCGCAGAGCAGTATTCTTGCCAACAAATATGCTGAGGGTTACCCGGGTGAGCGCTACTATAACGGGTGCAAGTTTATGGACGACGTTGAATCGCTCGCAATCGAGCGCGCCAAAGCACTCTTCGGGGTTGAACACGTTAATGTCCAACCGCACGCCGGTAGCCAAGCGAACATGGCAGCCTATCATGCGCTACTCGAACCCGGTGACACGATCTTAGCTATGTCCCTCAGTCATGGTGGACATCTTACCCATGGCGATAGTGTTAACTTTTCGGGACGCTATTACAATGTTGCCGCTTATGGCGTGGATGCTGAAACCGAGCGCATTGACATGCAAGAGATTGCCCGTCTCGCAACGGAGTATCATCCGAAACTCATCGTTGTCGGTGCAACAGCCTATCCCCGGCACTTCGACTTTGCCGCATGGCGACAGGTCGCCGATTCTGTAGGTGCTTATCTGCTCACGGATATAGCCCATATTGCAGGACTCATCGCAGGAGGCGTTCATCCCGACCCTGTGCCGTATAGCGATGTAATTACGACAACAACCCACAAGACTTTGCGAGGTCCCCGCGGCGCAATGATTATGTGTAGATCTGAATATGCAGAAAAAATCGACCGAGCTGTATTCCCCGGTTTGCAAGGCGGTCCTTTCCTGCACACAATCGCAGCAAGAGCCGTCGCTTTCAAGGAAGCAAGCCAACCCGCTTTTAAAACGTATCAAGCACAGATTGTTAAAAATGCCAAGGCACTCGCTGCGAGGTTGATTGAAAACGGTTTTCGGTTAGTGAGTGGTGGTACCGATAATCACCTGATGCTGATAGATCTCACCTCCAAATACGAAAAACTCAGTGGACGGCAAGCCGCCGATCACTTGGAAGATGCTGGAATTATTGTCAATAAAAATACGATACCTTTCGACAAAAGGAAACCGAGAACTACGAGCGGTCTACGTATCGGGACTCCTATGATTACCACGCGTGGCATGAAAGAAGATGAGATGGTTCAGGTTGCCGATTTTATCGCAGAGACGCTCGAAAATAGGCAGAAAGCCTCAATCAAACGGCGAATTCGGAAGAAAGTCACGGAACTCTGCGCACGATTCCCGATTTATGAATATCTAAAATAGCTATCGGTGGTCGGTTATCAGTTTTCAGTTCTTATGGTTTTCAGTTATCGATTATTGGTCAAAGGCTTTGGTGTAACAATTCACTACACTTTGGAGTACTCTAAGAAAGCGAGAATTGTTACAAACACACCTTTTAACTGACAATAACTGACAACTGAAAACTAACGACTATGAATTACAAAGCCGCACTTGCCTATATTGAAAAGTTCATTGACTATGAAAGAAGTCCTGACTTTTCTCGGCAGGCGAGACTCTACAATCTGAATCGAATCTCATTGTTGTTGGAGTTGCTCGGCAATCCGCAAGATAGGTTGCGGGTTATCCATATTGCGGGGAGTAAAGGGAAAGGCTCCACCGCTGCATTCATAGCGTCAGTACTTACCCATGCAGGCTATAAAACCGGTTTGTTTACATCCCCACATCTTATTACACCGCGAGAGAGATGTCGGATTGATAATGAACTAATTTCAGAATCGGACATTGCCTTCTATATTGGCAAGTTCAGACCGGCAATTGATACCGTTTCTGCTTCCGAATTTGGGTATGTTTCGTTTTTTGAAATATATACTGCGCTCGCCTTCTCCTATTTCGCTGACAAAGTGACAGATTTCGCTGTTATTGAGGTCGGATTAGGTGGCAGACTCGACGCAACCAATGTCGTTACACCGGTCACAACTGTTATTACACCAATCGGTTTAGAGCATACGGCGATATTGGGGGAGACTTATGGCGAAATTGCAGGTGAGAAAGCAGAAATCATTAAACACGGATGCCCGCTTGCACTTGCACCACAACATCCAGAAGCGCAAGCAGTATTTGAAAAGGTCGCCAGTAAACGGGACGCGCCGATTGTTGAAGTCGAAAATTTTCTGCAAAGAGATGCCAGTTCTTTAGTACCTCGGATCGTCTACAATACCGAGGGGATACCTGTGGCGCAGTGCTTTGATATGGAAACCGATTTAGAGAGTTATCCACAACTTACGACACCACTCTTGGGACATCACCAATTTGTGAATGCTGCAACCGCTCTCGCTGGACTCGAATGCCTGAAGCAGCAAGGATACGCAATTCCGAAAGACAGCGTTTATACAGGGTTCAAAAATGTGCAATGGAACGGGCGGATCCAGCAAATTATGTCTTCGCCCATTGTTGTGCTTGATGGCGCGCATTCCCCGGTCTCAATGGAAGCGTTGTGTCGGACGCTTCGCGAAGGTTTTCGCTACGCACGGATGATTTTTGTTGTTAGTTTAATGAAAGATAAGAATCTTACGACGATTGGCGATATTGTCTTGAAAACCGCCGATGCGGTGATTGTTACACAAGTTGCTAATAACCCTCGTGTTATACCTGCTGAAACGATACAGAATGCTTGGGCTGGCACAAGTCGGAAGGTTGTTACATGTCCAGATCCAGAGAAAGCATTCGCAAAGGTGCTGTCCGACGCATCGCCGACAGATTTAATCTGCATCACGGGTTCACTTTACCTCGTTGGTCAGGCACTGGAATGGTTTTCGGCACTCGGTAACCAATAGGAAAATAGTTTTTTGATTGAATCGCGTTATCGTGCCTATTGATTAAAAAGTATAATGGATTGAGATAACAGTACAAATTTAACAAATGTTTTGAATAGGAGTCCGCATCTGGGTTCCCTCCCAGAGTTCCCATCCGTTACTGGGAAGGGATTGGACAAAATCGAACAGGACTCTAATCTGTAGAATAATAAGAAAAGAGAGGTTTTTAATGCGTGAAATTAGCTGCAAGAGACAGTGGCTAAGTTGGAAAATATTTCTGATATCCCTCCCCATTTTGAATTTAGCCACTGCTGCTTTTGCCCAAACAGAATCCCATCCAGCTATCCCAACGGCATGGTGGATTGCCCCAATTGGCTCACTGATCGCTTTGGGGTTTGCGCTCTACTTCTACCGCGCTGTGATGAAACAGGATGAGGGCAACGAAACAATGCGTGACATCGCACAATCCGTCCGCGAAGGTGCGATGGCATATCTCAGACAACAATACAAAGTAGTCGGTATCGTTTTTGTTGTTCTTTGTCTCATTTTTCTTTTTATGGCTTTCGTCCTTAATGCCCAAAACAAGGTCATCCCGTTCGCTTTTCTTACAGGTGGTTTCTTCTCAGGGCTTTGCGGTTTCCTCGGTATGAAGACAGCGACCAATGCCTCCGCACGCACCACAAGTGCAGCGATGCAAGGACTCAATGCTGGCTTAAAGGTCGCATTCCGAGCTGGGGCAGTTATGGGGTTGGTGGTTGTCGGATTTGCACTTCTTGATATTACCGGATGGTTTCTGATACTTTACTATTTGTTTCCCAAGATATTGCCCGGATTTTTATCCGAGGTGAATCCCCTCCCGCAGATTACAGTAATTATGTTGAGCTTCGGTATGGGGGCTTCAACGCAGGCACTCTTTGCCCGCGTTGGTGGTGGTATCTATACAAAAGCTGCCGATGTCGGAGCAGACCTCGTCGGAAAAGTTGAGGCGGGGATTCCAGAGGACGATCCACGTAATCCGGCTGTCATCGCAGATAATGTTGGTGATAACGTTGGTGATGTCGCAGGTATGGGCGCAGACCTCTACGAATCTTATGCTGGCTCAATCCTCGCAACCGCTGCGCTCGGTGTCGCTGCAGTCGCTGCTCAGGATTACAATAACCTTGGTCTTCAACTTAAATACCTGTCAGCACCAATGATCATCGCTGGCATCGGCGTAATTCTCTCTATTTTAGGCATCTATCTGGTCCGAACAAAAGAGGGCGCGTCAATGAAACAGTTGATGGGTTCCCTTAACTTCGGCATTAATGGAAGTGCCGTAGGCATTGCGATTATATCACTGCCTGTGCTTATCTATCTTGATCTCCCCAATAAATGGCAGATTTGGGGGGCGATTATTGCTGGGTTGGTCGCAGGATTGGTTATCGGAAAGGTCACTGAAATTTTCACCTCTCACGATTATGCGCCGACACGTGCTATCGCAAAGCAAGCGCAAACTGGACCCGCGACAGTCATTATTGAAGGCGTTGCTGTTGGTATGGAATCGACCGCAATTCCTGTCATAACCATTGTCGTAGCGGTCGCTGTTAGTTACTATCTCCCCGGTGGTATGCAAGAACCTCTGATGGGGCTTTATGGTGTGGGTATTGCTGCTGTCGGTATGCTTGCGACACTCGGCATCACCCTTGCTACCGATGCTTATGGACCCATCGCAGATAATGCCGGTGGCAACGCTGAAATGGCAGAACTGGATAAAAGTGTCCGAGAACGCACCGACCAATTGGACGCACTCGGAAATACCACAGCTGCAACCGGCAAAGGATTTGCAATCGGATCCGCCGCACTCACGGCACTCGCACTCTTGGCTGCCTATATTGAAGAAATTCGGCACGGGCTCAGTGACTTGGCGGGCAAAAATACCCTTGATATACCGGGTGAAGGTATGGTCGATACCGCAAAGGTTACAATTAGCCAGTTTATGGACTACTACGATGTTACGCTAATGAACCCACAAGTCCTCATCGGACTGTTCATCGGGGCAGTCATGGCGTTCTATTTCTGTGCTTTGACAATGAAAGCCGTTGGACGTGCTGCTGGTGCTATGGTAGAAGAGGTTCGTCGTCAATTTCGTGCTAAACCCGGTATTATGAAAGGCGAAGAAAAACCCGACTATGCGCGATGTGTTGAAATTTCAACAGTGGGAGCACAGCGAGAGATGATTTTCCCTTCACTTATCGCTATCGTTGTACCTGTCGCAGTCGGCTTAGTTTTCGATGTCGGTGGTGTGCTCGGTTTACTCGCAGGAGGCTTAGCAACCGGTTTTGTGCTCGCAATCATGATGGCAAACGCTGGGGGCGCATGGGATAACGCCAAAAAATTCATTGAAGAAGGCAAGCACAAGGACGAATACGGGGACAAAGGCTCAGAGCAACACAAAGCTACTGTCGTCGGTGATACCGTCGGTGATCCGTTCAAGGATACCTCCGGTCCTTCACTTAACATCCTGATTAAGCTAATGTCTATGGTATCTGTTGTTTTTGCCGGACTCATCGCGAAATATGGTGGTATGCTGAGCAGCTGGTTGGGTATTTAATAGTGATATATATGATTACCAAATCTTGGCATTGTAGGGAAAATAAATTCCTATGCCCCCGCCTGTTGCTTGTTTATTAATTTGTAGGAGAACACAAACAGATGTCCAATAAACTGAAACCCCGGAGTTACGCCATTACTGATGGACCCGATCGCGCTGCCGCACGCACGATGCTCATGTTCGGCGACGGCGGGCTGTCTCCAGAGGACCTTGACAAACCAATCATCGGGGTTGCCAATACATGGATTGAGATCGGACCCTGTAACTTTCATCTGAGACGGCTCGCTGCTAAGGTCAAAGACGGAATTCGTGCCGCAGGCGGCACACCTCTCGAATTCAACACCGTCAGTATCTCTGATGGCATCACAATGGGCACCGAAGGTATGAAAACCTCGCTCATCAGCCGAGAAGTCATCGCCGATTCCATCGAGTTGGTTTCCATCGGGAACATGTTTGATGGTGTTGTCGCACTTTGTGGATGCGACAAGACTGTTCCTGGCACCGTCATGGCGTTAGCACGGTTAGACATTCCATCGCTCACCATTTACGGCGGTTCAATCATGCCGGGTAAATTTCAGGGACGCGATGTCACCATTCAGGACGTATTTGAAGCGGTTGGGCAACACGCAGAAGGCACAATAACCGTTGAAGAACTTGATGACTTGATTAGCAAAGGATGTCCTGGTCCGGGTGCCTGCGGTGGACAATTTACTGCCAATACGATGGCGACAGCCGTCGAAATGTTGGGCATTGCACCGATGGGGAGTGGTAGTGTTCCCGCTGTCGTGGAAGACAAGGATCAGGAAGCATACAAAGCCGGACAACTCATTATAGATATGCTCGCTGCCGATCGGCGACCGAGTCAGATTATCACCCGTAAGTCGCTGGAGAATGCCATTACCTCTGTCGCCGCGACTGGAGGCTCTACCAATGGCGTTCTGCATCTCCTGGCCATCGCACACGAGGCACAGGTTTCAATAACACTTGAGGATTTCCACACCATTAGTCAAAAAACACCGGTGTTAGCAGACCTAAAGCCTGGCGGGCAGTTTGTCGCTAACGATCTCTATGAGGCGGGCGGCATCCCCTTCTTGGCGAAACGTTTAGTAGAAGCAGGTTTGCTTCACACCGATGAACTCACTGTCACCGGCAGGACTATCGGTGAAGAGGCGAACGCAGCCACCGAAACCGTAGGGCAACAAGTTGTCAGACCCGTCGAGGCACCGCTCAAACCGACCGGCGGGTTCGCTATTTTGAGAGGTAATCTCGCACCGGATGGGTGTGTTATCAAGTTAGCCGGGCAGGACAAAACCCTCCATCGTGGTCCAGCACGTATCTTTGAGCGTGAGGAGGACACCTTCGCCGCCATTAAAGGTGGAGAAATTAAACCCGGTGATGTTGTCGTGATCCGTTATGAAGGACCTACTGGTGGTCCGGGCATGCGTGAGATGTTGGGCGTAACAGCCGCAATCGTTGGTGCTGGTTTGAGTGAGGATGTTGCCCTCTTAACAGATGGCAGATTTTCCGGCGCAACACATGGTTTCATGATCTGTCATGTCGCTCCTGAGGCGGCAAGAGGCGGGCCTATTGCTATCCTCCAAGAGGGAGACGAGATTGTAATTGATGCCAAAGAACGTCGTCTTGATGTTGAACTCTCTGATGCTGAAATCCAAGCACGTTTTGAACAGTGGACGCCACCTGAACCGCGTTATGCCCGCGGCGTCATGGCGAAATATGCGAACTCAGTATCTTCTGCCTCCGAAGGTGCTGTGACAGCATAGCATTCCGTTCGTTTCTTACCCATAGGGGCAAGTATGAAGGCTTGCCCTTTTTCTTTTTTTGTCTGTGTGTTTCTGCCGATGATAGTTGTTCTTGTGACGTTTATGATATAATTTAATCAATCAGTTTCTCGGTAGTATCTACTGCCTCCCACCTTCGCAGGGGGATAAAGGGCTGGGCTTGGAAAACCAAATGGATATATTGGAAGAACTTAAAAAACGAGACGAGCGTATTGAAAAATTGGAACGCGCACTTTTGTTGGTGCTGAGTTTAAATGTTGGCAATCATCTCGACAAGTCTTCAAAGAATTGCTTTAGCCATGTGCAATCTTTCGCTGTAGAGCAAATGCAAACCCTTGTTGCAGAGTCTGGAAGCACGGAGAAAGTCATCGAAGATTTGCTCGCAACCACTGAAAAGCGTTTTCGTATTGAACTCGATATATTGGGATTGGGTCGGGAACCCAGTTAAAAGACCAGAAAAATCTTGTAAAATCTCCCTCAATTTGTTAGAATCTCTCACATGAATAAACAAAAACCAATTATCCTCAATCAAGCAGAACTGGACTGGGAAACTTGGGATGACCCAGACCTTGCTGCCAAAAGTCCCGTTCGTTGGAAAATCCTTATATCGGGTGAACTCGGACCCAGTTCCGGGCTTACCACCGGAATAGCAGAGATGGCTCCGGGCACCTTACTCCCACTTCATCATCACGAACCCGAAGAGACATACTATGTCATCAGCGGTTCCGGGTATGTAACAGTAGAGGATCATGAGGCATCACTCAGTGCCGGTGCCTCTGTCTTTATACCCTCTAATGCGAAACATTCGCTCCGTTGCACCGGTACCGAGAACCTAATCTTTCTATTCACTTTCGCAGCCGACCGGTTCGATGAAATTGTCTATCATTTCGATGAACATGAGTGAATTAGCGGCCAGTTTGAGCGTTTCATGAAGGGAAGTTACTGAGATGTCAACGTTAGAAAAAACAAACGTTAAACCGATCATTTCCAATTCGGATGCAAGCCTGATAGATATCGGCGACGGCATCGCCCGACTTGAGCTGCATAGCAAGTTGAACATCATAGAAGACGGAACATTGGAGATGTTTGATGCAGCGTTAGACGAGGTTGAAGCCAATTACGCAGGCATGCTTATTGCCACGGAAGCGAAACATTTTTCCGTCGGGCTTAACCTCATTCTTCTGTTAGAGCGCGCGAAAAGCCAGAATTGGGATGCCATTTCTAACACAATCCATAAACTACAGACTGTTTGTACAAGGCTCCAGACGGCATCAAAACCAGTCGTGGCAGCGACAGGCGGTATGGCACTCGGCGGTGGATGTGAACTCGCGTTCGGTGCCGATGTCGTGCAAGCTTTTACTGAAAGTTCCATCGGACTCGTTGAACTCCGTGTCGGACTTATTCCCGCTGGCGGTGGCACCAAAGAAATGGCACTTCGGTGTCTGGAAGGAGTGGAACTTCCCGCACCGCTTCAAAATCTGTTTCCACACGTTAATAAGGCTTTTGAAACACTCCGAGACTCGAAGGTCTCACAAAACGCAGCGGACGCGGTCGAACTCGGTTATCTGCGACAGACGGATCCTATTTCATCAGATCAAGAGACACATCTCGACGATGCCAAGCAACTTGCTCTCTCAATGCACGAAGCCGGGTATTGTGCACCCGACCCACGTGATGTATTTGTGCTTGGTGAAGAAGGGATTGCTCGACTGAATCTACAAACGCATCTGCTTCGGCAGGCAAGTGCTATTGACGACTATACGCAGCACCTCGCTAATAAACTGGCTTATGTCATCTGTGGCGGCAACCTTTCAGCACCACAGTTTGTTACCGAACAATATCTACTCGGCTTAGAACGCGAGGTATTCCTCAGTCTTTGCGGGGAACAACAAACACACGCCAGAATAGAGGCAACGCTTCAGAGAGGCAAAAAATGAAGCAAACGGCACCCAACGTGGTCATCGTATCCGCCGTACGCACAGCCGTGGGGAAAGCCGGCAGAGGCACGCTAAAAAATACACGTCCCGACGAACTCGCCGCCGCTGCACTCCGCGGTGTTGTTGAGCGACTTCCGCAACTTGATCTGGCGGCGATAGATGATATCATCATCGGATGTGCTACGCATGAGGGACCGCAAGGTTACAACCTCGCCCGAATCGCGAGTTCACGCGCCGGGTTTCCCGTCTCTGTGCCTGCTATCACAATCAACCGATTCTGTGCATCCGGTTTAGAAACAATTGCGATGGGTGCTGAGCAGATTTTATCTGGACGCTCCGAGATAGTTATTGCTGGCGGTGTAGAGAGTATGAGTCAAGTACCGTTTGGTGTTAACCTTTCACCAAACCCTACACTCATAGAACACGCACCCGACGCATATCTTAGCATGGGTTTAACTGCTGAAAATCTGGCGCGGAAGTACGATATATCTCGCACCGCACAAGATGCTTATGCGTATGAGAGCCACCATAAGGCAATCACCGCGATTGATGCTCGCAAATTCCGCGAAGAAATCGTTCCACTGGCAATAGAGGACACAAACTTTAATGCTGAAGGCACTTCTGAAACCGTTAGTTCTGTCTTTGATACCGATGAAGGACCGCGCCGGGATACTTCAACAGAAGCATTAGCATCGCTCAAGCCTGTCTTTCGTGTAGATGGTACAGTGACGGCTGGCAATGCATCTCAGATAAGCGATGGTGCTGCCGCGGTTATTCTGATGTCCGAGGAACGCGCAAGAACGGCGGGTTACGATCCCTTGGCACATTTCGTCAGCTATGCCACAGCCGGCGTTCCACCCGAAATCATGGGCATCGGACCAGTGCCTGCGATCCCTAAAGCACTCGCATCTGCAGGACTCACTTTAGCCAATATAGATGTGATAGAACTTAATGAAGCCTTTGCCGTACAAGCCCTCTCTGTAATTCAGGAGGCGGAATTGCCGATCGAAAAAGTGAATGTCAACGGTGGTGCCGTCGCACTCGGACATCCACTCGGTTGTACAGGCACGAAGCTCACTGTAAGCCTGATTAATGAAATGCGTAGACAAAATCACCAATACGGTATGGTGACAATGTGTATCGGCGGAGGCATGGGGGCCGCTGGTATTTTCTTGGCACCTGCATAGGCACGCTTTGTAAGAGCAGGGGCATCCGTTATAGAAATTATTTATATCATCAACCAGATCGCCACTTTTCAATATAGTAATCTTTGCAGAGGTAATTATAAAATATGCAAACTCATGTCTATTTCTCCATAGCAGGAGAAAACAGAATCGCTATTTATACATTTGATGTTTCTGATGGTAGCATCGAATTTCAAGAAAATATTGAGGTCAGCGGTTCTCCAGGTCCTTTAGCACTCTCACCGTGTGGCAACTACCTGTATGCAGGACTACGATCCAGCCGAGAAATCGCAAGTTTTCGCGTCAATGAACAGACTAAACACCTCACGCACTTGCGGACAGTCCAGTTAGATGCCGATACATGCTATATTGCGACAGACAAAACCGGGAATTTTCTGCTCTCTGCCTATTACGGTGCGGGCAAGGTTACCGTCCATACAATTGGCGACGATAAAACCGTCCAAGGCGAACCACTTCAGACCGTTGAAACCGATATACACGCACACTGCATCGAGACGGATGCCTCAAACAGGTATGCCTTTGTCCCGCACACCGTCCCTCGAAATGCTATCTACCAATTTCAATTTGATGAGAATACAGGGACTCTCACGCCAAACCCTGTCGGCAATCTCAATCCCGGCGCGCCGGTAGGACCGCGACATTTCTGCTTCCATCCCAGCAAGCCGATCCTCTACTTTTCAAATGAACAGGGGTCCAGCGTCTCCGCTTATACCCTTCAAGAAGAGGAGCACCCAGGAATTCTGGTGGATCTACAGGAAGACCTCTCTACCCTCCCCGCAGATTTTGATGTAGACAACACCTGTGCACAAATCCATGTCGATCCGCAAGGACAGTTTCTCTATGTCTCCAATCGTGGGCACGATAGCATCGCAGGATTCGCAATTGACGAGGACAGCGGTGAATTAAGTGCTATCGGACATCAGCTGACCGAACCTACGCCACGTGTTTTCAATATCGACGGAACAGGCAATTTCCTTTTTGTTGGTGGACAAGGTTCTGGGAGACTCGCCACCTATCGTATCAATCGGGAAACTGGTGCCTTATCACCGCTCGCGAATCAGGCAATCGGAGAAAGCCCAATGTGGGTGCTTTTTTTGTAGAAAGAGGAAATATGGCACGACGCGGAATTTTTATTACCTTTGAAGGTATAGAAGGGGCAGGTAAGACGACGCAATCACAATGCTTGGCAACTGCTCTGGGGCCGGACGCTGTACTCACCCGTGAACCCGGTGGCACAGACATTTCTGAACGGATTCGCGACATCTTCCTAACATCCGAGGGCATAACACCTATGACGGAGTTGTTGCTGATCGCTGCCGCACGCACACAACACGTCGACGAGCGGATACGTCCCGCGTTACACGCAAACCGAACCGTTATCTGTGATAGGTTTATTGATGCTTCTGTGGCTTATCAAGGCTATCGCGGCGGCATCGATCTTGCGCTTATTCACCAATTAAATCACATTGCCACGGGTGGGTTGACCCCCGATATCACCTTTATCCTCGACTTGTCCCCAGAGATCGGACTATCACGCCAACAGCAAGGTGGGGCACATCGCGACCGTCTGGACAGAGAGTCGTTGGAATCGCATCGTAAGGTCCGTAAGGGATACCTATCTGTCGCGAAGGCGAACCCACATCGTGTCAAAGTAATAGACGCAACACAGTCTCCGGATGCTGTCCACGCCGCGGTCTTAGCCGAATATCAAGATTACGCATGGTAAGCGAGGTTTCTGAATTGCTGCCGTTCACAGAACCGAAAACTAAAGGTTTCTAATTGTCCGTGTAGGAGCAATCTCTGATTGGACAGAAAAATGCAGAATCCAATCATTGGACATCAACAAATCGTTGAACAACTCCAACGAACCGTGGCATCGGATCGTATTGCCGGGGCATACCTTTTCGTTGGACCGACGGGTATTGGAAAAGAAACAGTCGCTCGTTATTTTGCCCAACTCATCTTTTGTCAGCAAGACACGCAGCTACCCATGGTCTGCGGAACATGCCTTGCCTGCCGGAAGGTAGATTCTGGAAACCATCCAGATCTGCAATTCATCCGACCTGATGGCAGTCTACTACGAATAGGACAAATTCGTGAGTTGCAAAAACAGATTATCTACGAACCACTTGAAGCGAGTCGTAAGGTTTATATCTTGACGGACGTAGAGCGGATGAATGCAGAGGCGGAAAACTGTTTGCTCAAGACCCTTGAAGAACCGCCTGCTGCTTCTGTTTTGATTCTGCTCACATCAAACATTGAGGCACTATTACCAACAACCCGGTCTCGATGCCAAATTCTCCAATTTCATCCGATGCCAACGCGAGAATTAACAGGAGTCTTGATAGATAGATTTTCAGTCGCCCCGGAGCAAGCGATAACGCTCGCAATCGCCGCAGGTGGAGCGATCGGAAAAGCGATTATCCAACTTGAAACGGGTAGTACGTTTACCGAAGAAGTCCCGGAAATCCTCAAGGAAACAGATTTATTAGCCGCTTTCAGACTCGCCGAACACCTTAAAGATAATCCTGAAATTTTAGACGAATTGGTCGTGTGGTATCGTGACCTACTCTTTTTGCAGCAAGGTGCCCCCAACGAATTGATAACACATGTCCACTCGCTTGAGGAGCTCCAACGGATTGCCCCTTACTATTCCCGCTTACGTATACAGCAAGCTATCCAGACTATCTTTAACACCAAATCCCTCATTGAAAACACAAACACAAACGCTACCTTGGCCCTGGAGGTGATGTGTTTAAAATTGCTCAAGTAGATTTTATCCTTATCCTGAGAATCCTCAAATCCTGATTCGGACAATCCACTGACAACTCCTGAAAGACAGATTGACACATCAC
This sequence comes from Candidatus Poribacteria bacterium, assembly GCA_028818705.1. Taxonomy (GTDB): domain Bacteria; phylum Poribacteria; class WGA-4E; order WGA-4E; family WGA-3G; genus WGA-3G. The sequence goes on from JAPPNJ010000172.1 coordinate 16,739, forward strand.
CTTTCTTGTGATATAATTTCTCTAACACATTAATCAAAACTACCAAGACCCGAAAAAGGAAATATAATGAGTGCATTTTACGTCACCACTCCTATCTACTACGTAAACGGTGAACCACACGCAGGACACGCCTATACCACTATCGCCGCCGATGCTTTGGCACGTTATCACCGCCTCAAGGATAATGATGTTTTCTTCCTTACTGGTGTTGATGAGCATGGCGCAAACGTTCATAAAGCAGCCGAAGACGCAGGCCTTACTCCCCAAAATTATTGCGATAAAATGACACCCATATTTACGGCACTGTGGAAACGGCTGAATATCTCACACGACATCTTTATGCGCACAACAAGCAACATGCACAAGCGCGGCGCGGAGAAATTCCTCACTGCCCTCTATAACAGCGGGGATGTCTACAAAGGTTCTTATGAGGGATACTATTGCCGTCCGTGTGAACGATTTATTCCTGAAAAAGAATTAACTGACGAAAAAATTTGTCCTATTCATAAATTACCTTTGGAATGGCTTGAGGAAGAGAACTATTTCTTTAAGCTCTCCAAATATCAGGATCGTTTGCTCGCTCACATCCGCGAAAACCCCCGATTTATCTATCCCGAAAGCCGACGTAATGAACTTTTAAGTGTGCTTGATTCCGGATTGGAAGATATAAGCATATCTCGCTCCTCTGTGTCATGGGGAATCTCTTTGCCGTTTGATTCTGAGCATATCGTCTATGTCTGGATTGAAGCATTGATGAACTATATGACAGCGCTCGGTTACGAAACCGATAGTGAGCGTTACCGCACTTTTTGGCCTGCCAACGTTCACATGATGGCAAAGGACATCACCCGTTTTCACGCCCTAATTTGGCCCGCAATGCTAATGGCTACTAACTTACCGCTTCCGAAGCAGGTTGTCGGGCACGGTTGGTTGACGAAAGATGGCGAAGCACTAAGCAAAACACGCCGCATCTTCATCGATATAGATACAGACATCGAAACCTACGGTTTAGATGCGTTCCGTTATTACCTACTGCGGGAGTTTAGTTTCGGAAACGATGGCGACTACCGTCCAGCTCGCTTGCACGCACGCTACAACGCAGATCTCGCGAATGACCTTGGAAACCTACTCAATCGTGTCCTCGGTCTGGTTAACAAAAACTTTGAGGCGATTCCTGAACCAACAACATCAGGGGAGTTCGACGACGAGGTCAAAGCGATGGCGCAGACCACAGTTGACCAATTGGACACTCACATAGAGGCGTTCGCATTTGATAACGCACTCGAAACCATTTGGGAGTTTGTTCGACGCATCAATCGGTATGTTCAGCAGACCCAGGTCTGGACGCTCGCAAAGTCTGAGACGAAGTCGAGAATGGGAACCATCCTTTACAATAGTTTAGAAGCACTCCGAATCATTTCTGTGCTAATTTCACCTTTTGTTCCCGATACCGCTGATAAAATCCAGAAGCAGATCGGTTTAGAAGAATTCGAGACTGCTACAGAGTGGGGATGTCTACCCGTAGGCATAAAAGTCAGCAGGGGTGAACCTATTTTTCCCCGTATAGATACGAAAAAACAGAAACAGGCGCAACCAAAAGCGGCGGCTAAACCGAAGCAGAAAACAGAACAGAAAACCTCCGACTTAGTTTCCTTCGCTGATTTCCAAAAATTGGATCTACGGGTTGCTCGTATTCTTGCTGCTGAGCCGATTGAAGGAGCTGACCGACTTCTCAAACTGCAAGTCGATGTCGGCACTGAAAAACGTCAACTGGTTGCTGGGATCGCCGAACACTACACGCCAGACGCATTGATAGGGAAACAAGTAATAATCGTCGCAAATTTAGAACCCGCGACCATTCGCAATGTCGAATCACAGGGCATGATTCTTGCCGGAAGCGGCGATGCCGTTGTCCTCGCAACCCTTGAAAAAGAGATGCCGCTTGGTACACAAGTAAGGTAGTAAGCACACGCCGTGAAAGTTAAGAGTACCAGTTTCCCCTAACTCGGATAGGTGCGGTTTCATGAAGTTTCAAAAAATAATTCGGTAATATAGTTATTTGTGTTATGCTGCTGCCA
>JAPPNJ010000057.1 GCA_028818705.1 Candidatus Poribacteria bacterium
CCGCAGTCGCTACGAAACCGAAGCCCCTACCTTTAGGTAGTGGGTGCTATCACAGTAGCAACTTCAGTAGCGTTTGGTAGTAAATCAACATCAGCTTGGTCAAAATCTGAAACTGGGTGAGAGAATGTGATTGTCACGTCCGCAGTCCATGTGGTTGGCACGTCTTTAGGACCTGTTATTGTAACAGTAAGCGACTTGTCTTCTTGTGAAATAGCGACATTCATAAAACTAAAAACGAAAAATAAAACAAAAAAAACGTAAAACCTTTTCATGGTTTTATGCCTCCTATGGTATTTTTGCTTGTTTGATCCTATATTGGGGTATCAAAGTTAATTCCATTTCATATAGACGCGCAAAGCTTTCTGAGATCTCGAAATGCCTTTTTGAACATTTCATGCTTTGTTCGTCCGTTCATACGACAAATCCGCTTCGGTTCAGCAGTGGAAACAACAGATGTGTCAACGCATTAATCGTAGCATCCTGCATCCTTATCCGTACATGGGCATAGAAACAAGTAGTTGAGCGTTAAATTCCATCGCCCATGTGACCACCAAGTCAACAGAGGATAATTTCGTAATCCTACTAAAAGGTTTACTATAAACATCTTAAAATCCCCTTATCCCCTTATTTAATTTGACTTTCAAAGGAAAACCTATTAGAATTAAAATGTGGAGTGTGGCAGAGGCAAAAAGCCTCCACCACATAAACACAAGAAAATAGCTAATCCTGTGCTTCAGATTTTAGCTATTTGAGTTTTAAACTACGGGGGGTACGGATGGCAGTCCTGCCTCCCCGCTCATTTACAATTATACTATACACGTTAGGCATTGTCAAGTATATTTATTTACATATCAAAACTTTGGTGAATTATGAAAATACATTTACATTTCAGGAGTACTTGTAGGAGGCGGTGAATGCCATAAGGCATTCATACCGTTGATTCTTTCCTAATCCCGACTTCTTCTATCTTCCGATCTGTAATGTAAAAGTAATTCTAAAATCTACCATTAATAGCAATTGACTATCTACTCTATACTCCTTATACTTTTGCCCCTCTACGTACTCTTTTAATGCTTCAAGTGTGACCCCACCGGTTATAGACACAAATTCCGATGAACACTGACTTCCCGACGACTTTGATGATGAAATGTAAACACAACGTACTTATTTCTTGCCTTCATCCTAAAAATAACTTTCCAACTTCGCGCGTGCGTTTGAGACACCTTCAATAATTGGTTGTGGTGTTTCCGCTTTCAACCCCAAATAGATAAGCATGATTTCCCCAGCATAGCCGACGCGCGCTATCTCTTGACAGATGGCGCGAAAATCCATCTCTGGTGCCCAAAACGGCTCGATGCCTGTTTCTGAATCGACGCCACAGTTGAAATAGACACTGGACAACCGATCCGACAAAGTTCGCAAGGCGATGACGGGATCGTCTCCTGCGCGATGAAAATGGAACGGACTGTAGTAAAAGCCGAGGTTTTCAGAGGGGATTGCATTGAGGATTTGTTGCGTGCGTTCGAGGTTGTAAGCCAGACTCCCTTCGTGTGCATAGAGCATGAGGGTCAGGTTGCGAGCCTCTGCTTCTGCAATGACCGTTTTGAGACCATCAATAATCGCTTCAATCTCGCGAGCGGTGGCGGTTTCATTGCCACCACTTGCGATGCTGATTGTTGAAATGGAAAGCCTTTGGGCAGTGTCGAGAATCGAGATTAGCGTTTCAAGACCGTTTGGTGCGTCAACCCCCACCGTGCTCAACATGGATGTGAAATGGAGTCCGGTCTCTTCTTGAAGTGTGGAGATTGTTTCGGCTGCTACATCCGAGTAGTGGACTTGCGCGAGTTCAATAGCAGACACACCGCTATGGGATAACTCACCCACAAATTCCGTCAAAGAAAACTGGGAAAATGGGAGGGTGCTTGCGCGATAGGTTCTCATAAGGATCCTCCGGGAACCGGATTATTTAAGGGTGGTTCATTACTCGTAGAATGCTCGTACCGCAAACTGTTAGTTTGCAGTCTGCCAGACGGAACATGTTAGATAGTTCCATACACAAGACACAATCTAAAAGATTATGCTACACAGAGGTCTCTATCAACGGTTAGCAACCTGCCGGGTTGGCAATAAAAAGCATGGAACTGCCACAGAGTGTTCTTGCTGACTGCTAATCGCTAACCGCTATTTACCCATTGCCTTCAGTGCGCTCAGGCAGCGTTCGACAGCCTCAAGTGGTGGGAAGGCATCACTTTCATATTCAACGATATACCATTTTGTACCACCGGTCGTTTCACAGACGCTGAAGATCTCATCCCACGGCACGCTATCCTCACCAATAATTGGACGAAAACCGGCGTGTCTATCCGTCTCGCCCAGTGATTCGTTGTAGGGTTTGAGATGGACGGTGCCAGAGCGCCCCGGGTATCTCTCCAGAATGCCGACGAGATCGGCACCACCCGATAGTGCATTGCCCATATCCAGCTGCATCACGACGCCTTCGTTGGTGTTACCGAAGAAGGTGTCCCAGGGTATTTCGCCGTCGAGTGGCGTAAATTCGACGTGGTGGTTATGATAACCCGTCACCATACCGTGTGCTGCGAGTTTATCAGCGATTCCGTTGAAAATGTCTGCTAACTTCAACCAGTCCGCCCGCGATTGACGCAGCTCACCCGGAATTCCCGGAACGATAACATAAGGATTTTCCAAAACCTTGTTAAATTCAATCGTTGCATCGATGGTATCTTCTTGGACGAGGTTAAACGGTGTGTGCCAACCGCAACAGACTAAACCGAACTCATCCAGTAAACCTTTGAGTTCTTGCGCCGAGTGTTGCGGTGGACCGGCAAACTCAACGCCTTCATATCCCATTTCAGCGACCGCTTTTATCGTGCCGCGGACGTCTTCAGCCAACTCATTTCGGACGGAAAATAGTTCTAAACCAATTGGTATTCTTGCCATAATTTCCCTTTCATGTTTTTTATTTGATGCATAGTCCCTTTGTTGAATGGGGAATATCGTATCATGAACATGTTATAATGTCAAGACGGGGTCCAAAATTGGCAAGGCTATTTGGTTTTCGCGATTTTCGTGGATTTTCCGACGAGGTCGCGAGCTGGAGCTCGCTCCTACAGGGAAGAGTCGGGAATCGGAGTGTTTTTGCTGGGGTGTTTCCCTCCTCCTACAGGACGGAAAAACTGAATAATCATACAAAATTAGCGAGGTGTTTTTTCTTGCCATCTAATCTTTCGTATTGTATAATCATTGTGTTTTTCTATACTTCAGACAACCATCATGAACAGGAGAGATTTATGCACGTTGGACTTATGGTAGGAACGATCCGTCGGGAAACGCTCGACGAGACGCTGGACGCTATTGTGGAACACGATGTCCATCATTTACAATATCATGTGCCTGCAGGACTGTCGCCCGCAGACGTTCGCGAGGCGCTGGACGCTCGGCAAATCACGATCTCAGCACTTGGTGGCACCTACAACATGATTGATCCCGATGTTGAGAAACGCCACGCCGGATTGCGTATGTTGCGCTCTGTCGCAGAGCAGTGCGCTCCGATGGGTACGTCGGTAATTACGATCTGCACCGGCTCACGTAACCCAGATAGTATGTGGCGCGCACATCCCGATAACAGTTCGGCAGCGGCATGGCGGGATTTAGTTACATCTATGCGGCAGGCATTAGAGGTAGCCGAGGAATACGGGGTGACACTCGCATTTGAACCCGAAGTGGCGAACGTGATTGATTCGGCACCGAGAGCACGTCGCTTGCTTGATGAGATGCAATCGCCCTATTTAAAAGTGTGTATGGACGGCGCTAATATTTTTCACAAGGGTGAACTACCAAAGATGCGAGAGATCCTTGACGAAGCATTTGAACTGCTTGGTGACGATATAGCGCTTGCGCATGCGAAAGATTTGGACACAGACGGTCAAGCGGGACACCTCGCCGCTGGGACAGGATTGCTGGACTACGATCAGTATCTCGGCTTATTGAAAGAGAGTGGTTATGATGGTGCCGTGGTCCTGCACGGACTCTCGGAGGAACAAGTGCCTTTTTGTACAGGTTTCTTACGTGAGAAAATTGACGCACTAATGTAGGAGGAATTTCCAAATTTTGCCCTCACGTGGCAAAATTTGTCTTTGCTTTACATTTCCCGACATACTATTGCCATTATTAAATTTCTCCAGACATCCGTTCTGCTAACCGAGCGAGTGCTGGTGAAGTGTCCAATTTCTCAAGCTCTGCCTCAATCAGGGTAAAATGTCGCGTCTCGGCAAGTGCCGCTTTCATGGCTTCGTCAAATTCGCCTTCGGTTCGGACGTGGAACCCGCGCCCTGTTCCGAAGAGGGACGGCATACCACTATAGTTCCAACATCCTATATCATTAAAAGTCCCTTCAAGAAGGTGCCGTTCCGTACCATATCCGTGGTTGTTTAAAACAAGGATGATCGGATTGAATTCATGGCGTGCGACTGTTGAGAGTTCGGTGCCTGTCATTTGGAAGGCACCATCTCCGACGATAACAAGACATCGAGTATCTGGCATACTGAATTGGGCACCAACGGATGCTGGCACTGCAAAACCCATTGAAGTGTAGTAAGCTGGACTGATAAAATTGGTGTGTTGATGGATCCGCAGTTCCACGGCGCCGAAGAGACTGTCTCCGACATCGGCGATAACCGTCAGTTCATCACTAATGAACGCGTTGAGATGTTGAAATAGACGACCAACCGTTAGGGGCGCTTTGGGTTCAACAGCGATCGGTTCGGTGTCTGGGAGTGCCCAGCCTAAATTGGGTTTCCTTCGTTTACGGAGGTTTGACGAATTGATGCCGTCGATAAAATCGTCAAACATCACGTCTTCGTAGGTGTGATAACGGACAGTGATTTTTTCAGAGGTGGCGTAAATAGAGCGCGCACGGTCGAGGTTTGCGGTATAAATTCCGAGGTTCACATCGGTCATGAAGGCACCGAGGATAATCACACAGTCCGAATCTTCAACAAATTCTCTAACTTCCTTCCTACCCATTGCGCCTTCATAGATCCCCAAGTAAAGTGGATGTGATTCCGGTATCACAGATTTTCCGAGGAGCGTTGCCACAACCGGGATTCGCTTTTCCTCCACCAGTTTAATCAGTTTATCTTGATAACCGAATCTGTGGAGTTCTACGCCTGCAAGAATTACAGGTTTTTTGCTTTTATTAATAAAGGTGCATGCCTCGTCAACAGCGGCGTCTAACACTTCCGGGTCACTAACGTGTCCGCCGGTTGAGGGACCTTGGTAGAGTGTCCCGCGCACATCCACCATATCGCGTGGGAGTTCAATATACCCTGGACGTTTATAACGATACACGGCATCAAGTACCCGATCAATTTCGTTGAAGGCAGTAAAGGGTTCATCGAGCAGTGCTGTCGCCACTGTTATCTCGTCATAGATACGTTGTTGGGTATGGAAATCCCTGACTTTATGGTGTAGGAGGGCATCTTTCCCACGCTCTTTAATGCCGGGTGAGCCACTAATGACGACAACGGGTGATTTCTCGGCATAAGCGCCAGCGACGGCGTTCACTGTTGACAATCCGCCGACACAGTAGGTAACACAAACGGCACCCATACCCCTTGTGCGCGCATAAGCATCTGCTGCGTAGCCTGCTGCGTCCTCACGGGTCATACCGACGTGCTGAATTGGACTCTGCTCAATGAGGTTATAGAACCGCAGGACATAATCACCAGGAATGCCAAAAATGTGTTCAATGCCATAACTTTCCAGTTTTCTGAGTAGGTATTCGCCGATGGATGGAGGTCTGTTATGCATGGTGGAGCCTCCTTGTGTGTAATTGTTTTTTGACTCCATTGTATTACGCTGTTATCAACACGCCTTGATATTTATGATTGCCTGAGTTTTTCGATTTCTGCTTCTGGGATGCCCGTTGTTCTTGAGATGACTTCGGTGCTTATGCCTTCACTAATCAGTGCGCGAGTAATAGTAATCCTTTCCTCCTGCCGCCCTCGATCATTTTCATCTATTAGAGTATCTTCCCAAGACTCTTCATCTTTAAGTACCCTGCGCTCCGCCGGCGAAATGTTATCAAGTTTAACCGCATCAATTACCCTCTCGAAAATTGGATAGTTGTAACGGCTTTCGTCTATCTCTCCATCCAAAGAATCCAACACGAGTTCCAACCATGCTTTGATACCAGGTGGTGTTTTATCGTTGACCATACGCGGGACCACAAACAAGAGTTGGTGCGGGTAAACATTGACTTTACGGTTAAATTCGTTGACCGGATTGAAATCCGTGATAGCCACACTAAAGTCGATTTCGTTCTCACTATACGGACTTGTTAAGACAACAATCGTGTAAACCGTTCGATCAAACTGATACGCTTTGCTATTTTTCACCTGTTCGACGAGGTTGATGAGATGGTAATATAGGAAACGATCGTAGAAGTGGCGTTCTTTGACGTGTTGTATTTCAACCACAATACGAGATTCTGGATCCTCAGCAAACAAATCGTATTCAATATCAACCTGCCCGATAGGTTCAAGGAATTTGTAGCCGCGATGTACCTCATCAGTATGGAATTTGATACTTAAGACATCTTCAGCAAATTGACAAAAGATCTCCGGTTGGCTAAACGCTTTCTTAAAAGCAGTGTCATATCGTAAGGGAACAACTTGAGCCATCTTGTACTCCTTTTTTCTCAGAGGGTCTCCTCCAGTGATTGGGGCTGTTGTCTAGGGGAATTGTTGTGTGTATCTTAATATCCAATCAGGATAATACCTTTCAGAGGCAGGACCAATCGACTGCTAATATAAAGCGTTTCCAAAAATATGTAAACTTGTTGGAAATCATCTTTACCTCTGTAATTGTTCCTCACAGCTAAGACGAGAAATTCAACGCCATGCATCATAGATGCCTGAAAAATATCTTTAAGAAACGCAAAGTTGACAGTTGCTCTCCCCGCTTCAATTTCAAGAACTATTTTCCCATCGCGGCTGATCCCATCAGCATTGAAAAACTTGTCAACACTGTTATTCAAACCGAAGAGGACAGGGACAGGAATTTTTTGTCCTTTTGCTTTTCCAGTTTCAACTGTGAATCCAATGCCCTCAAGATGAGGTCTCAATACATCCAAAACTTCGTTGCTTTTGAACGCATTTTCAGGAGACTTTATTTGCTCGTATGTCTGTTCAAAGCATTCAATGACATGCTGAATTTCCTCAGTTATTCCCACCGACCTGGGAAACAGTTGATATTTTAACATGTCCATGAGCCCCTTTTAGGTGAGAAGGTTGTATTTCAGTTTCAATCGTCTTGTCCCGTATTGAAACTTGCTATCATAACCGACTTTTCCATAGAAAATTTTAGTAGCAACAACCGAAGCATTCGGAATTTTGCGGATATCTATTATGATTTCTTGTCGCTTTAGTTTACTACCTGTATCTCCAAAGGAGTCTTGGAGTATACCACAACACTTGTCCAATGTCTTGTTATCAAAACAGATAAAATGGATTTCTTCTAAAACGAACGCTGTTTTGCGTGTTTGGGACATTACTCCTGTACTAATTCTGTTTGTCTCATATTCGCATGTCTCCTTTCGTAGTTCGTCATGCCATCTTTTAAAGGTTTTATCCTTGTCATACTCCACGTTACCTATAGCGAGAATTATTCCGCAGTAACTATAATTACGTATAGCGTTTGTTATAGTTTCTACATCATTTGCGACGATATTGTAACTTGTCGTATTCGCTGCGTGCGCCTTAAAATCCCATGAGATTTCACAAAACGCATCAGACCTCATGTTGCCATACCTTTGTCCGAGCATCTCAATTATGCCATCAAAATGTTTTTGACACAAAAACTTGAAGTAAGAATCTAACCACTCTACCTGTCTCCACTGTTTAAAATCAGCATCTTTCATCTCCAAAATAGATTCTCTGCCCTTCCAAACTTTTGGCATATTTTGAGAGGCGAGTCGCAATTTTTCTACCATGTCAATTATCTTTTTCTCGAGCATATCCTAAGTCCATCAATCAAACACGCGCTATTCTAATAACAGTTAGTGCAAGTGTTCTCGTAGCAGAAGTCTATCAAATCCACTCCTATGAAGCCATCAAAATTTCAAGGAACGCCGTCATGTATCCGATGGCATAGGCGCGGCCCCGGTGTCCCCAATCTGTATCATCAACAACGTGCGGAACGTGGTCGGTAATCATGAAGCCTGTGAAACCGACCTCCTTTAGTGTGCGCATCACCTCGAACATATCGCAATTGCCCTCATTCACGAAGGATTCAGCAAATTTTGGAACATGCCCCTCTACATCTCGGAAATGCACGTAGAAAATCTTATCGCGCGCTCCGAAATAACGGATCGCATCCGTGACACCCGGTCCCATTTCTGACCAAGAACCGACACAGAAGTCGAGTCCGTGTATTGGACTGTCTGCGATTTCCATGCCACGTTTGAAACCTTCAAAATTGCGGAACAGACGCGGCACACCCGCAAGAGATTCAACAGGTGGATCATCTGGATGGAGTGCGAGTTTGACACCTATCTCTTCTGCAACCGGTAAAATTGCGTTCATGTAATACTCGTAATTTTCCCACATTTCTTCTTCAGTGAAAACACGTCCGTGCGTTAGCGGTGCGTCCTTGACCTGTTCCATATCAAAACTCGTAACGGCAGCACCCCCTCTACTGGGTGTGGTTCGAGAGGTGCGCCAGACTTCGTTAGGCATCCAGTGATACCCAAAAATTTCAACGCCTGCTTTGCCAATGTTGCGAATCGTCGTCGCCATGTTCTCAATTTGTTCGTCGCGACGTGGCAATCCGAGCATCGCTTCGTCATAAAAGGAGACAGGGACGTTCTCAAGTGCTGCCAATCGAAGTCCAGCGTTTTCTACCTCTGTACGAAGTTGAAGGATATCCATGAATTCCCAGCGTTCTGTACCGGGAAGTTGTGGTGTGTTGAGCAGTACATCTTCGACCCCAAGCTGCTTGATGAACTTTAGCCGTTCTTCGCTGAGTTCGCTGAATTGGCCTAAACCGAGACGCATTTTACGAGCCATATTTCTCTCCTATAGACATGACACTCCGCTGGAGTGCTTTTAAGGAAGAATTGATTGATAAACCTATGTGGGTTCAAAACTGTTTGTCGCTGTCCAATAGAATAGTCACAGGACCGTCGTTAACAAGTTCCACGTCCATCATCGCCTGAAAGGTGCCACCCTGCGTTGGGATATTCTGCTGTTCAAGAGCGGTAATAAACTGCTCATAAAGTGCATTCGCCAATTCAGGACGGGCGGCTTTGATAAAACTCGGTCTCCGTCCTTTGCGACAATCACCGTAGAGCGTGAATTGTGAAACAACGAGAGCAGCCCCACCCATTTCGAGAAGTGAACGGTTCATTTTACCTTCTTCGTCCTCGAAAATACGAAGATTGGCGACTTTGTTAGCGATATATTCTATTTCTGTTACGGTATCTTCATGGGCGACACCAAGGAAAATAAGGGTGCCTGCTCCAATTTCAGAGACAAGTTTGCCTTCTACTCTAACGCTTGCAGATTTGACGCGTTGAACGACTGCTCTCATTAATAGCTCCCTTAATTTTGTTGCTAAAACAGCAGATTCTCGCCGCCAAGTGCCTGCGCCTGCTCGCCGCCAAAGGTTAGATTGAACTGGAATCCCGGACGGCTGTTGAATCCGAGTTGAAAGGCAAGCGTATTTGAGATTTCGTAGCGAAATGTAATGCCAATGAGGTTTGTTACATGCACGCCTGCATACGGGAGTTCGCGCGAGAAATCGCCTACCAACCACATGTTATCTGAAATCGCTATTTCAGTACCTACTTGCCAGTTGAGCGTGAAAAAGTCCGTTGTTTTCAAGGATTTTGATGTTAAGAAGACACCGACACCTGCGTGAAGTTTGAAAAGGCTACCGAGTTTTTGAGTTCCTACCAGATAGGTATTAACGCCCATAAATGGAAAGCCATCAGCTGGACTGTGGTCGAGGAATTCATTGTCCGAGTTGAGCCTGTCATCAGCTGTGAAACCGAACTGCGCGTCCCCACCAACGGAAAAGCTTGGAAAGTTGTCATTGCGATCGGGTTTGATGTTGTACTTGAGTCCGATGACACCGTCAAATAGCGGTTGGTCGTAGACGCGACGGTTGATATTCGGATCTGCGTCGTTCTCTGCATTGGTGCCGTAGAAATCGTGGACAACTTTCCGTACACCACCCGTCGAGAATGTGCCACCGAGGATGAGGTCGAGTTCGTCGCTTAAACCGTAAGCGAATCTGACAGGCACAAGAAACGTCTCGATTTCAAACGTTACACGATGCGATTCCTCAAACCCACCGATGTCTACCCTTTGACGTAGATCTGGTAGCAGATCGACTTTGGCGTATTGGAGAAGTCCAAACGTAGTACTGGTGCCTCCCTTGCCGAGGGGTTCCGCTGTTTGAATGGTGTTAAGGTACGAGACCGCTGGCAATTGCGCTGAGAGGGGCAGTGCGGTGCTGATGAGAAGTGCAGTACAGATGGTGTAAATAAAGTATTGCGTATTGCGCATTCTGTTTTTAACGTGCATTATGTTTATCCTTTGGTGGTAATTAGCAATTAGGACGCTGCGCTTTTGGCAATTGGTAAAGAGGTTTCTTCACCAACCCCTAAAAGTGCGGGGAATGCCACACGGCATTCATACCCCGGTTCATGCCCCCGGTGAAGTCCATACGGACTTCATACCCCGGTAAAGCCTTTATAGGCTTTATACCCGGTGAATGCTCTATAGCATTCATACCGTTGATTTGATTCTGATTTTGATTCTGATTTGTGTAGCCGAGCGTCCTAACCGCCGACTGCCATTTTACGGTTTTGCTTCTACCAGTGCGCTTTCGTCTCGCCGTCCATCGGGCCCAGGGGTATCGTCAAAAGCAGTGATAAAGTACTTCTTGAATTCCAGAGACTGACCGACAAGGTTAGGGTCTTCACCAATAATTGTGAAGTTGCGGTCCTTTCGCCCGACTGCGGGTCGCGGAAGCAGTTTTCCTGCTGCATCTCTGGTATAGAGTTGGTATCCGGCGAGATCTGGTTCGGTGTTCGGTATCCATGAAATGACTGCATCGTATTTTGCGTTGAGGAAGGACCGCGGTATGTAACGGACCCGAACATTTTTCGGCGGGGCAGGTGGCAGATTCGGCACGGCTGCGGTAATTACGGTAATTGCCTCTGCTCCAAATTCGTCAACGCCGGCGACGCGATAGACTTTTCGGGTGCCGTCGACTTGAAAATCGTGGTCAAAGTAGTAGAGTTTATCTCGCTTCGGTTCAGCAATCAGTTTGAACCGGAGCGGTTTGTCGTCTTCAGTATCAAGTGCAGCATAGACGCGGAAGATAGAGAAATCGTAAGGAAACTCATAACCTTCCCAAAAGAGTTTAATAGTGAGATCGGTTGGGTCGCCAAGCGTTACAGTCGGTGCCGGTGGTGGGACGCTCGGTGTTGCGAATGCTGTTTTCCAAATACGACGTGGGTCTTCACTCTCGGTAGGCGGGTTGGTCGGATCTGGCGTTTCGACACCGTTAACATCTACATAAGTGACCCGATATTCATAAGCGAGAAGCCGTCCGGATGCATCGCGCCGGTCATTTTCGAGATTTTGGGTATCAGTGAATTCATTTGCGGGCGCATCAACGGAGCCAATCTGCTGGAATTCCGCATCCGTTCCGCCTGTAGAGCGTCTGTAGATCCGATATCCTTTAATGCCTGTCTGACCTATATCGTTCCATGTGACCCGTACCTGTTTATCTCCAGCGAAGAGAGTAAGACCGTCTGGTGCACCAGCAGTCCGCAAATTCTCCGGATCAAGCGGGTTCGCGAAATCTTCTGTATTTGTGCAAGTGCTAAACAGAAGGACGGCAAAGCACATCGGGAGACCTAACAGACAAATCTTGCCGTTGAATAAGTGTCGGATGAGGTACATTACATTTTCTCCTTTGAAGGGATGTGGCGAAACCGATGTCCAACCCTGTGGTACACCACCTTGTATTTATGAAATGCGTCCTAAAAATGGTGCAGGAACCTTAGACTCGCGCGATGCGTTTGGGTATCATAGTGTGGACGCAATTGGAGCGTGGTGCGTCGGAGTAGCAAATCTGTGTTTTGAGAAAAGCGATATGCGAAGTTGCTCAGACGAATTTTCGGGGGATCGGATTGATTTTTCAATCCGTTTGCTGGATCGGCTGAACCCTCTACAAGTTCTGGTGTAACCACTTGATTATAGATTGAGAAAAGCACGGCAAGTCCGACACATCCCATACCGACGCGTGACATGATAGTGCCGGCGTTGCGCCTAACGAGGAAAGCGTCCTTATGCGTTTGAATGTCTGCTTGGATTGCGGCGTTGAGATAGGTATCGTATTGGTCTTGGGCAGAAGCTTTGAGAAAACTGCTACCGAATTGGAGGCTCATACCTGACGCGAAAAGAGCTATTGATAGGACACGAGAGCGCCGCGCTGCCTCCACCTGCCCACCTGTTAAAAGAAAAATAAAAGCACAACTGCACGCAAATGCGATGTATTTTTGAGGCGTGGTATAGTTTTTCATAGGTTTATTCCTTATGTGTGTTAAACAGATATCTTTCTATAAAGTTTACTGCATTTTTTCTGGAAAGTCAATGTTTTTTGGCGAAGGAAATCACTGTGTGGAAATCACTTCTACTGGTTTTTAGCAGCAACGCCGAGTACAATTGACATTCAGCGGAGGATATAGTAAAATTAAAGAGAACCTTCTGCAATGGAGATTGTCTTAAACTGTAAATAGAGATTTATGGAGTCTGCTTGGGAAGTGCCTGGAGGGAAGTTGAATGGAATTAAGAGTTACTGGTAATCAACGCAACATCTTGGCAAAACTGGGGATCGGATGTGTCGTATGTCTACTCCTCGGTTTTGGGATATTGCTGCATGCCCAAGAGAAAACAAAAGTGGATTTTATTGGTACAAAGTCGGAGATGAATTCGGCGAAAATGCAAGATATGGCAAAGATGAAGGAACAAGCCGAGACGCAACGTAGATTTCGGCAACGTCAAAACCGTGTGGCAATTGATTTTGGCGAGAATGCGGCGTTCTACAAAGTAATTATTGATAACAATCTCTTTCGACCACTGGGGTGGACACCACCGAATAACGAGCCTGCCTACAGTTTGGTTGGGACTGCTGTTGATGCTGATGGTGTCATAGCACAGGCAACACTACTGGAGAAACGATTGAACCGCTATCATTTTGTTACCATAGGGGAAAAGTTAGGGGACATAACAGTAAAAGACATCCAAGCGAAACAGGTAGTATTAGAAAAAGACGGAAAGCCAATAACACTGAAGACAGAGACACTCCAGTTTCTCACGACGAATCGAGGTAGTGGCAGCAAAGGTGGCGAAGGAAGTCAGAGCGCGTCTGAAAAAGATGGGAATGATGCAGCGAAAAACCAAGCCAACGCCAGACAGCGGCAGATGGAGGCTGAGAAGCGCAGGCAAATGGAGATGAAAAAGCAGATTGAGATGTTAGGGATAAGCCAGAAGGAGTTAGCAGAGAAACTTCGAGATTCTTCACCAGCGGAGCGACAGGAAATAATGCGGGAAATTAGGAGGCGCGCTGCTGGGAATAGAAGAGCCGGGAACAGAGGACGAGCTAATAGAAATAGGTAGTCCTTTGGATCTTCAAAATTTGCTTAAAGGCGCGGCTTACAACCGCGCCTTTTTCTGTAATAACTAAGCTGCCTCTTGCGAGTTCTCTGGCATGTTTTCAAGTCGAGAGAGCCAGTAGCTCACATCAAATGAATCATCACCGGTAAGAAAACGCCACTGCTTGATGCGGTTGACGATCTCGAGTCGAACATCGTTCCCGTACCATCTGTGATTCCTACCTAAGATGCCATGGAAAGCAGCTGTATCAAGATCGTCTGTATTCCAGAGTTTGAGCTGACGCACCGTGGGGTTGAGGCGGAGTTTAAACATATAGCGCGTCCGATCAGTCAAATTCGGTTGCGCGCAGTGCCACATCCCGTGGTGCACGACAAGCAGCGTACCTGCCTTACAGACAACGGGCAGCTGTCCGAGGAAGTTTTGGTAACGCGCGATGTCCGTCTCACAAACGCGGCGATAGTGGCTCCCCGGTAAAATCATTGTTCCCCCCATTTCGCGCGGTGTATCGTGCGAGAAATAGAAGAATTGGATGTCAAAATGCAGCCGTAGATCAATGATTGCATCGGCATGCCAAATCTGTCCTATCTCGTTTTGGGGACGTACAATGTGAACGGCATGGTGATCGTAAAGCGAATCCTCGCCGACGAGGCTGTGAATGATACCCTTCACCTCTGGCCGTCGAAAGACTTTGCCGACAGCAGAGTCATCATCCCAAACTTCGTCTAAAACCGTGCCACCGCGTCCACGCACAATCACACCTGCTTCCATTTCGGCGTGCGCCGCTTCATTCAATGCGCGAGGGATGAGTTCGTCGAAGCGAAGGTAACCGTCTGCAACGAAGTTCGCCATCTGTTCCGTATTGAGTAAATGCTTTTTATCGCTCATGGGATTTTCTCCAATTTCTCCAGAATATACTCAAACCTGAGATATGAGGTATGGTATTCCATACCCGGATAAGCAGGGAATTGTTGTGGAAACTGAATCACTCGCCACCCATCTTGCATAGCTTCCACAACTGAGTTATAGGGTGGAGCATCGCTGTCACCTGTGGTATGGCGTTTTTGACCAGTACCATCGTACATTGCCCAAGCGACAACGTTACTATTCAAGTCAGGCGTGTGCAGATGTAGCACCAGGAGGTGTTGCCTTAATTCAGACATAATATCAGTTCATTCTCCTTAACGCATCTTGGAATCTACCGAGTCGCTTGTTCTTTAATTTGACTCCACGTTGTTACCAACTTGCCACCGGGCTGCACGTCTAACGCTACCGCCATACCATCTTCGATTAATTCATTGATTTCGTCTTCACTGAGAGATCTGTCGTAGAGTACAACTTCATCAAGCATTCCCGACAGCCAATAGCCCCCAACGTCGCATCCACCCATAAAGAAGACGTTATCGTGGGTATCAGGTTCCGTCCCTGGTGACACTTCTGCATCTACTTCTCCATTAATGTAGAGTTTAAAGTCGGAGCCATCATAAGTGCCTGCAACGTGGTGCCATTCGCCATCGGTGACAACGGTTTGCGCATCAAACGATTTCCAACCGCCGCCTGTTGTGAAGGAATAGTGGATGACACCGGTGTTAATATGGCCGAAGAGCCCATAGTTCCTACCGACAGGACCTCGGTTCTCTTTGGTGGCGATAATCTGCCAGGCACCGGAGATTTTAGGGATATTTATCCACGCAGCGACTGTGAAGTCCTCAAGGTCAAGTAGGTTATTATCATCAACAGTCACCATATCAGTACCCGTGAACTCCATAGCACCGTCAAATTTCCCGTTGACCCATTTCGGCTTTCCTTGTGCAATTTCGCCATCCAGTCCGTTATCAGATGAGTCTGTAACGGCTTGCCCTTTGCCCTCATCAAACAACCATGCACCAACGAGTCCATCTGTGTCCAGTGCTGTAGCGTACGGTACCATGAAAAGTATCAGAGCGGGAAGAGTTAAGGTTAGAAATGATAGTCCTTTATGCATAAGAGATTTTCCTTCTTACATCAACCTTTGATTATGAAATCAAGGTTGTAGATTAGACAGCAGTTTCGGGAGGTATCGTTGCATCCTTTGGAACAATCACAATGCCGTCCCGAATGTAGTAGTTTTCACCATCATAATTATCAACTCCGTCTCGGTTAACCAGTATAGCATTATCACCGATACGCGCATTTTTGTCAATAATTGCATTCTGAATCAGGCAATTTCGACCAATACCTACACCGGGGATACCTGACCGGGCATTCTCTGATTTCGCTGCCTCTGATTCGTAGTAATCTGCGCCCATGAGTACAGACTGATAGATTCGACTCCCGTTGGAGATAACGCTCCGAATGCCGACAATCGTTCTATCGAGTTCCGAATCATCAATGATAGAACCTTCGGCGAGAATTGAAGAACGGATACTACTGCTGTTGACTTTTGTACTGGGAAGATGGCGCCGGTTGGTGTAGATGGGTGACTGTTCATCGTAGAAGTTAAAAGCCGGGGCGGTATCCGTGAGTCCAATGTTTGCGTGGTAGAAGGAGCGGATGGTCCCGATGTCTTCCCAATAGCCATCGAAAAAATAGGCGGAGACCGGAAGCGTTTGAATACTCTTCGGAATAATATCTTGACCGAAGTCCACATTTGCGTCATCTTGAAGGGCGTTTTGGAGGACTTCGCGGTTAAAGATGTAGATACCCATTGAGGCGATGTATTCTCTACCGTCTGGTTCTATACTTCGCGAGGTAAAGACATCGGGCTCAACGCGTAGTGGCAGCAGTTCTTCCTCGGTTTGCGGTTTCTCCACGAAATTGACGATACGCCCATCTGCATCGGCTTGGAGGATGCCGAGTCCGCTTGTATCCTTTTTTCTGACAGGAATAACGGAAACAGTGATAGCCGCATTGGATTCGATATGGACTTGTAGCATTTTGCGGTAGTCCATTCGGTAGAGATGATCACCAGCAAGGATGAGGACATGATCGTTTGCGAATCGTGGGTTGAGAATATAGGGTTCATTGTGTTTAACGGCATCTGCTGTACCCTGATACCACTCTTCACCCATCAGGGTCTGTTGTGCAGCGAGGATTTGGACGAATCCACGACGATAACTATCAAATCGGTATGCTTGTGCGATGTGCCGGTTCAGTGAGACAGAATTAAACTGGGTCAGGACGTAGATGCGATCGAATCCGGAATGAAGACAGTTGCTGATTGGTATGTCTACGAGTCGAAATTTACCTGCGATCGGGACACTGGGTTTCGCGCGGTCTCGGGTGAGTGGAAACAGGCGTGTACCGCGACCGCCACCAAGAATCACCGCGATGACGTTCCCGTTACTCATAAGTGTTCTCCTTTCGATAGTTATCAGTCATCAGTTTCTCAGACAACTGACAACTATAAGCTCCCTTTAGTGGATAACACGCCCGTGATGGACGCATCGAGGCGTGTAGCGATATGCAAGGCTTTCGCAACTGCCTTGAAGATGGCTTCGATGATGTGGTGTTGATTTGTACCGTAAGGAGCGTTGATATGTAACGTTGTGCCGCTGTGATTTACAAACCCGTGAAAAAATTCTTCAGCGAGTTCAACATCGAAATCGCCGACTTTCGCGTCCCGAAGGGGGGTCTCATAGTGGAGATAGGGACGACCGCAGACATCCAGATCGACTTTGGCGAGTGCTTCATACATTGGGACTGTGAAACTGCCGAAACGCTGCATTCCTGCTTTGTCGAGTACCGCTTTTTGGAGAGCCTGTCCTAAGCAAATACCTACATCTTCGGTAGTGTGATGTGCGTCTACGTGTAGATCCCCCTTCGCTTCGATCTCCAGGTCAAAAAATCCATGTTTAGCAAAGAGCTCCAACATGTGATCAAGGAATCCGACACCCGTGTTAATAGTAGCGTTTCCCGTTCCATCGAGGTCCAGGCGAAGTTGGATGCGGGTTTCTGCTGTTTCGCGAGCGATTTCTGCTGTTCTGTCCATACCAGCCTTTTTGCTATGTGCCTTTCTGGTCATTTTCTTTCGTTAAAGGGAGTTCTTTGTTAGGGAATCTCGTCTGCAAAATCTCGCTGATTCAAACGCATACACACATGGGTGCTTATTTGAATTATACGCTTAAAAACGGTTTTGAGCAACGCAAAATCGGTTTTTGTTCAAAGGCGTTTAGTTCTTTTGTAGGAGGGAACTCCAAATTATGCGTATATACGCACAATTTGTCTTAGCTTTACATTTCCCGACTTCCTAGCCAAAATGGTTAAAAGGTCGAAAACTGAATATCCCTAATTTTTATTCTTGAAAACATCTCTAACTGATATTTTTCAAAAGATTGTTTGCTTCAATAGTTACATGTGTTCTTGTAGGT
>JAPPNJ010000140.1 GCA_028818705.1 Candidatus Poribacteria bacterium
ACCGCAGTCGCTACGAAACCGAAGCCCCTACCTTTAGGTAGTGGGTGCTATCACCGCGCAAATGTTCTGCATGTCTCGCACCGACAATCACCGAAGTCATTGCTCGCTGCTCAAGCACCCAACGAAGTGCGACTTGTGCCGGACTACGTCCAAGTTCGTCAGAGACATCAAGCAGGACCTGCAACGTTTCATCGGCGTTGTCAGCAAAATAGCGTTCTGGATATGCCCATCCCTCAGCCGATCGTGTTCCACCTTGTGTACGTTCGCCGGGTTTGTATTTACCAGAGAGGAATCCACCTGCTAACGGACTCCATACGACGACACCTAACCCTTTAAGTTCGCAGAGTGGGACCAGCTCTTGCTCTATATCGCGCACAACGAGACTGTATTGCGGTTGATAACACGAAAACTGGGTCCAATTGTTTGTATCGCTGAGCCATAAGGCTTCGGATAATCGCCACGCTTGGTAATTGCTGCACGCCGTATAGCGGACCTTCCCTTGCCGGACGAGATCGTCCATTGCTTGAAGCATCTCCTCTAATGGGGTTTGAATATCAACGTGGTGGATATAGTAGATGTCTACATAATCCATTTGTAGGCGTTTGAGGCTGTCATCAATCGCCTGCATGATATGGACGCGAGACATGCCAGAGTCGTTGGGACCGGTACCCATCGGGTTGGAAAACTTCGTCGCGACAACCGCGCCCCGCCGCCTCCCTTTGAGTGCTTTACCGAGCAGAACTTCAGACTCGCCATCAGCGTAGGAGTTAGCCGTATCAAAAAAGTTCACGCCAGCATCCAAAGCGAGATCGACCATACGGTTTGATTCAGCTTCATCTGCACCGTGACCAAAGGTCATCGTGCCTAAACAGATTTCGGATACTTTAAGTCCACTGTTTCCCAGTCTTCTATATTCCACGTTTTCCTCCGTCCCAGTTAGGCACTATCTTCTTGAAGGATCAGATACCTTTCACCGGAATCATCCGTTCTTGATTCATGTTTCCAATCAACGAATCCCAAACTTTCATAGAGTCGCGCGGCAGCTTCGTTTTTCCTATCGTGGCTCGTTGCAATCCGCTCGACTTCTGGATGTAATTTCAATCTTCTTATCACTTCTATCATAGCGGCTCTACCATACCCTTTCCTCTGAAACTTTTCATCTACCATCAAGCGTAAGATGAAGCCGCGGGCGTTGCTAAGGGTATACATTATGAATCCTACCATAGCTGGACTTGCTCGGTAATGGGCGTCTGCATCATAAATGCCGAGAGGGTGATACGTTGGACTAACAGACGCTTCCGCAAGGGAGTATATATTAGGGGCAACGAATCCTTTTTGATGATCAGCTACCTTTAGGGAAATACACTCATCAAGATTCTCCGGCGTAATAGGTCTGAGGGATACTTTTGCCATTTAACTACCTTTATACAGGTGGTGTGAAGACTTCAGCTTTTACGCAACAGCAACAGTCTCACCTTCTGATCGGAGGCCCGCTTCATAGACTTTCATGACTTCCAGAGCGAACTCAAGCGACCCTTGCTCCGCCGGTTTGCCTTCCAAAATGCAATCGCAGAAATACCGCATCTCTTGGTAGAAACCTTGTATGAAAAGCCCCTTATTTTCAAGTGTGCCGAGACTGTTCTGTGGTTCCCAGACGATGGCACCACTATCAAAGCCTTCCGGCACATAGCTCGTGCTACCACTATAGTTGAAGGACATGCCGCGCTGGAGTACGACTCGCGTGCTGTTCTGAATCTCAGCATGACATCCGTCCCCAAAAAACTGGTAGATTTCCGAAGGTTGCCCGCGTCCGGCACCACCAGCCAGATGAAAGTTTCCGATTACACCGCTTTCGTATTCCAGTATACACACCCCACTACCCCGTTGATTCCTATGAACAGTCACGTTTGAAACTTTTCCGCCGACAGCTACAAGCAGCGACAGTGGATGACACCCATTTTGAAGCCAATTAGTATGCTCTTTCTCACGTAGCACACGTTTGCCCTCGATCGGAATCGTCATCGGATAGACCCCTAAAATGCTTTGTAAGGGACCGTATTCGTCAGTTGCGAAGATTTCGATAATCTTCTGAGTAGCGGGCATGAATGCCTTTTTGAATCCAACCACCACGACGCGATCTTTCCGATGGGCGATCATCTCCGAGACCTCATCAGCAAACATACCAGGCGGCTTTTCCATCCATACATGCATCCCAGCATCCAGTGCCTCACACGCCAATTCGGGATGTAGACGCGGCGGTGCGCACAGGAAAATCGCATCCAGTGCCTCATTCTCGAACATCTCAGCCATGCTTGGATAGAACGCATCGGCACCATACTGTTTAGCAGTAATGCGGGCAAGCTCAATATTGAGATCGCACAACGCTTTCAGCCGAATTGGAAGAAAATTCAATGTCGGTAGTATATTCCGATAGCCGTGCGAACCCACGCCAACGACTGCAACATCTAACCGTTTCTCAAATTCTCTCTGGTAACTCATATTTACTCCCCGGAAAGCACGTTATCAAGATACGCATCCAAGTCTCTTTTCATCTTCTGCAATTCCCCTTGGTCGATGTACATCATGTGCCCCGCCTGATAGTAAGCCATCGTGATGTTATCCTGCAAGGATTTATCGAGTCCAAGGTGGCTGAAGGTATACTCTGATGCCAAAAATGGTGTTGCCAGATCATAATAACCGTTGGCGACAAAAACCTTTAACGCCGGATTAGTCGTCATTGCCTTCCGAAGTGTATCGGCGACGTTGACGTATTCATTCTGATGTTCGCCATAGTCCCACGGATGCACACGTCTGCTCAGGATTTCATACGGAAGATCAGACGCAAATTCGAGTTCATCACGAACATAATAGTTCAGCATTGCAGTGTATGCACCTTGGACGACTGCGGAACTCGGATCATATTCAAACATTTCACCTGCGATATCCCTATCGATACCTTTGTAACGACTATCGAAACGTCCTACTGTGCGACCTTCATCTCGAAGAAGTTCCTTACAGAAGCGCATTATGTTAATCCGCAAGTCGGTCTGTTCAATATATTCAGCGGTCAGTCCCGTATATTTGGCGAGTTGCTGCGTAATGTTAGCACGTTGATCGTCAGATAGTGCGCTGCCTTGCATTAAAGCAGTCGTGTATTCGCCCATAGCGAATTCTCGGACCTCGTCCACGAACGACTCAAATTGGGCATCCGTCTCCAATTTATCGTGATAAAGTGCTGTGGCTGCGTAGGTGGGTAGATAGAGAATATAAGGGAGATCATTCCCAGGGGCAAACCGAATTGTCTGAAAATTCAGAACGACTGAAACGAGCATAATACCGTTGAGATACGTGCCGTGTCGCTCCTGAAGGTAACCCGAAAGTCCTCCCGCACGCGTCGTTCCATAACTTTCACCAATCAGGAACTTAGGTGAGCCCCACCGTTTATAGCGTCCCAAATAGAGCAGGATAAAATCCCCCACCGACTCAATATCCTTCTTAAAACCGTGAAATTGCTTCGCCTCTTCACCCGGCACCGCTCTACTAAATCCAGTACTCACCGGATCAATAAAGACCAGGTCTGTTTTATCTAAAATAGAGCATTCGTTATTCTTGAGTTGATACGGCGGATGCGGCAATTCCCCGTCTTCGTCGGGCTCCACGCACCGCGGACCCAACACACCTAAATGCAACCATACCGATGACGATCCGGGACCCCCGTTAAAGGAGAAAGTGATCGGGCGTTTGGACATATCATCTACATCGTCGCGGGTATAAGCAATAAAAAAGACAGCGGCTTTCGCCTTCTCGCCTTCATTATCGATTTCCTCTTTCAGTACAAGTGTCCCCGTTGTTGCTGTATAGCGGATCTCTTCGCCATTAATCGTGACGCTGTGGTGTGTAACCGAGAGGTTATCTTCAGGTGTAGGTGAATTTTTCTCTTCAGCTGTCCCCTCTTCAGACGCTTGATTTTCTTTTGCACTCATATCAGATTTTCTCCCTGCTTTTTATTCACAAGACTTAGACACATTGCCTCATGGACGCATTATAGCATATTTTGTAGAAACAGGTGTCAGAAAAATCAATGGAAGGATTACCCTTGAGCATCCTTCCACACGACCCAAAGAATTTGACATAATCTCAAAATATGCTAAACTCTACACAAAGGAGAAACACAATGGACAAACCGATTCGCTTAGGACTTATTGGCTGTGGCGGCATTGTGCAGAATACACACGCCCGTGCCTATAGTGCGCTCACGGACACCGTTCAGGTAACCGCCCTCGCAGATGTCGTTCCGGAAAATCTGGAAAAGGTTGGAGAACACTTCAATGTTTCTGTAGAAAACCGATGGATAGATTATCGAGAGAT
Organism: Candidatus Poribacteria bacterium; assembly: GCA_028818705.1. Taxonomy (GTDB): domain Bacteria; phylum Poribacteria; class WGA-4E; order WGA-4E; family WGA-3G; genus WGA-3G. Next base: position 4,369 of record JAPPNJ010000140.1, read on the forward strand.
GCTGGAACACGCAGCGATTGATGTTGTGACGATTGCCACACCCCATTCACTGCATGCCGAGCAGGTAATCGCAGCCGCAAACGCAGGTGTGGCTATTATTTCCGAAAAACCAATGGCAACGAATTTGGAAGAGGCTGATAATATTCTGGCAGCAGTGCGTCGTAACGGTGTACCTTACACAGTCGTGCATAACTACATTTTCACCGCAGGCATGAGAGCGGCGATAAGGGAACTCGATGCGCTCGGTGAATCCCATTTCGGACGAAGTGTTGGGATGGGATTGAAACCGACAGACTTCTCGGCGGATCACCCCACACCGGCGTTTGCGTGGCGTGCCAGTAAGGCAAAAGGCGGCGGCTGTATAATTGACACCAGTTACCACGAAATCTATTCCGTTTGCACCTTAATGCAATCACCAGTCCGTTATGTTGAAGCCCGCGTCCAGACCCTCCGGTTGGATATAGATGTTGATGACATCGCCATGTTACTCTGTGAGCATGAGAATGGCGGTATTACGACAGTCTCAGGGGCATGGTGTGTACCTGCCACAGATTTCGGGTGGTGTGAGATGCATGCCGAAAATGGTTCGCTGCGCGTCCGACATCGCGTAAATGTAGAGGACGCGCTTCGCCGCTTCACGAGAGCAGACGGGTGGAAACAGTTGGAACTCTCGGAATTTAACGAAGCCGAGCAGAAGGATGCGAGTGGGCATGTCTGCTATTTCACAGAGACCTTTAATGCTCTTGCCGCTGGTGCCCCACTACCCGTGCCTGCCGAGAAAGCATATCACAATCTTGCGATTATTGAAGCAGCGCGTAAGGCAACCACAGAACGCCGCGCCATTGAGATTGCGTCAGCGTAAACGGCTTACAGCGCGTCTCATAAATTATATAGTAGAACCCGAAAATAAGTTGACACTTCACTCACGATAGCAACCCACATTGCACGCTCGTAGGGGCTGGGTAACCCAGCCCCTACGGTTCACCGCGCGTCTAAATAATTACGGGCTTCACTATAAAAGGGCTCTATAAACTCGACTTCTATCACTTTGATCAACACGTTTGGAGTGATAAGAGAGTCTATATTTTCAGGTCTTCAGTCCCGTAGGGACGGTATCTTTGTAGAAAACGTTTGTCTCTTGTATTCAAGCCCCGTAGGGGCGGCATCTGTATACTGTATCAGTAATCGTATATTTCACTGTAATTGTCATAGGAACATTCGAGATTTGTTTGGAAAGGGATTGAAATGAAAAGAGGACTGCTATTTCATATTTTCGTTGTTTTAATGTTGGGACTGATCTTCAACTTTTCCTTGCAGGCGATAGCACAGCAGAGCACGACGTTCACTAACGCCAGAACTGCTGCTGAATATGATGCCGAGGATGATGTAAACACAGCCGTGTGGCTCGCTGCCGGTGGGATTTTAGGAATAGCGGGTAATCTTCCACTCGGTGCTATTGCTATCGGCGGTGCCTATGTCTACCAACCTGTGCCACCCGCCGATCGGCTTCTCGGCAAATCAGCAGAATACGTCACTATTTACACGGATACCTACCAGGCGAAGGCACGCAGTCTGCGATTGAGTGCTGCCGCAAAGGGGGCACTCGGAGGAGCAGCTGTGTTTTGTTTATTAGGGGCGATTAAGATAAAACCGTGGACGGATTGGGTCTTCTGGTAGGCATTGGCGGGTAAAATAAAGCCTCAACATGAAGTTTAATAAAATATTTGGGTAATTCTATGTTTCCCCAGGTCCGGTAGGCGCAGTTTCCAAATTATGCTACGAAAGCATAATTTGTCTTAGCTTTACATTCCGCCCCAGGTATCGGTAAAAATTACCCGATTAAATTCTTAATCTTCATCATGAGGCTTCAAGAGAATATGTTTCGGAAAGAGGCGGGTGTGAATCCCGCCTCTCTGTGTTAAAAATAAAGACACTACGAACCCAATATATGTCGCAAGGCGTTTGCGATGATATACTCCTCACCTGCATTGAGAGTATATGCGTTAATCACTATGGCTTCTTTGCCTTGTGCGTTCACTTTAATCCTCGGTGTGCCATCGTCAAGTGCTTGTGTGATCTCTGCTGCATCCTTGCCAGTAATAGCAGCATCAATATTGATATGCAGATTCGACAGTGTATGGCTTCTTTCTGGATAGTGAACTTCGCAGGATACGCCATCAACGTTCGCAAGCTCATGTTCTAATGCCTCATATCTGGCGTCCTGTTCCTTTAGACGTTTATCGTGGTCGGTGGACAACCAGATATCGATAGCAGTTACCAACCCAATAATCTCCTGCCTATCCACTTTCATACCGCGTCCAACAGGTCTCGGTCCAATGAAGCCGTGCTGCCGCACCGCTTCGATCATGTCCTTCCTTCCACAGACAAAGCCCGTCGAATGTGGCGCATTGAAATACTTGCCACCAAAACAGACAAGGTCAGCGGATTGGGCATTCCGCTGGAAATAATCAAGCGGATAAATTTGCGCAGCTGCATCAGCAATCAGTGGAAGGTTGTGCGAGCGAGCAATCTCAGTCGCATCTGCTAATGACACTCCGTTTTCATGTTCAGCTTGAATGAGATAGGCAATCGCCGCCGTGTTTTCGTTGATGGCAGCCTCTAACGCTTCAGCCGTGCAACCGTCATCATCGCCTACGTAGATGAGTTTACTCCCTGGAATCGTAAACGCCCGATCGTAGGTGTAATGTTGCATCTTCTGAAAAACGATTTCATCCTTAAGCCCGGTCGTGTCTGGCAGTTGCGCCATTTTTTCAGGATCGTTCCCAGTCATCACCGTTGCTGATGCCAAGACGAGGGCAGTATAGCACCCAGCAGTGATGTAGGCATCCTCAACGCCCAGTCGCCCTGCTATGAATTGTCCAGTCTTTTCCAACAATTCTTCCATTTCGACATAACTGGCATCGGCTTCGCTCATTGCTTTGCGAACCGCTGCTGAGGGTGTTGACCCGCCGCGCACGGTCTGATTTCCCTGCGCATTAATTAGGGGGCGCGCACCGAGTTTTTTATACACATTTCCCCAATTTGTATTCGCCATGAGATAGCCTCCTTATGTAAAGGTCCTCTATAACTTCTAATGAGAAAGCGTTAACGGTTTTGGGTGAGAAATCTAAGCACACTTTAACAGGAAACGCACAATTTGTCAAGCCGTTTAATGTTTTTTAGGGACATTCAGTTTTCTTGTAGGAGGCGGTGAATGCTCTATAGCATTCATACCCCGGTGAAGCCCACACGGGCTTCATACCGTTGATTCCATGCCCTAAGGCATGAATACCCGGGGAATGCCACACGGCATTCATACCCGGTGAATGCTTTATAGCATTCATACCGTTGATTCTGATTTTGATTCTGATTCTCTCCGAATCCCGACTGTTCTAACGACTACCAGCTGCTCCCTTAAAATAGGTAGGCGCGGTTTCTTAACCGCGCCTTGTCTTCTCAGTACACACATGCCGTCCGACTACATCACTTTTCCGACTACTGACTGCTGATGGCTGGCAGCTATCAAAGAATCGTCAGTTCGTCTTCCTCACCGCTCTCCTCCAGAACCGTCACCAATTCGTTCGCCGTATCACCAAACGCTTCCGATTGCGGTGACGCTGGATTTCCAGCGACAATCGGGACCCCGATGTCCCCAGCCGCACAAACTTCAGCATCAAGCGGAATCTGTCCTAAGAATGCAACACCGAATCGTTCACTTGTATTTTTACCACCATTAGCACTAAAAATCTCGGTTTTCTCGTTACAGTGTGGACAGAGGAAGTAGCTCATGTTCTCTATAATGCCCAAAATCGGCACACCGAGACGTTCAAACATTGCCACACCGCGCCGTACGTCCGCAAGTGCGACATCTTGTGGCGTCGTAACAATAACTGCTCCAGTTAGGGGAATTGCTTGTGTTAAAGATAAAGCAACATCTCCTGTCCCAGGCGGCAGATCAATAATCAGATAATCAAGTTCACCCCATTCTACGTCGCTCAGAAATTGACGGATCGCGCTGTGTAGCATCGGACCCCGCCAGATCATCGCCTGTTCTTCCGGTACCATGAACCCGATCGACATTAGTTTAATATTATGCCGAACCAGTGGGACCAGTTTTCGCTCTGGACTTGTTCGGGGACGTTCTTGAATTCCCATCATCGTTGGGATACTCGGTCCATAAGCATCAGCATCCATCAAGCCGACTTTCGCACCGACGTTTGCAAGCGAAATTGCCATGTTCGTGGCAACAGTCGATTTGCCAACACCCCCCTTTCCACTCGCAATTGCGATTTTATGTTTTATATTTGGTAACGTAATATTTTGTTGTTGCGGTTGTTGTTGTGGATTCGGTTGTTGTCCTTGCCGTCCAGGGATTTGTGAACCGCTAATCACCTTCAATTCTGGATGCTCTTTTGCTGTTGAAGCTGGTGGAGGTTCCGATTTTTTAGTGTCGCCTTTTTTTAAAAATCTCATGCTTATTCTCCTAACTGTCCTACCGATGGTAGGCGAGGTTTTCAACCTCGCTGGGTTTCCGTTCACCAATATTTCCCAAAATTGTAAAATTTACTTTTGAGGGTTACGATGCACCGCAAAATAGTTTAACACTTTTTCTTATGATTGTGTATAATAACATGAATCGGCAATTAGCGGTTGGCGATTAGCAGTCAGTAACTAACGGTCCCTGATGACCAACAGTGAGCGTAGCGAACGCCCTAATTGCTAATTGCCAATTGCTGACAACCATCAAAAGGAGTTTTTCTATGAACATTCTCATGTTGCGCCATTCCGCTGGCTTTGAACACTCTTATCTACCCAATGCGGAAGTAGCACTGAAACAAATTGGCGCAGAAAACGGTTGGAACGTTGTCACAACACACCGTTGCGAACTGATTAACGCTGAAAATCTTGAAAAACAGGACATCGTTGCATTCGCAACGACTGGTAACCTATCGTTTGACGATGCGCAAAAAGAGGCGCTCCTACATTTCGTACGCAATGGAAAAGCCTTCTTCGGTATCCATAACGCCACGGATACCTGCTACGATTGGCCCGAATACGGCGAAATGCTCGGCGGCTATTTCGCTGGACACCCGTGGCACCAAGAGGTTAATGTTATCGTTGAAGATGCCAACCACCCATCAACGCGCATGCTCGGCAGCAGTTTCAAAGTCGTCGATGAAATTTATACCTTCAAAAACTGGGATCGCAACAAAACACGGGTCCTCATGCGCTTGGACAATGATTCAATTGACCTCTCCCGCGGCAACCGCGAAGACCACGATTATGCTCTCGGATGGTGTCATACTTACGGTGAAGGGCGAGTGATGTATACAGCACTTGGTCACCCTGATGAACTCTGGGATCAAAAATGGTTCCACGAACACATCGTTGGGTGTATCAAATGGGCTGCCGGATTAGAGGACTAACGCCTACAGCGGTCAGGAGGTCAGCGGTCAGGGCGGGTTTCTCATGAAGATTAAGAATTTAATCGGGTAATTTCTCAACGTGCGATGAATCGCACTACTACGAACCAGCCCGTTTGTAGTAGGGCAATAAATTGCCCGTCAATTACCTAATTTATTTATTAAACCTCATCCGAAACCCTTTCAGCGGTCAGTAAAAGAAGGAAACGTTACCGAACGCCTCTTTACTGTATGCTGAAAACGAAGCGTGCTATTTAGCGGTCAGCGTGTGGCGGTTGCGTCTGTTTTCCCTGCCACAAATTGCTCTGGACTAACCGCTGAGAGTGTAGCGCAGCGGAACGCCCTGAAAGCGTAGCGACCTGACTGCTTTAATCCGCTATAACCCCTGTCGCTCGCAAAAGCGTCTCCTGCACCAGCAATTCATGAGATATAGGACGATCCGGAGCTTGCGTCCCTGCGATAGTCGCCAAAAATGCATCAAGTTCCAGTTCATAGGTCCGTTGACGGCTTTCACCATCTATCTCAACAACCTGTTCACCTTCTGCGTATCCGCCTTTTGCTTCTTCCAAACAGAGACGAATCTTCAACCCTGGTTCAAAGGGTTCGACGATGATAGCACTCCCCTTGCTACCGTATACCTCAAACCGACGCGCGACCGGACGCGGCTCTAAAGCAGAGATTGATATGAATGCCATTGCGTTTTCAAATTCATACACTGTTAATGTATTGTCTTTGAAGGGTTCTACCGAATCCCCATCGTTTCGTAGGAAAGAGGTCACCTTTTCCGGTCGTCCGAGCAGCCAGAGGACTTGGTCGAGTACGTGTCCACCTAAATCAAAAAAGATGCCGCCGATGTGTTGACTAATGCGCTTCCGTGATTCGTGAGGGATATTGGTTGACATGTGCGCTCGAACGGAAAAAACATCGCCTAAGAAACCGGATTTCACCCACTCAGCAACCTGCTTAAAGGCGGAGTGATACCGCAACATATAGCCCATCTGCACCAACAAAGACTTTTCTTGTGCAGTGTTAATGACCCGCTGCCATTGATCCCAATTTTCACCCGCAGGTTTGTCATACCAGACGTGCTTGCCAGCGTTCACAATCTCCTCGGTCTGGTCCAAACTTTCTGCGTTGTTCCCTTCCGAAGCAATTGCGACGATGCTCTCATCGTTGAGCATCTCCGATACGTCCGTATACCAGTGAACATCAGCGAATCTGCCGCCATCATTTTGGAGTTTCGATCGCTGTTCCGCATCGGGTTCAAAAACCCCCGTAACTTCAACATCAGGATTCACAAGCATCGCCTGCAGTTTCCCGGCTGCGTGTCCATGTTTAGTCCCATATTGTGCCATTCGTATTTTCGCCATAGTTCCTCTCCAAGTCCGAAGTTAGTAAACTAAGATTTATACCTATTATATTTTCTCTTGATTGAATGTCAAGGGAAATTCCAGAATCATTAAAAGTCGGTAGGGTTTTTGCTTGGGGTTTTTGCTTGGGGTTTTTGCGAATCAACACAGGATTTAGTCTGGGAATAGACTAAATCCATTCCTTGTATTACATTTGCGCGTAAATCAACGGTATGAAGCCCGTATGGGCTTCCCCGGCCTCGCAGTGAGAGTCTGTGGGGTGTTTCCTCAATTTCCCCTTGCTTGGGTGTTTCCTCAATTTCTTCAAGGATTCTAACCTCGCCGGTTCATAATATCTAAATAATCTTAAAACCTACCATAAATAGCCTTGGTAATTTCTATGTAACGCCAGTTTGATTAAATGTTTCGGATATGTTGAAAGTTCTATTTTCAAGTCCTAAAACTATCAGAATGTAGCACAAACTTTATGAAGATTAATTTATTAATTCGGTAATTCTGATTCCCTCTATACTCGGTAGGTGCGGTTTGAAATTATGCTATAGAGCATAATTTGGAGATCACTCCTACAGGAGTCGGAAATCGGAGAAAATCAGAATCAGAGTCAACGGTATAAAGCCTATAAAGGCTTTACCGGGTATGAATGCCTTAATGGCATTCACCGCCTCCTACCTTTGAGGTTCTCAGGTATTGAAAAAGTTGCCGAATGCAAACCCAATTGATTTTTTTACTGATTTATTGAGTTTTTTTGTAGTTTTTCTTGTGTTTTTTCGTAAGCTAATGTATAATTACCTTTGATGCAGGTTTTCTATAGATATATCACCGCTACGACAGGACTATTTAGTTTTAAGAAATAGCTCTGCATATATATCTGGATGCCCGAATTTATTCGGGTTCGCGCCTCGTCCCGAACAAGTTCAAGCATCCTCATATAAATTATTGAAAAGCTATAGTGAATTCCATAATTACTTGGACACTCCTATTGTAGCACAATCTGTATGAGGTTTAATAAATAAATTAGGTAATTGACGGGCAATTTATTGCCCTACTACAAACGGGCTGGTTCGTAGTAGTGCGATTCATCGCACGTTGAGAAATTACCCGATTAAATTCTTAATCTTCATTTAGATTGTGTCTCTGAGTCCGCAAACTAACAGTTTGCGCTACGAAACCTCTTACGAATCTGATGACCGGACAAAGCGTAAACCTCATCTCCTACACTGATAAAAGACGCGAAGTTGGCTCCCGGTCCAGCGTATCTGTGATGTCGCCGCGATTACTCGTCTCCACACCAATTCCCGTAAAACCCCCCCCGCCCACTTTACGCATCATAAGTATTTAGCAATCTATATCGTTAGTTATCTGCTGGTTGATGGTAAACCGCAAACAGTTGGATGCTGCAATAAATCGAGAAGAATCACCCAATGTCGAATGCGAACTTGTTTCGCGGCATTGGGTTATTTTTTTGTCCTAACGCCCAGAAAAATACAAAAACAAACATTTTATTAAGGAGGGAAATAAGTAATGGTGTCAAATAAGTTGATATTTTCCTTGAGTTTTATAGTAATGCTCGTCTTCGGATTGGCACTAACAACAGTGACTGCAAATGTTCCCAAGTACAAGATAGACTGGTATACGGGTGGGAGTGACCCCCAGTGGGATATAACCATCTACATTGCAGTGACTGCGGCTAATCCCCTTACTTCTACTATCTCGAACAATTCTAATGATCTTCGTCCGGCAACTGTGGCAATCAGGTTGAAGACACTCGCTGTTGAGGCAGATCGCGTAGAGGGTATGGATTTTTCAGCTCCAGCTAGGGTTGTTAGTGCTCCTATTCCTCTTGAGACTGATTTGACGACAGAAGTGACGAATCCCGCTAATCGCGCAGATGTCGCCTGGCATTATTATACGGTTGAGCTTGTCCCACCGACTAATGCCCTTGGTGAGCTTGACATCACGATGACGCTCCCCGGTTACCTCCCTGTAACCTTCGGGGCTGCGGATCGTACTGGAACCCCAGTCAATAACGCACTTGCCGTAATTGCCAGAACAGATTTCGTCAGGGTTCCAGCCCGACCACAACTCCCATCGGGGAGGTCAGGGGACCCCTTGCCATCTGTGCCTGGACCGCCACTGGATACCCTCTCTGCGGCTGGACAGATTGGTTTTTCTGAACTGATGTTCACGCCTCAAGACGATCCCGATGCGCTCCCAGAGTGGATAGAACTCTATAATAACTCGAAAACGCAGGCAGTCAATCTCAAGGGGTGGCGATTAGAGGTGGAAGGTAGGGATACCACGCAGCAGCATCGGCGTACCGTTGTTCACTTACGAGATTTGGTGGTACCTGCCGGTCAGACGGCACTCATTGTCACCGCGACCGGGGAGACCTCGGTTGATATTCCGTCTGGGCGTGTTTACGATTTCTTCAGACATCACAGCGATTTTCAAGTCACCAACACCCGGAACAAGTTGTTGGGGAGTGTGGGTTTCTTTCTCAAACTCTCCGATCCGGGTGGCAAGGTCAGTGACGTTGTTGGCAACTTGGATGGCAATGCCGAGACGTCGGACTCGCCTGACTGGGCGTTGCCGTCTGTCGTAACAGCTGACGGGTCTCGGACGTCGCTCCTGCGACGGTATGAACCTTTGTCGGATAAACCACTGGCAGGACGGATGCTCTTCAACTGGCGACGTGCGGTAGATGCCGAGTTGCCGATGCGGTCGTATTGGGGCAAGGAGACGGACATCGGCAATCCGGGGTCCACAGACCAAGGTAAAATCGAGTTTATCCCGCCGTTGATGAGTTTCAGTGAGGTGATGTTGACTTCACGGGGTGGTCTTCACTCCTTGCCACAGTGGGTAGAATTGGAGAACGCCTCTGCGACAGAGACTGTGAACCTTCAGGGGTGGTCGTTGAAAATAGAGTCCCGCGATGCGGAGGATGTGCATCGGTATGGGGAGGTGACGTTTAAAGAGTTGTTGATCCCGCCGGGTGAGAAGGCGTTGCTCGTGACGTCTTGGGGGCGCCACTCTCGTTCTCTTCTTCCGAAGGATCGCATCTACACTATATCTGCCTCGGATGCGTTTGGTGCGAGGGATCATCGGGCAGCGAATCAAGTGTTCGGTCCTGTGGGTTTCTTCTTGAAGTTGTCAGACCGTGAAGGTGTCATCAGGGACCTTGCGGGCAACTTAGACGGTCGAGAGTCGACCTCGGATCGCCCGAAATGGGAGTTGCCGTCAGGCGAAACGGCTGAAGGATTTCGGACGTCGTTGGTGCGGCGTTATTTTTCGGGGACGACTAAGCCACTTGATGGCAAGTCTCAGGAAAACTGGGTGCGCGCAGCCGACATAGGCGTGGCGGCTACCACCTATTGGGGCAAACAGACGGACATCGGCACGCCGGGATCCGTCAATGCCGATAGGCAGGCGTCTGGAGACCCGGTTGATTTCAGCGAGTCTCCGATAAGTTTCAGTGAGTTGATGTTGACTTCCCGCGGGGGGCTTCACTCACTCCCGCAGTGGATAGAAATATCCAACGCCTCTGAGACGGTGGAAACCAACCTCCGGGGGTGGACATTGGAAGTTGAGTCCCGCGATGCGGAGGGTGTGCATAGGTATGGGATGATGACGTTTACGGAGTTGTTGATCCCGGCGAATGGGACAGCACTGCTGGTGACATGGCGGGGTCGTTCCTCGCAAGAGATTATAGGCGATGGCGTCTACTATGTGCGTGCTCAGGATGTGTTTAGCCGCGGCGGACATCAGGTTCGCAACCAGTTGCTGGGGGGTGCGGGTTTCTTCTTGAAGTTGTCGGATGCTGATGGCGTCGTCAGAGACATTGCGGGGAACTTGGACGGTGATAAGATGACGGCGGATGCACCGCAATGGGAGTTGCCGTCGGGTAAAACGGGTGAAGGGTTCCGAAGTTCGCTGATGCGTCGGCATTACCATCTGACGGGTATCCCACTTGATGGTCAATCATCTGAAAACTGGGTGTCTGCGTCGAACCTTCCGTTAACGGTCAAGACGTATTGGGGACGCGAGACGGACCTTGGCAATCCGGGACATAAGGGTGGTGGCCCGCTTCCTGTGGCGTTGGCGTCCTTCCGTTCCGAGCGCGCCGATACCGGTCATGTCGTCATCAAGTGGACGACGGCGTCAGAGAAAGATAACGCAGGCTTTAATATTCTACGAGGTCAGCAGCGTCAAGGTCGATTTGTCCGTTTGAACCCGAAACTGCTCCCTGGGGGTGGGACTCGGAGTGAGCGGAGCAGCTACACGTGGACGGATACGACCGCGAAGGTGGATGTCGTGTATTATTACCGTCTGGAGGATGTTTCGTTTTCGGGTGAACACCGCCAGTTAGCGACGGTTCGTTTGAGAGGGGATATCTCTGCGAAAGGTAAGCTCACGACGCGCTGGAGTGATTTGAAGCAGGAAGAATAACCGAGGCGTACCCCACGAATGCGCAGATCCAAGCCTACCATCTGAGAGGCGAAGTTTTCTAACCTCGCCTCTTTGTATTATCCTACAAATTCTTGGATTCTGGCCACCCTGATGATAATCAGTTTTCCCTTGTAAGAGCGATCTCCCGATCGTGACTTCTTCCTTGACAATCCTTCCCAAATGAATTATAATTTACCCCACATTTTACCCCAAGGAGCATTCATATTCATGAAACAGATAAATGGTGGGATCACTGCTGTCCAAGGTGTCCGTGCAGCAGGTATTCACGCAGGTATTAAAGCAATAGAGGCAAAGGACATGACACTTATCGTTACCGATGCCCCTGCCGCCGCTGCTGGTGTCTTCACAAAAAATAGCGTTACCGCTGCACCCGTCTTGGTATGCCGCGAACATCTCGGCAATGGACAGGCACAAGCAGTTATCGTCAATAGCGGGAACGCCAACGCTTGCACCGGCGAAGTCGGTATGGCGAACGCACGACGGATGGCTGCTGCAACAGCCGAGCAACTCGGTGTAGATGCCAGTCTCGTTCTCGTCTCCTCAACCGGTGTTATCGGACAGCAATTGCCGATGGACAAAATTGAGAACGGGATTCAAGCCGCTGCAAGCGCACTGAGTACCGAAGGCGGAAGTGATGCTGCGGAAGGGATTATGACGACCGATACACACCCGAAATCTGTCTCCGTCGAGGTGGAGATTAACGGCGTACCCGTGAGAATTGCCGGAATTGCCAAAGGCTCCGGCATGATTGCACCGAATATGGCGACCATGCTCTCCTATCTGACAACGGATGCCCGAATTAACGCCGAAACACTCCAGACTGCCTTAAACCGCGTTGTAGATGATACCTATAACCTCTTAACTGTTGATACAGATCGCAGCACAAATGACACCGTGCTAATTCTCGCAACCGGACGCGCTGGCAATGCCAATATTGTTGAAGCAGATGGGGAGAATTACGAAGCGTTTTGTGACGGACTTCTGTTCGTCTGCACCGAATTGGTAAAGATGCTCGCTCGCGACGGTGAAGGCGCGACTAAACTTGTTGAGGTTGTTGTGAAACACGCCGCAAACCGCCACGATGCAGAAAAAGCAGCGCGTGCTGTCGCCGAGTCACCGCTTGTCAAAACCGCTGTGTTCGCTAACGATGCCAATTGGGGACGTATCATGATGGCGATCGGTAAATCCGGAGCAGAATTCGATCCTTATCAGGTAGATGTCTATCTTGCGGATTATCAACTCGTCAAAAACGGAATGGACGCTGGATACGATGAGGACAAAGCCACCGCCTTGTTCGCACAAGATCCCGTGCGCATCACCATCGATCTCCGTGCAGGAGACACTGAAATTACAATGTGGACCTGTGATTACTCCTACGACTATATCCGAATCAACGCCGATTACCGTACGTAGCGGTTATGCAAAAAAGGAGAAAAAACAGTGCGACACACAACTGAAATCAAGCTCGCAAATCTAAGCGATCTGTTCTTGATGCAAGCAGATATTATGAAACCCGAAGATGTACGGCGTCTCACTGTCGATGACGCCCTTGTTGACACTGGGGCGACTCGACTCTGTTTGCCGACATCGCTCATTGAGCAGCTGGGGCTCACACCTGTCGGTAAGAGGATAGCGCGAACCGCCACCGGCATTGTGGAGAGGACCCTTTATTCCGAAGTTGAATATACCCTCTTGGAACGAAGCGGCACCATCCGGGTGACCACTCTGCCTGAAGGTTCACCAACTCTCATTGGACACATGGTTTTGGAAGACCTTGACCTCTGCGTTGACATGAGAAGGGGACTGATTTACAATCCTGCACACGGTGATGATTGGATTGAAGAGCAGCTCTAAGGGTTGTCAAAAATTTTTGACAAAAATGCAGATTTCTGCTATCTTATAGTAGAGCCCGTAATTACCTATACACTTATCTTTCCACAGCAGGCAGTTCGTAGGGGGTTTTTGCTGGGGTGTTTCTTCAAGGTCCCCTCGCCCGCTGAGCCAAAAGTGTTCAATTATTTTCGGAATCTACTATAATCAAAAATTAACTTGACATTCATTCGCGAGTATGTTAAACTATATACGCTTTTGAAATCCGTAGGATCTTTTCCGCGCGGGTTATCAAAACAATGCGGGAGTAGCTCAGTGGTAGAGCTCCACCTTGCCAAGGTGGAGGTCGCGAGT
>JAPPNJ010000103.1 GCA_028818705.1 Candidatus Poribacteria bacterium
CGCAGTCGCTACGAAACCGAAGCCCCTACCTTTAGGTAGTGGGTGCTATCACATTAGACGCAGATTCAGCAAAAACGTTGAGCGTTCATAATAAAATACGGTTGACACGGCATCGTAAATTCCATATAATCTTCTTAAATTAATGGACTCGCAATATTTGCGTGTAATCCTTCCCCTATTTCATTAATAAGGAGCAAAACATGGTATCTCCATACTTGACGGATGTCCAACAAAAAGAGTGGCAGAAAGAGGGGTTTCTACTCATTAAGAACGTCCTTTCACCTGAAGAGATTCAGACGATCTTGACGTCTGTAGACGCAGCGATTGAAACGTACGTCCAAGAGACCCCGAGCCTACAAGGCAGTCGATTCGGAAAGGGAGCTTATACGATTATCCGCGCGATTGAGCAGACGGATGCATTAGATCCGCTCACCGACCATCCTCATATCTTCGGCACGATTCTCTCATTGATGGGGCCATATCTCCAGATTATGGGGACACAAATCTACGTCCGGCACCCTGACGCAGAGGCATTGATGGCGTTTCATACCGATGCCGGTCCCTCGCTGCAACGCATTCATCCACATGCGGATAGTTTGCCGCTCCAGTTCAAAGTCCAATTTTTCTTAACAGATCTGACCGAACCAAACCAGGGGAATTTTATGTGTGTGCCGGGAAGCCATAAGGTTCCGTACCCAGAAAACGGCTATAAAAAAGGGAAATATCCCGAAGGCGCAATTCAGGTCCTTGCAGAAGCAGGCGACGCAGTCATCTTCCCTTGGGCATTGTGGCACGGTGTCGGTCCGAATCAGACTGAACGCATCCGCAAAAGCGTCACGTTCCGTTATGGACAAATGTGGAGCCGTCCTTACGATTACGACAGACTTCCTGCAGACGTACTTGCACGGATGACACCTCGCCGCCGCCGATTATTCGGGGACATGGGAGAGGATCATCATCCAACCGATTATTTTAAACCACACGATCAACTTGAAATGATTTGCGCCGACGAATGGAATGTCCCGCATCCATGAAAACGAACGATTCAACCTAAGGTAGGTGCGGAATGTAATACAAGGAACGGAAATGTAAAGCAAAGACAAATTGTGTCCGTGTGGACACAATTTCGTCTATTCCCAGACGAAATCCCCTAACCGCACCGGAGCGTTTAAAAAAAACTACCAATCAAGCGGTATGCTGCTGCAATTTCTCAAATAGATCCCGGAAAATCGCATCCCGATCGACACTTGATGCGACGCGCATGAGGTGTCGACTGTTATCAAAACTCCATGTCACCGCTTCCGTCAAAATCGGACTATGGACAATTTCTGTTGGGACCCACGCAGGATTGACAAGGTATGCCGTCGCCGATATATCCCAAATCACTTTTGACCATGCGTAGTGATCGCTCGAATAATCTTTAAATATCTCGACGAGATAATCACCGACTTTACCTCTACCCTGCACATAGCGTTCCATCTCAGCAACCGTCGTGTGTAGATGTGAGACAACCCCACGTGCTGGTAGCCAAACGAATGGCACACCGCAATCCAAAACCACTTGCGCACTAATCAGGTCTTGGGTAAGATTGAATTCTCGAGTATGAGGCCAGTACAGCGGATTCCCACCAAGCCAGATGACAACGATCCGTTTAATAATTTCGGGTTCTATTAAAATAGCGGAAGCAACGTTTGTTATCGCACCTACAGCGACAACATAGAGAGGTTCTTCATCTGTACTTGCCATTGCCCGTTCGATCAGATCGGTAGCGGCATCGCTCGGAACAGGCGTATTTCTGTCAGAAAAGAACGCTCTGGAGCCGCGATAGACAAATCCATCGGTAGAGACATTCAGGAAGTCCAAAAGCCGCAGGATTTCGTCATAACTTTTCTCCATGCCATCTTCAGGGCTATCTGATCGGTTATTGTGGAAAGGGACAGCGTAGAGTGCCTCAACGTTGAGGTGTTCAGGTGAGAGCAGCGCGTGGACGACTGCAAACTGATCGTCAATTTCATTGTAGGTGTCAGTGTCAAGAACCATTCGCACCCGTCCGGTTGGAGGTTGAAGCATCTCCAGACGTTTTGACTCTGACAACGTCGGAAAATTCATAAACGATTTTACCTTGTGAATTGAGAGTTTTTCTCAGTATATCACATCCGCAGAAAAATAGGAATTCATTTAATAGCAGTCAGCGGTTGGCAGATAGTGGTTGGCGAAGGTAGTTACATCAAAAGTTAGATATTTCTCATGTCGGGATACCAACCAGCGAGTCAGTAATCATGGTTTTGATGACTTGTATTTCCTGCTCCTCTGCTAGGTTCAATGCTATTTCGCAATCGCCCATTGCTCCATTGACATCGCCCAAGTCCAATTTTAACATACCCCGGCTGGTGTAAGCACGTGTAAAATTCGGCTGTAACAGAATTGCCTGGGTATAGTCCGCGAGAGCTTCCTCGTTTTGTCCAATGAACTTTTTTATATGACCTCGGTCAACGTATGCAGCAGCATAATTTGGTTTCGACTTAATTGCCAGATCATAGTCAGCGAGAAAAAAGTCGGCTTGATTCTGAATCTGCAATATTTGACTCTGGCCTCCTTCAACAGCACTCTCCTTCATTTGATGCCTGAACTTTATATTTCCTCGAGTGAGATATGCTTCGGCATAATCTGGTTTGGTCCTAATTGCCAAATCGTAATCGGAGAGGGCATCCGCGGATTGCCCGTGTTTATCTTTTAATTTACCTCTGTTGTAGTATGCTTCGGCATAGTCTGGTTTTATTTCTATCGCCTCGGTATAGTCGTCAAGAGCTGCTTCATCTTGACCGTCTGAATTTTTAGCATTACCTCGGTTAAAATATACTTCAGCGTCATTCGATTTTAGCGAAATTGCTATACTATAATCGGCAATGGCCTCCTCATGTTTTCCAAGGGAGTTCTGCGCTATACCTCGGTTAACGTATGCTTCAACATAGTCTGATTTTAGCGAAATTGCCATATTATAATCAGTAATAGCATCCTGATGTTTTCCAAGTAAGCTTTTCGCTAAACCCCGGTAGTTGTATGCTTCGGCGGAAGCTGCGTTCAACTCAAATGCTTTGTTTAAAGCTGAGAGGCCGTATTTTCCCTTACTTACTTTTACATAGAGATAACCAACCCAAACCAAGGCTTCGCCAGCAAGGGAGTTATCGTTTCCTTCCGCGATGTTAGCGATGGAACGCCATTTTTCGATTGCCTCCTCAATCCTTCCTTTTTTCTGCAAGCTATACGCTTCAGCTATAGCTTTTTCTAAGAGAGATGACTTGGGATTTTGCACAATATTTTTATGAATCTCATTAACTTCTTCAGTGGTGCCTTTACTATCGATTTCTTCAGCACTGTAGAGTATTTTTACTTTGGATTTAACTTTATAGATAAACTGAGCAATCTTAAAAAGAACACCAAGTATCCCAGCGATACCAGTTAGAAGTACCCCGATATACATGAGGTTTTTGCTATTATTTGTTGACTGCGTTTCTTGTGCTGTTTTCTCCAGCGAATTTTGCGCCGACGAGCCCACTAGCTCGCCTACGAACATTACACCCAATACCAACACAATTAACGTAACCCCAATTTTCATACGCATTGCTAAACCTCCTTGTTGACATTCAAAGTCTACAGTCTATCGGCAATTTGAAAGTGTTGGCTAAACAGCGTTGCTTCGACAAATCCTCTGAACGACACTGCCCCGGGCCAGTAATTCTCAACGGAGTGTTACTTTCCACAATTGATGATACCTTAAAAACAGCCTGTAATCAATGAGATTTGAAAATTTAAGTGGTAATTTCCGGTAAACTTAGGGAGATTACTTCTACCTGAAAAGGGAATGTTACGCTTCCTCCTCAATATCCAACCCCGACAACTTTTCAACAATCCCCACCGTCTCCAAACTCACACCGATAACCTTCCGAATCAGGTCCACGATATATTCCTCATCATCCGCGCGATTCGGATCGTTCACAATGTCGCTCCGTTTATCTGTCTTCACGCGATACTGATCCACCACCCACTCCAACGCCGAGCGATTGCCCAACCGATACTGAAACACCTCCGCAGGAATCCCATCTAACGTCAAGAAATCGTTATATCGGATTTGCGTTTTATCTTTAGAAAACCGCATCTGTGTCACACGCCAATCCAGTGGCATTTCTGGCGTTTCAATCATATCTAATTTATACTGGGGTTGGTTTTCATAGTCGACATGGATGTCTGCCAACCGCCTCCCTGCCTCGACAAATTCCCAGAAGTCTTTAGCAAACGGAAGATGCGGCAGATCTCGCTTGAGATTTACTTGATACCGCTCGCGATACACCGGATAATGCAGGAGCGCATACGTATAATGAAAAATGTCCCACTTGGTGATTTGCTTGTTTCTGTAATGCTCTCGAAACTGTGTCAATACCCAATCCGTAATGTTCTCTTGTCGGTTCGTTCCATCTTCATTGTAGATGTAAAAGGGAAAGTATTGCCCAGCTGAACCGAAGCCTCCTGTCATAATATGTTCCGGGATGCAATTAGTCATGAGACAGGTAAATGGTTTCTCTCGTGAAATATTGACACAGATTACCTGATTCTCTGCTTCAGTTTCGGGTGTTGGAAAGATGGATGGAAACACATACACTCTTTCTGCCATGAATCTATCAAAGTAAAGTCTCGATTTTGTGAATGGACGATAGAGTGTCTGCCGTATCTTTTCTTGGGAAAATTCTGTAATGTACCCACTTATCAACTTCTGTTTTAAACTTGAACTCCAACTGATTTTCTCAGTGTCATACGTCACGAAATCATCAACATTCCGCGCTGTTTGCTGCTTCCATTTGAGTGTTTGTGTATTATAAGTGTCCATCATTTGCTGAACATTTGTCGTGAGTGTATCTCTGTCAAAGTTGATTGCCCACGCATCGCGATTCGTCTTTACCCCACTGCTGAATTGATGGAAAATCACACCTGAAGCCTCACCCTTTGCTGCCTTTGCTTGTTTGGTTCCCATCGGCAGAAAGGTCTCAAACTCCTCGCGCAGCCCTTCGGTAAGCCATGTATGTCGCGCATCCGGCTGAATGCGGTCCCAGTTGACGTTTCCGATGTGTTCACACTTTTCAAGGAATTCAAACGTTGCCTCTTTAGGCATCTCTGCCGTCTCGCCATTGTAGAAAATACGGGCAGGTGCTGGGGCGTGCTGACGCGTTTTCACGAATAGATTAATGCTCACGCCTACCTGAATGTCAAAGACATTGGAGTCCCCCGCGTGTCCTTTGCGGACGTTGCCCCCTAAATCCAGCAGGTAGATCGCATCACATGCATCAGCGAGGTGTTTCCGCATCCCATCGAATGCCTGACCGGTGATGAAGTTATGGTTTGTTATGAATGCGACAATCCCTTCACCGTCAATTCGATTCAATGCCCAGAGAATCGCTTTAACATACGGATCATAGAGTGAAGTTTTGTTCGTCGCACTGGAGGCTTGGGCGTATGTCTCCTGAATCTGTCTATCCAATTCAGGATACTTGCGGTTTTTATTCGCATCGTTTTCATCCATCTGCCGCGCATTGTAGGGTGGATTCCCAATCACCACGAACATCTCTGTCTGCTTTTGGCTTTCGACCCGACGGGTGTTTTCTGGTACGAACATGGATAGTTGACGCTCTGCCGTCAAATCAAACGTATCCACAAGACAGAGATTATCGAAAGGTTGATATTGATTTGTGGCAACGTAAAACTCATGCTCAATATTCATATTCGCAATGTAGTAGGGCATTAGCAACACCTCATTGCAGTGAAGTTCCTCGCTATATTTTGTTTTGAGCATGGTTTTGTCAATCGCTTGTATAAGTCTTACAATGAAGTTACCGGTGCCGACGAATGGATCGATGAGATGTACACCGCTATCAGAGAGTGAACGTCCAAACTCGGTTTCGAGCAGATGTGAAACGCTTTTCACCATAAAGTCAACAATCGGCTGTGGAGTATAGACGATGCCGTGTGTGTCGGCGACCTTGACGGAGAAGCCTTGAAAAAACTGCTCGTACACAGTATTGAGGAAATGTTGTTTCTGTGAGAAGTCAATAAAGGTTGCAGCGGCACGTTCAATCGCACCGTAGAAAGGATTAAGTTCTCGGAGGAACTCTGATCGGTTATAAGCCTGCCACGTGAGTGCGTCAATCACATTTTCAATTTCACGTGCGATGATATTACGGCGTGTAAAATCGGGATTGTCAAAAACGGTTCGGAAGATCCGTTCTGTCAAGAGATGTTGGATGAGCATCTCCTCGACAGCAGATTTTGAAAGATTCGGGTTGATCGCCTCTTGACAATGGCGGTGAAAATCCGCAAACGCCTCCTGAAATCGTGTGTTGGTGTCCTCTTCGTTTTGGATTAACGCTGCTGCGCGTTGTCCGAGTGCTGGTACTCTATCCTTGAACTCAACAACAGCACGTTCCCAATTAGCGATGTCTGCTTGTTCGTAACTGAAAAAGGCGTGAAGCACCCGAATAAACGCATCCGGAGCAGTAATACCTACGTCCATAACCTCTTGTCCGTTCTGATAAAGGATGGCACGTTCTTGGGTTGTAAAGAGAGTATTATCCTGTGGATAGCCTGCGTCGAATTTCTGTCTAACGGCTACAGCAAGATTGTCATAGAGGTCCTTTGCCTCCCAGTAGCCGCGCGGTAAACCGAAGTCGTTATCGGTGAGCATGCCATCGACGTAAATTGTGGTATTCTGAGGTGTTCGGAGGGATTTCTCACAGATGAGTGTTAGATTGTTTTGCCGAGCGTAGTGTTGGAGGAGCGTTGCAAAAGCGAGTCGGATTTCGGTTTCGTTCGTTGCTCCGAGGCTTTCGTATTGTTTGAGTTCGGCATAGAAAGTTTTTATCGGTTTGTGCATCGGTTTGATATTCAGCACTATTATATCTCCTTCCCAACCTATAAATTTGTGTGAAGTATTATATATAAATTCACAGTAGATGACAAGTGGAAAATTAGAGTCACACCTTTACATCCTTAATCTTTTGACAGAAAATTGTTTATTATAGTATAATGTACGCAAGACTATGAAGATCGGTCTGCTGCTACAGACTGACAATGAATCGAAGTGTCTCTTAACTGACAACTAACAACTGATAACTAATATATGCATTCACTCCGGCTTTTTATTAACGGGTTTTTGATTGGCATCGCCAATATCATTCCCGGCATGAGTGGCGGAACACTCGCACTCGTTTTAGGTATCTATGAACGTCTCATCAGGGCATTACGGCACATCGGGCTTTCAACGGTAAAGAACTTGCTTGGAGTGGTCAGATTAAAAAAGGAGGCTTTCACAACAGCGGAGACGGAACTTCGCCGTATCGACTTCGGTTTTCTCGCGCTGTTAGGAACTGGCGCGATAGCAGCAATACTGCTCACATCGAAACTAATTGTGTATCTCCTAAACGACCACCACGATGCAACCTATGGTTTCTTTTGTGGACTAATTCTGACATCCATTCTCGTCCCAGTACGGATGCTAAAACAGCGTGGTGTGAAAGAATTGCTCGTGCTATTAATTGCTGTTGCTCTCGTGTTAAGCCTGTCTATCGGGACGAACGAAAAGCAGTTAGAACGGGTTGCGTATAAATCCGGGAGCGAAATCGCAGTAAGCGACTATGTCAGCAGCACTGCTTTTCCAACATATTGGGATCTCGGAATGTTTTTTGGGAGCGGGGCGCTGGCTATTTCGGCAATGATTCTGCCCGGTGTAAGCGGTTCGTTTCTGATGCTTGCGCTTGGTGTCTATTTTCGACTCTTAACGGCGATAAACACCTTAGTAGAGAGCATTCCAGAATTGCTCAACGGTGTTTTCGGACGACCGATGTTGGGAAGTCTACTGATAATTGGGGTTACCGCCATTGGCTGTTTGTTTGGTCTCCTTGCCTTCACACGTTTACTCAACTATCTGTTGGAACGCTACCGTAACCTCACAGTTGCCTTTCTTATTGGATTAATGGTAGGTTCACTTTATGGACTATGGCCCTTTCGTGAGTTTGCAATAGTTGACGGAGAACGAATAGATACTGCCCATATCTTGCCGCAGCTTGATATAAATCTGCTTGTCACTATGGGTGCTTTTCTCATCGGTTGTGGTGTGATTTTTCTTTTTGCCCGTTTGGAGGATTAGGTCCAGGAAACTCTACCGTATAGGGTTTGCAAGCGTGAAGAAAAAATAAATAAAAATGGAAAGCCAATGCTGGTAGCCTGCCAACAGCGGCGGCAGACGGAACTTGAACACGGAATATTATTATACAAGGGGCTTGTATTCACGCTTGACGACCCGCTAAAAGAATGAAAAAGATAAAAAGTGTCGGTTTTTTTGTCAATACGACCAAAGCGAATGCAGCAAATGTCGTCCATGGCGTATCCACGTGGCTCAAGGCGCGTGGCATCGTCTCACTCCTGCCAGAGGAACAGGCGGCTGCATTGGGAGGAACTTACCAAACATGTATCTCCAAAACGGACGTGGTAGAGCAAGCAGATGTGATGCTCGTCCTTGGTGGAGACGGCACACTACTAAGCGCAGCGCACATGCCGCAGATTGAGGAAGTACCTATCCTGGCGATCAATATTGGAACGCTCGGGTTTTTGACGGACGCGTCGCTCGATGAACTCTATCCGACTTTAGAGAGTCTTTTGACCAGTGATTATCGGATAGAACACCGGATGATGTTAGAGGTTGTTGTCAATAGACAACGGTTTCCGCAACCATTTCGGGCTTTTGCACTCAACGATGTCGTTATTCGGCACTATACACGTCTCATCGAGTTGGATGCGTATGTGGATGGTGAACTTTTTATACCGTATAATGTTGATGGGTTAATCATCGCAACACCGAGCGGATCAACCGGATATTCCCTCTCTTGTGCAGGCACTATTGTTGCACCGCAATTGGAGGCGATTTTGCTAACACCTATCGCTCCACACAGTTTGACAGTCCGTCCCTTTATTGCCCATGGTGAGGCGAAGATCACTGTCAAGATGCGCGCCGCATATCAGAACGTGGATGTCTTTGTAGATGGACAGCGTGAAACACACAGCCTCACCGCAGGCGCGGTTATAGAAGTGAAGAAGGCAGAACGAACAATTCAGCTTATCCGTTCACAACATCATAGTTACTACAGAGCCTTGCGTGAAAAACTGATGTTAGGTGAAAGTATCAGGCGTCCGTAGCGTAGTACCTATGCATACCCTCTGATAACGGGGTTAAGAGTTGTCCATATTCTGTTTCACAGGATGGCTTCGGCTTTGGTGCCCTGCATGCGTTAGTTTCGGACGGGCACGAAAGCCGAAGCCATCCATCCGAACAGCATCTTAATGCGTAAGTCTCAATTGTTATAGGAAATTCTCTTAACTGAAAACTGAAAACTATAATGATAGAAACACTCTCTATCCACAACATTGCACTCATAGACGAACTCGAATTAGACCTCGCGCCTGGATTGAATATTTTCACTGGAGAAACGGGGGCTGGCAAATCCGTTATTCTCAGATCAATCGGATTGGTGTTAGGCGAGCGGGTCTCTGCCGATATTGTACGCCAAGGGGCCGATTTCGCGAAAGTAGAGGCAGGTGTTGCGCCTCACGATCGGCATCCGATGTGGCATACCGATTTCGCTTTTAGTGACGTCTTGGATCCATCAGATGCTGTGATTCTTTCCAGAAGGATTGGTGCTAACGGCAGAAGTCGCTGTCATGTCAACGGACGTTTGGTGAATTTGAGCCAACTGCAAGGTATTGGGGTGTTGCTAATTGATATCCACGGTCAACACGAGCACCAATCTTTGTTTAGAACACAAACCCATCTCAGACTCTTAGATGATTTCGGGGGCTGCAGTGATGCAAGACAGCATGTGAGCAAGGTCCATGCACGTCTACAAACCTTGCAACAGGAGGCAGCAGACTTAGCACAGACCTTGAGGGCATCAGAACGGGAGAAAGATCTCCTTGAATTTGAGATTAAGGAACTCACCTCAGCAAATCTCGAAGAGGGTGAAGACGAGGAATTGGCTGCTGAGGCACGTCTATTGAGCAACGCCGAGGAACTGTTTCAATCCGCAAGGCGCGTGTACGCCCTGTTAGATAGCGATACATCTGATTCGTCAGTACTCGAACGCCTCAAAGATGCCGCGAAGACACTTACAAAGTTATCCGAGTTAGATGAGGATCTCTCGGAAGTCCGCGACCGGTTGGAAACATCGCTATACGAGTTGGAAGATATTGCCTTACATACCCGCCAATATGCAGATACTGTCGAATTTAACCCCATGCGTCTCGATGAGGTTACCGACCGGTTAGCACTAATCTCAAAACTAAGGCGACGTTACGGCAATTCTATCTCCGAGATATTAGCCTACCACGCCGAAGCAGAAGAAAAATTACAGACATTACAGTTCGGCTCCGAAAGGCAAGAATCACTTCAAGCAGAAATTAACAAAACGATTCAAGAGGCACAGCATCTATGTCTCGCGCTCTCCGCAAAACGGTTGCATGTTGCCAAGCAGCTTTCAAAGCAGATTGAAAAAGAGTTGCGTACGCTCGGCATGGACAAGGCAGAGTTTCAAGCATCTGTCCAACATATAGCCGATGAACAAGGCCCGTTTCAGGTGGATGACAAGCGTTATGCGTTTCGCTCTCATGGAATGGACGATGTTGAATTCTTGATCGCGCCAAATGTCGGTTCCGAAGCGCGCCCGATCTCCAAAATTGCGTCGGGGGGCGAAATCTCGCGCATTATGCTCGCCCTAAAGACAGTATTAGTGCAAGTGGATGAGATTCCGACCCTCCTTTTCGACGAGATTGATAGTGGGATCGGTGGCAAAGTCGCCGATGTCGTCGGCAGGAAATTAAAGGAACTTTCCGAATTTGCGCAGGTAATTTGTATTACTCACCTCCCCCAGATCGCCCGTTTTGCAGACAGACATTTCCGAGTAGAGAAGAAGGTTGTCGACGAGCGCACACTGATTACCGCGAAACCACTGACACCAGAGGAGCAAGTTAACGAAATTGCCCGAATGCACGGAGGTGAAGAGACCGAGATTGGCCTTGCGCATGCCCGTGAATTATTGTCTGAAAAATAGGGATATCTTTCATTGATGGACTTTGGAATCTCGTAAGCAATAGCATATCACTACTATGGAAAATCTTATTATGATGCTTTCCTGTCGAATCCGTGTGCTTAGCTAAGGACGAAAAAAAATGGATGAAAGGTTTACACAAGCCAGCGGGACACATGTTTATACCGGTTGCGAATTGTTAGTCAAAGGTGCTTTGGAGAGCGGGGTCAGCCTTCTCACAGGCTATCCGGGTTCCCCGATTGCTGAGGTATTCGACATTATTCAACGTAATGCTGAGTTGTTGAAAACCAACGGCATCGTCGCACAAATAGCTAACAACGAAGCATTGAGTATCGCGCGACTGAACGGATCGCAAATGGCGGATCTCCGCGCAATCGCGTTTATGAAAAGCGTCGGTTTTCATGTTGCCTCCGACTCACTCGCAATTAGCAATCTCGCCGGTACAACAGGTGGTGCTGTTGTTGTCGTTGGTGATGATACTTGGTCGCACAGTACACAGGTCCCCGCGGATTCCCGATTTCTGGCACGGCATGTCCACACACCGCTTCTTGAACCCAGCACATTTCAGGAGCTTAAAGACTGGATTGATTGTGCCTTCCAGATTTCCGCCGCTGCAAATCTCTATGTCTGCTACTTAACAACCGAAAACCAAGCAAGTGGTGGCGGTAACGTTGAACTGCATCCTAATGTTTATCCTGACATTAGCGATTTGAAAAGAATTAACTTGGATACCCAGCTCATTAATGCCGATAAACGTGTAGTCCTACCCCCACATACCGCGCAGATTGAGGTAGAAACCTTACGAGAGAGACTTCCTACTGCCATTGAAACCGCACGCACTTTAGGACTCAACGAAATCCAGTTTATGGAGAATACGCTAACTGGGAAAAGACACCGTCTCGGATTTGTCAGTACAGGCTTGGCGTATAGCTGCCTCCTCCATGCGCTTGAGGAGTTGAACCTGCACGGCGATATTCCAATCCTCAAACTCGGTATGACTCACCCCATTGACTCGGAGATCGTCCAAAAGTTTGCCGAGCAGGTTGACGAAATTTATGTTGTTGAGGAGAAACGTCCCCTCTTAGAAAACGAAATCAAAGCACTCCTCACACAAATGTATCAGAACGGCGAGGGCGAGCGGTACATTAACGTCTGGGGAAAACATTTTCCTAACGGTCTGGCGGGTATACCCGTAGCCTCCGGCTTAGATGCCTCTATTCTCATTCAGAAACTTATCCCGCTGCTTAAAGACCGTCTCGGCACAGCAGATACACCTCTTGACGCCGAACACTTCACACGTGAAGAAACACTCCAAAGGCAGGTCTCCGAACAACAAATTGATATTCCACAACGGACACCTACCTTCTGTCCAGGTTGTCCGCACCGCGACTCTTCGAGTGTCTTCCTTGAGATTACAAAACAATTTATGGATCCTGACTATATGAAGAAGCACCACAATTCAGGACCCATAGATCTCGTCTTTCACGGAGATATCGGCTGTTATTCCATGCTTAAATATGAGCCATTTCCTCGTCTAATGCACAATCTCTCTGCCATGGCATTAGGAGGTGGTGCAGGTGCCGGAATTGATCCATTTATTCAGAATAAGCAGATCGTTTTCATGGGGGACTCGACCTTTTTCCACGGCGGCATGGCAGCGATTTCAGATTCAATTAAAAACAATCAAGACATCGCCTATATCATTTTGGACAACCAGACAACAGCAATGACGGGGCATCAACCTACACCTGCTGACGACCTTGATCTCCTCGGTAATCCTACTTTTGCTCAAGACATTGAACAAGTAGCGCAAGGACTCACTGGCAATTCCGAAATAGACATTGTGCGCACTAACCCGGAAGACCGGGTGAATTATAAAAAATACCTTGAAAAAACTATTCTTAAACCAGGGGTCAAAATCGTCATTGCTGATAAAGAGTGCGCGATTACTTACCATCGTCGCGTCCGCCGTGAACAACGAAAAACTTTAGCTAACGACGGTTTCCTTAAACATGAAAAACATATTAATATTACCCCCGAAGTCTGCGAGTTCTGTCGCGAATGCACGACTGCTACAGGTTGTCCGGCTTTGAAAACTATCGATACCGATTATGGGGAGAAGATTGCGATTGATCGCTCGAATTGCGTCACTGATGGGGCATGCGCGCGGATTAAATACGCCTGTCCAGCGTTTGAGGAGGTTATTGTCACGCGCAAACGTCCACCTCAAAAGGAACATGTAGAATCTGGCTACAAAGATCTTTTGAGTGATGCACCTTTACCGCCACCGCCACTGCTAACCTTTGATCGGAACTGGAACATGTACGCTGCAGGGGTCGGAGGCATGGGCATCGGAACTATTTCCAAAGTTCTCGTCGTCGCAGGGTATCTCCAAGGCTACGATGTGACATTTTGCGACAGGAAAGGCTTAGCAATTCGCAACGGAGGGGTGTATACCCATATCGCCTATACGCAACCTAAAGTTCACGCCTCTCCTATGATCCCGTATGGTAAGGCAGATCTGTTATTAGGTCTCGACATTTTAGAAGCCGTTCGTGGCGTTACTGCACAATCCCTTTTCCGGGTCGCATCCCCATCGCGGACCGCTGCCGTCGTGAATACAGCAAAAACCGAAACAATATCCACGCTCATCGGGAAGGATGATTTTGATCCAGAGACGCTTGAAGACGAGCTGCAAACATTTACCAACCCCAATGCGTATTTCGGTATAGATTTATTTGCAGTTTCTGAACAATTGTTCGGAAACAAATTGTATGCGAACATGATGCTCCTCGGTGCCGCTTTCCAACGCCAGTTGATACCTATTGAGTTGGAACCTCTGCAAATAGCGCTCAAGCAGATGGTACCCCACGCCGATTTGGATATCAACATGAAAGCGTTCACCGTCGGACGTCGTCTTGCACTAGAATTGTCCGAATCTTCTGTTAACGCATCTTCAGTAAAGACGTTAGTAACTTATGTCGAAATGATTGAATCAAAACGACACATCTTGGAGCGGAAGTGGAATGGAAAGCGTTTGGCACAAGAATATGTGACGCTTGTTGAGGATGTAGTGAAGACACTGAACATCGGTTCAGACAGTGTCAATCGGACGCTTGCCCTCTATATCTACGATCTCGTTCAGTTTCAGGATATGGGCTACGCTCGGATGTATGCCGAAAAGATTAAACAGGTCTACACACGCGATTCTGCCGATTACGACTATCGTGCTACAAAAGCCGCGATTAGGTATCTTCATAAAGTGATGCTGATTAAAGACGAAGTCTACGTCGCGCACTTGCTGACAAGCGAAGAGAAGTTACAGCGGGATAAAGAACTGTATGGCGTTGATACAGCAAACGGCGATAAAATTCGGTATGTGCATCTCAATCGTCCTCATTTTACCGTGATGGGACTTGACATTGAAGGGGATATTGATACGCGAAATTGGCAACTGAACCTGATGAAGCGGATGAAATTCCTAAGACGATGGCTCCCCCAGTGGCACGCAAAAGAGAAAGCGTTCCGGGAATGGTATATAACCCATGTAATCGATACCTTTGCCCCCGTCGATGCCGAGAGATATAAAAAGCATCTCCGGGCGTTGGAGTGTGTTGAGGAGGTCCGCGGTTATCGGGAGATTCGCTATCCGAAAATGGAAGTCGCAAAGCAGACAATCGAAGGTTTACTGGCACAAGAGTAGCTTTCGGAGAAGCACACTACAATGCAAACACAACCCATGCTAACAGGACACACCCGCATTGTTGGCATTATCGGTGATCCCATTGAACACAGCCGTTCACCGCAAATGCACAATGCCGCCTTCGCCAAAGCAGGGCTTGATTATGTATACGTTCCCTTCCATGTCCGTCCTGATGATTTGGCACACGCAATTGCGGGATTCAAGGCACTTAACGTCGTTGGCATTAATGTGACACTCCCACATAAACAGGCTGTCATCCCATATCTCACATCGATTTCGCGGGAAGCAGAACTTGTCGGTGCTGTGAACACACTCACTTTCGTTGACGATGAAATACACGGCGACAATACAGATGCTCCGGGGGTCTTAAGAGCTTTGGAGGAAGAGGGAGACATGTCTGTACCAGTGGGTCAAGAGGTCGTCGTTTTAGGGGCAGGCGGATCCGCAAGAGCAGTTGTCGTGGCATTAGCACTCGGTGGTGTAGCATCTATCACCATTGCCAATCGTACAGTCGAGAGGGCTGTCTCATTAGCAGAAGAGATGCAGCAAAAGACAAATATTCTCATGCACGGAATGGGACTTGCGGATGCTCGATTGCCTGATGCTGTTAGCCGATGTATGCTGCTTATCAATACTGCAACGGCGAGCATGGATCCGACGCAACCACTACTGGTTTCTGCCGACTGGCTTCAATCGAATACGATCGTTTATGACATTGTCTATACACCCCCGGTGACACCTCTGATGAAAGCAGCATCAGCCCGCCGGTGTCCCACACTCGGTGGCATCGGAATGTTAGTCCATCAGGGGGCTATCGCTTTTGAGAAATGGACAGGTGTTACACCGTGTACCCAGACAATGCACCACGCACTTTCTATATAGGTGTTGTAGAGCAATCTTAAACCTTCTATGATTCGCCAAGAAATAGGAAAGGGGTCGATAACAACATAATGCAAGAGTATGAAAATGACTTTAAGCCAATTCGATTCGTTATACTTGGAACGCCTTATACCATCAAACCGAGTGAGGAGTTAACTGCCGACGATATCAACGAGCTTGTTGAGTACGTCAAAGATTTAGTTGAATCCTACCTTAGAAAAGGCTTTGACGAGCAAAGGATTCCACTCCTCGTCGCGTTCCATATTGCGGATGAGAAAAGACGCCTTCAAGAGAAATATGAACTGCCATTGCACCGAATAGTGGAAAGGTTACAGTTTGCGATTGAAGAGGCCCCGTCCTTTGAAATCTCCAACGAATCTTCTGATTGAGGTGTCTATTAGGGCAAGAGTATATTTCTAATTCGTTGTCGTATCTTAGCGGAGTAGTAGCACGGCGAGCAGGCAAAGTATCGGAAGCAAGGCAATCAAAATTTTAACTTCAAGTAAGTAGTTTTTATAACGTTGGATCGCAGGATTTCGCGCTATCCATCGGTTGATGAACTCAATCCGTCGATCAATAGATGGATGTGTATTGAAGGTTTCAAAGAACCGTCGAATTGATTTCGGCACTGAATTCAAGATTGCGAGTTTCGTCAATGCTGTTTTAAATGCTTCTGGCTTTTCGGTGAGTCTGACAGCATATAAATCCGCCTGATGTTCGCAACGTCTTGACAAATATCGGAATATAAACACAAAATAGATAATTAGAAAAGTCAACGAGCATAGGGTTGACAAAATTTGTGATTCCCCAAAGTGAATGATCAGCGGTTCTTCGACAAGGGCATAAAAGAACAGATAATTTAAAAGATAAAAGAGTGAAAAAAGCATATAGGTCTGAATGTGTTTATAGCGGATATGTCCCAGTTCGTGTGCAACAACGGTTTCGATTTCTTCGTCTGTGAAGTATTTGAGGAGCGCGTCTGTTAAAAAAATGCGGCGGTTCCACGGGAGGGTCCCCGCAACAGCTGCATTCGCTATCAATAGCGAACCAGTCTGCCACACCATAATATCTTGATGTTTCGCGCCGCTCTGTTTAGTCAGCTGTTCTAATTTCTCCTTTAGTCCTGACCCTGCCGCCAGCGGTTCTGTTTTCCACAGGAACTGCATCAGTAACGGCGCAAGCATATATGCGGAGGCAATTACAGGTAGGATCAGCCCAATTAGAATGTACGGATGTTCCACAATGAACACTTTCGCCGAGTAAGGAAGCCAATTGAGCGCATCCATTGTCATAAGATAAGCGAACATCGGCAGCAATGGAAAAAATAAAAATTTAAATTGGAGACTGATCACCTCTCGGTAATCTTCCTGTTGGAGCCGATTCACTTGATAAAACACAAGTCGAATACAGATCAGTCCAATCAAAAGAGGTAGTAACGCAAGCATCTGACGCAGATTTTCCATCGGGAAAAACCCGAAATGTTTATCAATCAACACCGGTAAATTCAATAAATATAAATTGCACAAATACCCTGCTAAACTGAGACCTTCAAAAACAATCATGTAGCGTCGCAGGCGATAAAGTTTTGGTAAGTTTTCCTCTTTGTCCGCAGGAAAGGTTCGCGCGACATACGCCGTTACGAAATACGCAATAAGAATAGGGTAACCCGTCAACACAATTGTCCAAAGTACCACCTGCATATCGCTGATATTTATGCTCGTTTGAGGCGGTTCAAAGGAAAAAAGGAAGAGGATCCCGGCGATTAAAATGATACTTATCTGTCCCATTTTGTTAGCGACCTTCCTCACTGTATTGGTGACAGAATTCTACTCTATCTCACGTGAAAAATCAAGAGGCTTTTTATCAATCTTCCCGCCAAGACCCCATGCTTTAGCTTGCGGGATGTAGGCGG
>JAPPNJ010000078.1 GCA_028818705.1 Candidatus Poribacteria bacterium
TTTCCAAAAGTTTTTTGACGATCTCAAAACGATGTTCAGTTGCTTCTGTTTCGCGTTCTTCTAATACGTAACGCGTATAAGCAGATTTCTCCACTTCTTCCATAGGTGTGTCCTCCAACGATTGTAATTGCTTCGCAGGTTTTTCTTTGCGCAGCCAATGCAGACAAAGCCGATTCGCAATGACATACAACCACCCAAGAAACTGACTCGGATTTCTGAGCGTTGAAAGGTTTTGATATGCGCGGAGGAAAGTATCTTGCGTAATTTCTTCTGCATAGTGGAAATCACCGATCTTCCGCCACGCCAGGGCGTGAACACTTTTTTCATATTTTGCAACTAAAGTGTTGAATGCTGAGTCGTCACCTGACAAAACGGCGTGAATCAATTGAACATCGTCTTCTCTCTCCACAGAGTTCCCTCCTCATGAACAGATTCGGCTGCATTGACATCCACTGAAACATCTAATTAGGCACTGAGTCTCGAACTTTCTGCAATACAATACAGTCCACACAATTATATTATCATAATATTAAAGATACATTTTTTTCGCAAAACCTTACATCACATGAAAAAAATATTTTGTCAGGCAATAATTTACAACTGTAGAAGGATCTACGATTATGCTACTGAAGCATAATTTGTCTTAGGTGGGACTTACGCAAAACTGATTGACCTGGTCTCCTAAAGACCATAATATGGTGTGTGAGGAGGGACCTAAAGATGGTTAGACCCACTCGTTTGGATTACTGTCAATATTTACTCAGCACACCTATAAACTATACACTGACTCATTTCGCAAAGCATTCTCAACGATTTTCTCATGATCAGATAAATTGGTATCTCGCCAATGAGCAACTCAGACCTCGCCACGTCTGGGAACATGTCAGATCGCACTTGGAGCAGACCTCGAATGGCTTTCTGATCTTTGATGACACCGTCTTAGACAAACGCTATGCCAAAGAGATAGCATTGGCGAAACATCAATATTCTGGCAACGCTGGAAAAACGATAAATGGTATAGGCATTGTGACGTGCGTCTACGTCAATCCGGCATTAGACCGATATTGGTTGATTGATTATCGTATCTACGATAAACGCGGCGATGGCAAATCCAAGTTGGATCACGTCCAGGATATGCTTTGGGTCATGGTTTATTCGCGTACTGAAATCACCTACGCTAAAAACACACATTGCGTAAGTCCTAAAGTATCAATAAACCTTTCTTTTTTCAATAAGCAGGCGGTATAGAGTCCTGACTTACAATTTTCATGGGGTATGGCAGGTGAGTATCTTGCAATTACTACCTATTTCAAAATGAGCATTTTCCGTGTTGCTATGAACTCATCCGCTGTGAGTGTGTAAAAATAAATACCGCTTGAAAAATCCTTTCTACTTGATTTTTTATTGGCAGGATTGCGGGCTGGGAATCCGCACTAAGGGTCCATCTACAGCATTGTCTATTGCTCCGGCGACCAAAGTGAGAAAGCAGTTGAAGCACAACCCGATTATAAGTTATAATAAGTCAATTATACTATCAATTCAATGTGAAAATAATAAAGTTCGTACATTACTAACAATAAATTGAAAAAGATGAGCGAGGTAAGAAACCTGATAGCCAAGTATTTTAGGTTTGTTTTACTTCTGACGGAACAGACGTCTCGGATAGCATCATTTCCTTTCTCAGGGTCGTGTCTTATACGCAGAGTTTTCTCTCTCCACGCAGTCCCTCAACAGCAGCTGTTGCGAATTACTGAGATTCACGACTTTTGTACAGTTCGTTTTTCAACCCAGTCCTTAACCTTTTTTCTAAGGAAGTGGGTTTGATTCTATCCAAGTACATTGAACCTTTATCCGTTACTAATAGGCATAATACCTACAGGAAAAATATAAAATGACGGTACGTACAGTAGTAATTCATGAAATACGAGATTTTTTAATTTTTCTCGCTCTATACGCTGTCACAACAACTGTTATCTGCGCTATTACTGGCTGTTGCAAAACAGAGATCAAGGAAGATATAACCAATTTTCTTTCTGAAACGTATCGCTTGGCTTTGCTACCTGTTAATGATTGACATTGCCTTTCACCGAATACGAGTTGTTTTGGCGTTTTCTAAAAAAAGGAGATTTAGAATATGAAGTTTACCAAATTTATGCCTTGTTTGAAGACAGTTTCGATATTGTGCCTTATATGTTGTTTCACACTTCCAGCTAGAGCAGCAAACTATTATCCGGCCGAAATCGGTAATACTTGGGTTTTCCTGCGTGCTGATGGCAGTGAGCAACGCACCTATACGCTTGAAGCACCTGAGAATACCAACATTGAAGGACTTATCGGACTGAAAATTACCAATGAGGTACTCGGGACAGACGTAAGTGTCACTAATACATATTTGATAACCGTTGAAAACGATGGTGGTCTTCTGTTACATCAGAGTGCGGTGGACCAAGGTGCGCTCGGCATCGCAGAAGCGACTTTCGATCCACCCGTCACCTTCTTTCCAGCTGAGTTGCCACTCGGGCGGACATGGCAGATTATCATAGAAACGCAACTCAAACTCGCCGGTGCGGTGACCAGCACGAGCACTATAGAAGTTGTTGCGATTGAAGACGTTGAAACCCCAGCAGGTGTGTTTGAGGACTGTGTGAAGTTGGAGATTAATCAAAGGGACGTCACAGCACTTGCCATTCTCCGCAAGACTTCCTACCAATAGCTGGCACCTGATATTGGTCCCGTGAAGTATATTGACTCCCAAGATACTCTCTACGAATTAGAGAGTTACAACTTAATTGAACCAAGCACTGTAACCGTTAAGGCGGAAAAAACTGCGGATCTCAATGGAGATGGTGTCGTAAATATCCTTGACTTGGTGATCCTCTCAAACGCCTTTGGCAAAGATTCACCGGATCTCAACGCCGATGGCGTTGTGAATATTCTTGATCTTGTTGTCATCTCAAACGCCTTCGATTGATAGTTGTCAGCAGACTGTATTTGTACAGCGGAAACTTTATCACAAGTTCGTGTCGAAGTTCGCTTATCAACCAAATTGACTTGAAATCACAAGACTCTCGTATCGCCACGCGGCGATCTCTGAGGCATTGCAGGGAATTGACGAAGATAGCATGAAAGTTGTTTTCTGCACCTATCATTGCGATACATAGGATTATCGAATAGATAGAGGTATAAATGCATCAATCAATCTAAAACATGTTGCTGTCTGTCAGACGGAAACATTAAACGCTTGTGGAGTTTGAGTAAGAGTTCCACAAAGGAGGAATTGAATGAAGAAACAAAAATCCCACTCCTTTAGTTCTGGGAGTGTGAAAAAACTATTTTATTTCACGCTTGTCGTCTTGTTAATGGGAACTATGTCTTCTGCTGCACTTGGACACAGCGACCTCCCTACTTTGTTGGAGGATGTCAACAAAGACAGTGTAGTGAATATCCAAGACTTAGTGCTTGTCGCTGCTGCTTTGGGGCAACTGAGAGATCGTAATACTCAACAGGACCCTGATGTCAATCGCGACGGCGTCGTCGATGTCCTAGACCTCGTGCGGGTCAGTAGAAGTTTTGGACAAACTGCCCCGAATGAGAACTCAGTCTATCACGATATTCAGGAATATATCTTTGATAAAAGCTGTGCTAACAGTGCCTGCCACGCTGCACCTGCGAATATTGCGAGTTTAGACCTTACCTATGGCCGCTCTTATGAGGATCTCGTTGGACGTCAACCACAGAATCCAGCGGCAGCAGCTGCGGGTATGAAACTGGTTGATCCGGGTAATCCAGAGAATAGCTTCCTGTTAGTGAAACTCATCGGACCCACAGTAGTAGAGCAAGGGGTTCAAATGCCGTTGGGTGGGAGCATTCTCCACAAGGGCAAGATAGATGCAGTTCGGGCCTGGATTGCTGCTGGCGCACCACAAACAGGTAAGATTGAAGGAATTGGCGATCTCGGCGTGCTACGAGACCCAGAAGAAACGTTTCAGCCACCGCCGGCGCCGCTACCTGGACAGGGCTATCAACTCCATCTACCTCCTTACAAAATTGAACCCGGCACCGAACGTGAAGTTTTTTACGCAACCCAAATCAGAGATGAAAACGGCGACTTGATAGAAGAGGACATCTTCATCAACGGATACGAGATTTTCTATCCGACAGGTAGTCATCACTTCATCTTATACAGACTCACCGATGCTGCTATATCCGAAGGCATCATCCATGCTGGCACCACTCCCGGGATAGGGGTTGATGCCAAAAACGTTTTCCGTGAACTCGATCCAAACGATCCGCAAGCACTCGGAAACATAGGGACGCACCGATACTTCGTTGCTGGGACGCAAACCGACAATTTCGCCTTTGCGTTTCCAGAGAGCGTCGCACTCCGGCTCCCCGGCGATACGCTCTTTGACCTGAACTCTCACTACATCAATTTGTTAGGCACCCAAACACTCGTCGGCGAGGTTTATATTAATCTCTACACCCTACCTCCAGAAAAAGTGAAGTATGAAGCAGTTGAGATTTTCGTCTCAAACACGGATATTAACGTCCCACCCGGACTCACCCGTGTTACTAAAATGGACTGGTATATTGAAGATGAACTCGAACGCCAAGGCAAAGCACCCAACGCAGTCTTGAATGTAATGATGCTGACATCTCACATGCATAGACACGGTGAGTTATTTGAAATCACGCAGATGTCCACGGATGCATTGCTCCACCGGAGCGTCGCTTATGATGACGCGCCCATCACCTTCTATAACCCACCACTGATGCTTGATGCGACCGACGGACTCCGTTTTCAGTGTACCCATAACAATTACGATCGCGATGTTCCTATCGAGTTCGGATTTACATCCGAAGACGAGATGTGTCTTATTGTTGGCTATTATTATGTTCCAAGTCAAGAAAACGCTAACGGGAATTAACTTCCAATCCTGATTGCTGTGGTTGTTTAACATCCGCTGTCCGGCGAAAAGTTGTGTTGAAGCAGGGGCGAAAAAGTGAAAGGCACCAGACCGCTAGACAACGACGAGATCCGGCGAGTTTCAACATGTTTCGTCGGCACGTACCAAGTCCGAAACCGTGTGCTGTTCATTTAGGGGTTGGTACTGGCAGACGCATCTCTGAGCTTTTGAGCCTACAGATTGGGGACGTATACCAGAACCAGAAGCCAGTCACCAATCTGCTCTTTGAGAAGTCGATTGTAAAGGGCGGTGAGGTGAGTTGAACTGTACCAGTGAATGCCGATGGGAGAATCGCGATTGACGAACTTGCCTCGAAGCTGAACACAACTATGTCAATAGAGTTCAGCGTCTTGAAGTCTCTCGTCAGTTGAGGATGCCGCACCAGAAGTAATATATCGTCACCTCTCATTCTGACGCTACATCTATATTTCCTTGCCATAATTCTTGCATCTCCTCGGACGTTTCCAAAAGCAGTTCTAACGTTCCTTCTGCTTCTATTTTTCCGTCCTTGAGGACGACAATATTATTGGCGTGTCGTAAGGCAATAGGGCGATGGGACACTACAAGGTACGTACTCGTGGGTAGACTTATTGAAGGCGACTTCTGTTGTTCAAATACTCGGCTCCATAACTTTTGCTCTGTTTCCACGTCAATTGCACTGGAAAGATCGTCAAACACCAATAATTCAGGCTCACGCACTAACATCCGCGCTGCTGCTGTCCGTAGTAGTTGTCCGCCAGAGAGTCTAACACCTCTGGGGCCAATCACCGTATCCAGTCCACTTTCAAATGTTTTCAGATCGTCCTCCATCGCTGCTGCCCAGATGGCTGCCGGAAGATTGACATCATCTTCCGACAACCCCATCAGGATATTATCTCGAAGGGCATCGCTGAAAAGTCGTGGAACTTGAGGGGTGTAGGCACAGCGTGGTGGTACAAGGTACGATGCCGCATCCTCGACGGGTTTACCGTTCCAGTATATGTTTCCAGTGTCTCGAGGTAGATGTCCCAATAGGACCTCCAAAAGCGTTGTTTTACCCGAACCGACACGTCCGGTGATGATAGTAACGGTCCCGGCTTCTATGCTGAGGTTGATATTTTCAATCCCACGTCCCGTATCCGGATAATGGTAAGTCAACCCTTTGACTTCAAGATGGCTTAGATGATGACTTCTGTTTTTGACGATGAAGGGAACGCTCGGAAAGTTACCGCGTAGGTATACCGGTCCAAGTCTGAGCAGCTTCTCTTGTGAATCATCAGCTGTTAGTTCAGAGAGCCGTTTCAGAGAAACATCAACCTGCTTGAATGCTGCCAGCAAGCGCCCAAGCCAATTGGCGAATCCTAATACTGAAACCTGTCCGAGTGCGATGTAATTAACGAACAGTGCGAAATCACCTACGGTAAAAACGCCGACTCTCATCATCTCACCAGCCAATACCAAAATCACGCCTATCGCTAGGTTGATTGTTGTCGAATGCATCGAAGTTAGCAATTGGTTGAAAAGCTGCTCTTTGATAACAGCCTTGCGTCTTACCTCGCTGAGACCATCAAAATGATGAACGGCATTTGTCTCGGTGTTTGCCACCTTGATCGCCTGTACTGCCCCGAAAAGTTCGCCGAGAAAGCCAGTGACACGACCTGTGGCTTCGCGGTTCATGCGTCGATAAGTTTGAATGCGCTGACCAAACCCGTTTGTCAGGGCTACAATTGCTATCATCGGTAGAAAGGCGAACAGTGTAATGAAAGCATTGACACGCAACAACACAACCAACGCAACAAGAGCAGATAGCGCGTGCCCGCTCAGTTCAATAACGATTGTGATCGGAGCGACTGCCCCTTGTGTGTCATCATCAAAGCGATTGATTATCTCGCCGGGGTTTTGCACAGAATGAATCTCTGCGTCTTGCAGGAGGGATTTGAACAAATTCCTGCGAATCAGTGTTTGAAGTTTACCTTCAAAGTATGCATAGGTTGCAGCATAGCTCTGTTCAAATATTTGGATAGTCAATCGTGTGACCAAGAAGAGAATCACCAAGGTCCACAGATCAAAACGGACCGCTGTTTCACCTGTCAAGGCGTTAAAGAACTCGCGTATGATTAACCCAATGAGAAGTGGTAAACCATAATAAGCCAAGGAAAAAATGAAACTTAGACTATACAACAGCGGACTAAAACGTATCAGCCGCCAGAAATAGTGTCCTCTCTTTTCACTGTTGAGAGATAATGTTTTCACGCCAGAAACTCCTCTAACCCTGTTCTCAAAAGACCGGACAGAATGGAATTAGGATTAGCTACCAAATTTTCGTATGCCCCATATTCTTTGATTCGACCTTCTTCAAGAATCATAATTTCGTCTGCCCGCTGCACAGTCGAAAGGCGATGGGCAATTATAATCGCAGTCCGATTTCTCAGAAGTGTGTCTATTGCTCGCTCAAGGTGTCTTTCAGTGGCAGGATCCAGACGGGATGAGGCTTCATCCAAGATTATCAATCCAGGATTCCTTAGGAACACCCGCGTAAATGCCAATAGCTGTGCTTCGCCAGCGGAAAGTCCACCACCACCTGAAGGAAGTTGTGTATCAAGTCCGTCAGACAGCGTATCGTACCAAGGACCCAATCCCAAGACTTGGAGCCCCGCCAGGACTTGATCATCCTCAATTGTTCGATCGAACAAGGTTAAGTTATCTCGAACAGGTGCCTGAAATAGTTGTACATCCTGTGTGACGATGCCTATGTGCCGTCGTAGGTCAGACAATTGTAGGTTACTTATATCTGTATCGTCTAAGTAAATTGTGCCATTACTGGCGTCGTAGAACCGAAACAGAAGACGAGAAAGCGTGGTTTTTCCGCTTCCCGTGCGTCCGAGCAGCCCCAGAACTTTACCCGGACGTAGATAAAATGACAGGTTTTTCAGAATGGGTCGTTCTGGCTGGTAGGAAAAGGAAATATCTTGGCATTCAACGGACAATGCTCCGGGAGGAAGAACCGCTCCTGGACCATCTTGGATTTTCGGTCTGGTTAGCATAAGTTCCCTGACACGCCTGATGCTAACCTTAACCATTTGGAAATCCTCTATCTGCCGTTGAATCCTGTTCAGGGGGGCATGTAACATCTGGAGATAATGGAGAACGAGATAGACCGTCCCGATAGTAATAACGTTGGCTTGGAATAGGTATGCGCTAAATCCCATCACAGTCGCGAAACCGACAGCGAATACAATGTTCGATATAGTCCACCCTATATCGGTGATAATGTCGGCTTTGAATCTTGATAGGACTGCGCGTCTCATGACTTCATGAAAACGCCGCATCACATAAGCGATTGCGCCGTTAGCCCGAATGTCTCGGAGTCCAGAAAGACGTTCCTCAAGAAAACTCGACAGATCGGCACTCGCCTGTCTCTCAGCGTCCCAGTGAGGCTCAGAGATGAGCTGAGAACGAATATGCACCATCAAATAAACCGTCACAAGGACTGCAAGGATCGCACTCAGTCGCCAGTCTTCATAAAAGAGAACAATCAATGTGCCGACTGACAACAGAATGCCGCCTAATATCTCCATCACAAATTGCGAGAAAAAGTTGGCAAGTCTGTCCACATCGCCGTCAACGCGTTCAATTAATTCACCGGGTGTGTGGGTGCTATGGAAGGAAATATCTAATCCCAATATATGAAGGGTCAAATCCGCCCGTAAGCGGTTGGTTGTCCGCCAACTCACATCACTACTGACGTATACTGAAAAAGCAGATACAGCCTGATGAATCAATCCGACACCAATGAATAGCAGTCCAGCTTGAATCAATTTCTGTAGTGCCTCAGTGGATCTCGCAGTATCAATGAAATGACGCACAATTAGTGGGTTGATGAGTTGTAGACCGATACTGCTAAACAAGAGCAGGGTCATCAGCAAAAATCTTGGCCACTGGGGTTTGAGGTAGTCAATAAGCAAGCCCCAATATTGACTGTGTCGTATTTTCATACACTATATCTATCTAATCAAGTAGGAACCTTTCCTGAAGAATGAATTTCTTTGAATTAAATCATCCGAAATCATGCCGTCATCATATATAATCCTAACTTTGGTATTTAATTCGGCTGAATACGTGAACCTTCCTTACAATAATGGAAAAAATCTTACATATCTTTTATTTTTTTTCACATTATGCAACTTTTCGCCGAAAAAAAGTGTCTTTAATATTGAGATAATGCGATTATATACCGCGTGGTATTGCACAAAGTCTGAGATTTAGCATTTCATTGAATGCTTTGGGGATGCGGATCCGATTTGTTCATCAGGAGGAAGCTTCATGGAAAGAGAAAACGATGTTCAGTTGATTCACGATACTTTGTCAGGGGACGACGTAGCATTTAACACCTTGGTCCAAAAGTACCAAAAAAGCGTTCATACCCTCGCTTGGCGGAAGATCGGCGATTTTCATTACGCTGAAGAGATTACCCAAGACACCTTCCTTCGAGCCTATAAAAAGCTTTCTACGCTCAAAAATCCAAACCAATTTGCTGGATGGCTCTATGTGATTGCGAATCGGCTCTGCCTGAATTGGATCCGAAAACAGAAACCTGCAATACAGTCGTTGGAAAATACCTCTGTGATGGAGTTAGAGCAATCAGCTTACACAAATTATGTCTTGGAAAAACGTGAGGCGGAAGTGGATGAGCATCGCTATGAGATCGTCAAAAAACTTCTGGAAAAATTGCCCGAGAGCGAACGGACGGTGGTGACACTCTACTATCTCGGTGAAATGACAGCGATGGAAATTGGCAAATTCCTCGGTGTGTCGGTGAACACGATTAGGAGTCGACTACATCGGGCGAGAAAGCGATTACAAGACGCTCAGGAACTCCTAATTCAAGAAGTTCTCGGCGGCGTGCCAATCCCGGCGAGTCTTACTGAGAACATTATGCGACAAGTCGCGGATGTAAAAATCACACCACAACCGATGCCGAAACCCTTCATCCCATGGCTCGCTTTCGGCACGAGTGTGCTTCTAATCGCCTTACTCTTCGGCACAAGCAATCGATACCTGACTCGGTTTCAGGAACCCTATAGTTTTGAGGCTCAGTCTGAACCTACCATCGAAATAGTTGACGCACCTATCGTTCTTGAGACTGACGTAAAACCAGCGGTGCGAAATCAAGTTGGTCGTGTTGCTGGCAGCAATAAAAGCAGCAGGGCAGGCTTACAGGTTTCTGAAACGATCTCAACATCCGAGGCACTGAGGTCTTCAGAGACTGCTAATGTTGAGACATGGATGCCCGATTCAGCACTCCGTGCCGCAGTTCGGGAGGAACTCGCACTTCCTGCAGCTGCCCCATTAACGAAGGATATGCTGCAAGGGCTGCGACGTCTAAGAACAGGTGGAATAGGTATTACTGATATAAAGGGGCTGGAATTCGCTCATAACATAGTGTCCTTAAGTTTTGGCAACGGGGGCAATTATATCACCGACTTAACGCCGCTCGCTTCGCTCACCACTCTGATGTATCTCAATATAAGTGGTAATCAAGTAACCGACGTATCTCCACTGCGTTCATTGACTTCCCTTATCCATCTGAATTTAGCGAACAATCACATAAGCAATTTAAGACCGCTTGCAAATCTGATAAGCTTAGAAACCTTAGACCTTTTTGATAACAAAGTTGAAAGCATTGTGCCGTTGTCGGGTTTGAAGAACCTAAACCAGTTGATCCTCACACACAATCACATTGGAGACATTAGCCCTCTTTCCGGGCTGACGAACTT
Organism: Candidatus Poribacteria bacterium; assembly: GCA_028818705.1. Classification (GTDB taxonomy): domain Bacteria; phylum Poribacteria; class WGA-4E; order WGA-4E; family WGA-3G; genus WGA-3G. The sequence goes on from JAPPNJ010000078.1 coordinate 10,724, forward strand.
GCGGACACTGTGGATCAAGGAAAATCCGATAAGAAATTTAAGCCCGCTCTTAGGGTTGAATCTTACAGATATAAAATACGATATTACTTTGGAACCAACAGAACAAACACAGCTCTTTGAGGCACAGATATCCGACCCTGTATTGCGGACATCGGTTGGAGGTGATTTCGGATTACTGCCCCGTGTTCCGTCAATAAATAAGAGGATGCCAGAACAAGAGGAGCGAGAGGCTAATCACAATGGTATCAATAGCATGAGCGACATTGCGTTTGGGACGAGTCTTAGAGAACGCCATCTCGGTAACAATTCGGTAATAGACTTGCATCCGCTGGCGAATTTGACGCAAAAGGAGGGGTTATATTCCTTGCGCGTCCCATTAAATTCTATTAACCTTGATGGGCGTCTACTAACAAATCCTATCAACATGGAAGGGACTTCGCCGCAAGAAAACCGTATTATTGATATCCGCCGGCTTGTGGAGCCGAAGAAACCTAATTTTTTATATGTTGTAAACAACCATACCAAGGACCCCCATCCGCTTGCGGGGCTGAAGATCTTGCACCAGTTGTGGATTAAGGGGAATTGGGCAAATAATGCGAGTCCACCTACAGGAATGCGCCTCACAAAATATCAGTGGGGTGAGTGAGTGAAGTCTCCTACTGAATCCAAGCATCCTTCCTTCAAAAGGGGAAAAGTGAAAAAGCAAGATGACATGAGATGGGCAGTTAATACCTATACACTTTCAGAAGAAACGCTAAGGAGAATCAACGTATGAAACAGACAATCCTCTTTCTCTTTTGCCTTTTCAGTATCTACTTAACGCATCCAAACATTAATTCGGTATTTGCAAAAGCACCGACAACTCCCAAGATCGCATTTTCATCTACGCGTGATGGTAACTCCGAAATTTATATTATGAACCCTGATGGGAGTGATCTGGTGAACTTAACCCGTGATCCTGCACGAGATCATAATCCTATCTGGTCACCCACAGGTGAACATATTGTTTTTAATTCCGATCGCGACGGCAAGCGGGACATTTACATTATGGACGCCAACGGGAAGAATGTGCGGAAGGTTTTCAGAAAACCTGCCTATAGAGAATACCCCGTCTGGTCCCCCGATGGGAAATCCATTGCTTATACGCATCCTTGGGCTATCTATGTCGCTTCCATTGATGGAGATGATGTCCAGCAAATCGCCCAAACAGGTTGGCTTGGGGGAAGTCCGGCATGGTCCCCTAACGGAACACACATTCTTTTTACCCTAACACAAGCCATACATCCGGGAAGCTACCAACTCCAACTTGTTAACCTAAGGACCAGAGCCCAGAAAACAATCCATCCTGAAGCCTGGCTACGCATGCGTGATGCAGCATGGTCTCCTGACGGAGAGAAAATCGCTTTTTCCCATATACCACCCTTGCGAAAAGATATGGATAAAGGGACAATCTATATGATAGATCGCTCTGGTGAAGAACTCCGTCAGGTTGTTCCTGTTGGGCGTTCGAGAGCGTCTATGCCTGTATGGTCTCCGAATGGAACGGAACTCCTGTATCAACGACGCGATGGCGATCATACCCAACTCTTTAAAATCAACCTACAGACGGGTATTAGCCAAAAACTCACCCGACGCGGCATCAATTACGCTGCTGATTGGTTTGATCCTGCGACTTTACCTGTCCAGCCTCAGGCAGAATTATTAACAACGACATGGGGGCAATTAAAACAGAAATAATACTCCCTTAAATCGTACACTCGCAAATAGTGTTGGGCGAGGTCTTTATGCCTTGCCTGTCTTTCCCACCTTGTCAGGTGCCACTTCCGTATCTACAGAAGACTTGCTCTAAACTCCTAAAAGTTATATAATATGGCGAGATTGAGTATTTTTTATATATTCACACGCCGGGAAAGAATGGAGGCACACCATGAAAGTGCGTTTGACTTTCGGCATCCTTACGCTATGGGCATTATCAGTAATAAACGTCGTCAATCTCGCAGCGGATGGAACTTGGGAACAGAAAGCAAACATGCCAACATCCCGATCAGGATTTACAACGTGCGTTGTTGACGGAAAGATATTCGCAATTGGGGGCGAGGTTACCGGACTTGGGGACTTGTCTCTCTCAACCGTCGAAATGTACGACCCGAAAACCGATAAATGGGAACGAAAGGCTGATATGCCAACGGCTCGCACTGGCGCAGCTGTCTCGGTTGTGAATGGCAAAATCTACGCGGTTGGTGGAACAGTTCTGAATCGATTTGAGCTTGATGTCCTTCTGCCAGATAATGAGGTTAGAAGGATCCGAAGGTGGAAGCCTGAAGAACTTCCAACCGTCGAAATGTATGATCCGGAGACCGATACATGGACACAGAAAACCGATATGCCTACACCAAGACACACCACCACGTGCGTCGTGGATGGCAAAATCTACGCAATCGGTGGGGTAGCATATAAGATAAAATCGTTTCGCTTAGACACCGTGGAGGTGTATGATCCAGTTACTGACACATGGGCAAAAGGGAAAAGCATGAACCATGCGCGAGATGGTGCCGCAGTCAGTGTTGTTGACGGAAAGATTTACGTCATGGGTGGCACGGGATTGCCCATGATTATAAATCATCCGGGGCCCTTTCTTTCCAGTATTGAAGTCTATGACCCGAAAAAAAAGCAGTGGCGCGAAATAGGGGATATGCCCACGGCAAAATCGGGGCACACCGCAAGTGTGATTAACGGGAAAATTTATGTGATGGGCGGTTATTTTCGGAGTCAGGGACAGGGGACGACAAATTTTAAAACAGTAGAAATCTACCATCCTCGATTCGGGCGTTGGACCCAGAAACCCGACATGCCTGTTGCCAGAGTCGGCCATAAGGCTGAAGTTATAAACAGAGATATCTACATCTTTAACGACGCAAGCCATAATGATGTTCCATTTACAACTGTTGAGGTCTACGACACAGGTAGGCAAGGTGTTAATCCAACCGATAAACTTCTCAAAACATGGGGCGTGATTAAAAAGGTTGACAGACACCGTCGCTAAAGCAAGTTTGATTGCTTACACACATTTTATTCAAGTTGCTATCTTTGTAGCATAACCTGTTAGGTTGTGCCTGTAATAACGCAAACTAAAACCCTTTTGAATGAAAAGCGATAACTGTATGTTGAAAATCTTGCCCCTAGCTACTTGGGTACATTTTACGAAAAAACCGTTTAAGAGATGGAGACTGGGATGAAAGTTGCAGCAAAATTCGGACCCGAAAGTGCGGGATTAATTGACAAACCAGACCCGGTTGCTAAGGGTGAGTTCGTCGTCGTCAAAATTCATTCGGCACCCATGTGCACAGAATACAAAAGCTTCAAAAATGAAGGTGAGAGCGACAGCTTCGGACACGAAGCCGCTGGTGAAGTGGTAGAAATCGCGCAGGAAGGCACTGTCAAAGTAGGCGACCGCGTTGTTGTGATGCCACACTACCCGTGTGGAAAGTGTTCCCTCTGCTTAACGGGTGAATATGCACACTGTCAGAACGACAATCAGCCCCCAAACGTTCCTGAACAGACGGGTATGACGGCGACTTATGCGCAGTACATCCTTAAATATGACTGGCAACTGGTCCCGATTCCAGAAGGAGTTTCCTATCATCACGCTGGAATGGCGTGTTGTGGACTTGGATCGACGTCTAATGCCATGCGGTTGATGAACGTCAATGCCTTTGATACTGTCTTAATCACAGGAATGGGACCTGTTGGGCTTGGCGGTGTGATTAATGCCGTGTATAGAGACGCACACGTTATCGTTGTTGAAAGCCACCCGTATCGCGCAGCCCTCGCGAAAAAACTCGGCGCCGCAGCAGTCGTCAATCCGCAAGATGCAGATGCCGCCGATCAGATTCGGGACCTGACGGACGGTAGAGGTGTTGATAAAGGCGTGGAATGCTCAGGGGCTTCCGCAGCAGTCCAATTATTGATTGATGCCACACGCTCGAAGGGGCATATTTCACTAATTGGTGGAATTCGTGAAGTGACAATTCAAGCAGGCAATATTATCAATAAAGGCTTGACATTACATGGTACCCAGCATTACAACCTCGCAGATACACCTGCTATGATACGGATGATTACACAAGTGAAGGAGCAGCTGGATACATTCATCACGCACACCTTTCCTATGAGCAGCATTCAGGAAGCGTGGGCGTTGCAGTGTACGAATAATTGTGGAAAAGTTGTTCTTGATCCGTGGGCGTGAAAATTAAGCAGGCTTGCTTTAATAAAGGAAAATCCTATGAATCCTAATACAGACAACATGCCTCTCTCAACACCACTCGACATCCGCCAAGGTCTGACAAGCGCATCTGATGTCTCTTTTCCGTTGCGTTGGGGCATCCTCGGTGCTGGTAATATTTCGGCACAGTGGGTATGGGCTTTACACGCCTGCGAAGGGGCGACTGTGAGTGCTGTGGCAGCACGAGACCTTGACCGAGCAAAAGAATTCGCAAGGCAGTACGAGGTTGCCACTGCGTATGGAGACTACAGGGAAATGGTCGCAGCTGACGATGTAGATATTGTATACATTGGGACGATTAACCCACTGCATAAGGAGCATACCCTTCTTGCAATTGAAGCAGGCAAACATGTACTCTGCGAGAAACCACTCACTATAAATCTTTCCGATGCCCAAGAGATGTACGCCGCAGCCGAAGAGAAGGGCGTAATGATGCAAGACGGCATGTGGACCCGTTTTTTTCCAGCAGTAGAGCATGCCCGCACCGCAATTGAGGCAGGCACCATCGGGGAAGTCGTCCTAACGCAGTCCGACTTTATTGACCCGATCTATACCATCCAAGCAGCACCCCTCGCCTTCGGCGCGTCAGCAGTCCCGAAGGGGGTTACCGCCATAGGAGAGCGTGCTGGTGGCGCAATCGTGGATTACGGGGACGACAAATACGCCGTGTTTACATTTCCACCACGCAGCTCTGAGTTCGCTGAAGTGACAGAACTCGTCGGTACAGAGGGACGCATCACGCTTGAACGACCAGGTCACTGTCCGACGCGCATCTCTATCCGGATTCCACCGCCAAACGGCGTACCTTCGCAGTACAGGACAAGAAATGCACCTGCCCCGCTGCACTACTTCGAGTACCCTCTACCCGGATCTGTAGCAATGGGGAGATCGTCTCCCAATCAGCACGGTTTTCTCTACCAAGCCGAAGCAGTTCACCGTTGTCTCGCTGCAGGTCTACGTCAATGTCCACAATACGACAAGGAAGAGTCGCTGCACGCAATGAACGTCCTGACGGAAATCAACAAGGCACGACAAGCAGCGTCAAATCGTTAGTTGAGCAACCTGTAGGCGCGAGTGTTTTTGCTTGGGGTGTTTTTGATAGGGGTTTTTGATAGGGTGTTTCCTCAATTTCCCTTGCTTGGGTGTTTCCTCAATTTCTTCATGCTCGCGATATTTACCGCTCTAACCAAGCAGATGCCTTTCCGTCGGCATGAGTCTCAGGTACCTCGGCTTTGAACCTCGCCTTCCTTGCCTCGCGGTCGGTGTCCTCATCGAATAAAGCGAGTAGACGCACTTCAATAGTCTCACGCAATGGTGCATCCTCCGGGGTCGTCGGATCGTTTATTGCACCGTGGAACGCCGTACGCATGTTTGACTTTTCTTGACGCGTGTCGTACTGTTTGAAAATTAGCGTCTCTTGCGGTGTCATCCGAGGGAAGTAATACCAGCGTTGGTTTGGACTATGTACGAGTCGTAAGCTGACCAGCCGTCTCGGTGTTTCAGTCTGAGACCAGGCATCGGCGGCAATTATATCTTCTGTCGTAACCGTTGCCATATCACAAATGGCGAGTGGCATGACAAAAATATCCTGCTCCAGATTGGTGCTACGCCACACATTATACATCTGGAAATGCTTTCCATCGGCAATCTTTTCAAATCCATCTTCAGAGTAAGGACTAACATCCGCATGGATACCGCCATAAGTGCCTTCACTGCCATTTGCCGTCGGTTTGTTCCCGCGAGGGTGACCTTCAGGGAGTCCACCGAACCCATTTCGATACTGGTGTTGGAGCATCTGCGTTTCACTGCAACCTGTAAGTGCCGTAATAAGGTTAGAACACTCCTGATAGAAGTCCGTCGTCACGGTATCCTGATCGTGCAGATTTTTCACTTGTGTGCCGGCGTCTACCAATTGAAAGCCATTCGCTTCAAGGTTTGGAGGTGGCTGCAACAAACGACCGTTGTAAACCTTGATTGACTCCCTTACATACATACTTTTCCGTTCGTCGGGATCTTCAACCCATTCAGGTGGTGGCATTCGGGTGCCGCGGTATCTTCCGTTCGCGAAACTGCCTGTTGATTCCACGAAAGGTCGTGCTTCTCGTTGTTTCATTGGTGTTCTCCTTTGTGTTGGGAGAAAGGTAGGTTTCAATCTATTCCCAGAGACAAAACCAGTCATTATCGGGAATGTCTTTACCGATATAATACGATAGCCTCAATTTACAGTCAACAGCAAATTAGATACGAAATATCTCTTGACATTTTTTCTGGTTTAATGCACACTAAAGGCATACAAAATTAACCAAATTTGCGATGTTTTGCTGCTTCGTTTTCTATGCTACGCAGCGATAAATTATAGGAGGAAGTCATATTGAGTAAAACATAAGGATGTGGTAAAATAGTGGAATCAGAGCAGA